>CAZNPL010000055.1:0-25984 GCA_964574815.1 uncultured Phycisphaeraceae bacterium
CGAACCGGGCCGCCAGGGCGCGAAAACCCAGCTGCGCTCGCTTAATTTGGGGCTAACAGGCTGACCATCAGCGCGATGAGCATGACGCGCCTGGTCAAAGCGGGTGTTGTGCCGGCGGAACAACCGCGCCCCGGGCTGCCAACCGTGGTGAAGCTCGAGGATCTGGAGCGTAACGGGGTGAAGAAGGCGGTGGCCCGCATGAAAGCGTCCGGCAACCGACCGCTAACCGACGACTTGAAACAGCTAAACCTCTTTGTATAAAGGACTTACTAAGGAGTGTATCATGTCGTACCTCTCAAGCTGGCGATCCTTCATCGAAAGAACGCCCTGTTCTACAAGTCCCAGAACGGAGCCCACGTCGGCGACATCTTCATGAGCTTGATCCATACCTGCCGGCTCTGCGGCGTCGATCCCTTCGACTACCTCACGCAACTCCGCGGCCACGCCGCTGCTCTACCCCTGAACCCCGAGAACTGGATACCCTGGAACTACCGCGTCACACTCCAACGCCACCATCCGCACGCCAGCCTTGCTCCCTGACCGGCCGCCACCGGAGAAAAAACCCGCACGCAGCCTTGCCGGAAGGACACGGTAACCACGATGCGCTTTTCCGCCGGTACGTTGCGAAACGCCAGCCGAGCCCACCGGTGGGCATCTATGATGTTCATAATCAGCCTGCCGAGGACCGGCCGAGCTTCCTCTGGAACCACTTGAACTCGCTCCTCAAGATCCTCGGCCAGTTTCGGGTACGGCAGTTCCATGGCAAACGTGAAGGGGCGGGTCGTACGGCCCGCCGTACGGTGAAGCGCGAGGATCGCCTCGGCAAGCGGAGTCTCCTGGGCAGTCAGGTTGGCGGTGTAGCCACGCAATCCCCCGAACTTGGCGTTGATCCCGAGCCGGTGCACAGCGTGGTATAGCCGCGTCGTCCCGCGCTCCAACCGGTCGTTGATCGTGGCTGGGTCCAGATTATCCCTGGCCGCCTCGGCGAGTAAGCGGGCATAGTTGATCGTATCGAGGGGCTCGCTGAACAAGGAGTCGAACGCCCTGAGCTTGTATGGAACGTTCGCCGGGAAGCGGGGCCACCATCCCTTGGGCGTCCAACCCAGATCCGCCCGCCGCAAGCCTGCAAGTGCGAGTGCTTCACCCAGAGAGTCTCCACTCTGGCCGAACACCCGCGGGCAGGTGCAGGCCAATGTCAACACAACTGCCATCGCTTTGGCGCTCATGGCTCCAATACTCCCGACAACGCCCCTGACTCCGCTCTCCTCGGCGGCCGTGCCCAGTGTCGCTTCAGCTTCCGGACGATGCAACCGCCCTTGGCCTCGCCGCGGCGCTGCATCCGGAGATGAGCGGACCGGCATCATCCACCTTGGACTCTCCGGTTCCGTCCGATTCTTCGCGCGGTGCGATCGTCGCGGGCAGAGCATCTGGCTAGACGGGGGAACGCGTTAGCCTGCGCGCCGACAGTAAGCCCAGAATCATCCTCCCGTCACCGCCACGACGCTGCTCACGACTCGGTCGGGTTTACCATTAAGAGGGCAACGGATTCCCGGCGGATTTGGCCCACAACGTGGAGAACGAACGATGGAGCAGGAACCAGCGACGTTCAAAGGTGACGTCCTCGTCAGGGGGCGGGGAGCGATTGCGCGTGGCATGACCGACCCGGCGCCGAACGAAACCGGCTACATCCTGATGGTCAACAACTTGGCTACAGACGATTTCGAGCGGATCAAAAGAGCCGTGGGCGTCATTGTGGAAAACGGCTGCAGCTGCGACCACGCCGCCCTGATCTGCCGCATCCGTGGAGTACCCGTGGTCCGTCTCCCGGTTGCGTTCAGCCGGTTGCATGACGGACGTGTGAACCGGGCGGCTGCAATTGGAGTTGACCGCGACGAATGCCTGAGATCCCTGCCGGAATCAAGCGACCTAAGTTCCGATTACTCGCGGACCTCTGCGGCTCGGCCTGCGTCGCTAGACGCCGCTCGGGAGAGGGCAACGGTCCGCTCGAGCAGCTGTTGGAACTGGCCCAGTCGAAGAAGGGTGACGAGCACTCCTCGTCCCAAACTGATTCCGCAGAGTCCCGGCCCGACGGCGCGGCCGGGGACATGATCACCTGCAGAACCGAACTGGCGGCGATGCGTGCGGAACTCGAGCGCGTCAAGACCGCCGAGCGCGTCCTGGAGCAGGTGCAGTCGCTCTGCCGGGAGCTCGAAGAGCGTTTCTACGATCGCGAGGTTCTCGGCCCGATCGGGCACGGGCTGGTGGGCATCGCCGACCGCTGCCGCCAGCAGGTGTGGCGCATCGAGTCGACGCTTCGTCGCGCCGCGCACAGTGACGGCCGGTACGCCGCAGAGGCCCTCATTCAGCTTCGCGAGGCCCGAACCGCCGATCGCGTCGAGGTCGAGAGCCTGCTCGCCCACCTGGGCGTCGAACCGTTCGAGAACCCCCGGCGCACCTTCGACCCGGCGTCTCAGAAGTGCGTCACACGCCGGGAAGGCGTACGAGTACATCATGATCCACGCCGATCGGGCCGTTGCCGCTTCCGTGAACGACGACGATTAGCCTGACCGAGTTGCCTAAATGTCGAACACTCCGGCCCGCCCGTTTTCAAACGGACGGGCCTTTTTTCTTGGGGCGGACGGGCTCGACGCGTATGCCGTGATCGAGGCCGGGACTTGGGCACCGGCAAATGCGCCGTCATCGCCAGGTGTTCGACTCATCTGCCACCCGTCGCCGACCCTCTCTGGAAATGTGGCATAGAAACTATATCGGTAGCTGGTCAACGCACAACCTGAAGTTGAATGGAGGAAAGCTTGTGAAACTCGCCACACTTACGCTGGAGGAGTACATCGAACGGTCAATCGAAGTCCGCCGTTTGTTAAGTGACGAGGCCGAGAGCGCGCGTCTGCTGCACGAAGCGTGCAAGGATACCCCGATCGTGAAGGAGATCCTCGGCATCGTGACCTCGTTTCCGCCGCCGCAAACGGAAGAGGGTGAAGCGTTCAAGACGGCCCGCGAGCGGGCCATCCGCGACCTCGTGTGTTTCCTGGCCTTGCGTTCCGTTGATCCTGAGCAGGACAACCATGGATCCGGCGTGCCCGGGTATCCGGCCGCCGTTTGGAATCAGCGGGCCGCTAACAACTAACACAAGCAAGGGGCTAATCAGACGGCCGCAGTTCAAAGGTAACTGCGGGCGTCTGCCGTGCGAATCCAATCGAAGGCTGAACGCCCGCGCCAGGAGCCAAAGAATGCGAAAGATCCAGTCGTACGACCGCTTCCACCGCCACATCCGGGCATGGCTTGACGGCGAACTCGATTGCCTGCTTGTCCTCGGGCGGCCGGGCACCGGTAAGTCCCACGCGTACAAAGAGGTTCTGGGAAACCGCCCGTACCACCTGTTCAGCGCCCGCCAGTCGCCGCTCCAGGTGTACTGCAGACTTCACGACAAGCCCGACCAGCGCGTCGTGCTCGATGACATCTCGTCCTTGCTGGTGGACGCCAACTTCATCGACATGTTGAAAAACCTGTGTGAGACCGACCGCAAGGTCATTCGCTGGGGCACGACGACCGCGAAACTCAATGGCCGCAGGCGAAGCTTCGTCTGCACGTCGCCCGTGCTGATCGTGTTGAACAAGATGCCGGAGAAGAACCCGCATGTTCGAGCGGTCCTGGATCGGTGCGACGCGATCGAGTTCGCGCCGACCAAGGCAGAGGTCATCGCACGGATGCGTCAGGTCTTCCCGGACGACGGCGCTTTGATCGATCTGATCGCCGAGCTTCCGGTCTTGCCGTCGCTACGCACGTTGATCAAGGCCCGCACGTGGGCTCGTTCCAAGCATCTCGATCTTCTGGAGGAGCTGTTCGACGAGTGCGGCGTACCCAGGCCCGTCAGCACTCTGGTCGACATCATGCAGAACTGCCCGGAGGCGCAATGGTGCCAGAAGTACGTGGAAAACACCGGCCTGACCGATCGGACCTACCGGCGGCACAAGGCCATTGTCGCGGAACTGCTCGCCTGCCGCAAATCCGGGGACGGATGTCCGAATGTCCGCGGACATCTGGACACGCGAACAGAGTCGTGAATGGTCGCGTAACCCACCCAACCGTTGAGCAATCACCAAGCCGTCAACCTCGTGACGCTCGCCGGGCGCGGCTGTGGGCAATAATAGGGTGTGGGATGAGTTGGACGACGCGGTTCAGTAGGAGAGTGCGGCAGGTGGTTCAAGGCGACAAGATCGACGACGAGGGGGTCGTGTGGTTGGGGAAGGTCTGAAATGCACGGTGAGCGGGGAACCAACGGGACCCGATCGCGCCATATCGATGAATCAGGCGCCATGAAGAGAGACGAACTCCTCACTCCGGACGAGGCGGCACTCCGCCTCAAAGTCACAGCCGAGCAGGTGCGCAGCCTGATTCGCAAGGGCGAGCTTGCCGCCATCAACATCGGGGCGAGGAAAAAGCGTCCCTTGTACCGTATCCGCACGGATGCTCTGGAGGAATTCCTCCACGACCGCACCCACGTCCCTGAGAGGACCTCTCGGCCGCGATTCAAACGGCTTCCGCCCGTGGCGGACTACTTTCCAGATCTTCACTGATTCCCGGAAGCAGCTTCTCCCTCGCTCGCATCACCGCCTCGTCCACTTCCTTGTCCGGCGTGTGCGTGTACGTCACCTGCTGCTGGAGTTGCGAGTGCCGCATGAACTTACGATGCACATGCGGGTTCGCCACCAGCGACATGGCCGTCGAGGCGCAGTGCCGCAATCGGTAGAACCCGTAGCAGGAAACGCCCGCAGCCTTGCATAGCTTGCGAAACTGCTCGGCGATCGCGTCCTTGTTCCAAGGACGCCAGAAGTAAGTGACGAAGACATGGTTGCCGTCGGTGCGCTCTCGGCCGCGGCGTTCAAGCCGCGCAATGAGGTCGTGGCGGCTATCAGCGATTTCTTGAAGCGCCTGCCGAGTCTCTTCCCACAAGCAATACGTCTGGCACACGCCCGTCTTGCTCCTCGGCAACGTAATGCGCTCGTCGCGGATATGCGACCAAGTCAGGTCCTGGAGGTCCTTCGGTCCGAAGCCGCAGTTGAGAGCGAGCAGTATCATCGCTTTCATTTGCGGATCGGCGTGTTTCAAGAGCGTTCGCACGTCTTCAAGCGAATACAGGGGCTTCTCGGCCGAACCGCTTCGCGGTGCACGCTCGTTCTTTACCCGTCGCAGCCGCGGCACGGTCTCAAGGATGCCGGCCTCTTCGGCGAAACGATACATGGCCCGCACCGCCGTAAGGTAGTGATTGATCGATTCGGCGGCGTACCCGCGGCGGCGAAGGGACAGCTTCCACGCCGCAAACGCCTCGACCGTTAGCTCGCACGCAAGTAATCTCGGATGGTCAGCGAGGAATCGGCCAAGCCAATCCGTGTAACACTTGAGCGTGGCCTCAGGGTTGCGCCAGTTTGCCCGCTGGGCGGCAATGAACCGGTTGGCCAAGTCCTTGGCCAATATGGGCGTACTCGGGCGGACCGGCTCAGAGGCCTCAAGGCCGAGCGCAAGACGGTGGTACTTCGCGGTTGCCTCCGCCCGGTCCGCACCGAGATAGATTCGTTTCCCGGCGCGCGTCACGTAGAACTGCCCGGTGGGCTAGTGGAACGACAAAGGGTCTGATGCAGGCCGACTTCGTGGCACGGCACACTCTCCATAAGTGTAGGGATAAGTGTAGTGCCACGAACGCTGACGCTGATGACGGCGAGATGATGTTTGCTAACCTCTTGGATCACACGGGGTCAGAAACTGGAGCCGATGAGACTCGAACTCACGACCTCCTGCATGCCATGCAGGCGCTCTCCCAACTGAGCTACGGCCCCGGGGTACAAGATGTCGTCCAACGAATTCAACTCCGGTCTCGGTCTGATTCCGGAGAACCCGACATTTTACACGGCGCCCCTCGCCCATGCAACCACGTCGGATTGTCCGCCGGACCGTAGGCACACGCCTCGTCAAAATGCCGATGCCCTCGCGGAACCAATGAGTGCCGAACGACACGTTGTCAGCCCCCAGCCAAAAACCTAGACTTCCCCGGATGGCCGGCTCGACACCGCAGTGACGTGAGGCGTCGATTCCGCTTCGACGACCGAGGAAACCGCAGAGCCTGCCGAGTGGGCCACGCAATTACGTGATCTTCGACTCGCAGCCGAGGCGCCCGGCGATGAAACCCTCTGATTCACGACCAGACGCCGACGTCAACCCAGCAGACATCTTCTCCCACAGCGTCGATCTCCCCCCACCGGAATCGCCGCTCGATCGCAAAGCCTTTCCGTCCCACGGCGGCGTCTTCGCATTCACCGACCACCACGATCGCATCATCCAGACGCTCAGCGCCCAAAACGTACGCCGCTCCGCCGAGTTCCGACTCCAACCCCCGCCCGAGTCCCAACGCCGGGGCCGCGCCGACCTCCGCTCGATCGCCAGACGCCTCTGGTGGATCCCCACGCACTCGCGGTTCGAAACCATGCTCACCTACCTCGACGTCGCGCGGGATCTCTGGCCACGCACCTACACCAAACAGCTCGCCTTTGGACCGGCGTGGTTCATCAGCATCAACCTGTACGAACGCTTGCCGCGCTGGCGGGTCGGCCGCTACGCCTTCGCTCCCGACACCGCCGACGTCGGGCCGTTCGACACCCGCCGCAAGGCGGCCGACTTCGTTTCGCTGCTCGAAGAGCTGTTCGACCTCTGCCGCGAGTACGACATCCTCGAACAGACGCCCCACGGCCGGCCGTGCGCCTACTTTGACATGGGAAAGTGCCCGGCGCCGTGCGACGGGAGCATTACGCTCGACGACTACCGTAACATGCTGGCCGCCTCGCTGCGACTCGCCGCCGGCGACGACCAGCGCCGCCTGTCGCAGCTCGAATCCGAAATGCACGACGCCGCCGGCGAACGAAACTTCGCGCGCGCCGCCGGGATCAAACAGGTGCTCCACCGCGCCCGAAAAACGATCGAGAAAGAACGCCCCATCACGCCCACGCCAAGCGAATTCAACTACCTCATCGTGCAACGCGGGGAGAAACCCTCGCTCATCAAGCCGTTCTTCGTGAACGCAGGCAGAATCGAAGCCGGCACGCAGGCGCCGCTCAAAGAAGTGTCACGCCATGGCACTGACTGGCACGCACGGCTAACCGCGCCGCCGACCGCCGAGCCCGCCGAACCGACCCGCCTCAGCGAGAACATCTGGCTGGTGACGCACTTTCTCGGCACCGGCGATCGACGTCCCGGCCTGTTCCTGCACGCAAACGCCGCGACCACGCCCGATAAAGTCGTCGCTGCAATCGAACAACAGTTTATCGCGAAACAACCACGCGCGACCTCCGATAACGCGCCGGCGACGAGCTTTTCTGTTGACCAAAAACCATGATCCACTAAAGTAGTAAGGGTCGAACGCCACGGCTTCCGGTGTCCGGGCTGTTGGCTACTGTGTGGTTTTGGTGACAACCCTATGGCATCGCCTGTTTCCCAGCCGCAAACCGCCGACCGCCCGCCGCGCGTCACGCCCAAGCCTGTGAAACGCTTCCTCGACTATCTGTTCGTCGAGTGCGGGCTCGCCGGCAACACGGTGGCGGCCTACCAGGCCGACCTCTGCGAGTTCTGGAACAACGCCGCCGAAAACGGCGACCTGCCCGTCACGCTCGACATCGAGGACGTGCAGAACCATCTCATCGGTCTGCGCCGACGCGGATTATCGACCGCCTCGATCGCCCGCCATCTCGCCGCCATCAAGATGTTCCTGCGCTTTCACCATCAAAGCGGCCTCCTGCGGCGCGACGTGGCCTCTCTGATTGAGATGCCCAAGAAGTGGAGCCGCCTGCCGGAAACCGCGCGCTATGAAGACATCGAGGCGCTCCTCAACGCCCCCGGCGAATCCGACGAGTTCTTCCACCGTGACAAGGCCATCCTCGAACTGCTCTACGCGACGGGCATGCGCGTCAGCGAACTCGCCGGCCTGACCCTCGAAAACCTCAATCTCGACGTCGGGTACCTGCGCTGTTTCGGAAAGGGAAGTCGCGAGCGCATCATCCCGGTCGGCCGGTCCGCCATCCGGGCGTTGAACGCCTACCTGCGCAAGCTTCGCCCGGCGCTCGAATCCGCCGGCTCCGGCCGGCACGTCTTCCTGTCGCGCACAGGCCGGCCCATGGACCGCTCCAACCTGTGGCGCATCGTGCGCAAGTACGCCGAGCGCGCCGGGATCGCCAAGAGTTTCCACCCCCACGTTCTTCGACATTCGTTCGCGACGCACATGCTCGGCGGCGGCGCCGATCTGCGCGTCGTTCAGGAACTTCTGGGCCACGCGGACCTGACGACCACCCAGATTTACCTCCACGTCGACGAGTCGCACCTCAAACAGGTCCACCAGCAGTTCCACCCGCGACAATGATGGATCGCGTCGGCCGCCGACGCCTGAGGGTCAAGGATGATCTTCGACAACACCACCACGCTCGACACCCGGCGGCTTGGCGATGATTTTCTCCAGGCTGTTGGGCCTTGGCCGACCGCCTTGCTCGACGTCCGCATCCGCTACAGCCGCGGCAGCGATTTTTCCGGCACCTGCCAATATGCGACCAACCGGCTGTACGTGAACCTCGGGCGTCACCTGCACTATCCCTATCGCATGGGCACCTACCTGGCTCGGGCGCTCTCTTCAAACGGCGCCTGGTGGAAGCCGCACTACACGATCGAACTCGCCGACGGTTACCAGGTCGTCCTCTTCGTCCTGCTTCACGAGTACTACCATTGGCTGATCAAACGGGCCCGGCGCAATACGCGGCAGAAGGAATCGATGTGCGATCGGTACGCCGCCCGCGTCCTCGTCGAACAATACGGGGCCACGATTCACGATCCGCAGGGCGGCCCGGTCCCCCGCGAGGCCTGGGACTTCCAGGATCTCGAACGATTCGTCGCGCCTGCTCTGCAAACGCGACGGCATCGCAGAGCCGATGCACAATCGCCGGCCGCGAGTTCACCGCGCCGCTCGCCATGACGCCTGCACGCCAAGGCTCGGGCAACTACCGCAGCGAACAAACGATATCTATTTATTCGTTCGAAGATTCGGCTCTGCCGCAAGCGAGGATTCGTAGGTTGTCAGTTGCTTTTCAAGCTCCTGAACGAGCGCCTCCGAATCGCCCGACCGCGCGATCTCGAGAGCCCGCTCGACCGCGGCCACCGCCGCGACGAGATCCCCGGCCTCGGCATGGGCGGCGGCCAGCGTCGCCCAGGCCCGCGGGTCCGGCGGGTCGAGCCGTTCAACCACCTTTTCGGCCAGCTTGACCGCCCGCGGCCCGTCCCGAAGACGCTCCTGCGGACATGTGGCCAGCAAGCGCGCCAGATCGTACATCAGCGCCATGTGATCCGGTTGCCGCCGAAGGCCCACTTCCAGAACGGCGATCGCCTCGGCGTAGCGACCGGACTCCTGATAGACGGCGCTAAGATTGTGCCTGACCTGCGGGCTTGCCGGCTCGATCACCAACGCCCGGCGATACGCCTCCTGCGACGCATCCGACTGCCCATTCCTGTAGTAAAGCGACGCCAGCTCGACCCACGCCCCCATACGCTGCGGATCCAGTTCGACGGTCTTCTCGTAGGCCAGCCGGGCCTGTTCGAGCCGCCCCGTCATGCGCAGGCACGCCGCCGTCCGGTGCCAGGCGTCGGCGAAGTGCGGGTCGTTCTGCAATGCCGCCGCATAATACGACAACGCTTCGTCGAGCTCGCCCAGGCGCTCTTCGAGGACGCCCAGATTGAACGCCGCCGCCGGATCACGCGGCTCGTGTCGCCATGCTTGCTCGAAATGCCGCCGCGCCTCCTCGTACGCTCCGCGATCCAGCAGCAGCCGCCCGAGGTTGTTGTGCGCCGACGCCATCGTCGGCTCCACCTCGAGCGTCTGCCGGTAAAGCGACTCGGCTCGACCCGCTTCCCCGCGCCGCGCCAGCTCCTTCGCTTTATTGTAAAGTGCTGTCGGATGCTGCGCGTCAGCCTCGAGGGCGCGATCGTAAAGGCTCAGCGCCTTCTCGTACTCGCCCCGCGCCGCCGCGATATTGCCCAGGTTTACCCACGCGACCGCATGTCGCGGGTTCACCTCCAACGCTCGGTGGTACTGCCGTTCCGCCGCCGGAACATCGCCCCGCAGCCAGAGCAGCACGCCCAGGTTGTAATGCGCCAGCCAGGATCGAGGATTCTGTTCGATCGTCCGCCGCCATAGCGTCTCAGCATCGGCGTAAAGACCGGCCTGACGATAACTCAGCACACCGAGAACGACGGGAATTACCACCGCCGCCCACGTCCATCGCTGCCCGCCGCGTGCCGGCCCCGCGCGCTCGAGCGCCCGCGTCAGACCCGCCGCAACCAGAGCGATGATGCCGACCGAAGCATGGTACTGAAAATGATCGGCCACGTACGAAAACCGAAACGGATACACATCGAAAAAGCCCAGCGCCGGCGCCAGCGTGACGACGAAGAACGCAATCCCGACGAAAGGCCCCCGTCCCACCCGATGGCGTGCCAGCCAGGCCATCGGCACGACGACAATCGCCGCAACCGGAAACACGTACTGCCACCACGCCGCAGCGTCGAGCTCCCAGCGCGGATAATTGAACATCAGCGCCGCCGGCCACAGGAGCTTGCCGGCGTAAAACCACAGCGCCCGCCCGGCCACCAGGCACCGCTCGACAAGCGACAGATCCCATTCCGGTCCCGTCGCTCCGACGTGATGCTTCTCCAGCGACGCCGTGATCAGCCCGAAGATCAGCCCGAGAACGAAAAACGGCGCCAGCGCACCCCAGTCGCGCCGCTCGACGCGCCCCTTCTTCCACCAGCGGCACAGCAGCAGCGCCACCGGCAGCGTGCACGTGACCGTCTTGCTCAACAGCGCACAAAGGTAAAGCACCAGCGCCGCCGCGTACCGACGGCCGTCCCGCCGCCGGTCAAACCACTGGTACGCCAAAAACGACCCGACGTAGAACACCATCGACAGAACGTTCTTTCGCTCCGTGATCCAGGCCACCGATTCGACGTGCACCGGATGCAGCGCGAACACCGCGGCCGCCAGCCACGCCCCCGGCACCCGCAATCGCGCCAACCCCGCCCAGATCAGAAGCGCCGAGATGACGTGCAGCGCCACGTTCACAAGGTGATGATGAAACGGCGACAGCCCCCACAACCGCACTTCCAGCCAGAACGACGTGAACACCAGCGGGTAATACTGCGGGGCCTCCGCCGTCGTCCAGATCCGCTCCAGCCCGTCGGGCGCCCACAACAGCGGATTCCGACTCACGTAGCGGTCATCGTCCCAGAGAAAACCGCCGTGCAACGCCGGTAGATACACCGCCAGCGTCCCCAGCGCAATCAACGCCGCACCCGCCGCCGCCTCGAAACGCGACGAGCGGTACCACCGCTGCCCTACGACGCCGACATCCCGACTATCTTCCACCATGCACGCGGCAGATTACCGCACGCCGATGACGCTGCCCAGGGCACCCCGACTGACCGTCACCATCCTGCCGCCGCCCTCGGCCTGATCTCTCGTCCCATGCCCCCATCCCCTCTCAACCCATATCATCGCCGGCCCCATCCCGCCGCCCCGGCCGCGAAAGTGGCCCCATTGGCAGAAAAAACCCGATTTTTCTCCGATCCGCCTTGACAGGCGCCCGATCTATCCTAATATCCGGATTGACGGATGGACCCGAACCCGGGCGTGTAACCAGGATATGAACACCGAACCATTCTTCAAGGCGATGGCCGACACCACCCGGCGGCGCATTCTGCAAGTCGTCGCCCGGCACGAGCTCAGCGTCTCGGAACTGGTCGAGTGCCTCGCACAGCCGCAGTCCACCGTCTCGCGGCATCTGAAGGTGCTGCGCGATGCCGGCCTGATCGTCGATCGCCGGGAGGCCAACTCCGTCCACTATGCGGCCGTCGAGCACGGCAACGGCGGCTTCGCCAATCACGACCTGGAACGCCGCCTGATCGAATGGCTCGGCCAGGAAGAACTCCCGCAGCCGCTCCAGCGCCGGCTCAACCGTGTCATCGCCGAGCGGCAGAACCGCAGCTCCGAGTTCTTCTCCCGCACGGCCCATCGCTGGGACCATCTTCGCCTCGAGGCCTTCGGCGACGCCTTCCACCTCGAGGCCCTCGCCGCCCTGCTGCCGCCCGACTGGATCGTTGCCGATATTGGAACCGGCACGGGCTACATGCTGCCGGTTTTGGCCGGCGCCTTCCGCAAGGTCATCGCCGTCGATCCCGTACCGCAAATGCTGGATGTCGCCCGCGCCCGATGCCGGGCCGAATCCATCAAGAACGTCACCTTCCGCAAAGGCGACGTGGGACACCTTCCGATCGAAGATGCAGCAGTCGACCTCGCCCTGGCCGTTCTGGTGCTGCACCATGTGCCAGTACCGGCCGACGCAGTGCGCGAGCTCGGGCGCGTCGTCAAACCGGGAGGCCGGCTCCTGATCGTCGAGCAGCGGACCCATCGCCTCGAATCGTTTCACGAGCGGATGCAGGATCGCTGGTGGGGCTTCGAGCCGGCCAAGCTCAGCCGCAGCGTCGCGGCCGCGGGATTCGAACAGGTCCGCTGCCGGACGTTAGCTACTCATTCTCCCCAGTTGCGGGCCGTCGAAAGCCCGGAGCTGTTCACATTGACCGCCCAGCGCAGCGCGGCAAAGAAAGTCAACGTAAAGAAGGCCAAGAAACCATAAAAACGATGTGCATCGAGATGCACCCTACAGAAGGAGAATCACCCATGGCAACGGCAGTTCAGGACTACAAGGTCGCCGACATCAATCAGGCCGATTTCGGCCGAATGGAAATCACCGTCGCCGAGCACGAAATGCCCGGTTTGATGGCCCTGCGTAAAGAGTACGCCGACAAAAAGCCGCTCGCCGGCGCCCGCATCGCCGGCTGCCTGCACATGACCGTGCAGACGGCCGTGCTCATCGAGACCCTGCGTGATCTCGGCGCCGACATCCGCTGGAGCAGTTGCAACATCTTCAGCACCCAGGACCATGCCGCGGCCGCCATCGCCGCCGCCGGAATCCCCGTCTTCGCCTGGAAGGGCGAGTCCCTCGAAGAGTACGACTGGTGCATCGAGCAGACGCTGCGCTGGCCCGACGGCGAACAGCTCAACATGATCGTCGACGACGGCGGCGACCTCACCCTCATGGTCCACGAGAAGTACCCCGAGATGCTCAAAGGCATCCACGGCATAAGCGAGGAGACCACCACAGGCGTCAACCGCCTTTACCAGATGATGGACAAGGGCACGCTCGGCGCCCCGGCCTTCAACGTCAACAATAGCTGCACCAAGAGCAAGTTCGACAACCTCTACGGCTGCCGCGAGAGCCTCATGGACGGCATCAAGCGCGCCACCGACGTCATGATCGCCGGCAAGAAGTGCGTCGTCGCCGGCTACGGCGACGTCGGCAAAGGCTGCGCCCAGGCCTTCAAAGGCCTCGGTGCCACCGTCTTCGTCACCGAAATCGACCCGATCAACGCCCTCCAGGCCGCCATGGAAGGCTTCCAGGTCGTCACCATGAACGACGCCTGCAACTGGGCCGACATCTTCGTCACCGCCACCGGCAACTGCGATGTCATCACCCGGCAGCATATGGACCGCATGAAGCACCAGGCCATCGTCTGCAACATCGGGCACTTCGACCACGAGATCCAGGTCGGCGAGGCCTTCAACGATCCGACGCTGACCCGCCGCACCATCAAGCCCCAGGTCGATCAGGTCGAATGGCCCGACGGTAAGGTCGTCACAATCCTCGCCGAAGGCCGCCTGGTCAATCTCGGCTGTGCCACAGGCCACCCCAGCTTCGTGATGAGCAACAGCTTCTGCAACCAGGTGCTCGCCCAGATCGAGCTGTTCCAGACGCGCGACACGGGCAAGTACGAAAAGAAGGTCTACGTGCTGCCGAAGTTCCTCGACGAGCAGGTCGCCCGCCTGCACCTGGGTCAGCTCGGCGTCAAGCTCACCAAGCTCACGCCCAAGCAGGCCGAGTACATCGGCGTCCCGATCGAGGGCCCCTTCAAGCCCGAGCACTACCGCTACTAGGATAAAGCGACGTAGGAAGGACGCTCAATCCGAGCCGCGCCCGTCGGGAAGCGATGTCATTGGTTTTCTAAATCGCTTCTTGATGGTCGCGGCTCGGACAATTTTCGGACGGGTGCCACTGCCGACTTGTCCGTGCCTGACGAGGGTGCCATGGGCAAGCGGAGCCGCCGACGGCGGAGCTTGCCCGTGTGCTTCCCACGCCCGCATGGGCATGCGCCTGTTTGGTGTACCACAATAAATCAACGGGTGGGCAAAGCGAAGTCGAGTGGTGATGCACTCCGGATCACCGCCGTCCGTAGTCCGACGGCAGCTCGAGAAACAGCGGCGCCCTGCGGCTCCGGCCTTCCTCGTCCGCCCCGGGCAGAGCCGATCCGAACCGGGCCGCCCACCAGCCGGGGAACTCCTGGACGGCCGCCTCGAGCTGGTCATTCAGCTCCGGCGGTGCGGCGTTGCCGTAGTGCCGCAACCCCCGGTAGCCGAGCGTGATCTCTTTCACCATGTGCCGGTCACCGCGGTAAAACTCGACCACCACCGGTGTGCCCGGCGGCTTCAGTCTAATCAGATCCGCAAAATCCCGGGCCAGCGAGCCCTCCGGTAGCGTCTTGCCATCCACCGACAGAATCACGTCGCCCGCCTGCAGCCCGGATCGGTCGGCAGCCGTGTCGGGTATGACCTGCCGGACTTCAAACGCCGCCTGCCCGTCCGGAACGCGACCATCCTGCATCCGAGGACGGTAAACGCTGTGTTGAATCCCGAGAAAGGCGTTCCGACCCAGTACCCGGTCCCAGAAGAAGATCTGCTCCACAATCCGCTGAATGCGGATGCGAATCTCGAAGTCGTCCGTCTCGCGATATGCTTCAGCCAGAGCGTCAACCGCCGGCATGCCGATCGACCGAAGCCGTTTGTCGGCCGCCTCCCGTGCTTCATAGTCGGGGCTGCCAAGCTGCCGAACAAGCGGAGCGATGGACTTCTCGGCCACTTGCGCCGAAGAGGCCTCAGCGCCGCTGCCCGCACGCCGCGACTCGGCCGGCTCGCGCACCTGCCCCCGGACGACGCCCGCCGTCAACAGGAATAAAAGCGGTATCAACCTGGTTGCGCTGAGTGTCATACCCATCATTATACCGGCCCGACGCCACAAGTTCATCGCCCGTGACGGCTACAGCAACACCCGCAGTTCGCGACAGATCTCGGCGACGTCGTCCTTGCTGAGCTCAGTGTGAAACGGCAGGGCGATCGTACGATCGGTCAGTGCCTCACAGCGGGGCAGATCGCCGCGCTGAAACCCGAAAGCCTCGATCATGTAACGCTGCAGGTGTATCGGAACAAAGTAGTTGCTGCATCCGATCCCGCGCTCACGAAGTGCGGCGAGCAGCCGATCGCGATCCGCCGCCGTATAGTCGTCCGACAAACGCACCACGAACACGAACCAGCTCACCTCCACCTCGGGCCGCACCCGCTGCAAGACGACGCGCGGCTCCTCGGCCAGGATCTCACGGTACCATGCAGCCCGCTCCGCCCGCCGGGCCATGATCTCATCCAGCCGCTGGAGCTGCGCCAATCCCAGAGCGCAGTTGATCTCGCTGATCCGGTAGTTGAATCCCAGCCGCGTGTGCTCCAGCCAGCCGCCCATCGCATCGCGCCCTTGGTTGCGCATCGATCGGCACGCGTCGGCCAGTGCGTCGTCGCCCGTGACAATCATGCCGCCCTCGCCGGTGGTGATCTGCTTGTTCGGGTAAAAGCCGAACACGCCGGCGTCCCCGAGCGAACCGGCCGGCCGCCCCCGGTAACAACTCCCCAGCGCCTCGCAAGAATCCTCGATCACGTGCAGACCGTGACGCTCCGCGATCGCCCCGATCGCGTCGTAATCGCCCGGCTGACCGAAGACATCGACCGGCAGGATGGCCCGCGTGCGCGACGTGACGGCCGCCTCGATCGCCCCGGCGTCGATGTTCCACGTTTCCGGATCGACATCCACGAAAACCGGACGGGCCTGCTCATACAGGATGCAGTTGGCCGAGGCCACGAACGAGAAGGGCGTCGTGATGACTTCGTCTCCCTCGCCAATGCCCGCGGCCCGGATGAGCAGATGCAGACCGGCCGTGCCCGACGAAACCGCAACGGCGTGCCGCGTCCGGCAGCGGCGAGCAAACTCGGCCTCGAAGTCGGCCATCTTGGGTCCGAGCGCAAGGTTGGGCGTCTTGAGAACATCGACGACGGCCTGAATCTCGCGATCGGTGATGTCGGGCAGGGCCAGAGGGTACCGCATGGTCGGTTTCGAAACTCCGGTTTCGCGGGCGCAAGCGCTCGGCAGCGCCGAGTCGCGGCGCAATTATAGAGGCCGTCGCCGATCCGTCGAAAGGACCGCGGGAGGGCGACACTCCAGCCGAGCCGAAAACACAGCACGTGATCACGCCTGGCTGCCACGGGTCCGTCCCATGCCACCGGCGGCTTGCCCGTACTCGCGCCACGCGGCCCCCGGCATTTGAACAACGTCAATCACGCCGTAAGCTTCGTTATAGCAGTAGGTTATAAGCACTACACGGCCTGAACGAAGCCGCCGAGCAACGCCCGCCCAACGCCGAACGATCGAGCAGGTCGCGAGCGCCCGAAAAGACCGGACCCTATGCTGGCACTGTTGATGGGTGCCACTGGTCCGCCTCAAGCGGATCCGCCAGTGTTTTGCCGCCTTCAACGGGGTGTTGGGACAGGTACCAAGCCCCTCGATTGGCGATAGAAAACTTGGTAAGCCGGATCAGGCGACCCGGCGGTCCGGCGTCACGCCGTTCGCCCCGGCAACGTAATTCGACTATCCTCCGCCGTACTCTGAAAGGTGACCCATGCCCATGGACACTGGATTGGCCGGCAAACACGTCCTGATCACCGGCGCCTCCGGCGGGATTGGGATGGCCACGGTTCGGGCCTTCGCCGCGGAAGGGGCCCACCTCGCGCTGCACTACAACACCCGGTTTGAACCGATCGAGACGCTCCGCCGCGAAATGGACGTCAACACCCTGTCCGTTCAGGCCGACCTCGGCGACGAACAGCAGACCGACGCGATGTTCGCGCGGATTCTCGACACATTCGGCCGCCTCGACGCGGTCGTCGCCAACGCCGGCGTCAGCAACTCGGAAGACGTGCCACTTTATCAAATGCAGTCAACCCAGTGGCGCAAGACGCTCCGCGCAGACCTCGACAGCGCGTTCTTCACCGCACGAGCTTTCCTGCGCCATCTCGCCGACGACCGGCGCGACTCGGCCTCGCTCGTCTTCGTCGGCTCCACCGCCGCACTCGTCGGGGAGGCCAACCACGCCGACTACTCGGCCGCCAAGGCGGCAATGACTCACGGCCTGACCCGATCGCTAAAGAACGAAATCGTGCATTTGGCGCCCCGAGGACGCGTCAACTGCGTCTGCCCCGGTTGGACTCGGACGCCGATGGCCGAACACATGACCAGCGACACGGCTACCGTCGCGCGTGTCACGGCCACCATGGCCCTTCGCAAGATCGCCACGCCCGACGACATAGCCGCGGCCATCCTCTTCCTGACCTCCGACAGGCTGGCCGGCCACATCAGCGGCGCGATCATCCCCGTAGCCGGCGGTATGGAAGGCCGGCTGCTGCACGACCCCCGCATCGAGTAAGAACCTGCACAGCGTGCCGGGTGGCCCACCTCCTTCGGAGATGGGCTCGCGATTCGAACGCAAACCCCCGCCAACATGCCCATCAGCGCCGGCTGCCACTGGCGACTTGCCCACGTATATGCTTGCCGAGGGTGCCATGGGCAAGCGGAGCCGCCAGCGGCGGCGGAGCTTGCCCGTGCGTTCCCTCCGCTCGGCGGCGCCGGGTGCCACTGGTCCGCCTCAGGCGGACGCGCCAGTGCCTCCGCACCACTCATCAACGTGCCCGCGTGTGATGAAACCGCTCGCCCGCAAATGATCGCCCCGAAAACAAAACGGGTCCGAGGCGTTCCAAGACGCCCCGGACCCTTTGGATTTACTCACGCTGCCCTCGTTCGGAGGCTAAACGGCTGCGCGAGGCAGTGCCCGTATCTCAGGCCGCCACCGGCCGGCGCGAACGAATGACCAGCCACAGGCCCGCGCCGATCAACAGCATCGCCAGCAGTCCCTTGCCCATCACCGTACCGGACGGGATCGGACGGAGCGGCTCGTCGTCCGCGTTCGTGCAGGTTCCGTTTGAACCATCACTCCAAGGATCGACGCCGACGACCGGGGCCAGCGGATCGAAGTTGCCCGGTGCCTGCCCGCCGCAGAACTGGTCGCCGAGGTCCTGCCGTTGTGAACCCCACGCGCGAACGCCGAACGGCGGCACGATGTCGTCCGCGTCGTCCGACTGCAGGTTGTTCTCCTTGAAGTCGTTCACGCGCAGCCGCAGGGTTCCGGAGACTTGCCCGAGCTCGGGAATCTCACCGCCGAAAGTCGGGTCGAACTGGTAAATCACCCAGTCGCTGTCACCCGTCTGACGGTACCGCCAGGCTTCGCAGTAGGAGACCGTGTAACCCGGCGGCGGGTTGATCTCGCTCAGGTCCTCCCCGCAGTCCGGCAGGTCGTCGTCGCCGCGATGAACGGCCATGTAGAACTTCGTGACCGGCCCGGCGCCAGGTGAGTTCTGGTTGATGACGTTGTACCTGAACAGGCAACACTCATCCTGATCCACGGGCGCGGAGTCAAACAGCTCGAGATCGATGGCCGGCGGGTTCGGAACCGCCTCGTTGAAGCACACGTCCTGGCATTGAGCCTGGTCCCACACGTTCGGCTGATCGGGCGTGCCATTGCCGTCTTCGTCGATTTCGGGATCCCACGGGTCAGCCGTCTCCTTCTGCAGGGAATACCCGTTCCAAGTCGGGAAGGCGACCTCCCAGCAGAATACGCATTCGGAGTTCGTCGAATGCTGGTTGGTGATCTCGAGCCAGACCGTTTCCAGGCCGTTCACCACAAACCGGTCAGCGACGTCGAACGTGTAGGTCATCTCATACAGCGAGTAGGAGCCGTAAGGCCGCACTTCGGCACGCGTGAATGTGCCCTGCGTCGTGCTCGTGTTGATCCCGGTGAATTCCCTGATCGGCGCCCCGGAGGTATCCGGTCTTGACAGGTCACCCGCACCCGTGTTCGGCCAGTATCGGATTGTCCAACTGTCGTCCGCGGGAGGCGCATCGGTCGTGTCGCAGTTGACGGCTCCGTTGTCAAGGAAATCGACGACGAGGCCCCACCATGAAACGCCCTGGATTTCCGCATCAGCCAGGAAGAAGAAATCGTCGGCAACGACGAATCCCTGCTGCTGAGACCCGCCGTTCAGATCGGACGTGGTGCAGATGATGCCGGCGACACCGACATCGTCCACGTTGGACGCACACCAGGGGTTCAGCATCTCGAGTAAATCGCACGGCGGGTTCGCGCAAGGTGGGAACTGGTCCGGATCGCAATCGAACAGCGCAGCGGATGCTGCCGACGAACTGATCGTTGACGTTTCCTCGCTGAGCTGTCCCAAATTCGTGGCGTTCAACTCGTCAACGGTCAAGCCCCGCCGTTCGTCTTCTGCCCAGACGCTCGCTGCGAGCGTCACAAGAACGAGTCCCGCAATGACCGATAACGTGGCCGCCCTTCCAAACCATCTCATGACTTTTCTCCAATCCGCGTGAAATGATCTTGATCGTGCGTTCCATCCCATGCAGAAACGCCTCCGGTTCCTTTGCGTGAGCTCGATAGGCGGCCTGGTGATTTGCGGCCTCCCACGCGCTTGCGAACGATGAAACGAAATGCGAGCAAAGGAACCTGAGTCTCTGCTGTATCAAAATTGGTGCCACTTCGGAGGGTCGCCGCCTCCGACCACGGAAAGAGGGTGTCTAATTGTAAATATTTGTAGGAAAAGCTGTTAGCATCGTTTTCCGGCGAGGACTGCGCGAACTCCCCGCCATCGCTGATCTGAATGCCCAAATTAAAGGCGCGCGGGTGTTCACCTGCCGAGCGCGATTGTTCGAGATCTGAGCGCTTGACCCTAGCGTGAATGCTACATGCTCATCGTGTGTAAGTGGTAAATATGCAATTCTGCTGCAATAGCAATACCAACCGGGAACACACGGGGCGGGGGAGATGACCCTCCCTCCAGGGGCCTGACGCGCCCCGGAAAACGCCGCAAGCTCTGTAGCGTCGCGACGCTATCCCCGACGATGGTCAGGGGGGCATCTGGAAACCAACGTTTGCGCCGCACCGCCGGGCCGAGCAGCAGCGTCCGCGACGGTCCCCGAAAACAAAACGGGCCCGAGGCGTTCCAAGACGCCCCGGACCCTTTGGATTTACTCACGCTGCCCTCGTTCGGAGGCTAAACGGCTGCGCGAGGCAGTGCCCGTATCTCAGGCCGCCACCGGCCGGCGCGAACGAATGACCAGCCACAGGCCCGCGCCGATCAACAGCATCGCCAGCAGTCCCTTGCCCATCACCGTACCGGACGGGATCGGACGGAGCGGCTCGTCGTCCGCGTTCGTGCAGGTTCCGTTTGAACCATCACTCCAAGGATCGACGCCGACGACCGGGGCCAGCGGATCGAAGTTGCCCGGTGCCTGCCCGCCGCAGAACTGGTCGCCAAGGTCCTGACGTTGTGAACCCCACGCGCGAATACCGAACGCCGGCACGATGTCGTTAGGGTCATCTGACTGCAGGTCGTTCTCCTTGAAGTCGTTCACGCGCACCCGCAGGGTTCCGGAGACTTGCCCGAGCTCGGGAATCTCACCGCCGCCCGTCGGATCAAACTGGTAAATCACCCAGTCGCTGTCACCCGTCTGACGTAACCGCCAGCCTTCGCAGTAGGAGACCGTGTAACCCGGCGGCGGGTTGATCTCGCTCAGATCCTCCCCGCAATCGGGCAGGTCGTCGTCGCCACGATGAACGGCCATGTAGAACTTCGTGACCGGCCCGGCGCCCGGCGAGTTCTGGTTCACGACCGAGTACCTGAACGTGCAGCACTCCTCCTGGTCCACAGGCGTGAAGTCAAACAGCTCGAGCTCGATACCCGGCGGGTTCGGCACAGCCTCGTTGAAGCACACGTCCTGGCACTGAGCCATGTCGTACGTGCTCACCTGATCGGGCTCACCGTCGCCGTCTTCGTCGAGCGTACGGTCGTAGGCATCATTGCCGTTGGCCTGAAGCGAATCCAGGTTCCAGTTCGGCGTCGCAACCTCCCAGCAGAAGAAGCAATCATTCGCCGTATAATTCTGGACAATCTCGACCCAGACCCGATCAAAGGAGTTGACGATGAAGCGTTCGTTCACGTCGAACGTGTAGTTCATTTCGAACACGCCGAACACCCCGTTGATGGCGCGATCCGGGAACAGCGACACGCGGCTGTAGGTTCCCGACGCCACGCTCGGGTTAACGTTGGTGAACTGCTTGATCACCGTGCCGGGGACGCCATTATCATCCTCGTAGTACGTGATGGTCCAGTCGTCGTTGGCGGCCGGCGCCACCGTGAGGTCGCAATCATCGAAACCGCCCGTGACCGGCTGAACCATCGCGCCCCACCACGTGAGCCCCTGAATCTCCGCCTGGGCGAGGAAGAAGAAGTCGTCCACGACCTTGAGGCCGCCCTCACCATTGTCAAAGCTGAAGTCGTCGAACGCACAAATGGTCGTGTTCGGCGCCTGCGTGGTGTCCTCTTCGTTCGACGCGCACCAGATGTTCAGCATCTCCAGAAAGTCACACGGCGGATCCACGCACGGGGGGAACTGATCGGGTTCACAATCGAAAAGCGCGGCGGATGCGGTCCGGGCGGTGATGCCTGTAGGGTGCGTCTCGCTGCTGATCTGCCCGATGTTGGTGGCCTGCTTGATACCCCGCACCTCGTCCGCGGCGGCGACAAGCGTAAACGTGGCCAGGACAAACCCGGCCACGACCATGACTTGAGTTGCTTTACTCAAACGTCCCATACTGAAACCTCCAATTCGCGTACGGTAAGTACTAGTCGTGCGTTCCATCCCAAACAGGAGCGCTCACAGGAATTCCCCTCCCCCTTCAATTCGGCGGGTCGCGTCGTCATCCCCTGGCGTCCCACCTGCCTGTCACTAACGACGTAACCACAGCCGGCGGACGAAACCTCCCAATTCCACCTATCAAATTCGGTGCCAACCCGCGGCGGCACCCACCGCTGCCGGGGGCTGACCCGGTGTTGGCCGTAACTGATTGTGAATAAGGGCCTTCGCGTCCATCCGTCCGCGGTGTGACGTGCGACCGGCAGGCACCAATCAAACCGAGCGACCGATTTACAGGCGCGCGGATGTTCATCGACCGAGCGCAAGTGTCCGCGATCCGAGCGCCGTTGAAAGGCTGCTGCCGACGCGCTCGTGCAGCGTAGGCTCGGCGAGATAAATCCGGATACAAATCTTTACATCGCTTTACATCGTTACAACGGAATGTCCCGCGGCCGGCTCGACGGAACGTGGTGTACGCCCGGATTCCCGTCGTGCGCACGCGGTGGCTGCCAGCGCAACACGCTGTCTGCCGGACAAACCCCCCTCATTGTGGTGTTACGAGGTGTTCAAGGATTTCACGAAAAAGTGGAACACGCCCCGTGTTCTACGGGTAGACGGAACCTGTACGCCGAGCCCGCGCGCTCAGTGGAGAAAGCCAGGAGGAACCGAACCCATGAGCCACACGCCCGCACGAACCGGCCGATCCCGGGTTCAAGCAGCATTTGATGTCTTGGCCCGCAGACCACTCGTTCGACCGCAGCCGTTCACAACGGACTGCTCGACTCGCTACCCCACGACGTCCACCGGCCGAATGAACCCGGCCCCCGACCGCAGCCCACCCGGGCGCCAAACGAACCCAACCTCTACGAAAGTCATCCCGCCGCAGGCGGATCAGTCTTCAGTCGTCCAAGCGTCCCGCCCACGCCCCCGCCGCTCCCAGCCGCAGGCGAGTGCCGGCGCCAAACGAACCCAACCTCGACCGGAACGGTCAGCCGTCAACCTTTCCGCGACCCTACGCCCTTGCCCCGTCCCTCGCGGGCGACGCCCCGGCGCCAAACGAACCCACCGTCGGGCAAGTCGTCAGTTCTCAGCCTTCAGCAATGACGCCGCCGTGCGGCCCACGTCCCCCATCAGAGCCGGGAGCGCCAGCGACCGGACCCCAAGCCTCCCGGTCAATCGCCCCGGCGCCAAACGAACCCAAACCGATCCGGAAGCCACAAGCCGCGCCCGCCCAAATCGCCACGTTCCTGGCCACCGCCTTCGTGCCTTCGTGCCTCCGTGCCTTCGTGCCTCATTCTTCTTCCAAACGAACCCAAGTTCAGGCCGAGTTGTCGGTCATCAGTTGTCACAAATCCGCATCCCAAAACCGTCCAGACCTTCCCCTCCTGCCGCGTGCCAACCCTTCCTCGCACGTCCAAAATACCGAACGAAGCCACCGTGGCTCGGCCGCCTCCTGCCCCGTATACTCTGTGAGGGCACGGAGAACCCCTCGATGACGCAAGTGAAGACCACAGATTCTGAGCTGCGCGGCGTGGCCAAGAAGATCCGCGCGGGTGAACGCCTCTCCTTCGAGGACGGGGTGCGCCTTTTCGCCTCACCCGACATCCACCTCCTCGGCGAGCTGGCCAACCTGGTCCGCGAGCGGCTCCACGGCCGGGCGGCGTACTACAACGTCAACCGGCACATTAATTACACTAATTTCTGCGTCCTTCGATGTAAGTTCTGCTCGTTTTACGTTCCCTACGGCAAAGACGACGCGAAGGCACGGAGGCAACCGCCTGAGGCGGGCACGCTCCCGCTGGAGAGCACGGAGGGGACGACGGCGCTTTCGGTGCTGGCAGGCGGTGAAAAGGCGGCTTACGAACTGTCCGTCGAAGAGGTGGTGGCCCAGGCCCGGGCCTCTTACGACGGCGGAGCCACCGAAGTACACATCGTAGGCGGGCTCCATCCTCGACTGCCGTTCTCGTACTATCTCGATATGTGCCGCGGCATCCGCCAGGCATGCCCGCGGATGCACATCAAGGCGTTCACGGCCATTGAGATCATCCACTTCACCCGGATCAGCCGTCCACGCCGAACCATCGCCGAAGTGCTCAGCGAGCTGCGGGACGCGGGCCTCGGCTCGCTGCCCGGCGGCGGGGCCGAGATCTTCGACGACCGCGTCCACGACGAGGCCTTCAAGAACAAGGTCGGCGAAGCGGAGTGGTTCGAGGTCCACCGCACAGCCCACGACCTGGGAATTTTCACCAACGCCACGATGCTCTATGGCCACGTGGAGCGGCGCGAGGAGCGTGTCGCCCACCTGATCAAGCTGCGCGAGCATCAGGACGAGTCGATTGCCACAACGAAGGCGCGGTTCAACTGCGTGATCCCACTGTCGTTCATCCCCGAGGGCAGCGCCCTGGACGAATTGCCCGGCCCGACGGGACTCGAAGATCTCAAGACGCTGGCGATCAGCCGGCTGATGCTCGATAACATCGAACACGTCAAGTCGTTCTGGATCATGCACGGCCCCAAGCTGTCACAGGTGAGCCTGAACTGGGGCGTGGATGACATTGATGGCACGGTGATTTACTATGATATAACAAAGCGGCAGGGCGGGGGTACCACCCGCCAGGAACTCTCGGTCGATCAACTGCGGCGGCTGATCGTCGAGGCCGGCTGCGAGCCCGTCGAACGCGACACGCTGTACCGTCGTGTGATTCGGGACGGCGCTGGCTGGCATACGGTCGAGCCGCACGCGACCCGGCAGCGCTGAATGTGCGAAATGCCCCATCCGGACCGGCGCGGGAATGGGGCGGACATTTTTTCCGTTGCGGCCTCAACAGGGTTCCGGATGTGGCCGCCGATGTCACGGTCGTAAAATCCGTCCCATAAGAACCGGGTCGGATTGACTTGTCACCTTGGGGCTTAATAGGATTCATCGGGAAGCGGACGGAAACGCGAACCAAGCCGCACGTCGTGCGAACCGATAAACAAGAGTGACTTTGGGGAGTCCGAGCTTGGAGAGAGCTTCGGCGACGGCGATAGCGCAGCGGCGCGGCAGCCGGGCGCAAGGGCCCACTTCGACGGGATGCCGTCGAGAGAGTTGGAGGTAGCCGGGATGGCCGCCACAGATGACATTTTCTCGCTTGTAGAGAGCAGGCTGGATCCGCAGCGGTTCCGCGAGCAGCACTGGGAAGGGACGTTCGTTGAGTACCTCGAGATGGTGGCGCAACGCCCCCAGATCGCCCGGAACGCGTTCCAGCGGCTTTACGATATGATCGCCCACTTCGGCATTGAACGCTACACGCGCGAGCGCCGCGAGTACGTGCGTTACCGGTTCTTCTCGGACCCGATCGAGAACGGCCGGGACGCGATCTTCGGCCTTGAGCCGGCGCTCATGCAGCTTGTGGACTTCTTCCGGTCGGCGGCGCACGGCTACGGCACCGAAAGCCGCATTCTGCTGCTGCACGGCCCGGTGGGATCCAGCAAGAGCACGATCGTGCGGCTGCTGAAGAAGGGGCTGGAGTATTACTCGCGGCTCGAGGAGGGCGCCGTCTTCTCCTTTGCGTGGAAGATTCCGGGCAAAGGCGGCGAGACGGAATTCACGCGATGCCCGATGCACGAGGAGCCGCTGAAGCTGATTCCGCCCGAGGCACGCCGCGATGTCGTGGAGCGCTTCAACCGCGATCTCGATGAGCTGCACAAGATCCGAATCGAGGGCGAGCTCGACCCGTTCTGCCGCAAGATGTACGAGGACCTGCTCCTCCAGTATGACGGTGACTGGCGGAAGGTGATCGATCACGTCGTGGTGCAGCGGCTGATCCTGAGCGAAAAGGACCGCCGCGGGATCGGCACCTTCCAGCCCAAGGACGAGAAAAACCAGGACTCGACCGAGCTGACCGGCGACATCAACTACCGCAAGATCGCCGAGT
>CAZNPL010000056.1:0-25151 GCA_964574815.1 uncultured Phycisphaeraceae bacterium
CGCCCGCACCCCCGGGCACCGCTCAACAAGGCATTATGGTACGCTTGTTTTGGGACTAGAGCAGGCACGTGACCGCCAGCCGCGAGTCAGGAATGCTACTGTGTCTGCCGGGTCGCGCGGCGCGTTGCCCCGGCGGGGCAATTGAGAATAGCCCAGCGATTCATCGCTGGGAACGCGTGCCTCCTGAACGAACCAGTCCCGGAGGGACGATTGAAGGAAGGCCCATACTCAGTTGTCTCTCTGCCACCCGAGTATCGTTCGAGCTTTTTGCCCAAACGCCACAGGCGGCTTATCCGCCCACGCGCACGTAATGCCACTGCCCTCGAGCAGTGGCGGTTAAAACACCAACACCCGACAACCGCCTACGGCAAAACGTTCACCGGCCCGGCGGCTACGCCGCCCGGCATGACCGTTCTGATCCAGGTCGTGCGTATATTCTTCCGTCGGCGTACTCTCGCCTCCGAACGGCCCGCCGCCTCAATCTCCGATGAGGACGGAACCGCCCTCCGCCAGAACGTCCAACCGCTTCGTGAACGTCAACGTCTCCGAATAAGAGCCGGCCTGTATCTTGATCCGGCTTCCATCCCAGGCGAAGTTGTTGCCCTCGCTGACCGTGTTGAAGGGCTGAGCAGGCGTGCCCAGTTCGGTGCCGCCGTAACTTCCGTCCACGTTGATCGTCCCGCCGATACGGAGCCAGCGCTCGATCAATGGCCACGTCACGCTCATCTTCCCGTAAACGTTGTTGTACTCGTCGCGGTTGCTGCAGCCGGAAAGACAGCAACTGTTGCCCGTGCCGCAGCCCGTGCTGTGCGACGACGGACAGCACACCCCAAAGAGTTGTCCCATGACGCGGTCGCTGCCGTCAAAGATGGCCGAGCCGCTGGAACCGCCCTCGGTCACCCCGCTGCTCTGCTCCACGTAGTGATAGTCGCTCGTCGGACGGCCACTACATGTGACGATCGAATTCTCGAACATCGTCGTTCCGCGCTTCCAACTGCCGCTGGGGTGGTGATAGCCCGTAAACGTCGAGGGCAGCCCGCCCGTGGTGAGTCCCGCCTGAGCGGTTTGAACCGGGCCGTCCAATCGGATGAACGTCATGTCATTGCCCGAGTTGGTCGAATTGGTCGCGATCAACGTTCCGCCGTCGTTTCGCGGCAACGAAAAGTAATCGGGTAGCGCGCCACCGCACGAAGCGCTCTCCCAGCGCCACACCACTTCCAGCGTGTTCACCGAAGCCTGCGTGCTGAGACAGTGAAATGCCGTCAGAAAGTGCGGAACGAACGTGTCGCCGTCGAAGTCGTTCATCAGCGTGCCGCTGCAGACGAAGCTTCCCGTCCCGACGTTGAAGTTCATCTGGCCGGTGGCGTCGCGTCCGAAATTGTCGCTGCTGAAACAGTTCGCATCCACGTGACAGCTTAGCAGCCCCGCGATGTCCGCGACGTCCTGCGCGTTAATCCCGGCCGGATGCCGATCGAAATGAACGATCTCTCCGACCGTGACGACCGGATTCTCGACACCGGTAACCTCGATGTACGCCGTCTCACCTGGCAGTGAACTCGTCCAGAAATCGCCGCGGCCGTTCGGCCCCTTCGCCTTATACGGCCCGCGAACGACCAGCCCATTCTGATTCTCCGCGTAGACCAGCGCGGTGCCGCGACCCACGTCAAATTCGGCAAAGTGAATGCGCAGACCGCTCGCCCCCGGCGATCGGACAGCCATCGTCCAGACGTCCTCGCCGTTCGGACCCGCAGTGCGCAGCGCCGAGCCGTTGGCCGTCGAAAATGCGGCGTCGCCCAGTTCCCTCACGATGCCGTTTCGCGGCGGCGGCGTGATCGCATCGGGAAACAACGCCCGCGCTTCGGCGTCGGCCGCCTCGACCCGGGCCTCGGTCACGCGCTTGAGTTCAATCACGTTGACCGCCTCCACGAACGCCCCCGACTGATTCAGACTCGCCGGTGCAGGCGGACGCGCCCGGTCGACCTGCGGCGCCGGCGCCGCATCGATCACGACCGGTTCCTGAGCCGGCGCAACCGTAGCGATCATGGCGAAAACCATCGCTTTGCCGGCCGGCAACGCCCGCACTATCGCTCGATCCCATAAACGGTTTCGATTCTGATGTCTCATGTGTCGCTCCTTTCAAGCGATTCGCTTGTCTTCCTCTCTTCGCTCCGATCGATCCTCATCAAACCGACCGTTACTGGAGCGACACCAGAACGAGCACCAGCCCCTTGCCTTCGTCGAGCCTGCTCATGGCCTTGCCGATGATGGCACCCTGAGCGCTGTCGTGATCCCCCACCTTCATTGCGTGACCCGCTGCGTCGGAGGTCGTCAGAAGATCGCCCGGGCGGATCGCGCCGTTCGACGCATCCGCCAGACAATACACGCGCCCGGTCAACGCAACGGGCACCTGACCGTCGGCGACCGAACCGACCTGGCCCATCACCATGCCGGTCTCAATCCCGCCGGCCCCGCTGATCACGCCGGCCACCGTACGGTCGTAGGCCTTCCTGCTGACCACCAGCCGCCCCGGGTCGTCGGGATCGATGCTCACCAGCATGCCCGGCTCGGGCGTGATACCGTCGTCGCTCTTGACGTCGAACTGCTCCGACAGATCGCTGCCGCCGGTGATCTGAAGCTCCTGGGTAATGACGCGCCCGTCGCCCCCGGTGTTGGCGTCCAGCCTGATCGTTTCGACGCCGTCGGCGTTGCGAAGAATGATGATGCCATCCTGGGCGCCGGCGTGATCCGCATCCATCTCGACCGTGGTGTTCCCGGACGTGTTGCGCAGGAGGAGCTGGGCACCGCCCGTTCCCTCCTTGGCCTCGAGAACGGCGCGGGCGTTGCTGCCGGTCTCCTCATAAAGAAAGAGCTTTCCGCCGCTGTTGCTGGTTGCCGATAGCAACACCGTGCGGTCGTTGGTATCGCTGGAGTCGTTAAGCAGAATCTCGCCCCAGCTCGGCCCCCACAACCGTATCTGCTCCTCGCCGTCCGTCCCGTACGTGCTGATCCGGTGGTCAGGGGCCGATAGCTCTACATTGATCTGGTTATTGTCTTCCAGCACGTTGACGGTTCCACCGCCGCCGGTGCCGACCCCACCGCCCAACATCTGCACGCCGGGCCAGATGCTGCCGGCGATGTGCATGTTCATGAATCCACCGCCGCCGCTCGCGATGCTCCCGATGATGAGCGTCTGGTCGCCGTTCTCGTCGTTGGTCCGCAGCACGCCGCCGCCCGAGCCGTTCGTGCCTAGCGACGCGTACTCCGTCCCGCCGATCGACGCCAGGTGTCGGATTCGCCCCTCGGCGTTCACCGTCCCGTCGCCGCCGTCGACAACAACGGACTCGATATCATCCGCCGCACTCCAAACGCCCAAACGGCCGTTGGCGTCCGCGTCGCCGAGCTCGATCTGATCGTCCAGCTCCGCACTGGCGACGCGATCCACGCGGTAGGCATACGGCACAGCCGTCAGCGGCATGCGCGGGGCCAATTCTGCCCCTCCGTTGACGCCGACGCCTAACTCCCGCCCATCCCCGTTGAAAGACGAACGGCTCAGCGGAATCTGCACGTTGACCAGACCATTGTTCATGGGAACGCCGGACATATCGATCGGCCCCTCCACCAGCCCGCCGCCCGATGTATATACGTTGAACGTCAGATCGACGCTCGATCCCGGCAAAGGTTCACCGCTCGAATTGGTCACACGCGCCTGGAAACTCACGCGGGTTGAATCGGAGTCCAGGATCGGAGCCGGCGGGCCAGCCATCTCCTCGGTCCCGATCGCCCCGGTCTGCTCACCCTCCGACGGCTGCGAACTCACTGTCGATTGCACACCGCGCAACGGATCCAGTTCCTCCGCTCGCGGCGCCTCGGCCGAGCGACCGCGCTGCTCCATCTGCACCGGTGTGGCCGCTTTGACTTCGGCGTCATCACGCCGTTCGTTGATCGTCTGAGCCTGCACCGTCAACGCAACAAACAGCGCGCATGCAACCGAAAGACAATATCTGCGGATCATCGTGATCTCCTTTCCGCCCGACATCGCGAGCGCAATAACCCCTTTGATTGTCTTGAATGTTTCAGAAATCAGGCTTCGCGCGTCCCGATATGGAACGCACGCTCTCGAAAGGGAAGGCAACCGGCCCGTCCCCCCACAACCCTCAGAATTACCTGGATAACACCAAAAACACGTTGTTGCAAGAGCTTTAACCGCAGGTGCTTCTTCCAGGCATGCAGGTGCCACTGGCAGCTTGTGGGCCAGTGCTTACGCGCCTGCCTAAGCGCAACCACGCAGCGCATGGCCCTATCCGGTTGGCGTGGGGCCCCGCGCCCACCAGAGCCCATACCACCGGGACGCTCGCGCGCCAGCCACTCCGTCAACTACATTCACGCTTTACGACTCCAAGCGATCGCTGTTATGCTTGATCCTGTTACGCGGTTGATACGTCTGATAACGATAGCGCAAGCCCCGCGGCTGGAGAAACCGTTGGACATCGCAAGCCTAGTTCTGATCGGATTGGCCGCGGGCCTGCTCGGCGGACTCCTCGGCATCGGCGGCAGCATCGTCATGATCCCAGCCATGACCGAAGTGCTCGGAGCAAACCAGCACCTCTATCAGGCCGCCGCCCTCATCGTCAACTTCTTCGTCGCCGCTCCCGCCCTCTGGCAACATCTGCGGGCCCGAGCCGTCAACGCCTCCGTCGTCCGCGGCCTCATCCCGTCGGCGGTAGTCGCCGCAGTCGCCGGCGTCGCCTGCAGCGAGCTGCCCGTCTTCTATGGTGACCGCGCGCTGTATCTTACTGCTCTGTTCGGCTGCTTTCTTTTCTATGTCGCCGCCCGGGACATCATCATGATGATCCGCCCGCCCAAAGTGTCCGCTGCGGACGCCGACGCCGCGACCCGTATCAAACGCCTGGGCTGGCGCACGGCCCTGCTGGTCGGCCTGCCCACGGGATTCGTGTCCGGCTTCCTCGGCGTCGGCGGCGGCATCATGGCCGTCCCCCTGCAGCGAAGGTTCTGCCGCATGCCCCTGCGAAACGCCATCGCGAACTCGGCTGCCACCATCGTCGCCCTCAGCCTCGTCAGTGCGAGCCTGAAACATTACGCCCTGGCCACCGCCCATCCGAACATCGAATGGTACCGCCCCATGGCACTGGCCGCCGTCCTGATCCCCACCGCTATCATCGGCGCCTCAATCGGCGGCCGGCTCACACATACCCTACCGGTCACCTGGGTACGCATCGCCTTCATCGGCCTCCTCATCGTGGCCGGCGTCCGTATGGTCCTGCGTGGTTTCGGAACGGTCGGGTAACCTGAGGTGGCCCTCGTCGCAGGCGCACGATGTGCGCGTCCGCGGCCCCCCGCGGCCGACTCGCGCCGCCGGGGTTCATGTTTCGCCGCCGAATGCTCCGATAAACCGCGCGGAGACGATCGTGGGTTTGACGTAAACGGTCAGGAGCATACGCCATGAGTCGACATTCCCTGAGGCAAAGGTTGTTGAACTGGGCCGTCATCGGCAGCATCGGCGTGCTGCCGGTCAGCGCCTGCAACGGAACCCTGGGCACCGAGTTTCGTTCCGTCGCCGGCGACAGCATCAAGCAGGGGGTGCTATCCATCGTCACCGGCCTGATCGACGGCATGTTCGCCGTCATCGAACCCGATACGACGTCGACCCCGTCCACCTGATCACACGCGCGGCGGAGCGAAACGTCGCCGCAAACGGAAGGCACCTGTTTGGCGTGCTCAAGCGGGTGCCATGGGCAACGCCGAAAGGAAGGGCGCGATCCGGCAGCAATTGCGCTTCGAACCGCGAGATCTGCGCGTCCCCTCTGGTTAACCTTCCCGCCCAGTGGACGAATCGGATCGTTGCGACCGCTCCAGCCAACGCCGCCGATCCAGCTCCATCCGCAGCAACCGGTGCCGCTGACCGGTACGTTTGAACTGATGATGCTCCTGGCGTGTGACGACGAATCCGCACCGCTCGTAGCAGGCGATCGCCGCCGCATTGTCCGGAAACACCACCAGCGACACCCCGGCCGCGTTACGCTCCGCAAACGCCTGACGCAGCAGCAGCTCCACCAACAGCCGCCCGATCCCCTGTCCCCTATGCGACGGCTTCAAGATCACATGCCCCAGCCAGTAGCGGGCCGGGTTCGAGCGCATCCGGTTCAACTCGCAATAGCCACAAGGAACCGGCTCGTCTTCGGCAATCAAGACCTGGGGCGAGCAGAATTCGTTCCGCCACGCCAGCACCTTACGAGCGGTCAGCGGCGGCGGCGTACCAGGCGCCAACCAGGTGAGATCCTGCTCCGACCGGACCCAGGTGGCCACCTCCCGAGCGTGCTCGCGGCGAAATGGACGCAATTCATATGCCATCAGGCCGGGAGTTTAGCGGTCGGCCCATCGGGTCACCATAGCCGACCGATCGCCGATGTCGCTCCGCGTCGCGGATGGATGACACGAGCCGGGCCCATGGGCTATCGTACTGTTTATGTTGACATCGCCGCGCCAAAGCTCACGAACAAGCCCGAGGACTCGCACCCCGATTGGACCGACATCGGCCCCGGCTCCGTTCGCGCGCCGTGAGGCGCTGGCTGCGCCGATCATGCTCCTGCTGGCCGTCTGCGGCGGCTGCGCCCGCGATCAGCGCGACGGCGACGCGGCTCCTCGCGAGGTACTGGCATTCGAGAATCGGGTGAACCCCGGCGACTTAAGCGGCTTCAATCTCCTGTTCATCACCATCGACACCGTCAGGCGCGATCACCTGGGATGCTACGGGATGGCCGACGCCCGCACGCCCGTCATGGACCGCTTGGCGAACCGCGGCGTGCTGTTCGACCACGCGGTCGCCACCCAGCCCTCGACGCTCCCCTCTCACTGTACCATGATGACCGGGCTCGATGTGCCGACTCACGGCGTGCGAACCAACGGTAAGTTCGTCCTTCGCCCGGAAGTGGTCACGCTCGCCGAGACGCTCAAGGACCGCGGCTACGCCACCGCCGCCTTCACCGCCACCTACGTCCTCGACGCCCGCTTCGGCCTCAGCCAGGGCTTTGACACCTATCACGACGAGGTCCGCCCGCCCGGCTGGCGGCCCGGACAGCCCATCACCCCCAAGAACGCCGACGTCATCACCGACCTGTCCGTCTCGTGGCTCACGAACCACCTCGAGAATCCGTCAAACGGGCCAATCTTCATGTGGGTCCATTACTTCGACGCCCATCTGCCGTACGAACCCCCGCAGAGATTCGCGCGACTTTTCCCGGACAGCCCCTACGACGGCGAAATCGCGTTCATCGACAGCGAAATGAAACGCCTGCTCGACTTGTTCGATCGCCGCGGCCTGACGGAAAAGACGCTGATCGTCCTCGCGTCTGACCACGGCGAGGGACTGGGCGAGCACGGCGAAAAGGACCATTCCCGGCTGATCTACGACACCACCATCCGCATTCCACTCATCATCTCCTGCCCGCCCTTCTTCGACGCACCGCTGCGCGTCAGCGAGGTCACTGTCGCAACGATGGATATCATGCCGACCGTGCTCAGCCTGCTCGGCATCGACGCAAAGTCGAACATGGACGGCATCAATCTGGTCACGACTCCTGTATCGACCGACCGGGCGGTCTACCTCGAGACGCTCGCGCCCCTGCTTTATCATAATTGGGCGCCGCTCCACGGCCTGCGGCGCATCGACGCCAAGTACATCGACGCCCCTCGCCCGGAATACTATCGCCTTATCGACGACCCCGGCGAACTGAACAACGTCCTCCGGCGGGATCCCGACGCCGCATCCGAACTCGCGATGCAACTCGAAGAGGTCATGGCCCGACACGCCGGCAGCGAACACGCGGCGAAAAGCGGCAACATGGATGAGGCCACCGCCCGCCGCCTGGCCTCCCTTGGATACGTCACCACCGGCGCTCCGGACGACGCCGAGACGTCGGTCCGCCCGGACCCAAAGGACATGGTGCCGATCTTCGAGTGGCTACGGCGCGATCCGACGCCCACGCTCCACCGCAGAGCACGCGAAATCGTCATCCAGACCGGCCTTTCCGAATACCTCTACCGCCGAGGCCTGATCCTCGCCGAAACCGCCCACGACAAGATGCCAGATAAACCCGCGTTTCTCACCACCGTAGGGCTGGCACAATACCGCATGAATTGGTTCGCCCAGGCGATTCTCACCCTGACCGAGGCGCAGCAACTCCACGCGGCGGCAGGAACTGCGCCGCACGTTCTGAACGAGGCCGTTCTGATTATGGCGCTCCACCGACACGGCCGCGTCAATGACGCCCTTCGTCGTTGGCGCGAGCTTCGCGGAAGTGCGGTCGGCCGCAACGCCGACGCGATACGCGTTGTGAAAGAGGCCGCCGCGCTGCTCGGATCCCACTGAGTGGATTCCATCATGCGATTGACCACCGTCGCTGGACAACATCGCGGCGGTACTTTTAGAATCGTCGCGAGCCGCGTGCAGGCTCTTATCCAGCCGAGTGGGGAGACGCGTACCGAACCACGGGAGTCCAACGAGTGGCCGCCAAGATCAAAATCGACACGCACTTGTACGATCGGGTCAAAAAGATCGCAGAGGCCGCGGGGTACACCTCTCCGCAGGAGTTCGTCGTCCACGTGCTCGAGAAGGAGCTGGCCAAGCTCGAATCGGTGGACTCCGACGCGGACGTCACCGAGCGACTCAAAGGATTGGGCTATCTGGAGTAGAGCGCGCCCGCCGGGGCGATCTGGCGCACCCGACGCAACGCTGAGCGAATCAATCTGATGTTGGTGGTCAGCTGATCATGACCCGTATCTTCGACGCCTTGTTCTGGGTCATGACCCGCATCTTCGACGCTCTCTTCGCGCCCTTTGTCCATCTCCCGCCCTGGGTCTCGCTTGTCGTTTTCTCGTTCGTGTTCGGGGTCGCGGGAATTCTTGTCTACAAGTACGCCTCCGATCAGCAGGCCATCCAGCGCGTCAAGGACCGCATCAAGGCCAACGTCCTGGCCATCAAGCTCTTTAAAGACGAGCTCGGCGTCATGTTCCGGTCCTGCGGCGACGTCCTGCGCTGCAGCGGCGCCATGCTGCGCCATTCGCTGAAACCTCTGCTTGTCATGATCATCCCCTTCATCCTTGTCGTCGCCCAATTGGGGCTGCGCTACCAGTGGCGGCCTGTCAAACAAGGCGAGGAACTGGTTGTCCGTGCGGACGTGTCAGAGAATGTCGACTTGACCCGCGTACACCCGACTCTGAAGACCTCAGAAGGCGTCACGGTGACCACGCCCCCGGTCCGAGTTCCGACAGAGCACCGGGTCTACTGGAGAATCCAGGCGGTAAAACCCGGAAAACATCGCCTGCAGGTGCGCGTGAGCGAGGATTCCGTCGAGAAATCCGTTGTCGTCGGCGATAGCCTGCAGCGCGTCAGCGCTCTGCGCACGCACGCGTTCTGGCCCCGCTTACTCCATCCCGCCGAAAACGCCATCCCCGACGACTCCTCGGTGCGCGCCGTCGCAGTGGCGTACCCCGATCGCGCCTCCTGGTTCTGCGGCTCGAATGTCTGGATCCTGTGGCTGATCGCGCTGTCGTTTGTGTCCGCGTGGCTGCTCAAGCCGGTATTCCGCGTTCAGTTCTGAGCCGCATCTTTCATACCGCGCTGATCGCCACCGCAAATGTAGGTGTCTAGCCAGGGTACCATGGGCAAGCGGAGCCGCCAACGGCGGAACTTGCCCGTGCGTTCCTGCCGTACGACGGAGGCACGGGCAACGCGGCTCTTGCCAGTGCGCAAGATACGCGTTGCCTGTGGCACACTGCTCGGCGCGCTAGACACGTCCGAAGACATGAGCCACCCGCCGGCTAATTCACGCGGCCGCTCGGTTCGGCTGTCTGGTTGCCGGTGGTCTTGCCGAGGACCCAGTGGTTGAACCACATTTTGTCCCACTCCATCTTGGCCTTGCGGTGGGTGTAGCTGGTCAGGCCGTGGCCTGCGCCGGGGTAGACGACCAGTTCGGTCGGTACGTTCAGGTAGTGGTGCAACGCGCGGTAGAGGCCCTTGCTGTGAATAGGCGGGCAGCGCGGGTCCTTCTCGCCGACGTGCACGAGTGTCGGAGTCGTCACCTTGTGCACGTCGAAGAGCGGAGACGCGCCGCGCATCTGCTCCTCCTGGTTCCACGGGAGGCCCTTGTTGAAGTTGATGACGTGGCCCGGGGTGTCCTCGGCCAGCCATTGGGAGACGACGTCGAAGACGCCGGCGCCGCTGCTGGCGGCCTTGAAGCGGTTAGTCTGGGTGATGAGGCAGTTGGTCAGGTAGCCGCCGTTGCTCCAGCCCATGACGGCAAGGCGGTCGGGGTCGGCGATGCCCTGATCGACGAGGTGATCAACGCCGGTGAGGATGTCCTGCACGTCGACGTTGTTTTTGTTGCCGATGAGGCCGGTCAGGAACTCGTCACCATAGCCGGTCGAGCCGCGGTAGTTGACGCTGAGCAGGGCCCAGCCGCGGGCCGGGAAGAGGACGCGGCCGTAGATCCAGAATCGCATTCGAAGCAGCGTGGATGCGGTCGGCCCGCCATGGACTTCGACCATGGTGGGCAGGGGGTTTCCGGTCTGATAGTCCGGAGGCAGTTCGAGGATGCCCTCGACCGGGGTGCCGTCGGTGCTGGTCCATTGAATGGTCGTGATACTGGGGAGCTTCCATGTGTCCACGTGGGGATTGACGCGGGTGATGCGATCGTACTCGACCATGCGGCCTCGGGTAGGAACCATGAAAATGTCCGGCGGATGGGTCACGTCGCTCATGACGACGGCCGCCCGCTTTCCGGACTGATCAATGTTGAACCCTTCGAGGGCAACGTCGCCGGGCGTCATGGCGTACCCGTCCCCCTGTCGGCCGTCGGCGATGTTTGGGACGCAATACGCTCGTTTTTGTGCGTGGTCCTCGGCCAGGAAACAAAGGTCGTGGGATTCCGGCCGCCATTCCAGGTGCCCGGCCACGTGTATTTCGTTGGGACGGGAGAGCTTCCAGGGCTTTCCGGCCCCGCTGTCGCCGAACTGCGTGACGAAGATCTCGGACGAATATCCGTCGAAATCGACCTGAAACGCAAGGCGGGAGCTGTCGCTGGTCCAGGTGAGACTCGAGAGCCAGCCGTAGGGGGAGGGGGCCTTCTCCCGCCATTGTTGGTCGGGAAGAGAGTGGATTTCGCCGTCTCGGGCGTTGTAGATGTCGACGCGGGAGCGGCCTTCGTGGGTGATCAGCTCTTCGGTCGGGGTGGTGACCATAGCGATCCAGCGGCCGTCCGGCGAAACGGTGAACTCGCGGATGACCCGGTTGTCGCCGAGCACTTTTTCGCTGCGCCAGTTGACCAGGTCGAGCTTGTGTACTTCGTCGAATTCGGTCACGCCGTGCCCGTAGGTCAGGTCGGCGAAGCGCTCGCGCAGGGGTTTCCACGGGTCGTCGCTCACCTGCTCCTTTCCGACGGTATAGTACAGCGCTTTCCCGTCCTCCGAGAGTTCATACTGGTCGATCCCGCCGGTTTCGCGCGTCACGGGGAAGGGATTGCCTCCCTCGGCGAGGACGCGCCAGACCTGCGTTTTGCCGGTGTAGGGGGGCTTTTCTTCGCCATGCCGCTTGCGGGCGCTTGTGAAGTAGATCCAGCGGCCGTCGGGGCTCCACGTGGGTGACCCGTCCGCGGCCGGGTCGAAGGTCAGGCGCAGCGGTTCCTTCTTCTCGACACCCACGACCCAGAGGTCGACGTTGCGTTTGTCCTCGGTTTTGGCCCACCGCATCTCGGTGTATGCGACACGCTCCCCGTCGGGGGAAAGCGCGCATCCGGTGACGACCGCGATGGTAAAGTAGTCGTCGGCGACGATGTCGTGGGTTCGCTCAGGTTCCGCCGCCAACGCGGCTCCACACACGCAAGCCAGTTGGGTTGCCGCCGCCGTGAGCATTATCAACAGGTTTTTCACAAGCACGTCCTCCGTATCGCCCATGCCGTCTCGTTCACACGCCGAGGGCGCGTGGTTCATCCCACCAGCAACGAACCGACAGGCTAATCCGATCTGGTGCGGCCGCAACTGCATGCGGCGCTGCCCCGGGCCAAGAAGAAGGTCTGGGAGCGCAACCTCTTTGGGGTGCATGAGTTGCGGCGAAACCGACCGCGCGCGGAAACTCCAGGTTTCTTCCCAGTTTATCTATTGACGCCATTTTCGATATCTTCTAAGTTCGGGTGGTTGAGTCGTGGCGACGTAGCCGAAGCAAACGGCTCAAACGTGGGCGTTGTCGTGAAGCTGTTTCGCTGAGCCGCTATCTGTGAGACGGGGCCGTGCAGCGGGTCAGTCAGGACCCACCTTCACACAGTGAACGGTGGCGCTCGCACGAGGGTGGCTTTCCGGACGGGGATGGACCTAGAAAGCCAAACAGGTGCTTGAGATGACCTCTCGGTCACCTGTTTGGCCTTTCGTCATTTCTGGGGCGCTGGTCGGCGCTGAACCGGTGCAGCACCGAGTTGTCGCGACGTTGAAGGGGGCTTATCGCCTCGAACGGCGTCGCCGGCCGTTGCCGTTGGATCGGAGTGCCGGTGCGGGGCGGGCCGGCCACGGGTAGATCAATCCGGCGCTGGTGTAACGACCTCGTCTGGGCAGCCGGCGCTGAATCAGTTCCTCGACGGTCATCAGCCTGGCCCCCTTGGCGGCCAACAGACGCAGGGAGAGGTCCGATTCGGTGGGATTCCAGCATCCGCACACGTCGGTTACGACGGCTACTTTCTTGTGGCGAGCGATCAGCCCGAGGGCCACGGCCTTGACTTCGTGCTCGGCGGTAGCCCCATATACCACGAATTCCTCGGCTCGTAGCTGAGTGAGAAATCGGTCAGCTTTGGGGTTGGCGAAGAGGTCTTCGCTGCGCTGCGGGAAGATCACCTGCTGATGCCGGCGGAAGAGGTCGGTGGCCACGCACAAAGTGTTATCTCCGGGGACGAACACCCGGGACGGCAATAACGTAAATGGCAGTTTGTGGTATCCCGGGCTGCCTTCGATGCAGTGTACGCGCCGGGCAAAGCCCAGGGCATCATGCCTTCGATGCGACTCGACCGAGGAGATGATCGGAACCTGGTTGCGTTTTGCCCATGCGACGACACGTCGCAGGCAGGCGTGAATCCCGATGGTGTTGAGGACCGGACAGGCGCCGGTCGGGTCGAAGAAATCCCGTTGCGTGTTGAGATCGACCAGCACGCACCGATGTATTCTACCGTTAATTCCGTCCAGCATTCGCTTCCTTCCCCAGTCGAGCTGCCACCCTCGAAACGAACGGGTTTATTGCTCGGGACTGCGTTGCCGAGTGGCCGTCCTGTGGGGGAGATGCCCTAGCCACAGAGAACATGACACGGCGCAGGAGTCGGCAACTGCGAACCGGGCACGGAATACTAGCACGTGAGAATGGCCGATGCGAGGAGGGAGTCGAGGAAAACTGCAAATTATTTCCTGGAATGAGGTTGCATCGCGCGGTTTTTCGGACGAGCGTTGTTGTTTTGTTGCAGAGACCCAAATCGAGCGCACGCGTCGCCCCTCAGGACCCGCGCTAATACATCAATAATTGCATTTTTAATTTAAGTCCCTCCGCGGCTTCGAAAACGCAACACAGGTCTCAGGCCCATCTTCATAGAGTTAGCCTCGAGGCGACAACCGGCGGCCGACGCCTCCACTCCCCGTCACGACTTGCCCATGCGCGTCGGGCGTCCGTTTCCACTCGGCCTCACAACCGCCCGCCCTCCGTGCCGTGCCGCGAGTCCGTGCAGAAGTTGAACTGAGCAATTCCAGAATTTTCTATTTTTTCGCGCGCGCTTCGGCTACAGTTCCCGTCTGAGAACTTATGCCGTCACGCTCCGCGCAGACCACTTTGAGCAGGATGGCGTTCTCATGCTGACCCACCGGAGAGTTTCCCCGATCACCGTAGTCCTGCCGCTGTCCGCATTTCTCGTCGGGTCCGCTCTCGTGGTCCCTGCCTCCGGTCAGGGCGAGGAGGTGCGGTGGTACCACCTGTACGGTCGGGACGGATTCCTGGGCTGGTATCTGCCGCGGAGCGACCGTCTGGTGAAGCACCAGTGGCCCGTGACGCTGGTCTGGTTCGATGAGACGGAACGGGTCTGGTACTACACGTCCAACCCGGACATCCTGGACGCCGTCGACCAGTTGATGGATGCGAACCTTGACGTCGGTAACTTCGCAGATGAACGCACGTTTGCCTCGGCCATCCACTTCCATTCGACGGCGTCGGACCGGTCCAGCACATCGACACGCTGGGTGAGAATTGACCGAGAGTCTTACCTCGAGTTTCCGACGGGGCTTTCAGCTTATTTGCACGAGATCGGACGGGTCCAATCGCCCCAGCCGGAGGGCGGGGTCGCGGCTCCGATGTTCCCCGCACCGGCCGGCAGCAGCCTGACCTGCTGTCGGACAATCATCGATCTGGATTGCCTCTGGGAGGTTACAGAGTCACCGCCGGCGGCGCCGAGGGCGCTGCCGCAAGGCGGCATACTGGGGTGCGATGACTTACCCGGGCTCGGCGAATGCGAGACCTGTACGGTGTGCTGCGACTCATGGAGCGACGGATGCCAGGGTGCGGGATGCGAGCAGCAGTCCTGTTCGGCCTTCACCGTCGAATGCGAATGGCACGATTGCCACTCGCACGAGTGCGTACCCGGCGAAGGGTGCGTTCAAACCTGGCTTTGCGGGGAGGCGCAGGAGTGCGAAACGGTGTTCTGCAATGACGCCGGTGCTTGCGATCAGGAAGACTGGCCAGACGGGACGCCGTGCACTCCGGACGACAACTTGTGTACCTACGAGGAGTGCCTCGGAGGTACCTGCACGAGTACGACAATCCACTGCGACGACAACAACGAATGCACCAGCGACTCGTGCGACCCCGGGACGGGCTGCGTGTTTGAGGACAAGCCCGACGGCACGGGCTGCGACGACGAGGGGAATCCGTGCACCGAGGACGTTTGCGTGGACGGAGTGTGCACGCATCCGCCCAAGGACTGCGACGATGACAGAGAGTGCACGTCCGACGGCTGCAATGCGGAAACCGGAGCGTGCGTCAACCTGGACCTAGCACCCGGCACGCCCTGCAGCGACGATGGCAACGAGTGTACGCTGGACCATTGCCTGGACGGTAACTGTGTGCACCCCGACGTGGCACCCGGCACGCCGTGCAGCGATGACGGCAACGAGTGTACGCTCGACTATTGCCTGAGCGGAAACTGCGTGCACCCCCGCGTGGCCGACGGCACCGCTTGCACCTCGGACGGCGATCCCTGTACGGACGACATTTGCCAGACCGGTGCGTGCGCCAACCCGCCGGTCGATTGCGACGACGGCAAACCGTGTACCAATGACTCTTGCGACCCGACGAACTGCCTGGGCGCATGCCCGTGCCTTTTTGAGTGCAAGCCAGAGGGTTGCGGCCTGCTGGTTGAGACCCTGCCGCTCACCGTGTGCCCGGGCGGAACAGGCTATTTGGAGTTCGAGACCAACAACACGAGCGAGTGCAGCCGCTGGATTCGCGTCGTATTGACGGACACGTCTGCGGGCACGATTGTGTTGGACCCTCTGCCCAGCCCGGGCTTCAAACTTCATCAGCCAGGAGAACCAAAGAGCTGGTCAGTGCCGATTAGCGTGTCGGCGAGTTCCCCGACGGGTAACGGCAGTATCACCATCAACGTCTCGGCCTTCGGCAACGGCTGCCAAGACACCCACTGCACCGACGGGACGGTGACCGTAGCCGTGCCGAACCTGGACCTCGAGATCCACAACGGCGGTGCCGACCTGGATCACGGCGATGCCCTTGGGCCGCAGGGCTCGGCGGTCGCGGAGGCGGACGAAGAGGACATCGGCGGATTCGTCCTGGTGAACTGGGATGACGATGACGGCGACGGCGTGATGAACCCTGACGGGTCCTGGACGACCGCGCCAGTTCCCGACCTTGAAGAGTCTTCGGTCACGGACGAGGATAACCTGGCGAAGCTTGTTCCGAAGATCCAACCGATTCCGTTGGACGGCAGCGCGGAGCTGGAAATCGTCCAGGGTGCCGACAAGATCAAACTGTGGTCAACCAGGACAAAGGGAACGGAGTTTCTGCCCGGGGCGACCCTGAAAACGTGGAGCCTCGGCGACCCGACGGAGAGAGACGAGTTTCAGCAGCTTGCGTGGGACGGCCTATGGATGGAGGGCATCGCGCCGAGCGATGCGGAGAGGGATATAATCCTGGTACTGCGTTATCGCCAGCCCGGCGGGCACGAAACGTGCACAGACACGGTCAAGGCAACCGTCGTCATGATCAACCTGGCCAACGCCGTGTATCGAGACAATCAGATCTGGACCCAGGGAGATCGTGGCCACGCCGCGCTGGTGTGGACATTCACGGGGCCACTGCTCCGCGCAAACCTGAATGATGATGCCAAGTTCCTTATTATCGAAATCGCCGGCCCGACCGACGACAAGCCACTAACGACCATGACTCAGGCTGGGGAGACGGTCTATGGGTGCTTCACGAATCCCTCAATCACGTACGTAGAGAGACTGAAGATCCTTCAAGCCGCGAAGTCCCTAGTGGGATCGGATTTTGGCTATCCGGTGCTCGGCGCGGAGGCGATCGAGCCGAGCGACTGGGACGGAAAGCTGAACACCATTACCAAAATGCGATGCGATGGGCTTGTTGAGGTTTGCTACGAGATCAACGGCGTAGAGGTGTGGGGTATGGCCAGAGCCATCTTGGCCGGACAGGTGCACTACGATATCACGAGCCAATCCGACCTGTTCGATTACGACCCTGTCCTTGGACTGTGGGAGTTAGGCGGGAACGGACTGCCGGGCAATCTGGAAGAGCACAACGATTTTGACAGCGTCGGCTGGGCGGATACGTTACAACCCGCGACACAGTGCGGTCACGTGACCCCCGAGGATGCCGATACGAGGTTTCAAAAGCAGGATCTTTGTATCCCTGTCGGATCAAAGGGAGGAAACTGATGGACATTTTTCTGAGAGCAGCATGTGCGTTGATCGTCGCAGCGGTTGTGCAAGCAGCCCCTCCGGGGAACGGGGAGCCTGTCTACTGGAGTGAGATTGATTCTTTAGTACAGCAGAGCTCGCCACAGGGGGCCCCCAGGGTCTTGGCATACATGAGACTTCTCGAACCGGACGAGCTAGTGACAGCGGCAAGGCAGGGTTGTCTGGCAGGAGAGAATAAGCCGGGGCTTGCGTCGGACCATGACGTCGCAGCGGCCGCAGAATCGAACGCGCTAATGTGTTTTGAATTCTACTATGAAGCACTCAGAGACGACGAGCGCGGTGCGGCGCGCTTGAGCCTCTTGACCAAGAAACTCATTGACATCGTGGGCGACGAAGACGAATGTCTTTGCCTCCGGCGCGCGCTCGCCGCGCGGCTTTCGACGAGCCCCAACACCGTATTCGCGAAGGCTTTGCTTGGCTATGCGGGGGAGAACTTGGATACGACCGTCGCGATTCTAAATAGAATCGTCTCCAAACCGGATGAAAACGCGCGGTTGCGTGAACAAGCTGTTGCCGCTATCGGATCGCTGCTGCATGAGCGCGTCAGCGAGATCTGTCGGTCCGACGCCAATATGCGGCGGGCCCTCGCCGAAAAGCGTGAGCATAGCAGTGACGTTGTTCGCGCAGGTGACCTGCTGAGGTCGGGCGAAGTGACCCTTACGGAGAGTAGCACCTCGGCATTGAAGCTCGTCAACGAGCGCGTTCTGATATACTTGACGCTGTTGAGTGAGATTCTAGCCAACGAGGAGGACCATCCAGAGAGACTTGTGCGTGAGGCCATGCGTCGCCTCGACTCGTTTCGGAGCTCGGAAGCCGCCGCGTTGGACGGGAGGATCGAAGAGATCCTGCAACAGAGTGAAAAGTAGCCCTTCCCAATCGCGAGTGTCGCAGGAAGGGCAAGGACCGGTCCGCACAGGCAACTAGTGTTGACTTCTCCAAGAATCATCGTGGCCACGCTGCTGACGAGCTTTGCGCAGGCTGGTCAGGATTCGCCGGAACCTGACGAACCGTGGGCGCGCATTCGCTCGTTCATGGAGCAGGACACAGGGGACGCGAGTGCGGAATTCAGCAAGTACCTCGACTCGCTGACGGCGCAGCAGATGCTTCTGGCCGCCCGTCAGGCGTGCGAGGAAGTCGCACGTCGCTCCGAGGAAATGCACGATATGCCGCCGGCCCAAGTGGCTCAAATCTATGTGGCCACGTGCCTGCATGGCTACTTTAACAAATGCCGTGTTGACGAGGGGGCCGCCCGACTACTTGCCGTAGTCGAGGATAGCGGGGAGTCGCCCTTCCTGCGCTCAGCGATCATCTCGTGGATGTGGAAAGAGCCGAAGACCCGTTTGCAGGAGTCGTTTCAAGGTTACGTTAGCGCGAATGCACACTCCACCTACGCGACGCTTCAGAAGATTCTCGTCGATAAGCACGAGGACACGCTTGTTCGCGGCGAAACGATGGCCGCGCTCGCCCGTAACCTGAGCGACCACATTGACCGGATCATACTAGCTGACGCCAACGTGCGGGCGGCCGTCAACGAAGAATGCGAGAATACAGATGACGTCATTCGTGCTGTTGACCTCGTTCGTTCCGGAGAGGTCGAGCTTACTCAGGACACGCGAAGCACCCTAAAGGTGGTCGAGGAACGAGCCATGGCCTACGTGGCGCAGCTTGGAGCAATCCTGGCCGACCGCGACAATGAGCCGGAGGCCCTGCGTAAGCAGGCGAGGCGTCGCCTGGAATCGTCCCGAAGGTCGGTTTTGTCGGGGTTGGACGAGCACGTCGAGAAGGCACTGCGCCGCGCTGAACGATGATGGGGACCGGGCGCGCAGCGCACGTTGTTTGCCGTCAGCGAGAAAGAAACGGAGCCAAGAGAAAGAAAGGGGGCAGGCTCACGCATTGGCGTGGCCGACGGCACCGCTTGCACCTCGGACGGCGACCCCTGTACGGACGACATCTGTGTCAATGGCGTATGCGACAACCCGCCGGTCGATTGCGACGACGAAGACGAGTGCACCAGCGATTTCTGCGACCCGGACTTGTGCGGCTCGGACTGCCCTTGCGTCCACGAGTGCATTCCTCATCAGCCCTGCTCGCTGGAGATCCTGACGCCGGATGTTTACGTGTGTCCCGGCGGGACGGGGGTCATCGAGTTCCGCGTGACCAACTCTGCCCCTTGCGGTCTGATCATGACGACGACGCTGTCGCCCGATGCGGGCAACCTGATCGACATCCTGGCCGTCAACCCGTCATCCCTGAGCCGCTGGTACGGGCCGCATCAAACGCTTCCGGATGAAACGCTTCCGCCATTCACCGCGGAGGTGACGATCGACCCGGCCTCGGCGTTCGGCACAGGGACGGTGAAAGTCTCGGTGGAAAACAACCTGGGACCATGCTCCGAGGTGTGCGACAGCGGGACGGTGACGGTGCACGTCGTTCCCCCGATCGATCTCGTCTTTCTCGGACTCCCGGAGGAAAACGAGGAAACCGTAGGGGGGTACATCTGTGTAAACGATGATGATGACAACAACAATCAGACGTTCGATAAGGACGACACTGGGCCGACGGCGGGTGAGGACGATCTCGTGCCGCTGATAATCGACGTTCACGCTAACCTCCAGGGGACGCTCACGCTCAGCATCGAGACCGGAGCCGAGTTGATCGCTCTTTACGAGGCCGAGAACCGGTCGACGCCGCTTACGCTGCCCGTAAATTGGCAGGTCGATGGCCCGTTCACTACGGTCGTTTTCGTCGAAGGCATTTCCGTCAGCAACGTGCTACGCGACCTTTGGTTTCGGCTGGCGTTTGAGGGGAACGGTGAGGGCTGCGACGATGAAGTCCGCGCGACGGTTGTGCGTGTCGATCTTGACATCGACACCGACAACACGAACGCTCGACAGGCTCCAGACCGGTCGGATGCCGAAGACGTCCTCGAGAACTTCACCGGCCAGCCGCCTCGACCGGGCAAGTACATACCGGCCAACTGGGATAACGACGACGACCCGGAACCCTTTTACGGTGTCGACACCGTCCACGAGCGTATTGATGATCTGGGCGACGGCTTCAACGCGGAGGGGGAGAACGGCAACGATGACGATCAGAATCCGAACGAAGACGACTTCATCCCGATCATCCTGGAACTGCCGCAACCACTCGATCTCGCCACGGCCCGATTGCGGATCTATTATGCGAGTTCGCCAAGAGCCTCCATGACGATTAGGGACGACCCTCCATACGACGCCCCGAATCGACGGCATCACTCGGTTACCGGCGGGTTCAGAATCTGGACCAAGTACGGCAACGAAACGCGGGATTTCGCCTCCATCTTGCAGGGAGGCGATTACGTGCCCGCCTACGAAGAGAATGGCGACGTTTTCTCGGCGAGCGATCTCGGCTTTGTGGGCGGCGCTCGCGTCGTCACCCTGTATGTGGAAGGCCTTACGGCGAGAGATGATGCCGGCAGCGATGAGATTCTGGTTGAACTGGATCCTGACGGTCCGGGGCCCGCCGGGTTCGTATGCTACGACTACGTGCGGCTCACGGTGCTGCGGGTCAGTTTCGTGGCCATCAATCCCACGAATCGAACCGGCTTCGATCACACGATCAATCCGTGCGGCCTGATGGTGCCGATGCCGGGAGGGGATGTTGCGTGGACCGATGTCGTGAGCGAGGGAGGTGGCTGGGTAAAACTGAGGGTGACTCAGCCCGGTATCGTTCAGATTCCTACCTCAGCACACCTGGGTGATTTCCGACTGGAAATCACCTCCGCCAGTGAGGGAGCCACCGTCGTCGAGGCCTACGCGGACACGACGGACGAGTTGGCATTGGCGACCCTTCGGGTGCATACGTTGCCGCAAAAGGAGGCACGTGTCGCTTTCCACCGCGTGAGCGACATTGCTGGGCACGCAAGTAGTCTCACCCCCACAGATGCTCAGGCTATATTGTTCCGTATGAACCAAATCTGGGATCACCAAGCCAATATTCGCTTCGTGCCTGATCCACCAAAGTTTGAATCTGATCCGCCCGTACAGCAGGACCTCGGTCCGGTCGTTCAGTTTTACGATCAGCCAGGCCCTCCCTGCTCGCAAACCGACCAGGCTGATGTCCGCCTTGTTTGGGTCAATGAACTGGCGGATTATGGATGGGACATCTTTTCGTGCTGGGAGTACGAACAGGATTGTGCACCAGACGAGGACGATACCGACAACCAAGCATGGGGCGCGTCGGGGGCTGATTATGCAACTACCGATGAGGACATGCCCATGGACTCGTACGCGCACGAGGGCGGGCACTATTTTCTACTGGATAACCCGCACTTCTTGCATCCATATACGGGAAATCTGGACGCGGACGAAAATGGAGACTGGAGTATTCATAACAATCTTATGGAAGATGTCGGCCCGAGCGCGTTGCGGGTCCACATCACGCTCCGACAAGCAATCCTCGCGAATGGGTCAAGACCGTGATGTTTTGAAAGGGTAAATCGATGAAACGATTTGCTACACTTCTTCTAGCAATTGCGTGCAACGAAGTGTTGCTGTGCGACACCAGTGCACAACCTGTCGAACAGCGACAAAGGAACGAGTTGTACAGAGCGGCTTTCGTTGTGTCCGAGGAGACTGATATGGCACTACTGGAAGCTGCGGTTGAGGCAGCGATCGCTGACCCGGAACCCGTATTCGAATACGTCGCACAAGAAGACCCCCGAGTTGCGGGCCGCGCCCTTTACGTGTTGGTACACGTGCCCCAGACGCTTCGGCGCGGAGTACTAGAGGCGCTTAAACATCCGGATTCTGGTGTAAGGGTCAGCGCGCTCGCTTACAGTGCGCCGTGCCGTGATGATTCCGCAATTCAGGATGCCGTCGTGGATATCATTGTAAACGACCCCTCTAGTAGCGTGCGTTACCATGCCATTCAGGATTTTCGGGGAACGTTTCGGAAAGCTGCCAATTCCGAGATTCGAGAGAGAGTGGTTCTGCAACTAGCAACACGCCTTCGACAGTACGACGCCAGGTCGTTGCGATTGATCGTCGAACTTCTCGGCGAGATCGCCGAACCGGGCGACAGCGCGCTCATGCAACGGTTGTCATCCCTTTACGAGGACGCTGACTCGCTACCGACCAAGAAGCGCGGTTCCCTTATGATTAGACTCCAGTTTGCATTGGCTAATCTGGGAGATGAGCGCGCGTTCGCACAATTCGCTGAAGCGATTGACTCGGCACCGATCGACGAGCGCTTAGCTCACCTCGAGTTGCTCGAACGTTTTCGCCCCACACCACAGACACTTGAGTGGGTTATCAGGCTTCTGGACGACGACACTGAGATTCAGAACGTTGCGCCGTCGCACTTGCCCGCGAAGATATTCCGGAAAACGCGCGATTTCGCAGTCTCAGCGCTCGGTTACTGGTTTGAGGATTTTCCGGTCGAGACGCGCGCGAGGAGGACTTATGAATCCGAAGAAGTTGCGCTGGCTCGACAGTGGCTGGACGAGCGACTGAAATCCGGCGAAGCTCCATAGCCGCCCCACTTTTGCGATTGATGTCCGCAGGACGCTTCGGAACCCGCGCGTCGCATGGACTCGTACACGCATCCACAGGCTCCGAACGGAGCGTCGTGCGCTCAGCATGACAATCTGGGCACGCTCAAGGAAGGCGGACGGGGGCCTTGTGCGAGCGTAAGCGTCCAGTGAACCCCGTTTTCAGCCTGACGATCGATTGTGGCACCATGCCTCCTCGAAGGGCGTGTGGCGCATGGCCAGATGACGGAATCTCGCCAAGGAACCGCGCGAGGACGCCGGCGGACTGCGACGATCAAAACGAGTGCACCAACGACTCTTGCGACCCGGATACCGGCTGCGTCTTTGAGCCCAAGAATTGCGACGACAACGAGGAGTGCACTTCCGACGGCTGCAACCCCAACACCGGGGCGAGCGTCCATGACGATCGATTCCCCGGCACGCCGTGCAGCGATGACGGCAACGAGTGTACGCTCGACTATTGCCTGAGCGGAAACTGCGTGCACCCCGACGTGGCCGACGGCACCGCTTGCACCTCGGACGGCGACCCCTGTACGGACGACATCTGTGTCAATGGCGTATGCGACAACCCGCCGGTCGATTGCGACGACGAAGACGAGTGCACCAGCGATTTCTGCGACCCGGACTTGTGCGGCTCGGACTGCCCTTGCGTCCACGAGTGCATTCCTCATCAGCCCTGCTCGCTGGAGATCCTGACGCCGGATGTTTACGTGTGTCCCGGCGGGACGGGGGTCATCGAGTTCCGCGTGACCAACTCTGCCCCTTGCGGTCTGATCATGACGACGACGCTGTCGCCCGATGCGGGCAACCTGATCGACATCCTGGCCGTCAACCCGTCATCCCTGAGCCGCTGGTACGGGCCGCATCAAACGCTTCCGGATGAAACGCTTCCGCCATTCACCGCGGAGGTGACGATCGACCCGGCCTCGGCGTTCGGCACAGGGACGGTGAAAGTCTCGGTGGAAAACAACCTGGGACCATGCTCCGAGGTGTGCGACAGCGGGACGGTGACGGTGCACGTCGGCAAGTGGGTCGATCTGGAGATTGAGGGCCTCAGCGAGGATGACGAAGAGGACCCCGGCGCATTCGTCGGCGTCAACGGCGACGATGACGATGAAAACGGCACGCCCGACAAGGACGATGCCGGACCAACGACCGGCGAAGACGACTTGGTCTCGCTCACTGTGGTCGCCGACGGGAGCCTGACCGGCACGCTGACTCTGTCGGTTGCCGCGGGCGCCGGCCGCATCAAGGTTTATGAAAGCGCGGATCGCAGTAACCCGGTCACGCTGCCGCAATCGTGGGATCTGGCCGGTTTCCCGAAGACGTTCACCGCGGTGTATTACGTGGAAGGGGTGCCGGCCAGCTCGACACTGCGAGATGTCGAGTTCGATCTTGTGCTCGGCGGAACCAGCGTCGTCTGCCAGGATGATGTGAAACTGACGGTAATCGGCGGGGATCTGAAGGAAGTCGGGTTTTCCGGCGGGCGGTGTCGCAAGCTCTATTCGGATGACGGCTCCTTGCCCTATTCGGCACCGCACTGGCAGGATAACTCAAGTCCACCGGACGGCGACGCGGACGACGCGGGTGACCGTTTCTATCCGGTCGCTTTTGTCCGTACGACGCCGTCGTTGACCTCTATAATGAGGTCGGCAGCGAAGATCGCGGTCGCGCCTGCCGAAGCCTTCGCCGATAGCCCGCGGATACGGGGCGTGGGACCGGATGGGCTCGTTTTTGAGGAGGTCGCGACATTGACGGGCGATGAATTGGCGATCACGGCCACGGATGCCGCGGTACCGCTGGGCGCTGCAGTGCGCTATTATGATCCGATGGAAATCGAGTGGTCGGTATCGCCGGACGGGGGTACATTGTGGTTTTACGTGAATGTCACGGAGCACCCGGTTTACGTGGTGCTCGAGGACCCGGCTACGGCGGGCCTCGGTCCCAGCGAGCGGCGTCACACCCTTTTTCGCAACAGTTGCCGAGATGCCGATGGCGCCACGACGGAAGCGGGCGTGCTGGCCGGCGTCTGGTCGGACTTCGTTGACCTGGACGTTCGCCGAGCGGACGACGATCAGCAGTTGACGTATTATGCAAGCTGGGATTGCACTAACCTCACGACCAATGCCCTGCTGGCCAGCGGTGACGGGCAGTGCGGAGCGTGGGTCAAGCTCTTGCTGGATATGCTCCGCGCCCACGGGATCAGCTACGCGCATCAAGAGCGTATCGCCTTGTATTACCAGGATCCGAGCGACCCGAATCTACGGTTTCTCGTTAACGACTGGAGTTACGCGCCGACTGGCGGGGTAAGCGGCGATTCGGTGTATCCTTATCTCAATATCCCGCGTCCAGGCCTCGGCTTTCCACCGATTCTCAACAATAGCTACGAGTGGTTGTACGCCGACGTAACCGACGCTTCGGGTCTTCCTGGGCAGGGGCCAAACAACCCTCCGTCGCTTTTCCAGAATCACCAAGTTGCGCTGGCCGGGCGATACTACGACCCGAGCTATGGGCAGAGTCACGCTTCGCTAGGCCCAAATTAAGCGAGCGCAGCTGGGTTTTCGCGCCCTGGCGGCCCGGT
>CAZNPL010000057.1:0-24147 GCA_964574815.1 uncultured Phycisphaeraceae bacterium
CCGTGCCTCCGTGCCCTCGTGCCTTCGTGCCTCTTCCTTCCAAACGAAGCCACCAGGACCCGACCAAAGCAGCCACCGAAACTCTCACACACCCGGCCGCGTTCCCCGCCGATCCGCCGGGGTTGCCGGGCGGTTGACATTCGATTACGCTCGATGGATTCAGGCGCGGCTTTGCATTGGCGGCAGAACCGCGCCGCGTTTCGGGTGAACCCAGGTCTGGAGAATACAGCAGACGATGTCGACGATCAGGGAAGAGATTGGTGATCTTGTCTCGTCCGGGGCGCTGGAGGAGGCCGAAGGGAAACTGAACGCCGTAACCGCCCAGGACATCTCGACGGCGGACCAGCACTTCTTTACGGGCCTCATTCGCGAGCGGCAATGCCAGTGGGCCCAAGCCGGCGAGTCCTATGAGGCCGCAATATCGGCCAACCCCGACCATGTCGAGGCCGCGTTCCGTCTGGCCATACTTGCCGATCGATACGGCGACGACGAGCTGGCCATCGAACTCTACGAGCATGTCACCGCCGAACCACCCTGCCACGTGAACGCCCTGTTGAACCTGGCCGTCCTCTACGAGGACCTCGGCCGATACGACGACGCCCTCGCTTGCGTCAATCGCGTACTGGACGAATACCCCAACGAGGAACGGGCCAGACTCTTCAAAAAGGACATGGCCGCCTCCAAGGGCATGTACTACGACGAAGAGGGAGAGAAATACCGCGAGAAGCGCGACGCCCTGCTCGAAACTCCGATCAGTGACTTTGAACTCAGCGTCCGCAGCCGAAACTGCCTCAAGCAGATGGACATCCACACGCTGGGCGACCTGCTTCGAACCACGCAGCAGGAATTGCTCGCCTACAAGAACTTCGGGGAAACCTCGCTTCACGAGATCGAGGCGATGCTTTCCCAGAAAGGACTGCGAATCGGACAACTCCTCGAAGAGAAAGAAGGCGAACTGCCCGAGTCCGTGAGCATGGGCGGCGTGGACCAGGCCAAGGCCGGCATCCTTAACCGCTCCGTTGCCGAACTGGAGCTTTCAGTGCGTTCGCGCAAGTGCCTCATGCGCCTCGGAATCAACACCATCGGAGAACTCACGCAGCGATCGGAGGCGGAGCTGCTGGCAATCAAGAACTTCGGCATGACCTCCCTGTCGGAAATCAAGCGGCGGCTGGCCGAACTCGGACTCTCCCTGCGCAACGACTGACGCTGCATGCAACACTGGCTGAGGGGAGGCCGTTCGCAGCCGTTCCTGAAAACCGGTTTAGTTTAATGAGGCCGCCCGTTGCCATCCCGCTGTATCTTGGTGTAGTCGCCGCCATTCTCTTTTCGGCGGCGTCATGCGGACACCGCGATTTCGGACGCCGCGAAACGCGAGGCATACCCCCAGCTTTGGACGTGCGCGATGTTCGCGTTCTCCTGGTCGATCGCCAGCCGCGCTGCCGCGTGCAAATCGACCATCCGTTCACGATCCGATCGACCGCCGGCGAACTAATCCTGCAACGCGACCACATCGACTGGACAGTTGTCGGCGCCGATCCGGTCGGCCGCGTCGTCTTCGGCGATCGCGTCCTCGGCAAAGGTCCGTTCGTACTCTCCTGCAAACAATCCGACGACAGTGTACGCCTCGCCCGCGCGACCGACCGCGGCTGGGAACTGCCGCACCGATACCCCGGAAAACTCCACCTGTCGGCCCTCGATCGCAACCGCCTCCGAGTGATCAACGAGGTCAACCTCGATACCTATGTGGCCTGCGTCCTGACTGCCGAGCTCTTCCCGCATTTCGAGCGCGAGGCCTACCGGGCCCAGGCCGTCGCGGTGCGCACCTACGCACTTTACAATATGGCCGAACGGGGCGGACAGCCCTACGACGTCAACGCCTCCCAGGCCTCGCAGGTCTACCAGGGACTGCCCACCGGTGCCGCCGCCGATCGCGCCCGCGAGGCCGCGAACTACTCCCGCGGCATCGTGGCTACGTGGACGTCGCCCGCCGGCGAACGCATCTTCTGCACCTTCTACAGCTCCTGCTGCGGCGGCCGCACCCAGAACGTCAAACACGTCAAGCCGCGAATGCCCGCCGTGCCGCCCCTGACCGGCGGCGTACGCTGCGACTGCCTCTCGGTGGCACGCGGCCCCAAGTACCGCTGGCCCCCCGTCCGCCTTGCCAAGTCCGAAGTCACCGCTAGGCTGTTCGCCCGCTACCCCGACATGAAACGCCTCGGGCAAATAGAGCAGTTGCGCGTCGTCCAACGCACCAAGTGGGGAAGACCCGTCACGTTCCAATTCATCGGGAACAATGGCCAGCGCGAGCAACTGCCCGCCGAGGACTTCCGCCTGGCCGTTGGCAGCACGACGCTGCGCAGCACCGACTGCGACGTCACAAACGACGGCAATGACTTGGTCTTTACCAACGGAAAGGGATTCGGCCACGGCATGGGCATGTGTCAGTGGGGCATGCAGGCCATGGCCATTCAAGGCCACCGGGCCGGCGACATCCTCAAACACTACTACCCGGGTGCCCGCTTGACCAGGGCGTATTAAGGCGAGCTGCGCGGTATCAAGGAAAATCGCTTCACGGCCGGCCGGGCTGCTCCGTAGTGCTGTCGAATCGTTCGGCCTGCAGACGCGCAAGGCGCCGGACGAGGACGTCCGGATCGTCCTGCTTCACATGCTCGAGAACGGGCAGGAAAGTCGCTCGCTGTTTCACGGTAAATAAATCGATCGCCAGCATGCGGACGAGCCAGTGCGAATCGCTCAGGCAGGCGGCCGCACGTTCTATCGTGGTTTGATCGAAATCGACGTTGGCCAACGCGCCCAGCGCTCGCGCCCGCACGTACCACGAACGGTCTGCCAGGGCATCCAGCAGTCTTCGCCGGCTTTCCAGCACTGCGTGATCCCGCTTCCCCTCCGCAATGATCCCCCCAAGCGCGACGACGCCCTCGACGCGCTCGCCGACACGCGAGGATCCCAGTTTCGCAAAGAGCCGCTGCATCGCCTCCGCACTGGGATCGATGCCCGCTCGATCGACCCTAACCATCGTCGGTGGAAACGCACGCAGACGCGACGTCCAGGTGCCGTTCCTTCGAGGCTGCGGATCAAGCACCGCGGAAAACACGAAACGACACCGATCATGCACATGCCGGCGCAGCAGTTGGCGCGCCGGCCCCAGATCGAGCGTTCGCGTGATCGACACCGACTGACCCGGCATGAGCACGCGGCGCCGGGCCAGCGAGATCGACAGGTACCCGTCCGCCTTCGCAGACACGACGCCGTCCGACTCCTCGCGACGAATCGAGATCAGCAGTTGCGGATCCACAAGCGCATCGGCGCCCAGCACGATCGGAAACCCGGCATTGTTGGTCAACGTCCACGTACAACGAACCGGCTGCCCGTAAACAACCGTCATCACCGCTGGCTCAGCCGACAACGCTACGTATTCCATCGGCGCGCGATGGAACTTGAGAATCGTGGTATCGAAGCGCTGCAACAGGTTGCGAACCTCGGACAGATCGGTCGCCGGCTGCGGCCCGGCGTCCAAACGATCGAGTCGCTCCAGAACAGCATCGTAAGCGTCGCCGCGAACGGCCTCGTCCAACTCGCCCGATCGGCGGCGCAGCTCGCTAAGCTGTTCCGCGGCCGCGCCGTCACCGAGTTCCTGCTTCGCACGCAACACGAGCAATCGCGCATCAATGCGATCAGGCTCCGCAGCCAGCACACGTTCACAGAGCTCAACGGCCGTACCGGGCGATCCCCCCGCCAGAGCATTGCCCGCCCAATTAAGCAGGAACGCGCGCAGCACCCCTGAGCCGTCTGCCGTCGCTACAAATGCGCCGTGTGCCCAGCCGTACCAATCGGCCGCGCGATCGTGCATCGACAAGTCGGAGAGGTAAGCAGAGATCCGCCACAGCAGTACCGGGTCGTGCGACTGCGAGACCACCTGCCCAAGAAGCCATTGAAGCTCGAGACCCGGCCCACCCTCTTCGCCGCGAAGCGCCTCGAGCAACTCAATCGCCGGAACATACCAAGGATACGACGCCAACGCCGCCTCAGCATGCTCGGCTGCCTCCTCCGTCGCCCCGCGGCTGTACTCCAAGGCACCCAACCGGTAATGAAGATACCGCTCGAGTTCCGCATCATCCGCGGCCGCGAGTTTCCGCCGAAACAAGGCGAGCCGTTCCTCGACCGTCTGCAGCCGCGCCGCGCTTAAGTCGATCAGCAGCCGATGTGCCTCGATGTTCGCGGGTTCCAGTTCGACGTAGACGCTCAACCGGCTCAAAGCGGCATCATGCCGGCCAAGCCGACTCGCCAAATCGAATTGCCACCAGTAAGCCTCCGCCAATCGAGGAGCCACGCGGGTCGACGCCGCCGCCCAGACAAGCGACGTGTCCGCATCAAGCCGCGACCGCGACTGCCCCGCGCGAAGCCCGACATCATGCGCCCGATCAACGAGCCACTGACCGATCGCCAGCCGGTCCCGCTCGTCAGCCCCACCGGGCCCGGTCGTCGGCTGCCCGCCGTTCGCGACGACAACGAGCGTCAACACCAAGGTGGCAGCGCAGAATCTGAACAAATCGGCAGAGTGCATCCTGGTGCGGCATTAAACGACTCCTTCGACGTGAAATCAAGCCGTGGCTTCGGGGTAAGTGATCATGCCCGCGGCATCCTCGAATCAGGACAGCCGATCAACTGCTGTCTCCTGACTCCTGTCTCCCGACTCCTTCTCTCATCCCTGCGGCCGCGGCGGAAGTGAAACGAGCGCCCACGATCGCGTGGCGTTCCCGGTGCCGCTGATCAGGTGAAGAAAGGCGTTCAGGTCCGACGGGTCCACGACGCCGTCTCGATCAATGTCGGCATAGTCGAGAATCTCGCCGACCGGGTTGTGGTAGGTGCCGGCCATCATGCCGCGGAAGCGAAGCAGATCGAGCGGGACCATCTGCCCGTCCTGGTCGACGTCACCGGGAAGAAACCCGACAACCAGCCGGTCCGGCTCGTCATCGCCGGGTGCCGGACTCACGAGGCTCTCGATCCGGTTGCTCGAAAGGTCCTCGACGTCGGCCACGAGCGTTGTCCATTCGCCGACCGGAATCGGTCCGCCAAGCGTGATCCGGATCGTCGGGCTGCCCGCGTCATCCACCGCCATGATGGCGGGGTAGTCATCCGCAGTCCCCGTCAGTGTAAATGCGTCCGCCGTCAACGATCCGCCGATGCCGCTTCCGGCATCCCGCACCGGCTCGGAAAACGTGATAACCAGTTCGCGAATCCCCTGATCCAAAGCGACGCCGTCGGAGCTCTCGCCACGCGGATCGATGTACCCGTTGAAAGGAAACGTCGCGACCCCACCGTCATGCACGATCGTCGGGGGCTCCGTATCCAACGGCACGGCCGCAATCGTCGCCGCTGCGTCGATCCGGCCCGCCCCGAACAGGTCATCAAACCCTGCCGCGCCGAGGTCCACCGCGTTTTCATGAAGCAACGCGCGGATCTCCTCGACGCCGAGACTCGGATTGATGCTCAGCATCAGTCCCACCAACCCCGTGACGTGCGGCGTCGCCATCGACGTGCCCGACAAATACGAGTAGCCCCGCACCGTGGTCCAGCTCGAAATAATGTCGTCCGCCGGGGCGGCCACGTCCAGGTGCGGCCCGACCGCCGAGCCACGCGAACTATCACGCCACCATCGCGTATCGAACTGAGTCGTCCCCGCAACCGTAATCGTCTCCGGATAAACACCGGGATAGTGCGGCGGATCCAGCGGGAAGTTGCCCGCGGCCGTGACGATGGGCACGTCGTTCTCCCACGCGTAGACCACCGCCTGTTGCAGCAGGCTCAGCTCCTCCGCTCCGCCGAGTCCGGAGGCGCTGTAGTTGATGACGTCGGCGCCGTTGTCCACCGCATAGAAGAAAGCGTTGGCGGTGTGTGCCCATGTGCCGACCAGTTGCCCGTTGTCGTCCTCGTCGAAGACCTGCAACGCCAGGACCTTGCAGTTGCACATCCCGGCGATCCCCTTGCCGTTATTGATCCGCGCCGCTGCGATACCGGCCACGTGCGTCCCGTGGGGGTCGGCCAGCGTAACCGATTTCGAATCGTTCACGAAGTTCCACCCGCGGTAGTCGTCTACAAAACCGTTTCCGTCGTCATCGATCTGATTGAGCCAGTCGCTCTCACCCAAGTTGAACCAGATGCCACCGACCAGATCCTCGTGGTGGAAAAGAAGTCCCGTATCCGCAACGGCAATGACAATCCCCGGATCGCCGGTCGTAACGTCCCACGCCTCCGCCGCACCAATGGTCTGCGGACCATACTGCGTCTTATCCAGGAAGTGAGGATCATCAGGCAGAAAGGCCGGACGAATCAGGTAGTTCGGGTGCGCGTAGGCGACTCCCCGTACCCGGGCCAACCGGCGCGCCGCTGCCTCGACGTCCGCCTCTGGGTCCAGCTTCACCACCCGCACCCTCGCCAGCGGATGAGGCCGCCGCGCGGTACCGAACGCGGATCCGGGATGCCGCAGCGCACGCCAGTCGGTAACGGCAGGCAGTTCCTGTTGCAGTTGGCCCAGATCCGAGGCGCCAGGCGCTCGCCGGTAGCCCACGATCACCTCGCCCGGCACCCAGACCACCGCGTCCACCGACCTCTCAGAGCCGGTGTCCGCCGCAAGCCCCTGTTGCAGTCCGCCGCTCAAAAGCAGGAAAAACGCCGGGGCTACGGCAAAAGCACCCCGTACGCGGAACTGATTCATCTTTCGCCCCCGGTTTGGAGATCGCCCGAACGTCCGCCGACCAGCGTCACGGCGGACATCAGGTGTTCGGCTCGCCGACCCTCCACATCTTCGGAATTATATGCACGCCCGATGGCTCAGGAAAACGGCGGCAAATGGCTCGAGCCGCTTCCGCCTGCCGCAGAAGCCGCCGCCGCGCCGACGGTGAGCCGATGACCGCTTATCGGTCCCTGCCGGCCAGGCCGGCGCAGTCCGTCCAGACGGACTTGATGGCCGCTTGGGTACTTCATCCCATAACCGCTACCAAGTGCCTTCGGTCACGCCGCGGCCAGATCTGCGGCGACTCACATTCGTGAGTCCGGGTAAGCGGTCCGTTCTAGTCAATCCCGCGACCGAGAGCACCGATGTTGATTCTGTAGTCTCTAAAGCCGTCGGAAGCGGTTTTTCGGCCGCGATCGGCGCGTGTCGCGCCGCTTCAGCGATCAAACGGGGAAGCAATGGGGGCGATCATGAGGACCGGCACGGATTCGCTCGTCGATTCGCGCTTAACCGATTATATTCTCGACTCGATCAAAATCCCGAGCCTGCCCGAGGCCGCCGCCCATCTGCTCGAGCTGTGCCGCGACGAGTTCGCAGGTTCTAACGAAATCGTCCGGGTCGTCGAACTGGATACCGCTCTGAGCGCACGCCTCCTGAAAGTGGCCAACAGCAGCTACTTCGGCCAGCAGTATCGCGTAAGCACGTTGACGCGCGCCGCCGTAGTCCTGGGTAACGAGCACCTGAAGGCCGCTGCGCTGGGCTTCTACCTCAGCTCGAGCTGGCGGCACCTGGGCCACTCCAGCTTCGATCTGCGCGAGTTCTGGCGCGACAACATCCTGCGCGGCTGCCTCGGACGTCAGTTGGCCTGGGCGATCGAGATGCATCCCACCGAGCAGGCCTTTCTGGTCGGCATGCTCGGCGACATCGGCAGCCTCGTTCTCTCGACGCACTTCAAAGAACGTTACGCACCCATCTTCGAGCAGGCTCGCGGCGACTTCATCCGGCGACGCGAACTCGAACGGGCCGAACTCGGCACCGATCACGTCGAAGTCGCGCGGCTGCTCGCGACACGCTGGAAGTTCCCAGAGGTGCTCGTCTCGGCACTTGGCAAGCGGTGCATCGAACCACCGATGAGCCGCGTCCATGAGGCCTCCACTCTGCTCTGGCAAATGTCTTATTTCCTCGCCGCAGTGCCGTTCGCCACCGACCGCCAGACGGCCCGCCTCGCAGCGTCCTTGCGGCACCTGGCCATCAGCGCCTTCGAACTCTCCTTCGAAGCGCTCAGCAACGTCTTCACGGCCGCCATCGAGCAATTCAACATACTTCGAAACGTGTTTCTCGAACTATCGCCGGCCGACTGCGATACCGACGGGCTGATGATGGAGGCAGCCCGGCTCATGGAAGGCCTCGAAGCGAAGCCCGACCAGCAAGACACCTGCTAGCGAACGGTCACGGTACGCTGTCCGTGTCGGGCGCCACTGGCGGCGTGTCTGCGCAAGTCTTTCGCGAAGGTGCCGTGGGCAAGCGGAACCGGCGGCGGAGCTTGCCCATGCGTTTCCCCCCCGTCTGGCCGCGGCTCACCCGTTGACGCCCCTGAATCCGCCAAACAGAATGCAGCAGCGCGTGATCGGACGGCGCGCCGTACAACCGTTGAGGATAGGCCATGTCGAACATCCAACCGCTCTGGCAACCGTCGGAACAGGGCGTCAGAAACTCGCAGATGTACGCTCTCATGACCAAAGTGGCCGAGCGCTACAAGATCGACCCCGAATGGGAGGCGTTCCGCCAGTGGGCCATCGATCGTCGCGACGTCTTCTGGCCCGAGTTCCTCGAGTTCGCCGGAATCCGCCCACATGCCCCGGCAGAAGCGACCTACGTGGGCGAGGGCATCAGAGAGGCCCGTTGGTTTCCCGGCATGCGGCTCAACTACGCCGAACACATGCTGCGCTTCGACGATGACCGCGTGGCTATCTACGAGGAGGCGGAGAGCGGTCGGACGCGCGAAATCACCTATCGCGAGCTTCGATGGGAAGTAGCCCGGTTCGGCGCCGCACTGAAACGCGCCGGTGTCGGAAGGGGAGACCGCGTCGGCGGCTTCATGCCCAACATCTCCGAGACGGTCATCGCGATGCTCGGTGCCGCCAGCCTGGGGGCCATCTGGTCGAGCTGCTCGCCGGACTTCGGGATTAATGGCGTGCTCGACCGGTTCGGACAAATCGAGCCGGTCGTCCTCGTGACAGCCGACGGCTATTCGTACAACGGGAGGGCGATCGATTCGCTTGAGCGCGTAGCCGGCATCCGCGGACGGCTCGAAAGCGTGCGCCGCGTCGTTGTGGTCGGCTACATGAACGACGCTCCTGACATATCGAGCATCGAGTCGGCGGTGACGTGGGACGAGTTCCTCGGACCGGAAGAACCCGACGCACTGACCTTCGAATCGGTGGACTTCGATCACCCCCTGTTCATCATGTACTCCTCCGGCACCACCGGCACGCCCAAATGCATCGTCCACGGCCACGGCGGCACTCTGCTCCAGCACATGAAAGAGCTGATGCTTCACTGCGACCTGCGCCGCGAAGACGTGATTTTCTACTTCACCACCTGCGGCTGGATGATGTGGAACTGGCTGGTCAGCGGGCTGGGCGTCGGCGCCACCGTCGTACTCTTCGAAGGTAGCCCGGCCTGCCCGAGCATCAATCGCCTGTGGGAAATGGCCCAGCGCGCGAAGATCTCCGTCTTCGGCACCAGCCCCAAGTACATCGCCGCCGTGCAGAAGAGCAACTTGCGACCGGCCGAAAAGTTCGACCTCTCCGCCCTGCGCTGCGTCTGCAGCACCGGCTCGCCGCTGTCGGCCGAACAGTTCGAGTGGATCTACCGAAACATCAAGGGCGACTTGCAGCTATCCAGCATCTGCGGCGGTACCGACATCATCTCGTGTTTCATGCTCGGCAACCCGATGCTGCCGGTCTACGCGGGCGAAATCCAGTGCCGCGGACTCGGGATGGACGTGCACGCCTTTGACCCTGGAGGCCGGCCGGTGATCGGCCAGAAGGGCGAACTGGTGTGCTGCGCACCGTTCCCCTCGCGCCCCATCTACTTCTGGAATGACCCCGATGGTCGCAAATACGAAGAAGCTTACTTCACCTTCTACCCCGGTGTGTGGCGGCACGGAGACTGGGTGGAGGTCACCGAGCGCGGCGGACTCATCGTCTACGGCCGGAGCGATGCGACCCTCAACCCCGGCGGCGTGCGAATTGGTACCGCCGAGATCTACCGCGTCGTCGAGGCCATGCCCGAGATCACCGACAGCATCGTCGTCGGAAAAGAGTCCGAAGGCGACGTCGAGGTCTGTTTGTTCGTCGTTCTGCGAGAGGGGCAGCAACTCACTTCGGAGTTGACGGACAGAATCAAGACCGCCATCGCCGCCGGGGCCACGAAGCGCCACGTGCCGCGACACATTCGGCAGGTAACGGCCATCCCGCACACCATCAGCGGCAAGAAGGTCGAGCTGGCCGTGCGGCAGACCTTACACGGCGAAGAAGTCAAGAACCGCGACGCCCTCGCAAACCCGGACGCCCTGGATGAGTTTCGCGGTATCGTTTAACGCGCGCTGCCTTCCGAGTACGGTATCGATTGCGGGTTGTGCTTGAACGGATTGTAGAGAGGGTCCCCCAGCAACGAGAGCCGCCAGGAATTGAACGGCTTGGCGGCGTAAAAGGCCTCGACAATCGTCTGCTTCCCGCTCAGCACACGCCCGAAGAACGCCGTCGGCTTGGGAAACGACTCCAGGTAAGGCTCGCTGGTGGCCCCGAACGTGGCCGCGACGCCGTCGGCAAGTAACTCCTTGCACCAGTAGCGTTTCGTCGTACCCCGGAGGCTGACCAGCTCGAAGCTGGCCATGTGGACGGCAACCGCTCCCGGCACGAACTCGAAAGCCTCAACGTAGTTGGCCAGACTGTACCACCCGCAGTACAGCGCCGCGTTCGGGCGATCGGCCACGCCGAAGACCTCTGACCGATTGTCCAGCACAACCGGCACGTCGGTCCGAGCCCGCACCCGGGCGGCCAACGTCCGCAGATCGAAATCATAAGGAAAAAGCCCGCTCCCTTCATCCAGCCCCCTGGCGTCGATATAAAACGTGCCCCTCAAACCTGTCCGCTCCACGGCGATCGCATCGTCGATCATCCGTCGCACAACCGAAGGACTCGGCCCGTCCAGACGCGCCACCATGAGCGTACGACGCACCTCAGCGGACGGTTCACGTTCGGGACCGTCAACACGCAGGTCGTTGGGCTGCCATCCGCTCGGATCGTACCGGCCCCAGAGAACAAGAGAGAGCTCGCTGTCCAACGAGGACTCGGAGTCCTCGCCACGCAATGACGCAATGCGTCTTTGGAGTGCTGCGGCCACTCCGAAAAGCCCTTCAAGCTCCCCAATCGCGGTCACTCCCTTTTCAAATTCGGAAGAGGTCGAACCATAGGCAGTCAGGTGCCGAATTCGACGCTTTTGGGCGGCGGCCCGCTCCCGTATCGCGCGGAGCCGGATTGCCGTGTTCGGAGAAACGTCGTCCCCTTCATCCGGCGCCCGCCGGATCAAGCCCGCGAGGCCCTCGGCGCGCAGCGCGAATCGGAACAGCCGGCGCCGCGCCTCCGTTAATGCCGTCCCCTTCAAACCCTCATGCGTGTCGGCAAGTCCACGCATTCCGTCTGTATAGGCGCGGAACAGCTTGTCCAGGGCGATGCGATCGTGCGCGGTACCGAGTTCCGAAAGGTCCGGCGATTCTTCACCGTCGTCTGCTCGCAACGACTCCGCCTTCGCCCCTGCAACCTCTTCGATCAGGCCGCGCAACCGGCCAAACGTCCCGGCCAATTGCTGCCCGAGATCTTCCGCTTGGCCACGCTCTTCCACCGAAGCGCGGTACGCACCGACGCGCAGCGGCACGTCATAGCACGTCACCAGACATCGCACGTCTTCGCTCCATTCATGCTCGGAGAGAAACGCCCGCACCGCCTCCGCCACGGTGGACTCGTATTGATCCCGCGGCATGGCCTCGGCAACCGGCAGCGCAAGCCCCAACAGTTGCTCCATGGGAATCCGACGCTTCGTCGCGTAATACTGTGCCAGTTCGGCCGACGAGCGGCTTTGCCGGTTGTAGATCACCACGCACTCTTCGGACGTCAGCTCGCCGGCGGCGAACCGCCCCCCGCCAAGCGACGCAAGCAGACACGCCGTGACCCAACCGCTTCGTATCGTGTGACACCGCACTGTCCCGGCCCTTCGTGATGGCTCTGGCAAACTGCCCTTCGGCAAAGTCGCGGCGCTTCGACCGATGTACCCCGCCGCGCAACACGCCGCGCGCTCAAAACACGCGCTGCGAGTCAAGCAGAATACAAACCGGACCCGCGTTGATCGATTCGACCTCCATCATTGCTCCGAATTGCCCCCTCGCCACAGTCAAGCCCGCCTCTTCCAGCAACTGACACACGCGCTCGTAAAGCGCGTTGGCCGTATCGGACGGCGCAGCGCGATCAAACGAAGGACGACGTCCCTTTCGGACGTCGGCCGCGGTCGTAAACGCACTCACCGCCAGGACGGCCCCGCCTGCCTGAGACACGTCGAGATTCATCAGATGCTTGTCGTCGGGAAAAATACGAAGATGATGCACCTTGTCCGCGATGTATTCTGCGTCCGAATCCCCGTCGCCGGTCTCCACGCCGACGTAGATCAGCAGCCCCTCATCGATTCGGCCGACGGACTCTTCGTCCACCATGACGGCCGCCCGACTCACCCGTTGAACCACCGCGCGCATCACTAAATGCCTCTGGTTGCCCGTGCCCGTCGTTACGCCGTCTTCCCCGCCCGCGCCACTGTCGACACGAACGGCTGGGCCCTCACGGTGATGAAGAACACGAGCGACAGAACGGAAATCACCGTCAAGATGCCGAAGGACGTACGGCCAAGCGCGCGGCCGTTCCGGATCAGCACCAGGATCAGAAGCAGGTGACCTCCCACTCCCCCAGCCATACGGCCCAGCGAACTGTCCGGCGCGGCGACCGCCTCCATGCGAGGCCAGATCGCCATCAGGAAGCCGACCAGGACCGCCAGACAGCCGGCCAGGAACGCGAACCGCTCACAGGGAAGAATGAGACGCCCAGCCGACGTCCATGCCCGACCATTGTCGAGCTGCTGACGCCAGACGCCCCCGAGCCACGCCCATAGCCAGCACATTACCGCCATGGCGATCATAAAGGCGTTGAAGACGACCGGAAAGCCGATCCCCAGCCTGTTCTGGACGCCAGGCGCCAGGCCGACGGCCAGCGCCGCCGCCGCCAATGTCGTTAACCCCAGCGCTACGTCGGCCAGATTCATGCTCCAGCGCCGCCCGATCAGTGCGAAACAGGACGCGCCGGCTGCAAACCCGCAAGCGCTGGCGATCAACGCCCCCACTCTGATTCCAACCAGACTGTGGGCAGGCGGCGCCGTAATCTGCAGGCAGATCAGCAGTATCAACAGCATGCACACCGCACCGACACCGCCACGCATGCCAGGCCAGCGATCGGGCGCTCTCAGCAGCACCTCCGGATCGCGCCGCACTGCGCGCCAGCGGGCACGCTCCATATGAACCCCCTCCAGAACCACAAGACCCGCGGCAGCCGCTGACAAACCCACCATCAGGGCCAGCACGATATCCGTGCGCGCGTAACCGCCGCCGACCGCCGGGCGAAAGACCGGCCATAACATCGCGAACCAGCCGACAGCCAATACGGACAGCCAACACGCCGCCGCCAAGAGCTTGGGTCCGCCCCCGGCACGCCGGACGATCAGGCACGCCAAGATGACCGCGAGGATCATCAATACGCCGTCCCCATCAAACCCGAACGTTTCCAACCGGGGCAAAGGAGCGCCGCACCACATCTCCAAAACCACTTGCATGCCACGCGTCGCCGCCAAGAACACGAACATCACACCCGCAATCGCAATAGCAGCCACCGACGCAACCCGCGAGGCCGAAGCGCGCGCGCGCGCGTGGGAAGCTCCACCAGCTCCTCCCAGTTCCGAATCCGAGCTTCTTGACGCCGCCGCCCATGCGATCAGCGACCACAGCAAGGCTGCAAGGCTTGAAAAGGCCGCGGCCAACTTGATCGGATGCCACCATGGCGGAAACACGGCACCCGTGGCAACCGCGAAACTCAAGCTCGCTAAGGCCACAAACAGCGCCCACGCGGTTTCACGTCCGATCCACCGCACGAGCAGCAACGGTGCAGCCGCCACCGCCGGAGCCAGCCAGGCCCACTCCCGCGCCACTACCAACATCCCGTTGTCGGCGAGCCATGGCCACACGGGCTCAGAACTCCTACGTGCACGATTCTGATGTGATGACACCGATGCACCGTCGAGGCGCCCCGAAATCTACACAGGCCGTGTGGACGGACGAGTCGGCGGAGACGCCAGCTTGGTCGGCTTCTTGTCGCCTTTATAAGCCGTCAAAACAGGCTGCTTTCGGTCCACACAGCTTCGAAGAAAGGAATAAGCCTGCGGAAGTACCTCATCGGGCGGCGCGAGCGCCCGGCCTCCGGCCGCCGGCCACTCGAACATCAGGTAATCCTGGTACACAACGCCGCGCAACAACTCGATGGCACGCTCCAGCTCCACGTCGCCGGTCCCGGGAATTCTGAAACCTTTCATCAGCCCGTCTGCATCAAACGAGCCGTCGCAGACGTGAAACAGCCCGATCTTCGTCCCAAGGCGAGGGATCGAGATCGTCGGACGCTCGCCCACGCCCAACGCCGCGCAAGGGTTCCAGCACACACGAACCGCCGGGTGGGAAGCAATGTCGCAGACGTACCAGAGGTCCGCACTGCCGCAGAAGTCACCGCCGTTCTCGATCAGGATGGCCACCCGCTTTTCCCCCGCGAACGGCGCTATCCGCTGCAGCTCCCCGGCGATCCGGACCAATGTCTTTTCCCGCCTCTCTCGGCGCTGCACTTCGCCCGCTGCAACCCGGACATAGGGGCAACCCAGAGATGAGGCCAGCCCAACGTAAGCTTCTAACGTCTGACGCTGCCGCGCCCGGTCCCTCTCGCTTCTGGCGTCCAAACGAATACCGCTGCCCAAACACACCAGCTCGACGTTCGCTGACGCCAACCGCTGCCGCGTCGCCGCGGGGTCCGAGGCGAACTCAGACACATCCGGCAGGTTCGTCTCACCGGCCAGACCGTGCAACTCGACACCATCGAATCCGTACTCGCCCGCTTTCGCCAGAATCGTGTCGAGATTCCATTCCGGGCACACCAGCGAACTGAATCCGATCTTCATCAGTTGTGGCTCTCAAAATCTCTACGGTTGATCCGTCGTCCGCGTCCGCCGCTGCTTCATTCCGACAGCGTAGCACCGCCCCATCGCCCGTCAACGGGCACATCGCGCGCCCCCCGGCCTCCGCCGGCACGTTTGCCAAGCCGGCAGTCCACGTATAATCTCATCCTCGATCGAGGCAGAAAGGAACCACTGATGACCCGAGTCCCCCTGGTTGATCTTCACGCAACGTACCTACCGATTCGCAAGCGGATTCTCGAATCCTTCGAACAAGCGTTCGAGAAGATGCAGCTCTTCCTCGGCCCCAATGTGCAGGCCTTCGAGCGCGAGTTCACCGAATACTGCGGTGCGAATTTCGGCCTGGGTTGTTCCAACGGAACGGACGCCGCCACCCTCGCCCTCAAAGCGTTCGACTTTCCGCCCGGATTCGAGGTCATCATCCCCTCGCATACCTTCTTCGCTACTTTCGAGTCGGTTGTGCACGCTGGCGGCGTTCCCGTCTTGGTGGATATCGACCCGGTCACCTATTGCCTCGATCCCGCCCGAATCGAGCCGGCCGTCACCGACAAGACCGCCGCGATCATGCCGGTCCACATTTACGGGCACCCGGCGGATATGACGCGCATCAACGAGATCGCGAAAGCGCGCAACCTGGTTGTGATCGAGGACGCCGCCCAGGCCCATGGATCCCGCTGCAGCGGTGGAGTCGCCGGCGGCCTCGGCGATGCGGCGGCGTTCAGCTTCTATTTCACCAAGAATCTCGGCGCTTTCGGGGAGGCCGGTTTCTGCACGGTCCGTGATGAATCAGTGTTCAAGAGAATGCAACTGCTGCGACATCACGGTCATGCCAGCAAGTTTGAGCATGTGCTCATTGGTCACAACATGCGCATCGACGAGCTGCAATCCATCATCCTGCGCGCCAAGCTGCCCCGTCTCGACGTGAACAACGCCCGCCGGCGCGCCGTAGCCGCACGCTACAATCAGGCGTTCGCCGAGCTTCCGGTCGTAACGCCTCAGGCGGCCGACTACGCCGAGCACAACTACCATTGCTACGTGATTCTGACCGACCGGCGGGACGAACTGCACCACCACCTGAGCGAATGCAACGTCGGCACCGGCATTCACTACAAAACGCCCGTTCACCTCCAGCCGGCCATCAGAGACGTCCCTCACCGCGCCCATGATCTGTCCGTCACCGAGTCCGTCTGCAGCCGCAACCTGACGTTACCGTGCTACCCGGAACTCTCCGACGAGCAGATCGACCACGTGATTACGTCAACCCGCCGCTTTTTCAAAGCTTGAATGAAGCTGCGCGGCGAACTGTGATCACCGCGGCTCCGCCCCGTCATGATCCGTTCGCCGTTGCCGCCCGCCGCAGGGGCTGTTAAGGGACCCGGCCGCCGGTCACGTGCTCGCCGTGCCCGTCTCCCGATACCAACGTGTCAATCACGACGTTCGGCCAGTCGTCAAAGTCCTCCATGAAGAAGATACACAGAGTATCGCCACACTCGCCCGCGCCGCCGCCGCAGGGGTGGGTCACGCCGGCCGGACAGTTGATGTTCCGTATGACGGACGTGGAGAAATTCCCTCCGTCCCAGTTGATGGCCTTGTTGCCGCAAATCCCTTCAAACTCATTCAGATCCTGCTCGTTCAATGTCATGAGGCTTCCGTCTGAGAAGCCCAGCGCCCCGTCGCCCTTAACGTCACAGTTGTCGTCGACGCCGGCAAACTGGTAACGGGAATTCATCACGGAGTTGTAATTCGGCTTGTAGTCACGATTCTCGAAGCCGCCCGCACGCAGCCCCATATTGTGCCCGATCATCCGCATCAGCGTTCCCGCCTGGTGAAGGTCATTGGTCACCGTGTTCTGAAGTGTGACCATGAAGTCATCCTCGAGAAGCTCCGCGATCCCCGAACTGTTGTTGCTGTCGCTGTTGTACCGGTGCGTGAAGATTCCATAATGGAAAACGCCGCGCCGAGCCGGATCGAAGTAGTTCGATTTGAACCCGTTGAATCCGCTCTCGAAGGTGATAAAAGACCAGCCGCCGGGTATCAGGTTGCCGCCGGTGAACGCCCCACCCTGTCCGTAGTCCACGTGCAAGGCGATTCCGGTCGAACCGTCCAGGTTGACGATCGGGGCCGCCGCGAATGCATCTACCACCGCTGCCATCGCCGCCGCACTCGGCCTGTGCGAGATGGTCCCGAACAGCGTCCAGTCGAGTTCGACGAAGACATCCGCACGCAATGGGTTCGAGCCCATCGCCGGCAGGTCGAGACCTTCAATGCCGAATGTCTCCACGCCGTCGGGGATACCATCACCGTCCGTATCGGGGTTGGCCGGGTCGGTCCCCGCGCTGCACGGCAGTTCGAGGATTCCGGTGTTCGTCTCATGCACGTCCGCGAGCCCGTCAGCGTCCGAGTCGGCGAAGCAAGTCGTACCGTCTCCGAAGTAGGTCCCGCCGATGTTCGTGCATTCGATCGCCACGCTGGTCACAACCGCGAAACACGGGTTGTCTGCCGTGCAGCAAGCCCCGATCCCGTTGCTGCAGCACGGATCGATTCCCAGCAACGCGTCCAGCACCGCAAAGACGTCCTGTAAGTTGATCTGGCCGTTGCCCCCGCACGGGTGCAAGTCGTCCTGCTCGAAGCTGCACGTGCTGAAATCGCCTGCGATGCCGTCCAGAATGCAGAAAACGTCGAACAGGTTGATCACGTCTCTCCCGTCGGGCGTCTTGTTCTGATCGACGTTGCCGTAAGCATACTCCTCATGCGAGCACGTCTGCGCCCCTTCATCGCAAATGTCGGCCGAACACGGGTTCCCGTCGTCGCAGGGGTCCACGCCGAGCTGACAGTCGTTCACGGGGTCGCAGGTCTCAGCCCCGTTACAGAACAGGCCGTCGTCGCAGAACGCGTCCTGTGGCGTATTCGTGCACGTGTCCGTCGTGTCGTCGCATTCGTCAAACGTGCACTCGACCAGATCGTCACACGGCGGCGTACCCAACTCACAGACGTTGTCCACGCACGTCTCGGCTCCGTTGCAGAACAGCCCGTCGTCGCAATCCGCCGTATCCAGACACCCGACACACCGATCCAGGGCCTCGTCACACACCGGCTGCCCCGGATCGCTGCACGGATTACTCCCCGACTGACAGTCCAGGACCGGATCGCAGGTTTCCGCGCCGTTGCAGAACAGGCCGTCGTCGCAAAACGCGTCGTCGGCGAAGTGCGTGCCGCACACATCGTTCGTTTCGTCGCAGTTGTCCACCGTGCACGCCACGCCGTCGTCACAGGGCCCGACGCCCGGCTGGCAGTCCAGCAACGGATCGCATGTTTCAGGCCCGTTGCAGAACAGGCCGTCGTCACACAGCAGATTCTCCGGAACGTTGCTGCACGTATCGTTCGTTTCATTGCAGCTGTCGATCGTGCAATTCACGCCGTCGTTGCAGGGGTTCGTGCTGGCCCGACACTCACCGCCCGTACACGTTTCCGCGCCGTTGCAGAATTGACCGTCGTCGCAATCGGCATCCGCCAGGCACTCTGCACACAAATCGTTCGTCTCGTCGCAGAGTGGGCGCAGCGGGTCCGTGCACGGGTCGCTACCGGGCTGGCAGTCCAGCGCTGCGTCGCACCACTCCGCCCCGTTACAGAAAGTGCCGTCGTCACAACGTGTGTCGTCCGCCAAAAACGTGCAGCCGTCCGCGTCGGCCGCCGCGCTGGCGGGGTCACACGTGTTGATTGTGCAGCCGATCAGATCGTCACAGAGCGAGTTGTTCCTCGTCAGCACGCAGCCGTTCGCATCGGCCGCTGCGTTTCCGGGATCGCACACGTCTCCCGTACATGAAAAACCGTCATCGCACAGGACATCATCGGGGGTGAAAACACAGCCGTTCGCGTCAGCGTTCGCATCGGCCGGATCGCACGTGTTTCCGGTGCAGGCGATCGAGTCGTCACAAAGCAGGTCCGTCGGCGTGTTCGTGCACGTATCGGTCGTCTCGTTGCACGAGTCCACCGTGCACGCGATCCCGTCGCCGCATGGGCTGCTGCCGGGTTGGCATACATTCAGAACACAAGTCTCCTGCCCGTTGCAGTACAGGCCGTCATCACAGTGCTGATTCGTCAGGCATTCCACGCAAACGTCGTCGTTCTCGCTGCATATCGGCAAACTCGGGTCCGTACACGGCGGAGTCCCTGGCTGACAATCGAGTGTCCGGTGGCACGTCTCCTCGCCGTTGCAGAACTCGCCGTCGTCGCAGAGCGAATCGTCTCGGTTATTCAGGCACAGGGCACCCGGCTCATCGCATACGTCGACCGTGCAGCTCACCCCGTCGTCGCATGGATCCGAGCCGGGCTGGCAAACATTGTCCACGCACTGTTCGACACCGTCGCAGAAGATGCCATTGTCACAATACTCGGCCGCCGTATCCACGGTACACTCGACGCACACCGGACCATCCACGGTCTCGATGCACGCCGCCAGGTCCGGCTCCTCAAGCGTCGGGCAAACGTCCACACCCGGCTGGCAGCCCTGGGTCCGGTTGCAGGACTCGGCACCGTTGCAGAACAGGCCGTCGTCGCAATTGGTGTTATTGGCCACATTCGAGCATTGCCACGCACCGAACAGAAACTGGCAGAAGTCGTCGGTGCAGGCCACACCGTCGTCGCACTCCGGAGCCAGACACGACGAACCGTTGGGACAGAAACACCTGTAGCACTGATCCGTGCTTTCGTCGCAACCGGGCGTGCTACCGGTACAAGGGGGATCGCCGGCCTGGCAGTCCAGCGCCGGATCGCACGTCTCGGCGCCGTTGCAGAACAGGCCGTCGTCGCACAAAGTGTCGTCGACGGTGTTGCTGCAGGTATTCAGTGCCTCGTCGCAAACGTCCACGGTGCATCCCACATTGTCCTCGCACGGATCAGTGCCGGGCTGGCAGTCCAGCACCGCATCGCACGTCTCGGTCCCGCTGCAAAACAGGCCGTCGTCGCACAAAGTGTCGTCCGGCACGTGGCCGCAGGCGTCACCCACCTCATCGCAAATGTCGTCCGTGCACCCCACCCCGTCATCGCACGGGTCGAACCCGGGCTGGCAGTCCAGCACCGCGTCGCACGTCTCGGCACCGTTACAAAACAGCGCGTCGTCACAAATGGTGTCATCCGGCGTGTTCGTGCACGTGTCGGTCACATCGTCGCAGATGTCCACCGTACATTCCACGTTGTCCTCGCACGGATCGATGCCCGCCTGGCAATCCGCTATCGGGTCGCACGTCTCGGCCCCGTTGCAAAACAGCCCGTCGTCACAGAACGTATCGTCCGCCGTATTCGAGCAGGTATCGGCAACGTCGTCGCAGACGTCGACTGTGCATGCCACGTTGTCTTCGCACGGATCGGTGCCCGGCTGGCAACCCGACACCGGGTCACAGGACTCGGCGCCGTTGCAGAAAACGCCGTCGTCGCAGAACGTGTCGTCCGGCGTATTGGAACAGGTGTCCGCCACATCGTCACAGACATCGATGGTGCACGGCACGTTATCTTCACACGGATCCGTGCCCAATTGACACACATTGCCGACGCATGTCTCGGCACCATTGCAGAACAGCCCGTCGTCACAGTCCGCGTCCACAAGACATTCGACGCAGATCTGGTTCGACTCGTCGCAGACCGGAAACGCCGGATCCGTACACGGACTTGTGCCGGCTTGGCAGTCGTTCACAGGATCGCACGTCTCGACGCCGCTGCAGTACAGCCCGTCGTCGCAGAAGGCGTCGTTGATCGCGTTGATGCACGCTCCCGCGCCGCTGTTTGCAAACGGATCGCACGAATCGTCCGTACACGCGACACCGTCGTCACACGTCGGCGGTGTTCCCGTCTGACAACCCAGCATGGCGTCACAGGTCTCGGCTCCGTTGCAGAACTGGCCGTCGTCGCAATTGACATCATTGGGGATGCTCACGCAGGCACCGGCACCGCCGTCGGCCGCAGGATCGCACGAGTCGTCGGTGCACGTTACGAAGTCGTCGCAGTCCGGAGGAGTCCCCGCCTGGCAGTCCAGCACCGCATCGCACGTCTCGACGCCGGTGCAGAACTGCCCGTCATCGCAGATCGCGTCGTCCACTGTGTTCGTACATAAATCATTCGTCTCGTCGCACGCATCGACCGTGCAGCTCACCAGATCGTCGCAATCCGGCGGCGTGCCCGCCTGGCAACCGGCGACCGGGTCACACGTCTCGGCCCCGTTGCACCATAAACCGTCGTCGCACAGCGTGTCGTCGGTTGTGTTCGTGCAAACGTCGTTGAACTCGTCGCACGCGTCCACCGTGCACGCCACGCCGTCGTCACAGTTCGGAGCAGTTCCCGCCTGACAGTCGAAAATCGCGTCGCACGCTTCGAAACCGTTGCACCACAGGCCGTCGTCGCAAAGGGTGTCATCGGCGGTGTTGCTGCACGTCAACGATGAACAAACGTCAACCGTACACGAAACAAGGTCGTCGCAGTCGTCGTCGCTGACGCAACCGCCGATGTAAAACGAGCGCACCTGAAAATCGATGTCGGCGGGGGCCAGGTTGTACAGTTCGCCAATCAGTGATGTGCCCGCAACCGGACTCGATGCGTCCGACAAAGTCACATTGATCGGCCCCCCGGCCGCTTTCGCGAACATCTCGATCCGTTCCACCATGACCCACTCGTCCACGCCCAGGATCTCCGCGGGCGCCGGCTGACAACCGCCCAGATCATCGATGAACCGCAGCGCGTCGTTGAAGACCGGAGTCACCGGACTGAGCGTGAACAGCCCGCTGTCCTCCGCGGGAGGGATTGAATCCACCAGGATCGTATTGCTGTAAAACAGATCTACGTGAACACATGCCAGCCCTTTCAGCGGCGAGTTTGCGTTCGTCGCCCAGAGCTCAACGTAGAACGTTGTATTGGGATCGATCAGATCATCCGAGACCGGCGGCAATGTGCCGGCGTAGATTTCGGCCCCCAGCGGCGTCGGCGTCTGCTTGATGATCGGCGCGATGCGAACGATCTGGCCGGAGGCTGTGCCGACGCAGCACGCCGTGTAAAGAACGAGTACCGGGAACCATCCGATGACTAGCCTTCTCATCGTCCTCACCCTTCCGTGACCCCCACTCCCCGTAACACACATAGTTGGTCCAGATCGTGCATCGCAGCGCCTCACCGTGATCGGTCTCCCCGGGAGATCGACGTGGGAGCAATGACGCGCAGCCCAACCTGTCCGAAATCGATATCCAACGGGTCCACGATGCTCTTTTGACCCACCACCGAGACCCCCGTGAACGGGCTGCTGGCTCCGCTCAAGCCCACACTCGCAAAACCCCGCCCCAACACTTGCATCTTGAGTGTGGCGATGCGCGCCCAACGCGCCCCCGTTGGTGCCGAGAGTCGATCAGGCGTGATGCACCCGCCGAGATTACGAATGACGCCGTCCTCCTCGTACGTCCATATGTCCAAGAGCGAATAATCCGGCGCGTTCGTTACCGATTGCGGAACCAGATGTTCGCTGAAGCTCAGATCGGCCGCCGCACACGCCAGGCTGTCGACTGAGACGAAACCGAGCGAGGCCCACACGTGCACGAAAAGTTTGTCGCCGCTCGTAACGCTTCCGGTCGATAGCGGCAGACGATCCGCATAATCGGGGCTTCGAACACTTGGTGACACCACCAACCGGATCTCCGGCTCGGTCGCGCGCAGCGGCTGCGGCCCGCTCGGGCAGGGACACGCCGCGCCGAAGCACCCCAAAAAGCCCCCGTAGTCACCCGTGTCGCCGTAGCCGCTCTCGTTGTAATCCGCACACTCGCAGGCGCCCCCGGGATTGATCGCGGTCCCGAAGCACCCGAGGAAGTACGAGTAGTCCCCGGTGTCCACCGACAAAGTGAAGTTACAATCGTACAAGCAGGTGTTCTCGCACACGTCCAGCGACTCGTTGCATATGACGTTCGGGTTGGGATCGACACATGGATCGCTTCCCGGCTGGCAATCCAAGGATGCGTCGCACGTTTCCACTCCCGTGCAGAACTGCCCGTCGTCACAGTTGGCATCGTTGGGCGTGTTGACACAACCACCCGCTCCCGAGTTGGCCAGCGGATCGCAGGAGTCATCGGTACAACTCACACCATCGTCGCACGAGGGAGCCGTGCCCGCCTGGCAATCCAACGTCGCATCACACGTCTCGACCCCGTTGCAGAACTGACCGTCGTCGCAGTTCGCGTCGTTGGCCGCGTTGACACACGCGCCGGCCCCACCGTTCGCCGTTGAATCGCAGGAGTCGTCCGTACAAGTGACTCCGTCATCGCACGTGGGCGGCGTACCCGCCTGGCAATCCAACGTCGCATCACACGTCTCCGCCCCGTTGCAGAACTGACCGTCGTCGCAGTTCGCGTCGTTGGCCGTGTTGACACAACCACCCGCACCGGAGTTGGCCAGCGGATCGCAGGAGTCATCCGTACAACTCACCCCGTCGTCGCACGTCGGTGGCGTACCCGCCTGACAATCCAGCGCTGCGTCGCAGAACTCGGCCCCGTTGCACAACTGGCCGTCATCACACAGAGTGTCGTCCGCAGTGTTTGTGCACGTGTCCGTCGTGTCGTCGCACGTGTCCACCGTGCAGCCCACCCCGTCGTCGCACGGGTCTGTGCCCGGCTGGCATGCGTTGGCCACACACGTCTCAGTGCCATTGCAGAACAACCCGTCGTCGCAATCGGCGTCGCCCACACAACCGACGCACACATCATTGGTCTCGTCGCAGACCGGCGATCCCGGATTGGTACAGGGATTCGTTCCGGCTTGGCAATCCAGCGTTGGATCGCACGTCTCGGCACCGTTGCAGAATTGGCCGTCGTCACAGTTCGCGTCGTTGGCGGTGTTCACGCATGCACCCGCTCCCGAGTTGGCCAGCGGATCGCAGGAGTCATCGGTACAACTCACGCCGTCGTCGCACGAGGGAGCCGTGCCCGCCTGGCAATCCAACGTCGCATCACACGTCTCGACCCCGTTGCAGAACTGACCGTCGTCGCAGTTCGCGTCGTTGGCGGTGTTCACGCATGCACCCGCTCCCGAGTTGGCCAGCG
>CAZNPL010000058.1:0-23134 GCA_964574815.1 uncultured Phycisphaeraceae bacterium
GGTGCGGCGTCAGCTGTCATTCTATGTCCACCTGTGTCCGCTCATGTCCCTTCATGTCCACTCGTGTCCCTGCTAGAATGGCGATACGGCGTGAATGCGGCGTAACGGCCTGTTTCGCGGGGCGTTGATTGGGTTCGATTCCCCCCGCCTCCAATCCATAGCTTCTTTTCGCTCAAGCACTTACAAGAGCGACCCCTCAAGAGTGCGGAGTTAGTGCGCAGTTGACTTCTCCCCGCTCCAGGGCGAATGCCCAAACCCTCAGGATCAACGGGCTGCCGACTTCGCGATCCTCTTCGGCGTGGTCAACGCCTTCGTGCCGGTCATCCTGGCCGCCTTTCTGATCGATCTGGCCGGCATAGATTGGCTGACGTTGATCCCCGCCGTCGTGCTCATTGCGATCAGTTCGACGTTCCTGGGACTGTTCATCGCCGTCTCGGTCAGCGAGGTCTTCGAAGCCCAGACCTTCTCGAACTTCTTCCGCTTCCCGATGCTGTTCCTGTGTGGGCTGTTCTTCCCGATCGAGCAGCTGCCCATCTGGCTGCGACCGCTGTCGTACATCCTGCCGCTAACGTACGGCGCGGACGCCCTTCACAGTTCGATCCGACACACCGCGGTGATGCCGCTGCCCCTGGACTTCGCCCTGCTCGCGGCATTCTGCGTGGTCCTGTTCGCCGTCAGCTTGCGGCACATCAGGAGGAAGTGGATCGGGTGAACTCGTCGTGCGATGAAACAGGCGCCGTTTCGCCGAGGCCGGCACGATATGGCCCAGGCCCTTGCACTCCGACTGTTGTATCCGGCGATCGGGGGCGCGCCGCCGGAGGTGTCGAACGCGAACGACGATTCGCCGACCGGTGTCGGCGGGCGGATGCCGTAGCGCACCGTGGCGTTCCACTGGCCTTCGCCGGTGGTTTCGTCCACCCACTCCGGCTCGATCTGGATCGATTGCCGGACCAGGCCGTTGTAGTAGATGGCCGTGGAGTTCTCGATCAGAACCTTGGCCGTCACGTCGTCGGATGTGCCGGTGAGGACGTAGACAAACTCCACCGAGGCGTTGTCGCCCGTGGTCCATTTTCGGCTATCGAGTTTCTCGGTGAGCGTTACCGGCACCCGTCCCCGAACCCTTCGGGAACTTCCCCGGATCGTCCGGGGACGCCCCCATGCCGCCGGGTGACTTCCCCGGAGCAGCCGGGGACCGCCCCGGAAGGCGCGGACAGCCCCCCGATTCGGCTGGACAAGCCCCCGCCCGGACCGGATAGTGCCCCGGATCGGTCGGGCTGGCCCCGGACGGACTGGCGACGGGCACGGGATGCCCGTTCTGACAATTCTGTCTTGAAAGGGGGTTGGCAGCGACCGGCCGAACGGTTACACTGAACGAAAAGGTGCCCCGATGGCCAATGACTACATCCCGCGCGGCGACGCCGAGTTCAACGGCTGGCAGGCGAACTTCGTTTCCCAGGCGAACGCCAACCTCGCCGGTCTCGGTCTGCTCGCCGCCGACCTGACGCCGATCCAGACCGCTCAGGGCGCGTGGGCTACCAGCTATACCAACCACATCACGTTGCAGGCCATCGCCCAATCGACGCGGCAGACCAAGGACGACACCCGCGCGTCGCTCGAATCATTGATCCGGGCGCTCGTTCGCCGCCTGCAGGCCAGCCCGGACGTGAGCGACCCGGAGCGCCAGGCGCTGGGCATCACCGTGACGGACGCCACGGGCACGGCGGCAGCCGCGCCCGGCTCGCGCCCGCTGTGCCGGGTCGATTCCAGCGAGCTTACGTTTCTGGCCGTCGATACCCGCGCCCCGTATCTGAGCGAGTATCCCGGCGGCGACGGCGGGAAAATGGCCCACTACATGCTGCGCTGGATCAACACCCGCGGCGAAACCGGGCCGTGGAGCGAAACGGTCAGCGCGACCATCGGGGCGTGAGTATCTCACGCTCGTTTTTTATGGAGGTGTTCGACTGAGATAGGAACCGCGACGCTGAGGTTCAGCGTCAAGACAATCGTGGCTTCGGCCGCCGTCTCGTTGTGAAAACTGGCAGTTTTCTTGAACCAAGACCGGTGACCGGTGCCGCGCCCCGCAAGGGGCGCGGGCCGGACCGCCTTTGGTTCCGGGCATGCCAGTGCCTCACAACGAGGGCGCGTTTCGGTTTCGCGCCCTTTTCTATTGCGCTCGCGAGCGGCGGTTGACGCATGTATCGATGGGACCGCGTTGGTTGGCCGTATGCCCTTTGCTGAGGAGGACCCGAAATGTTCGTCGCGCGCAAACTTTTTGTGTTCGTAGTATCAGGCTCCCTTCTTCTGCTCACCGGGTGCGGCATCACTCCCCCGGGTGACGGCGTGGACAACGACTGCGACGGGCAGATTGACGAGGGCGGGGTGTGCGATGAGCCGGACTCCGATGGCGATGGCGACCCCGACGACACGGACTGCAACGACTCGAACCCGAACATCCATCACGGTGCCACCGAAGTCTGCGACGGCGTGGACAACGACTGCGACGGGCAGATTGACGAGGGCGGGGTGTGTGACGAGGAGGATCAAGAGCGGATTCTTCTCGCTCCCGGCGGGAGCATCAACGGGCAAACCGTCAACGCGTCCAACTACTCCATCACGGTAGGACCCGGCGAGACGATTTCGGGCACCATCAACATTGACGTGTATAACTCGTCGCCCAGCGCATCGGTCGTTCCCGTAGCCGCCACCGTCACATGGGGCGATCGGGCGGCCCAGGTGTGGACGATATCAAGCGACCTCGGCGGCCCCGGTTGGTATGCCCGGACCGTGAACGTGAACAAGACCGCCCCGACCACCGAAGGAACCTACTACATCGTCATGGGCATCGCCCCGCACTTCACCTCGGCGCAGGTCATGTCCGCCACGTCGGCCAACTGCGGAACGACCGCAATCTGGAACGACGGGAACGACCGTGGATGGGATTGGGGTGCCACCGAGTTCAACGACACACGAGCCAACGGCTATACCACCATCGACATTTGGTCGTGCAGCCAGAACGACTTCGTGCCGTCCCTCCAGGGTAGCAACTGGGTCGAGGTGCGGGTCGTAGGACAGTAGCGTTTACGGACGATAGACCCGAAGTGACTGGGCTTGAAGGGCCGGGTCTTCTTCGGGTCGCGGTTCACGTTGGCAATCAATGCGAGGATGGCCGACGTGTGGCCCCACGCTTGCCGCCCGCGCCCTTCGGCCATCCAGAGCAACTCGCGCAGTGTCAGCGGGCCGGGGTCGATGCCGCAGACACCGGCCAGCTCGTAGACGAGTCGCCAAGGGTCGCCTGCCTGTCGGGCAGACAGGTCTCGATGGCCGCTTCGAGGTCCAGCGTGTCGATCCGCGTTTCGATCCGCGCGACCGCCAGGTCGATCATCCGCCGCTGGGCCTCGACGGCTTTGGCCAGATCGTTTCGGCCCAGGCCCCGGAAAAAATGGACGAGTTCCTCGTACAGCGCCGTCTGCGCCGCCAGGATCGCCTCACCGCCCAGGGCCGCGCCATTCGGGTTGTTCCGGGAGCCCCGCGTCGATAGGATAGGTGTGGAAGTCGCCAGAACGGGCTATACGGTGATTCTGGAACAGGCGCCCGACGACCAGCGACGAGCACAAGTATGAAACCAACGGTCTATCTCGAAACCAGCATTATCGGTTATCTCACGTCACGGCCGAGTCGCGACCTGATCACCGCTGCGAACCAACAGCTTGCGCACGAATGGTGGAATGACCATCGTGAGAGCTTCGACATCTTCGTCTCACAATTTGTCATTGATGAATGTGGCGAAGGAGACGCCGGTGCTGCACAGCAGCGATTGGATGTCCTGGCCGACATACGACAGCTCGATACAACCGAGGACGTTGAAAATGTGGCCGTGGAACTGGTCAAACAAGTGCCGCTACCAGAAAAGGCGGTGGTCGATGCGTTGCACATCGCTGTTGCGACTGTCCACGGCATGGAGTATCTGCTAACCTGGAACTGTACTCATATTGCCAATGCTGCGTTGCGGCCTCAGATTGAGGCGATTTGCCGATCATTCGGATACGAACCGCCGACGATTTGCACTCCGCAAGAGCTTATGGAGATATAACGTCATGTGGCGCGATCCAATCGTTACAGAAGTGCGTCGCAATCGCGAAAAGTACGCGGCCAAATTCAATTATGACATCAAGGCGATTTGCCGCGCTGCTCGCGAACAACAGAAGCAAGGCAGCCGAGAAGTTGTCTCGTTGCCGCCACGACGTGTCAAAAGAGCAGCCGGGTAGGATTCCGCTGTGAGGGTCCGGTGGCCCTGACGGTGTACCACCGGTCTTGAGCAGCGCCGATTCTCAGCCGAAGGGGTCATCCATGCAAAGGGGCGCCTCCGGCTGGCCTTTCCGGAACCGCGCGCTGGACGAATCCCCCTCGGTTAGGTGCGGGGCCGACCTCAGGCTTGGCGTCGAACGCCGCCGCCAAGCTGGGCGCGGGCGTCGATCTCAGCTTGGAAACGGTTTTTTCGGGGCTCATACAGCCGCCCAAATTATCCAAATTGCCCCTTTTGCCATTCTCGGCGGTTCGAAAACCGGTTTCGGGCCACCCGGGCCGAACGTCTCCAACCGCTTACTGACGTGCGCGGCTCTGATCTCACCGCCCGCACTGCTCAAGAGCAGTGGCACACCGTCAGTGCCACCCGCCCAGGATGTCGGGCTTGCCCACCGTCGAGCCCTGGTCGATGATGTCCTGCACCAGGTCGTCGCCGGCGGCGCTGCCGCTGATCTGGACCATGGCCATGTAGTCGTCGGGGTCTGCGGTGACGTTGTTCTCGAACAGGGCGTACTGGATGGGCATCGGTCGGTCCTCCCGATTGGTTTTGCCTACCGATTGGTCTTGACCTTGCTGTCCAGTTTACGCCGGCGGGGGACGGGGTCAAGAGGGTTGTAGGGGGAATGAGCGGGGGTGCGCGGCGGCTTGCCTCGGACGCGGGCGTATGGTACGCAGCGGGGATGCAACTGCGTCGAGATGATGCCAGCCGCACCGAAGGACGCCTGCGCCAGCGCCGCGCGGGCTTGACGGGGCCAGTAATGCAATGTTACGATTTTCAGGATCGTAATGCCAGTCGGCCCGCGGCTGGTCCTCCGGATCGCCGAGCTGGACGCGACGTGCGGTCGCGTATTGGAGCGCTGCACCGCTGGCGGGTCGCACTCTCGCTCACCGGTGGTGCGAAGCCGGGACGATTCGGCATGCACGGAGTTGGTCGGACGAGGACGACGTGAACAAAGCGTGGTGCACACTCTCGCCGAGGCGGCACGCGAAAGGTCAGAGCACTGGAGTACTTGAGATGACAAGCGGAGCAATTCTGGGGCCGCCTCGGCCGGCGTTGACCCTGTCGTGGCTGAACGTTCGCGGTGTCTTGCTGCAGGTAGCGCTGATCTCGGCCGCTGTTATTCTGCCGGCTGTTTCGCATGCCAGCGGCGCGCCGGTCCGTTGGCTGCTCCCGATGCATTGGCCGGTCATTCTGGCGGGGCTCGCGTACGGCCCATCGGCGGGCTTGCTAGTCGGTCTACTGGCACCACCGGTTAGCCTCGCGACCAGCGGAATGCCGCCAGCGCCCTTCGTCTTCATCATGATGGCCGAACTCGGAGTCTACGGGCTGGCCGCTGGCTGGCTGCGTGGCAAAGCAGGCTGGTCGGCGTGGCTCGCAACGGCGACGGCGCTGGCGTGCGGGCGTGTTGTGGCCATTGCGGTCAGTGGCATGATGACGGGCTCGCTAGCGCACGTCGTTTCGAGTTACGGTCCGGGTATACCCTGTGCGATCGCTCAGATCGCGCTTCTGCCTCTTATCGCACGGTGCTGGGTGTCGCGCGAAGGCACCGCGACAACTGGGGATACAACTCATGACTGACCGGTTCGCTGAACATGCTGCGATGCCATTTGTCTTGCCGCTGCCCGACGCCGGTCCGTACGCTCCGCTTCTGGCCCCACCTGCGGACTCGCCGGCTATGCGCGCTGGTCTCGTGACGCTGGCGCCCGGCGCTGAGTGTGGCGAGCACACGACTGGATCGCACGAGGAGTTGATCGTCTGCTTGGATGGGGACGGCGAAATCGACGCCGAAGGCCTTGGCACCTCGCGGTTGGCTGGGGGTCACATCGCATACAACCCGCCGAAGACGCGGCACAACGTGCGGAATACAGGCACGGCGCCGATGCGCTACGTCTTCGTGGTCGCAAGGCAGCATTCGGTAGATTGAGCATGGCTCGAAACAGCAGACTCCGAGATGCTGAGATACTTGGGAGCCGTGGACAGTATCGGCCACCCAAGGTCGACGGTGTTACATTTGGACCACGGCGGGATTACTCGGGCGAATCCGAAACCCGCCCGCGAGTCAAGCAAGCGCTGACCAACGTGCGGCTGGCGGGTCTCAAGCAGCATGCGCTCCATCACCTGAGCCCGGGCGAAAAACGCCGCGTGTGTTTGGCGGGCGGCACCGCGGGTGAACCAGAGGCGTGAAGACCGCGCGGGTGTGCATCTCCCGCTCCTGAACACCTCCCTGACGGCCGGGTAGCCGCCGGGCGAGTGGAGTTAGTACCTCATAAACCCACGGCCTCTGGCCGTGGACCGGAATAGGTTCGGACCGTTCCGGTGTGTATCAGGAGTGCGTAGGTTCTCCCTCCGGGAAGTCCCGTTGGGGCAGGAAGGAGAACCCGATGCACGATTTCGAGAGCCTGTCCCACGTGCGGTGGGAGTGCAAGTATCACGTGGTGTTTATTCCGAAGGTAACACATCAGCCATCTGCAATGGCCTCGTAAAAGTCGGGCAGGTGTTAAGATAGGCAAACTTGCGCGTTCGTTCTTGCGCTGGTATGCAAGAGCGCATGCAGCCAGGGACGGCGACATCGGTCGAGGGGTTGATTGACGCAGTCGTGCGGGGCGAACTGGACGAAGCCCACGCGTTGCGGCTCTGTACGGAGTGTCCAGAGCTTGTCACCTTGGCGTTGCTGGCCGCCGGGAAACGCATTGCCGAACAAGGCAAGATGATTGCCGGTCTGCAAGCACATCACGAAGGGCCGGCAGCCTCGCCCTCGACGCCGTCGGGCATGCGTCCGATTTACAGCAAGCCCAACACAAGCAAACGCCGTTAGAAGCCCGGGGCCAAGAAAGGCCATCCGGGCCGCCGACGCAAAGCGCCCACGCACATCGACCGGCATGAAACCCATCGCTTGAAACGCTGCCCTTGCTGCGGCGGCGCCTTGCAGCGTTGTGAGCGCCAGCGGACGCGCACTATCGAAGACATTCCAGAGGTGATCGAGCCGATCGCCACCGAACACACCATCTGGCGGGACTATTGCCCCCGGTGCAAGACACACGTCGAGCCGGTGGTGCCCGACGCGATGCCCGGAGCGACGCTCGGCCACCACGTAATCATCCTGACCGCCTGGCTCAATTTTGGATGATCGTTTCCACCAGCACGCGCGGTAAGGCGGACGGAGACCAGTCGCCCGGCTCGCCAACGGAGCCTGGACGCCTGTCCTCGTGGGAGGTATATTATTCCTGCGTGACGTTCCATCCAGGCGAACGATCTGCGTGAGGAGTATACCCGTGACGAGGCACGGAATCCAGTCCCATAACCGCGACCTGCTCGAACGCCTCCATCGAACGTTCACCGGGCCGTTCAGCCCGGCTGAGGCGGCGGATGCCCTTCAGCTGGACCGCCGAAGAGCGCGCCGGCTCCTCGCGCACCTGACCAGCCGCGGGTGGTTGTCTCGCGTCCGTCGCGGCCTCTACACCACGGTTCCGCTGGGCGCTTCGGCTCCGGCGGACTGGCGCGAGGATCCCTGGATCGTCGCCGCCAAGGCGTTCACGCCATGCTACATCGGCGGATGGAGTGCATGCGAGCACTGGGGCCTCACCGAGCAAGTGTTTCGGGACATCGTGGTCATTACCGGTCAAAGCATCCGAGGGGTCAAGACGGAAGTTCAGGGAACACCGTTCCGACTCAAGCACCGGGCCGAGGAACTCCACTTCGGTACCCGCACAGTATGGCGTAACCGCGAACGCGTGCGTATCTCAGACCCGAGCCGAACGGTTGCGGATATCCTCGACGACCCAGCGGTCGGCGGTGGAATCCGACATGTCGCCGACATCATCGCCGAGTACCTCGACGGTGAGCATCGAGACATCGACACTTTGATCGACTACCTGGAGCGGCAGGGCAATCGAACCGCCTTCAAGCGTCTCGGCTACATCCTAGAAGCATCGAACAAGGAGCCGAAAGTCGTGCCACGGTGTCAAGCGCTAATCAGCAAAGGACTCTCCGCCCTCGACCCGTCCGTGAACCGCAAGGGACGGATCTCGAAGCGCTGGAATCTCCGCATCAATGTCCGGCTCGACTCCGTTCGAGGCCCCGCATGATAACACGCATCGACATCGAGGAGCGTGTTCGTGAATGGGGGCTTCGTGAAGATGTCGTGGAGAAGGACTATGTGCTCGGGTGGCTACTCTGGGGCATCGGGTCCGATCCGGAACTCTCGGAACATTGGGCGTTCAAGGGTGGGACCTGCCTGAAAAAGTGCTACGTGGAGACGTACCGCTTCTCCGAGGACCTGGACTTCTCGGTGCTTCCCACCGGGCCTGTGAACGCCGAAGACGTGGAACCGATTCTCGTTCGCGTGCTCGACCGCGTGGGACAGGAGTCCGGCATCAACTTCTCGCAACGACCGCCCCGGTTCCGGACTGCGGCTCCGGGCCGTTACACCGAAGGTCGCGTTTACTATGTCGGCCCGCGACGATCCCCGATGGTCGCGAGCGTCAAGCTCGATCTCACGGGTGCCGAGGTGGTCGCTCGCCCGACCGTGGTACGGTCAATCTCGCACCCTTATCCCGACGGCCTTCCTGAGCCCGGCACGGTTCGCTGTTATGCGCTCGAGGAGGTCTTCGCGGAGAAGATCCGGGCGATGGGGGAGCGCGGCCGACCTCGGGACCTCTACGACATCGTCAATCTATTCCGCCACGACGACCTGCACGGTGAACGCCGGCTCATAGTCTCCGTGCTGCGCGAGAAATGCCGCACCAAAGGCATCGCCGTGCCGACGCTCGCGGCGATCGAACAGGCGGAGACCCGGACCGAATTGGCATCCGAATGGGAGAACATGCTTGGACACCAACTCCCGACGACTCCACCATTCGATACGTTCTGGTCGGAACTCGCCGATCTGTTCGCATGGCTTGAAGGTACCAAGTTCCCCGCCTCGCTCGGCGGCATCAGCGTCCCCCGTACTGAAGCCGTCGATGCGTCGTGGTCGCCGCCACGAACGGTCACTACCTGGGGCGCCCCGTCGTCGCTGGAGTCGATCCGGTTTGCCGCCGCGAACCGTTTGTGCGTCGAACTCGGCTACAACAGAACGCGTCGGATCATCGAGCCGTACTCGCTCCGTCGCTCCCAGGCCGGCAATCTTGTTCTCTACGCCATCCGTACGGACTCGCGTGAGCCACGCGCGTACCGTGTGGATCGCATCGAGAGCGTTCGTGTGACCGACAACGTGTTCACACCCGTCTATCGCGTGGAACTCGACACGGCCGGACCGGTGTCCGTCCCCTCCGTTGCGACGAGACCCCGGCGGGCCACTCGAAGCACCCGCTCGACCGCATCCGGCATAGTGTACATCATCGAGTGTCCGCACTGCCACAGGCAATTCCGTCGGAAGACGAACTACACAGCGCTCCGATCGCACAAGACACCCGACGGTTCGCAGTGCTATGGCCGGGGTAGGGGATTCCTCGTCGATACACAGTACGGATGAAGCCGTCTTCTTCAGAGCCAGCATGGTGAGTTGGCGAAGGTTCTCCAGGGCCCTTTGTGGACGACAGTGAACTCGGCTCACACCGGCAGCGGTCCTTCGCCGGACGTTTGGACTGCGCCACGGGCGGGGGAGTATGTTCCCCGCCCACCAGGGACCGCCTGACGGCGGAGCGTTCACGGCCCGCCTGAACGCGCTTACGTCCAGCCATGCTTTACCGTTCGGGCCTCGGGGAGCCCGCCCGCAGGCCCACCAGCGGCCCACCCTGTCGCCCGTCGCCTGGCTCGCTCCGCTCGTCTCCCGGCGGGGTGAGCGACGGCCGACCGGGTCCCGAGCCGCAGGCGGAACGCACCAGTGTTTGTTCGGTTGCGGAGTGTGGGCCGTGTGTGTTTGCGGAGTGCATGCTTGGCACTGCTTCAAGCGAGTTTGTGGGCGGGGTGTGGCAAACCGAAATCTCACGCCGGGCTGCCTTGATTGCGGGCGAACGCGACGCCGTCGAATGCGCTGTCGTGAACTCGCAGCCCTGCGCCAAGAGAGTGATTAGCGGAAGGACTCGCGTGTCCAGCGTGGCTAGACCGCACCGCAACACTTCAGGTCTTTGGTGGTGTGATGCACCGGGAGGTTTCCGAGTGCGTATCAGCGAAGCAGAATCGTCGAGCCAACGAAGCTGGGAGCGGGCAAGATCTTCGTCGGCACCGGTGATGTAGTTCCACCTTCCGTTGCGGACCAGCGCCGCGAACAGCCCGCACGGATTCCTCGTGGCGACAGCACGGGCATGCTGGGCAGCGCCGAAGAACCGGAGCCGGTCGCACTCGCTGGCCGTTGCGAGGCGGAGTTCCTGGGCTTGGCGAAACAGCTGCTGCAGCCGCCGCGGGTCGGTCAAGTCCTCGCGGATTACGTGCTTTAATGTGGCCGGTTTGAACGAACGATCCTCCTCTCGAACACCAGTGGACCCGGACTTGGCGGGTTTCTGGTTGTTTAACTCCGTAAGGAGATTTCGTTTTGTCTCTGCCGGTGGTGATTTGGTGTCAACACCGGCGGTAGACGGTGGCGAATCGGTTGCAGCCACAGCCCGGGCCGGGTGAGCACGCGTGCCATGGCGCCCCGGCCAATCGAGGTTGACCGCGACCCTCGCGCCGTGTCGGTTGACGTGCCACCAGTCGCTCTTGATTCGTTCAAGCCAGCCAATATCGCGGAGATGAGCCCTGGCAGTCTTGATGGTTCGCTGATGGACGCCGAAGAGTTCAGCCACAAACGCGGTGGAGCAAGAGCCCACAGCATTACACCGGGCTGCCTTCCACCAAAGACAGCGAATTGCGTGGCCGAACATCGTCGCGGCCACAGCAGGCGAGACGCCACCCGCGACATACTTGACCATCGTGCGAGGAATCGGAACCGATCTCCTGCGAACGCTGGCACGCTTGTCGACTCGTTCCAAGACTTCGTCGAGAGACAACGTGTCGGCAGCCAGGCGGTCGGGGCCTGCAGCAAACTCGATTCGTCCGCTTGGGAATGTGACCAATCCCACGCGTTCGATGCGCCGGAGAGCCGCACGGACGTGGCGGCCACCCACTCCACCCACGATTGAATGCACTTCGTCAGAAAGCTTCTCCGGTTTGAAGAGGAACTCGCGGGGAGCCAAGCCCCGCCTTCGGCGACGCCGGTTCTCTGCCTGCCGACGCTCGTCAACCTCATGGAGAGCCAGGTAGACCCGAAAGTCGTAGAACCCCGCGAGCAGCTTGGACTTGTAGGCCCACCATGCCATGCAGACCTGTACAGTTGTGATCATCCGGTATCCGCCGGCAGGTTTAGGTGCGCACCACTGTTGGCGTGTGTTCAGTGACGACATCGTTGAAGACATTCCTGACCTCATGCATATCAAACGGAAGACATGCGGGGCTCCGCGTTCCCCATGGAGGTTGCGGGTCAGAAAAGCAAGCGAACGAGTGCCGCTACGCTGTCGCTTTCTTGTTGACTATGGACGGGGACGTGCTAAGATTCGAGGTGTTCAGGCTAGAATCCCTTTGTCCCGCCACGCGGCACGGTTGTGCTTCGTGTTCTCCTGGCCCTGTGATCCCTCCGTTACTGTTTCTATTCTTGACCCACGCCGTGTGGAATTCCCACCGACGGTGGGTCGTATCATACGATGCCTACAATACGACAATCACGCTCCAGCGCAAGAGGTTTTCGCTAGACCCATCACGGTCGACGCTGGCTCTATACATTCTGGCCAGGAACAAAGCCTGAGGGAGCTGGGCATCTCCCCAGATGGAACCTTGAGCGTCAACTGACATGGCAGGCCAAAGACGCGCTCTCAGGAACCGCGAGTAGTAGCCGGCGAATCCTTGGAGCCGGCCTGGTGACTGCGAGCGGTTCGCCGAGTCCCCGGACCCGCCTGTATCCGCACGTCCTTTCTCGGACCCGCTGCACGCACACAACATACTTTGGCACGGCGTGCCAACTAGACGGCCAAGTGCTCTGCCCAGGAGCCTCATAGATTCCCGCAAACGACCCACGCGGCTTTTTTCGAAGCAGCTTCGACACCTTGAACTCGGCGAAGGCGTTCTCGTTAGCCTGCGGACGTTGTTCGGCGGTCATGGAGATGACGCGAGTCTAGCTTCTCCGGGAGAGTCGAGCCAAGAGTCGCGGCGCGGCACGAACCGCACCGTCAGGGCGAGACACCGCCAAAGCCTCCCCGCCCACAGGCTCGCTGCCACACCACCCACCGCCGCCGCCCTCGCTCACCTTCGCCCCTTTGTGGACAGCGGAACCGTCGTCCTTCCCCGCCACCCGCAAAAGAAGCCCGCCAGACTCCCCGCCACCACCTGCAGTTCGCCCTGGCTTTAGACGGACAAAGGACGCGTGTTCGTGGTTCTGGGGCGAAGGCAACCATGGCCAACTGCTCCACCCCCCCGTCAGTCTGTCATGCTTCTTTCGCCAGGAGCCTCCCCGCCCCGACGCCGGCCCCGCTGCTTCTTCTTTGAAATGCTGCCTTTGTTCTTCAAACGCTTCGCGAAAGAACAAAGGGCAGCATTTCAATGTGGGGAACCCACACTGAAACGCTGAGGAAAACTCCCCGGGCGGGGTATGAGCCGCTCGGGCTAAACAAATGGAGGACTTATGGACCTTGTATGCACACGATGCGGTGAACCGTGGGACATGGACTATGTGCTGCACGAAGAACCGGAGGCATTCAGGCGGCGTGGCGGACGAATCGACCGCTGTCCGTGTTGCCCGAAACACAAACCGAAACACTCGGCGGAAGAACGGCACCGACTGGCGGCGATTCGAGAGTTGGCCAACCTTCTCGGCGACGACGTCGACGGGCTGGCCGGGTCGCTGGAAGACTTCGGCTTGCTCTAAAACCAAAGCCGCCGGCGGGAGCACTCGCCGGCCTCAATCATGGGGGAAACAAACGATGAAACACAGATTCAATCCGGGACGAACACTCATTACGCCGGCAGCGGCGAAGGCGCTCGCACCAAAGGACGTGTCCGCGGCGATGCTTCGCCACCTTGCGGGCGATTGGGGGGACGCGTGCGAAGAAGACCGGCGGGAGAATGACTTCTCCCTGGAGAAGGGCTTTCGCCTTCTGTCGGTCTATCACGGCGTTTGCGGCACCAAATTCTGGATTATCACCGAGGCTGACCGGTCGGCGACGACCGTGCTGCTGCCGGAGGATTACTGAGCGAACCAACCCGCCCGGCGGTTTGTCGCGGGGCTTCAACACGAGGAGGGAAGACCATGATGCACAAAACAAGACGTTGGATGATTACGGGAGCCAAGACGCCGGAGCAGCTCGCGCGCGACCTCACAGAGCAGACGTGGACGCTCTGCACCGGCTTCGCGTTTCAGGGCTACTTGTTCCTGAATGATTCGACATCGGAGGACGGCGCGCAGGAATATGCCGTTGTCCTGTCGCCACCCGACGGGACCTACGTCCAAATCGAATCCATCACGTTTGGCTGGTGCTCATTCGAGAAAGCGTTGGCGACCATCGAACACATCACCGCCGGCGCGGCGGACCGGAGTGAGTTCCGGCACACGGTGGCCCTACGGCTGGACACGCCGGAGACGCACGGAAGGTGCCTGCTGTGCGCTTAGGGGTGACGGCATGACAAGAACGCCCGCTGGAGAACCAGCGGGCCAACCAGAGGAGGAAGAAGGTATGACACTAACACACCCAAACACACTGGCACGGTGCTTCCATGAATTGAGCGAGGGCGAAGCGGTTCCGATTCCCGAAGGCGGCGAAACATGGCGTGCCATGCTCGACCGCACCCTTGCGGAAGGTCGAATCGCGGAAGTCGCCGAAGAGACTTACTGGCACTACCTGGAGGTGCTCCCGCCGATATACATCGACGAGAGTTTCTTCTGCTTCGCCGAGGGGATGGAGCCGTTCCGGCTTTTCTGGAAGCGGAAGGCCCGTTACTTCGTGCGGCGACTCAACTGGAAGCAGACCCACAAGCTCTGTGACCTCGCCGGCATCAGGCGAGATTACTATTTCTACTGACAGGCCAACCCGCCCGGCCTGCAAGGCCGGGCTTCATCGAGGGGAAAGACGATGACCACCATAAAACAAAAAGACGCAACTACCACGCTCAGCGACCGGGCGGCGAAGATGACCTCGGTCGTTTCGTATCCGAAACGATGCTCGCTCTGGGGCAACGCCAGCTATCGCGGGAACTGCGACGGCCGGCTGTTCTTGGGCCTGCTGCTCCGATACGGGCCCAAACGGGTGGCCGACCCAATGATGGGCTCAGGGACGACGCGCGACGTCACCGACTGGTTGAATCGTACCGAAGGGACAAGCATCGAATACTGGGGCTCAGACCTGAAGGACGGCTTCAACCTGCACGCTCAGGACCTGCCTGGTGAGTTCGACTTCGTTTGGCTACACCCACCTTACTGGAACATCATCGAATACAGCGACGACCCGGCCGACCTGAGCACGTGCGGAAGTTACGAGCACTTTCTCGAACGGCTTCGAGTGTGCCTCCGCCGATGTTATGCAGCCGTCGTGCCGGGCGGCCGCTTGGCCATCCTCGTCGGCGATGTCCGCCGGAAGGGCATCTATACGCCGATGGTCCGCGACGTGCTCAACATGGAGGGCGAACTCGGCCAATTGCGCTCCGTCGTCATCAAGCTGCAGCACAATTGCCGTTCGGACCGCGTGACCTACGACCACATGGAAGACGTGCCGGTTCAGCACGAGTATTGCGTCGTATTCAAGAAGCCCGAGGCGGCGTAGCCGCTGCCAGCCCGGTCGCTTACGGCCGGGCCACACCCGAACGTGCCCCCGTCGCTAACAGCCGGAAGAAACCGGCTCGAGACGCTGGACGACGGGCCGTCGAGTCAAGTAACACCTGCACGGCCACGTCGACAGCGCCAAAGAGGAGACCAAGCCGCCGCGCATCGCCCATCCGATGCGTACGTTGGCGTCCGATGGGCCATCACATGCCGCTATGAGCGCATAAGTCCATTGCCAACAGCAGCTTACGAGTAAACACTTGGCATACTTCTTGCATAAACCAAGACGGCGCAAAACTGTACCCCGGACCGCACTTCCGCTATGCTCGCGGACGTGATAACCGAAGGGACCAACGTCGAGCTTCAACCGAGGGATCGAGCCATTCTCATCACCCTCATCCGCACGTGCATCGACCAAGGGGGATACTTCTTCGGGCCGGGTGGAGATTGCAGCGGTGTGGCGACCTGCGAGGTCATTTGTTGTTTTCTCGATGCATCATGCCTCGACGCACAGAGTATCGACAGTTGCGGTGCCCAGGGTGGTCGCTGGTTCGGCCCCGGCTTTTTCGAATGCGCGACTTTCGATTGCTCAATGGCGTCCGGTGCTTGTTGTCTGCCGGATGGAACGTGCACTGCGCCGATCTTCGATTACGACTGCTATGACCAGGGTGGCGAGTTCCTCGGTGACGGTACGGACTGCACGGGGCAAGTATGCACCGGTGCATGTTGCTTGCGTGACAGCTCCTGCCTGGACGACATGAGCCAAGACGACTGCTGGGACCAGGGGGGGTGGTACATGGGTCGGGAGACCACATGCACCACCGAGCAGTGCGCCGGCGGCTGCTGCCTCGAGGACGGTTCGTGCACCGAACCACTATCGGTCGACGACTGCGAGGGGCAAAACGGGGAGTGGCTGTGGCCTGGGGGCACGTGTGCGGAGGTGGATTGCAGCCGGGGATGTTGCTTGCCGGACGGCTCGTGCGCCGACGTAGTCTTCGTGCAGGCCTGCTGGGAACTGGGCGGGAACGACCTCGGTTGGGGGTCGGATTGTAGCGGGGCAGATTGCACCGGCGCCTGTTGTCTTCTGGACAACTCATGTGTCGAGGGGCAATCGCTAGACGAATGCAGAGGGCAGGACGGGCGGTGGTTCTGGCCAGGTTCGACATGTGGGGAGTTCGATTGCCCGGCGGAATCACGCGGTGCCTGTTGTCTGATCGACGGATCATGTATTGCCCCGGTCTTCGAGGTCAACTGCTTGGACCAGGATGGTGAATACCAGGGCAACGGAACGGACTGCACCACCTCCTGCAACGGCGCCTGCTGTGCGGGCGATCATTCCTGTGGGAATACGACGCGAGCGGTCTGTGTCGGGGCTGGAGAGACCTACCTGGGCGAGGGTTCTGATTGCACCGGTTCACCCTGCGCGGGCATAGGCTGCGACGTGGGCGTCATCGGTCAAGTCCCCGATCCTGAGAATGCTCCGACAGACGAGTACTTGGATATTCTGTCCGCGCAGATTGCGCAAACAGGCACGAGCGTGACCTTCTCGATTCAGACAAGAGGTAACATCCCCACGACTCCACCGGGGCTCGTAGACGAAATCGTCTACTTGTGGCTCATCGATGCCGACATCGACCCATCGACAGGCCAGTGGCACGGCGGCGTCGGCAGTGAGTTCAACGTCCGCGTGGCGATTGCTGCGGGGTCCATCTGGGGGGGCGTCGATGTAACCGGTGTGCTGCCGGGCGGCGGAGAGGGCACGGTCGTTCTGCAGGACAACCAAGTCAGCATCACGGTTGAGCTTTTGCAGATCGGCTGGCCTACGCAATTCACCTGGCGAAGCGATGCCTTCGCCGCTGTGGATGGCGGATGCTGCACAGGCGATGGTGAGACTGTGATCGTCTCCTCCGTCGTGTGTGGACCTGCGCCTGTTGGCGCGTGCTGCCTGCCGACCATCTCCTGCGATGACAACCTGACGCTCAGTGAGTGCGACATTCAGGCCGGAATCTGGGCAGGACCGGACTCTACATGCGACGGGTCATTCTGCGTGCCCGTGGAATGGCCGACCGCCGGTGGGGGGAACGGGCACGTCTATATGCGGGTACTCCAGTATGCGGGGACCACTTGGTCCGAGTCCAGAACGGCAGCAACGAGTTGGTCGTACGCGGGCGCACCGGGTCATCTTGCCACAAGCACGTCCCAGGAAGAAAACGACTTCTTGTCGACTACTTTCCCCGGCGTCGAAACTTGGCTCGGCGGGTATCAACCGGATCCCGGACAACCGGCGGATCAAGGATGGGTGTGGGCAACCGGCGAAGCATGGAGCTACACGAACTGGGCGCCGGGTGAACCCAATGATTTCGGTGGCGATGAGGCTTACCTAATACTCTGGTCTGACGCCACATGGAACGACGGCGCCGACTGGTACCTGGGCAATTACATCGTCGAGTTTTCCGGGTGCACTCAGGACTGCAATGCAAACGGAACAGCGGATATCGTGGACATCGGTTTCGCCCAGACGAGTGTCGACTGCAACGGAAACACCATTCCCGATGAATGTGAAATCGGCACGTTTCCGGTGTCAGACCTCCCGGCGGCATTCTGCGAGATTCAGTACGCGAACAACCTCATTTACGAGGCCTATGCGGACAATCGCACCGGGGGTAATCCTGGACCTGGCGCCGAGAACTCGTGGGCCTTGACCTACAGCGGCGTAAAGACCCTTGGAGCGGGCTCGGCAGAGTTCATTGGACCGGTATACACAGACCCGGACGCGTTCTTTCCCACGGTGCAGCGCGAAACAGCACGCGGGTTTCTTGTGCTGCACCCTGGCGAACAGCTCCTCGGGGGTCCCGCGAGCATGGCTGCCGTCGTCATCTATGTCGCGCCCGCTGCCGGCACCTATCGCTTCGTTGGTGACTTCGCCCGAGCCAATGACTTCCAACTGGCAGGGGACGGTGTGGATGTACTTGCGTTCAGTTCCTACTCACCGGACACTCCGCTGTTTGCAGCGAACATTTCGTCCGACCACGTTGTCGACCCGGACGATCCCTTCTCGGGAACCGGCGTCGAGCACTTTGACTTCACCGTGACACTTGACGCCTCGGAAGAACTCCGCTTCGCCGTCTTACCGGGCGCGCCCGGCGATCTGGATATCGGTTTCGATGCAACGGCGTTTCGCATGACGGCCACGCGGTCGGATTGCAACGCAAACGGCTCCCCAGATGACTGCGACGTCGATGGTGGAGGCAGTCCAGATGACAACGGCGACGGCATTCCGGATGAGTGCGAGACGGCCATCCCCACCGTTTCCGAATGGGGCTTGGTGACCATGACGCTGTTCATGTTGACCGCGGGAACTCTCGTGCTGGGAAGACGACGCCTCGGTCGAACAACAATTGAATAGAGGACGTATGCGCCGCCGGGAGCACCTGCCTCCCCTATGACCGGAAGCGAGACCAAGGGGATACCACGCCGGGAAGACTCCGGCAAAGGAGGGACGATGTTTGCCTATCGTATGTACGTGGCGGCCACATTGGCGATCGTCGCGATCTCAACTCCGTCACAGGCTGCGGACGTCGGTGTCAATCTGGATTTGCCCATGCCTTTCGTGAACGCGCATGTGGAGCGATGCATTTGCTTTCGCCTCTACACTGAGAATTGGTCCTGTCCAACCGAAGTCTGTCAGATCATGCAGTTCGGGCCACCGGAGTGGTGGGCGGGGCATACAGCGGCGGTGATATCCTTTCCGCCCGAACCCGGGCAATGGTACACACAAATCGAGGCCTTTGATCCCCTTCACACGCTTCGTCAGGAGGGGTACTTGGAGCCGTGGTTTCCCGGATACGGCGCTGACTTCACCGGCAGCCCACTCTTTGGGGGGAATCAGTTGGTCTCCGGGGATCTAAACGCGGATGGCGTTATCGATGAATTGGACCTGGACATCTACTACGCCAACGAAGGTGTCGACTACGGCACCGGCAACACCGCTTGTGGGCAAGAAGGACCCCACGCCGACCTCAACGGCGACGGCCTCGTCAACGCCACCGACGAGGCGATCATCCTCATGAACTTGGGCGTAAGGAGCCGGACGGCAGTCGCCGAGCATGTAATCAGCAGCGCGGACGCAGGGTATGCCCTCCCGGTATCTGGAACTCTGGCGGAACAGTTGGCAACCCTTAACGCAAGCCCTCCGCCATTCGACGTCGGCACCTGGTCGCCTATTGACGATATGGCGCCGGGGTTGCGACGGGCGCATCCCGGCCCGGATGCCGTCGCCTTCCGTTGCGACTGCACGGGTGTGCCGCCGGAATACAACTGTGAGACAGAACTCCTGTCACTCGATCCCACAGCAGAGGCGTATGTCGGACCGGACTACCACTTGGCGTGCACGGACGAGGTGACATTCGACAACTGCGGCTCGGCTTTCTATCGCTTCACCTTCGACATGCCAAGCGGAATGCCAAACCCCTGCCTGACCGGCCGGGCAAACGTGGATGACCAAGCGATCGTTTTTCTGAACAACAATCAGATCAGTGGGACCATGCACACTAAGGGGTTCAAGGACTGCGATCCGCTTCCGTGTCAGCCGTGTGATTATGACCCCGCCGGCAATCCGGGCTGCGTTCTTTGCGACGTTGGCTCCGGTGACCCAGATTGCTCGCCGTGCGAGCCCGACCCCGCCAACGGTCCGGACGACCCGTGCTATCAGTTTCAGGACTCGGCACCCGGCAACGGTGACGTCTTCGATGATCAGGGAAGGCAGATTCTGACCTGGTCCACAAAGGACTTGTTCTCAACGTGTGACCCAGGTCATTTCGTTGCCGGTGAAAACGAACTGGTGTTCGCAGTGGCTGGCGACGCGAGCTTCCTCGATCCAACCGGCCTGGAGTTCGTCTCCTACCTGTACAGCGGTTGCTCGGAAGATGCGGACTGCGATGACGGAGTCTTCTGCAACGGATCGGAGGAGTGCTTCGGCGGTCGATGCCGTCCGGGCGGGCCGTTTCACTGCCAGGATGCGATCTACTGCACTGTGGACTCGTGCGATGAAGCTTCTCAGTCGTGCACGCACATCCCGTACGATGCGATCTGTCAAAATGGCGACCCCTGCTCCAGCTGGGCGTGTGACGCGGGTTCGGGGCCGGGTTCGGGTTGCGTGATGGCCTCGGATGCTGACGCCGACGGCGTTCGGGATTCCTGCGACAACTGCGTGGCAGTAGCCAACGTGATGCAGTCGGACGTGGACGGCGATGGGGCAGGTGACCTCTGCGATCCGTGCCCATCGGATCCCGCCGACAGTTGCGATACGGATGAGTCTACCGCCACGGAAGTGGATGCTGACTCGGGCGGGATCGTGCAGACGCCGGGCGGGGGCGCTCACCTCACAATCGGCTTTGGTGATCTGAACGACGACACCACGATCTCAATTACAGGATCGAACATCACGGATCCGAACGTAGATGTGTCCATCGACGGCGCGCCGGGCACGGGGGTGCTGGCCTCGGAACATGACTTCCGACCGGAGGGACTGACTTTCAACAACAGTGCGGGGCTCACGCTTTCTGCGGATGTATCGGCCTTGACAGGCGAACAGCGTAGCCAACTCGGCGTTTTCGTGCGGTCTGCCGGTGAGGAGGTCCTCAGTAACGTGCCTGGAAACTGCGGCGTGCAGGAGGGGCCACCGGGAACGTATTCCGCAACATGTACGGCTTTTGTTGACCACTTTTCCTTGTATGCAATCGTTGCCCCCCAGGGCGGAGGAGCCATTCCGACCGTTTCCGAATGGGGCATGATTGCGATGGCAATCCTCATCCTGACCGCGGGCACCCTCGTTTTCATGCGGCGCGAAGCAGCGCGGCCAGGCTTCCAGGGTTGACCACATTGCCCGTCACAGGGGTCCGGCGCATGAGACGGAATCCTGCGGTCCGTCCGCGAAAGGCCTGTAGATTCTACGCCTCAGCCGCAGACATTCCGTTGGCACCGGCTCCAAACCTGCCTGTTTCCGACCTCGGTTCACGGCTCGGAGGAGGTTGAGGAGCTGCCGGCGAACCGGGGCGTACGGCTCGAAATCCACAATGCCAAACTCCTCGACCATGTGCTCGACCGACCGGCGGGGGGCGAGGTCGACCAGGTAAGCCTTGAGCCGCTTGTAAGTCTCTTGGTCAATGCGAACCGAGGCGTGGCCGTTGCGATGGCTCACGCTGTAGCCGCCGAGCTTGAACGGCACGCGCCGGATGTCGCGAACCACGTTGGCCTCATCCTCGAAGAACCGATGCTGGCCATGCGTGGCGATTAGAATGAACGTTCGTCCGTGTCGCAGGTATTGCAGGTTTCCGAGGCCGGCCCGCTTACGCCGGGCACGTTCCCATTTCGAGATGTCGATGCCGTATTGCTCGATGAGCTTCCGATCCACGGCCTCCGGATCCTTGTTCACCGGGATCCAGCCATGTACGTAAAACCAGTATCCGTTCGCCACGTAGGCGACAGCCAGCTGTTGTATGAACGCCGGCAGCAAGACAGCTCGACAACGATACATCCTCTCCCCAGAACTCCTGAGTAAAATGGTGAGGATTGTTTGCGGCACAATCCTCAAAGCCGTTTTGACACGTGCAACCTCCCAGAAAGCAGGTGGCCTGGCCGTGCACGTGCGGCGACGCTGCTCTCGACAAGGCGCAATGGCCCTCTCGACAGCAGCAACACCTGCCATCGTTATGGCACCCAAACCCGCAGGTGTTGCCTCAACAATCACCGCCGGACAAGCAGCACACACTCCGCCGGCCCCACACGCATCCCCCTGAACCTCTCAAAGAACCTTACCGACCCCGCCTTTGGTCGCGCTAACCTTCCGCACGCATTACAGAAACCTCCTTTCTGAGCCCCCAGGGCGTGGTCATACTCGTTTCTTGAGTTGACCACGCCCAATTCATAGCGGTAGCTCAACAGAAACATCCCAAAGAACCGCCGTGCGCTCACGCGCACGACCACATTCGTCGTCGCTCCGTTGCCACACGACACCCACTCGCCAGAGCGGATCTCGCACGACCACGTCGCAATCTCTCCCAAGAACCGGCAGGGGATTATTTCCAACAGAGCTTGCTCTGCCCCGGCCGGCACGCCATCGAGACGGGTATTACCCGTCGCCGCTTTCGTCGTCGCGTCTATATCCGGAACCACCCGGACATATGTGACATGAGTGAGTCACACGAACGAACCGCCACTGCCTTGCAGCGGACATCGCTCCACCCTTTCGGGCGGACTTCTACTTGCGGCACACTCCCACACTACGGCCTTTGAATCACCTGGCTGACCATCCGCAGACAAGCTACGGAACCAGGCACCGGGTACCACCCCGGCAGCCGCAGTGCTTCCCGGATTAGTGATGATCGTCATCCAATCGGTCACGTCGCTAGAGGGTGTTACCCCTCGGGTCATCGCCGTATGTCCCAGGCTCCCGCCCGGGCATAGTTTCCATGAGCAGTCGGCCAAGTGGCCGTGCTGCCTCACGATTTCAGCGGGTCGAAACGAGAAGCGCCCGCTTACCCATCGACGATGATCTTTCGCGGTTCGGCACCGTCTCCGATTGAACTTACTGGCAAGCCCTTGCGGGCCTCTCATGGTTGAGCTTTTCACCGTCCGCCGTTACAGGCATCTGCATATTCGTGTAGCAACCGTTAGCCAAAGAACGTTCCATGGCTAACCAACTTAAATGCTACAGAAAAACAGAGCTTGTTCTGAGCGGATCGCCGAACCTGGTCACCGGTCCGGTCGCGCGTGTCGCCACGTCGCGAGCTCCCCACGCCAGCCGAGGTTGAACGAGCCTACGAGCCTTTCACCCGAACAGGTCCGCGCGTACGCGGACTTAAGCCCGAACCCCCTGGAGGGATTTGCACCACCTTCGATCATCACGGCCCCACCGCCGCGGTTGTTACGCTGCACCGGCAGGGTCTGTCTCCGTCGCCCCGATTCCAAAGAACAACAGGAAGTAAACTATCGGATAGAACGCCGGGATTGTCCCCATTTGGTGAACGGGGGTTTAGTCCGACGAGCCTCCGTCGAGCCGGACAAGCCGTAGGATAAGATGCCAACGAGTTATTCCGAGTGAATCGGAGTAC
>CAZNPL010000059.1:0-22284 GCA_964574815.1 uncultured Phycisphaeraceae bacterium
GCGGCTTGAAGGCCTTTTCCAACGCGCCGAGCCAATCATCCTCGCTTAATTTGGGTCTAGCGGCGTCGCCAAGGGTCAACGCATCCATCTTGAGCGTCTTGGCTTTCTGCAAGGCAGTTCGACAAAACCCGGAGCGAGACACTACGATGGTCTTGTTAAGTGGGAGATCCGCATGTTTTTGGGCGATTGACTCTATCCAGGGCGTATCGGCCGGGCGCTGTCGATCGGTGACTTCGATTCCGATCACAACCGGATGAATACCCGGTCTCGTCTCGATTACAATATCCACCTCGCGGGATTCACCGGTGCGCAGATCTGCACACCCTCGAACCCGCCCACGGCGCGCGCCTACGCCACCGCGTGCTCCTCGCCTGGGCGCTCCTCCTCGAACTTGACGCTGACGCGCGATGAAACGCCCGGCTCCTGCATCGTGATGCCGTAGAGCTGATCCGCGATGCTCATCGTCCGCTTCGAGTGCGTGACCACGATGAACTGAGACTTGTCCAGGAACTCCTGGATGATGCTGTTGAAGCGCGCGTTGTTGGACTCATCCAGCGCCGCGTCCACCTCGTCCAGGAACGCGAACGGCGAAGGCTGAGCGCGGAAGATGCTCATCACCAGCGCGATCGCCGTCATGGTCTTCTCCCCGCCCGATAGCAGGGTGATGCGCTGCAGCTCCTTGCCCGGCGGCTTGGCCAAGATCTCGATCCCGCAGTCCAGCGGGGCATCGGGATCCTCGAGCACGATGTCGGCCTTGCCCCCGCCGAACAGCTTGCGGAACAGCGTGCGGAAGTTCTCGCGGATCGCCTCGAATGCCTTGGTAAAGCGCTCCCGCGACTCCGCATCCAGCTTCCGGATCAGCGCCTCGAGCTGTTTGCGTGAATCCTCCAGATCCTGATGTTGCGACGTCAGGAAGCTCTCGCGTTCCTCGAGCTCCGCCAACTCGTCGATCGCGTCGAGATTGACATGTCCAAGCCGCTCGATCTTCTGCCGGAGATCGGCGATCTCCTCTTCGACCACCTCGATCTCCTGGCCGTCCGACTCCTGCGACTGCGACAACGACTCCAGATCCAGATTCAGCTCCTCCCGAACCCGCCCGACCAGTTCGTCCCGGTGCACCAGGCTGCTTTGCATGTCGAGCTCGAGATGGTGCACACGCGACTCCACCTCTTCCAGACGCGACCGCGCCGCCTTGATCCGCGTCGCCACCTGTTCCGACTCGAGCTGTGTCATCTCCCGGCGACGCCGCAACTGGATCGCTGTGCCCTCCAGCCGCTCGGCCGTTACCGACAACTCCTCGAGCCGCCGCCGGGCCGTCTCGATCACCTCCCGCGAATCGCTGATCCGCAAGTGGGCATCGTCGCGCTCCTGCGTAGCCGCCTCGATCGCCTCGGTCGTAATCCGGATCGTCCGCCGCAACTCGCCGATGCTCTCGGCCGTCGCCTGTCGCTTCTCCGCCAGTTTCCCGACGGCCACCCGTTCCTCGGTTAAAGCGAACTGGACCCGCTCCCGTTCCTCACTCAGTCGTTCGATCTCCTCGGCGTACGCGGCCACCGACTGCTCGCGACGCTCGTTCTCCGCATCGAGCCGACTCGCCGATTCCGCGCTCTCCGACGCCCGCTGCCGCGCCTCCTCGATCTGCTGCCCGATCAGCGTCACCTCTCCGGCGATCATTGGCTGCTCCTCCGACAGCCGCCGCACCGCCTCGTTCACGCGCTCCAGGCCGGCTCCGGCCTCCACTTTGGCCGCATTGGCCTGCTCAATCGCCGTCCGCAACTCGCCGCACACGCTCTCCAGGTGGGCCGACTCGCCGTCGATCTTCTCCAGTTCGCCCGTCAACGACGCGATCCGCGATTCGACCGCCTCGATCGATTCCTTAACCTTCCGCCGTTCGCTCTTACGCGCGATCAACCCGGCCCGACTCCCCGGCGGCCCGACCGACACGCATCCGTTCGGCTCGACCAGTTCGCCCTCGAGCGTCACGAACCGCCGCTCCGCCGGATCCGCTTTCGCCAACGCCAGCGCGTTCTCCAGCGTGTCCACGACCACCGTCTTGCCCAGCAGATGGCGGGCAAGACGCCCGTAGCCCTCTTCATAGCGAACCAGGTCAACCGCGTTGGCCACGATGCACGGATGATCCACATGCACCGGCTCGTTGATCACCGGCGGCAGCCGATCGAGACAGATCGCCGTCAATCGACCGGGCAGGTCCTCAAACAACCCAGGATGCGAGAGAAAAACATCTCCTCCGGAAAGCACCAGGTACTGATCCAATTCACCGATCGCCGCCTCGATGATGGCTGCGTGCACCGCCTCGGCGTCGAACATCTCACCCACCAAGCCCCGGACGCCCGCGAGCGCTTCGTCGTCGGGCCTGGACAGCTTCAGCTCCACCAACGATCGAACGCCCGCGCCCACCCCCTCGAGCTTCCGATGAAGCTCGTCCAGAAGGTGCAAGCGCGACTGCAAGCCGCTCCGCTCCTCCTTGGCCGAACCCAGAGACTGAACCGAGTCCTCCCGGCGATCGCCAAGCCGCTCCCGCTCCGCCCCCTTTTCGCGCAGGACCGCCAGCTCCGCCTCGATCAGCGTTTCGATCTCGGTGATCCGCGCGGCCAACTCCGACTGCTGCGACAGATACTCCCCCAACTCCGCCCGAATCGCGGCGTCCCGCCGCCCCAGCCGGTCGTGCTCTGATTTCAACTTCTCCCGGTGCGTGTTCAGACTCTGAATCTCGTTGCGGAGCTGTGTCGAACGCCGCATGAGTTCGACCAGCCCCGCCTTCTCGTCCTCAAGCCGGGCCCGACGCGCGGCCAGCCGCTCGTTCAGCGACTGCTCCTGGTCAATCAGCGACCGAATTCGCTCATCGTGTCGATGCGTCTCCTCCTGCAGCTCGACGGCCGTCTCCTGCACCTTGGCCAATCGGCCCTCCTGCTCATCCCGCTGCCGCTCTAACTGGTCAACGCGGTTCCCGACCCGCTCCAGGTTCGACTGCTGCTCTCCGATGCGTTTCTCGGCCGCAGCCATCCGCTCTTCATGCGTCGCGATGTCCGATCGCGTCTGCATGAACTCCTTCTCGGTTTGCGAAAGCTCCTGCGAGATGTGGTTCATCAGGTCCGACAGCCGGGACGACTCGGCCTCGTCCCGGTCGATCTGAGTCCGGATCGCTGTCGACTCATCGCGCACGGTCTCGAAATCGCGGCGCATCCGATCGATCGCCTCGCTGTGCCGGCGATACTCGGCCAGTGAGAACCACGCCCGCAGTTCTCTCAACCGCGCGTCGTACTCCTGAAACCGGCGCGCCTTGCCCGCTTGGACCTTGACGCTCCGCAGTCGCCGCTGCACCTCCTCGATGATGTCCGTCACTCGGAGCACGTTCTGCTCGGTCCGCTCCAGCTTCCGCTCGGTCTCGCGCTTCCTCGCCTTGTACCGTGCGATGCCGGCCGCCTCCTCGAAAATCGCGCGGCGCTCGATGTTCGACGCATCGAGCAGCCGACTGACCCGTCCCTGCTCGATCACCGAGTAACTGTCGGCTCCGATTCCCGTATCGAGGAAAAGCTCTCTGATGTCCCGCAGGCGGGCGGTCTGGTTGTTGATGAGGTACTCGCTCTCGCCCGATCGATAGAGCCGGCGGGTCACGGACACCTCGTCGTGCTCGCTCGGCAACAGCCGATCCGCGTTGTCGAAGAGCAGAGTGATCTGGGCCATACCGCTGCTGCGGCGCGTCGCCGACCCGTTGAAGATCATGTCCGTCATCTGGCGCCCGCGCAGCAGCTTCGCCGACTGCTCGCCGAGCACCCACTTGAATGCGTCCACCAGATTGCTCTTGCCGCATCCGTTCGGCCCGACGACGCACGTCACGCCGGGCGAGAAGTCGAACGTCACCTTGTCCGGAAAGCTCTTGAATCCGAGAAGTGAAATGCGTTTAAGGTACATAGGGGCCCCGCCACCTCCGTGTACGTCGAAAATCCTGCGCCGATCCGTGGCGCCCCGGGGCAACACCCGCGCGTGAAGCCCTCAGCAGGCCGGCATGCTAGCACGTTCTCGGTGCGCCTTCAAATCATAAATCAAAGAATCGTGCGGGAACAGAAAAACTTTCCCCGGCGATGACGTCCGCCTCCCCCGCCGTCTCGTCGCCTCCGCCCGCACCCCGGAATGTCGCACAATTGTCTGAATCGGGAAAATCCGGGGCACACGGACACGAATCGCCGCGTTAGAATCCAAGGAAAGCCGAATCGCAGTCCGATGCAGTTCGATCGAGGGAGATCGAGAACGAGTGAACGCTGGAGCCGCTCCCCGGCCGCGGGCCGTCGTTCGCCCGCGCCGAAACACATTACCGGTCGTTCTCACCTGCGGCGCGAGCCCCGTGCCCCGCCGATGGACCAGAATCACCTTGCATCACCCACCCACTCTAAAGATAATTGGGTTTATTGGGGGCCGTGGGGGTCCAGGAGGGGCTGGAGTGTCGTCCGCACGGGGTATCCGCCCAATTCGGAGGCTGTAACGTGTTAATCAACAGATCCGCCCTGATAGTGCTCGCCGTCCTGGGCGCGATTGCTTGGACTGCGCGCCCGGCAACCGCTCAGATCGTCTTGTTCGTCGACAGCGCCGCCACAGGCGCCAACGACGGATCAAGCTGGGAAGATGCATTCACCAACCTGCAGGACGCGCTGGCCGCGGCCCGCGCGCTCGGTGCGCGCGCCGATGAGGTTCGAGTAGCCCAGGGAACGTACACCCCCGCCGAACCGAACGGCAACCGTGCCGCCTCGTTTGAGATGATCGACGGAGTCGTCATCCGCGGCGGCTACGGCGGAGTCAGCGCCGCGAATCCGGATCGTTGGAATCCGACCGCGTTCCCCACGATCCTGAGCGGAGACCTCAACGGTGACGATGACACTGCGGGAATCGCCGAAAACGTCTACCACGTGGTCACCGCCGGCCCCGAGGTCACCAACAGCGCCCGGCTGCAGGGCTTCACCATCACAGCCGGTAACGCGAATGCGTCGATTCCCGACAATCGCGGCGCCGGCATGTACGTGAACGGGGGAGCGCCAACCGTTGTCGGCTGCATCTTTCATGCAAACGTCGCGTCCAGCGGCGGCGGACTGTTCAACCAGTCCGGTGCTCCGAGGGTCGCCAGTTCCTCATTCGTGGGCAACGAGGTATCGTCCTTCGGGGGTGGTCTCTACCACACCGGCGGAGCCGCGATCTACGATAACTGCACGGTCACTGAGAACAGCGCCGGAGGGGGCGGGGGGATTTACTCCCTCGACCCTGCCGTCGTGATCACCAACAGCATCTTCTGGGAGAACAGCGACTTTGGAGGCAACTCTGAGACCGCGCAGATCCGCTTCGCGACGGGCTCCCCTTCGATGCTCACCGACACGTGCATCCAAAACTGCGCGAATTATTGCGACGAACCGACGAACATCGGCAACAACCCCAACTTTGTGAACGCCGCCGCGGACAACTTCCGCCTGAAGCTCCCTTCCCCTTGCGCGAACACCGGCGACAACCTGGCCGTCCCCGCCGACATCCTCACCGACCTTGACGGCAGCGTTCGGATCGGTTCAGGGACCGTGGACATGGGCGCCTACGAGGGCGCCGATGACTGCAACGGCAACGGCATACTCGACAGCATCGACCTGATCAATGGCAACAGCTTTGACTGCTTCCCGAACGGCCTGCCGGACGAATGCGAGCTTTCCATCAACAGCGGGTGCCCCGGTGCGCGGTGCACCGAGAACTGTGCCAACGACTGCAACGCCAACTGCGTTCCCGACACTTGCGAGGATTGCAACGGCAACGGGTTCGCCGATGAATGCGACATCGCCGACGGCACCAGCGAAGACTGCAACGACAACGGCATCCCCGACGAGTGCGAACCGGACGAGGACTGTAACAACAACGGCACCCAGGACATCTGCGACATCGCCGCCGGCACCAGCGACGATTGCAATAACGACGGCGTCCCCGACGAATGCCGACTTGCCAGCGATTCGGGCTGTCCCGGCGCCAACTGCGAGAGCGACTGCGACCCGGACTGCAACGGAAACTGCCGGCTTGACGAATGCGACATCGCGGAGCAGGGAGACTGCAACGCCAACGGCGTCCCCGATGATTGCGATATCGATCAGGGCGATAGTGACGACTGCACCGACGTAGACACGGGCACCGGCAACAACATCCCCGACGAGTGCCAGATCAGCGCCGACAGCACCGCGCCGGGAGGCCCGTTCTTCTGCACCCAGAACTGCGACCCCGACTGCAATGACAACGCCATCCCCGACGCCTGCGAAATCGATTGCAATGATAATGACGTGCCCGATGACTGCGATGTCCGCGACGGATTCAGCGAAGATTGCGATTCCAACGGTGTGCCGGACGAGTGCCAGGAGGACAGCGACGGCGATGGCGTCATTAACGCCTGTGATGCCTGCCCGGACACTCCGCCTGATACCCCGGTTCGCGACAACGGCTGCCAGCAGCAAGGCGCCTGTTGCTTGCCGACCGGCTCCTGCCTCGATAACCAGCTCGCCGGGAACTGCCTGAGCTTCCCCAACGCTCGTTTCCTCGGTGACCTCCTCACGTGCGACGGCGATCCGGACGGCGATCTTGCGATCGGCTGCGACGACGGCTGTCCTCTTGACCCGGAAAAGACCGAGCCCGGACTCTGCGGCTGTGGCCTCTCCGACGACGGAGACATTCCCGCCGGCTCTGACTGCAATGGCAATGGCGTAGAGGATCGCTGCGAGATCAACGCCGGTCTCGATGAAGACTGCAACGCCAACCTCGTTCTCGATTCCTGCGACCTGCAAGCCCTCAACAGCGAAGACTGCAATGCGAACTCAGTGCCCGACGAGTGCGAAATCAGCGTCGACAGCAACGCTCCCGGCGGCCCGTTCTTCTGCTTCGCAGATTGCGATCCAGACTGCAACGTGAATGGTACCCCGGATGAGTGCGATATCGCCGTCGCCGTCAGTGAGGACTGCGATGAGAACGGCGTGCCCGACGAGTGTCAGCCCGATTCGGATCAGGATGGAATCCCCGATGCCTGCGATCCCTGCCTGGGCGAGAATGACCTCGAAGGGCTGGCATGCGACAACCCCGCCGATCCCGACCCCTGTCGTTCGGGTGTCTACGATTGCTCTACGGGCGTCCTTGTATGCACGGACGACGAATTCGCGGACGACGAGGATGGCGACGGCGTCTTCGATTGCTTCGACGACTGCCCGGGCACAGCGCCTGGCTCCGAAATCGACGAGAATGGTTGCCCGCCGGAAGGGACATGTTGCTTCATCGGTGCCGGCGGAAATCCCGGCTTCTTCTGCGACGTCACCAGAGATTTCTGCATCAATGACCTGGGCGGTGTCTGGCAGGGGAACGGCTCGCCGTGCCCGACCAGTGCGGCCGAGTGCATCTTCCCCGCCGACGGCGACTGCGACTTTGATACCGATTTCGATTTTGACGACTTTGTGCTGGTCAACGACTGCATCGAACGGTTCTACGCCCAGGAGCCTGACGAATCATGCCGTTGTGCCGACCTGAGTGGTGACGGCGTACTCGACCTTCTCGATGTCGGGTCGGTTCAGGTCGCCTGGGAATTGGAGCGGCTTTGCCCGGTCGGCGCCACCGGGGATTGCTGCGACCTGGCCGGTCTGTTGGAGGCCGGTTGCGGTGACAGGGTGTGCTGCGAAACGGTATGCGAGATCGTCCCGAGTTGCTGCACAACGCAATGGACTGCCGACTGTGCGGCCATCGCCCAGGATCTCGAAATATGCAATTGCGTTCCGGGGGCGTGCTGCGTGACGGAGTCGCCCTTCTGCGTGGACCTTCCGGCGGGAGAATGCAGAGGCGTCGGCGGCTTCCCGCTGGAGCCTGGCACGGATTGTCTCAATGACGGCGGCGTCTGTGTAGGCGAGTGTCCTCCCGACGCCGTCGGAGATTGCTGCGACCGCGCCGGGCTTGCGGACGGCGGTTGTGGCGACCCCTTCTGTTGCGAGGCAGTTTGCAACCTCGAACCGTCCTGCTGCTATGACACGTGGACGTCTGAATGCACCCAACTCGCGCTGACGACCGTTGCCGATGAATGCGGCTGTCCGACCGTGGCATGCTGCACTGAAGTCGGCGGGTTGCCGGCATGCCTCGATCTGACACCCGAACTCTGCAACGCACGCGGCGGATTCAGCCTCGGAACGGGAACAGTCTGCTCGATTGAAGGAGGCGTCTGTAGCGGAGCGTGTCCCGACGGGGCAACGGGCGACTGCTGCGATCGGGCCGGACTCCCCGACGCAGGCTGTGGCGACGATTTGTGCTGTCAGGCCGTGTGTGCCGAAGATCCGTCCTGTTGTTACGACCAGTGGGAAGCAAGTTGCGCCCTGATCGCGCTCACAACGGCCGATCCCGAATGCGGCTGCCCGACTGAAGCCTGCTGCTTCGTCGATACGCTGACCTGCGACGATCTCACACCCGAGCGTTGTGCCGCTCAAGGCGGCTTCGCGTTAGGATCGGGCACGGACTGCGCCACAAACGGCTTAACCTGCCAGCAGCCGTGCCCGCCGAATGCCACCGGCGACTGCTGCGATCCGGCTGGACAGATCGAGCCCGGTTGCGGCGAGCGGGCTTGCTGCAATGCGGTCTGTCTGCTGGATCCGTCGTGTTGCCTGAGCGACTGGGGGCCCCGGTGCGCTTTTCTGGCTCAGCAGTTCCCGGACGAATGCACGACCTGCCCCACGGTGGCGTGTTGCGCCGACGACAACTCCTGTCGCGATACCACCGCGCGCCGATGTTCGCTGGACGGAGACTTCCCGCAGGAAGAAGGAACCAGTTGTGCGGCAGGTGACTGCGCCATCGCGTGTCCGTCGGATCCGACCGCCCAATGCTGCAACACTGTCACGCCGTCCCCCAATCCGGGCTGCACGGATCGTGATTGCTGTAATGCGGTCTGCAATATCAAGCGCTCCTGCTGCGAAGTGGCGTGGACCGTTGAATGCTCTCGGATTGCCGCTGAGGAAGTACCCAGCGACTGCCGAGACCTGATTCCTCCTAATCCAGATGATCCCACTCCGTTGTGTGAGATCCGCGCTTGTTGTGTGGTCGACGACCCTGACGATCTCGACGGGGACCGATGCATTGAAACATCCGCGGCCGTATGCCAGTGGCGCGGTGGCGTGGTGCCGCCCAGGGCGGATCCGAGCGACCCACTCCCGACATGCGCTGACAACAACGCAAACGATATTGCCGACGTCTGCGAAGCCGGCTGTCCGCCGAACGCGACCGGCAACTGCTGCAACCCCGCTGGAATCCCGGCTGCCGGCTGTGGAGACACCGACTGCTGCGATGCGGTGTGTGCCATCGACTCATCCTGCTGCACGATTGAATGGACGCCTGACTGCGCTGTCATCGCGGCTACCCTGCCCGCTGAGTGCGCGTGCCCGGCAAGCGCCTGCTGCTTTGCCGACGGTAGCTGCCAGGATCTCCCGGCCGCTATCTGCGTCGACGACCTTGGTGAGCCGCGTGAGGGTATTACGTGCGCAGGCGACAAGGACGACGACGGCGTCGATGACGCCTGCGGCGTATGTGGCCCCGGCGCCGGCGACTGCTGCTCCGGCGGCGCTTCCAACTTCACCCCCGGCTGTGAAAACATCGAATGCTGCACCGCGGTTTGCGAATTCGAGCCGCTCTGCTGCACCGATGCCTGGGATTTGAACCTGTGCGACTTCTATGCGAACGACTTGTGTGCGATCTGCCAACCCTAAGGGAAAGGCGTGCGGCTCGGGCTGGACGCCGCTGACGATGGGGTCTGAGAGGAGACGACAGCTCAACTGGGTGACCGGGCTTCGGCTGGCATCGCGAACGCGGCCCACGACGCAGCCGGCCGAATGTCGGGGAGCGGCACCAATAGCTTGCACTGGTCGATCCGCCACGAGGATCTGGTGGGGCGCACCGAGACGCATAGGCCTTGTGGCCATGCGGAAGTGAGAAGAGAAAAGTCCCTCTCGCCGCAGGAGGCCGACGGAGTTGACTGGACAGCGTGCGTCGCTGACTATTAAGAGCGAGACTGCAAACCCACGCTCGGCGAGCGCGCGGTGCGGACAGCACCATCAGCCGATTCGGAGACACTAGAGTTATGAAGCGCTGCTTGAAATCCACGCGGGCACGAACGCGATTCCTTTGTGTCCTGAGCATGTTTGCTCTCCTGCTTGCGTGCCTGGCACCGGCGGTCGTTGCGGACCAGCGGAAGTTTCTCGTTCTGCTAGCCAACACCCGAAAGCCCGGTACAGCGCCGGTGAGCTTTCCAGCCTCCAACGTCGAGGTTGCAAGACATTACTTCGATCGTGGTGACGACGAGACCGTCGACTCCTTCGCCGAGTACTGGGAGGAGATATCTTACGGCAATGTCACCATCGTCGGCGCCGTGCTGGGCCCGGTCGAGCTGCCGTGGCCCATTCTTCCCGAGAGTTTCGAGCCGGGCGACGACCTCACGGTCACCGGTGCGGGCGCGGTCGTCCTGCCGATGACCGGCAGTGAGGAGCGGTTTTTTGACGGGACGCGCATGATCCTGGTCGACTACAACGGCGACCTGCCCGGGCGAGGCGCACCGCTCGAAAACCAGCACTATCAACGACCGTTCTCGCCGTCGACACCGCTTGAGGACGATGTCTGGACGCCCGGCGAGCGTTTCCGCGACATCAACGGCAACGGCGTCTATGACGCTCTCGTCGAACCCGGCGCGGACGGCTTTGCTCAGCCTCTCGGAGATGAGGGCGAAGAAGATTGTGACGCGAACGGTGTGCTGGAGCCGGAGGAGTTGTGCGTCACGCAGGAGCAGGGGTTCCCACCGTTCGTGAATGACGGCGACGACGAATGGGATTTCCCGGAGCCCTTCGAGGATTTTCTCCGCGTGTACGATCAGGCTACGGGCGAATGGATCAAGCTCGACCCGAGCTCCAACAACCCCAGTGCCAGTAGCCGTCAGTGGGCCAGGGCCTACATCCGCCGCAACTACCCCGGCGATGCCGACGCCCTCATCGCACGTTGTGGTAACGGCGTCTACGACCCGCCGGACGCTTGGGTTAACCAGGCAGGTTCCAATTCAAAGGTAAAGATCACCGGCATCCGCACGGATGTGGAGACACCTGAGCCGAGTTGGTATGCGGATTGGTGGGAGGCTTATTGGGCTGACGCTCACGCCCGGGCAGAGGTCACAGCCCCGCCGATAACCCCCGCCCCGCCGACTTGGGAGTCAACAATTCCGATCCTCGAAGCTGTAGACATCGCGACCGAGGAGATCCCTTTCGAGCCCAACGTCGGAGGCGACACGGCCCGCGCCGATATCCTGTGCCTGCCGGAGATTCCGGCGAACGAAACGCAGTGCATCTTCGCCGCCAGTGAGGTATCGCGATTCAACCCGGGCGACGGGACGATCGAGGGGAGCTTCTCGGCTGAAGGCCCTATCCTCCCCGATGCCCTCGGACTGTACGACGGTCCGGCCGAATTCGATGATCTCCCCTCCTCGATCTACCATGCCCGTGGAAGCGCTTCCGGACTCGCCGGGGGCGGGGACGGGCGCCTGGGAGAAGTAACCTCCCCGCAAAACGACGATTCCTGGGGCCAGGATCTGGGCGACCACAACCCAAACAGTCCCGGTGACGCCCCAGACGGCATCATTCCGTCAGCCGGTCCGTTGGCCGTGAACATCCAAGGCACTGGGGGATTCGACGCCGGAAACATGCTGAATATCGAGCTCCTCACCTGGATCAGTGGCCAGGTTGATTTCGACGCAGCCCCTGGAGTCTTCAAACGCGACTCCAACCTCGATGGCCTGTTGGACACAGGGGCGGCCCGAGACGTGAACACTGAGAATTACGTCTACGACTCGGACCCGAGTACGCCCAACGACGGCCGCCCAGCCAGTCGCTATCCGTTCAATCGCCAGCGCCTCACAGAGGACGTGATTGAGGCCCTCGACCGGAGTACCGACTGGGATCAGTTTGTTCAGCCTTATAACGGCGTGAACTACATCTTCTGCACCGTCCTGCTCCCCGGCGATCTTTATCCCGACGGGCTGGCCTCGGGCGGCCGGGGGTTGTTCCAACTGCCGGCCCCCTCCATGGACTTGGCGATCCCGATTCAGGAAAACCCCGAGGAACCCCTCGCGCCGTTGTTCTTCTCCGACTTCGTCACGGCCATTGGCGCAACCGGCGAGAACGGCTTCGTGGACCAGGGCTTTGGCGAAGCCTTGATGGCCCACGAATTCCTGCACGTGTGGGAAGGCTACCCCGATCTCTACGATTATGACGTGTACAGCAACGAGTTCGAGAACTTTCCGGTCGGCGTATGGGATATCATGGCCGGTGGCGGGCTGGTTCATCCCTCGCCTCCGTTAAAGGAGTTCGGATTCGGATCAGTGCGATTCGAGCGCCACAGACCGTGGATTCGGACCACCGACCTGGTCACGCTGCTCGAGCCCGGGCTCGAAACGCAAGTGACGCTTACCGACTACGCCTTCGACCCGCTGACCTCGGTCTACTTCTTTGAGAATCCCAATTCGATCGGACAGCGCTTCTACTTCTGGAGGGTGACGGACGTCGTTCCTCCCCCGCCGCCCCCACAAAGCGACCGTCCCCGCGAGATCAATTTCAACGCCCGCATGCCCGGCGAAGGCATGCTGGTGATGAGAACCGCCGACGCCGGTAATCTCGAGAACATCACGGACCAGCAGCGCGGGCCGGGACCGGAGGATTACAACTTCAAGATCATCCAGGCCGACGGTCGCGACGATCTGCATACCGCCACGAATCCCGGTGACGCGGGCGACCCGTTCCCAGGCACACAGAACCGCACGGTATGGAACGATGAAACGAACCCCAACTCGCGATGGGACAGCCTGGTGCGTAGCGGGCTGGCCATCACGGACATCAGCGAGCGCGAGAACGAAACGGTCGTGACCTTCAAGTGGGACCCGCGTGTCGTGCCGACGCTTGAGTTCCGCACGCCGCCCGGCGGCGCCGTGGTCGGTGGCAGTTACGACATCGAGTACCGGGCGTGGGACCGTTTCGGCGGCACCCAACTCGACTTCTACTTCGACGACGACGCGGAAGGATACGACGGCACGCTGTTCGGCTCCACGAGCAAGACCCCGGGGGTCGTGAACGGAGTCTTCCCGCTCGAAATCAGCGATCTGCCCGGCGACGACGAGTACTTCTTCTACGCCCGACTCATACCCGGCCCGGGACAGGACGGACAGACGGACGCCGACGTGTCCACCCCGCGGGCGCTCTCCAGCAACCGCGGACGGGGCATCATCGTGGACGAGGACGGTTTTGCGAACAGAGTGACGCGTAACGCGCAGACCTCGAACGTCGAAAGGTGGAGTGTCCGTTGCGTCGATGACAGCGTACCCGGAAGCGAAACGTGGGCCGTCGAAGGATCGCTGTCCGGGGACCAAGGTACGGCGACGACCGACGAGCTGTTTACCTCCGACAACGGCGATGTGCAGTTCGAGGTCGTGTGGACCGGCATCGCCGGATCCGGCCCGAACGTGAACGTCTCCAACGCCGGCGGCGAGTTCACACTGACCGACCCGAGCGCGAACTTCGTGGCCTCCGAGTTTGAGGACGGCGACCTGGTGCGGATTAACGTGGCCGGCACCTGGGTGTTCCACCGTATCCTGTCGGTGCCGGATTCTCATACGCTCGAGCTGGCGACCGACCCGGGCGACACTGGCGTGGGCGGTGGGGTGGCTTATCGTGTGCATAGCTTCACCGCGGGCGGCGCCGGGCGACCGGCGGACCAGTTCATATTTCTTACCACCGGTTTGACCGACTACAGCGCTCCGATCCTGATTCGCAACGGCGTGGCCGTTTTGCGCACGGCGCCGCGAATCACAATCGCCTTCCCGGATCAGGCTACGAACCCCAACAACGAGATCCCGTTGCGGGTGCAGTTCGACGCCACTGCGACGCGCGATGAGAACGGCGAGATCAACAACAGTCTGATCTACTCGTGGGATTTCGGGGACGGCACGACAGTCGAGTGTCTGGCGACGGAGGAACCCTGCCAGATCCAGACACACACGTACGACCAGGCCTTCCTCAGCGGCGTCACTGTTAAGCTCACAGTGACGAATCCGAACTCGGGTGCAGTCGGTGTTGCTGAAAAGAGCTTTACCGTCGGGGTCGATACCGACAGCGACGGTGTGCCCAACGCGATCGACAACTGCCCGAACGTCCCCAACGGACCGAACGAGGCCGGCATTCCCGGCGTGGGCAATCAGCTCGACAGCGACGCCGACGAGGTCGGCGACGCCTGCGACAATTGCCCCGACCGACCGAACGGCGAGCAGCGCGACCGGGACGACGACGGCTTCGGCGACGTGTGCGACAATTGCCCTGAAGATGCCAACGCCGATCAGCTCGACGGCGACACGGACGGTGTCGGCGACGTGTGCGACAACTGCCCGAACGTCTTCAACCCGAGCCAGTCCGACCTGGATGGAGATGGCGTCGGGGACTTCTGCGACACCGGAGGCAACGACAACGGCAACGATAACGACAATGGCAATATCAACGACAACGGGAACGACAACGATAACGGCAATGTCAACGACAATGACAACGATAACGCCAACGACAACGGCAACGCGAACGACAACGCCAACGGAAATGACAACGGAACTGACGACGAGGAAGGCAAGTCCGGCAAGGTCGGTTCGTCCGGCAAGCTGATCCTCGCCGCAGAAGCCGGCGACGGGGTGGGCCGAGGTGTTGTCGAGATCGTGCGCGGTACGACCGGCGCCGAAGTAAGCATCAGCTTCTTCCAGAACAGCGGCGCTCCCGGCTTGAGCGGGGCAACCACGTTCAACGGCTTCAACGGCGAGCTCGCGCTCGGCGCGACGCTCGATGCGACGACGACCATGTCCGGCGGCTTTTTCGAGGCAGTTGTCCGGATCGAAGTTGCCCGGAGCACAGTTGAAGCCCTTGGCGCCGGGATTGGGGAGATCGACTTGCACGTCCTCGACGAGTTCGCCAACCCGCAGATTTGGGAGCGGGCGGGAGACAAGTTCCTCGGGCGATCCGAGCCGACCGAGGTTGTGGGCGAGTACGGCTACCAGGTCAAGAATGACGGAACCGTGTCCTACTGGGCGGTGGTCGACGAATTCAGCATCTTCGCCGTCGGGCAGAATATCGAGGGGCCGTCCGAGGAGGTGCAGTTGTGCGAGTCGGACGAGGATTGCGATGACGGGCTGTTCTGCAACGGGGAGGAACGCTGCGGTGTGGACGGTGAATGCCGCGCCGGCATCTCTCCGTGCAGCCCGGACGAAGTTTGCAACGAATTCACCGACGTGTGCGGAAGCTGCCTGGAAGACGCGGACTGCGACGACGGACTGTTCTGCAACGGAACCGAAACGTGCGACCCGGAGACCGGCGAGTGCGTCGCGGGGGTGTCGCCGTGCGACGCCGATCAGAGTTGTGACGAGCAGTTGGACCGCTGCGCCGACCAGGACAACGGCAATGACAACGAGCAGCCTGGACCGGCCCCGGTGCCCGACGGGTGTCCGGCCGGCAGCAGTACGTGCGGCGCCCTGGGCCTGATTCATCTTTCGCTGATGATGCTCGGGCTCGTGTCGCTCAGGCGGCGAGTGCGCTAGCACCTCGCCGGACAACCGCGGGCGGCGTGATCAGAACTGCGTTGCTTCTAGAGCGGGCGAGAATCACCGGGAGTTCGTGGGAGGCTGGTTAGGGGCTCTCAGCCCGCTTGAGGTGAACCTGCATCGCTCGCGCGCGCCGCTGTGCTCGTCGCCCCGGCGCCTTCCAATCAGGCGAAACGAGCGTAGAATGACGGTGTGACTGCGTCCGTGGTGACGCTTGACGAACGTCGCCCACTCACTCGACGAAAGGCCAACCGCAAGTGACCCGAGTTCTACCGATTCTCCTGATGGCTGCGGCGGTGCCCTTGATTTTTTGCGCCGCCTATTTCGCGTCGTCATTGCTCGTCTCCGACCGGGCCGCCGTCATGGCGGAAGCGGACCGGCACCTCGAGCGGGCTCGGCGCCTTCTCATCAAATACAGCCACAACCAGGAACGACTGGCGTCTATCCTGGCGGACCTCGAACGACGCGGCGTCAACATCACGCCCGACCGTGGTGAGATCGAGCCGCTCCTGGAAACGGACCGCTCACTTATCGAGGAGGCCAACGAAACACTGAGGGCCCGCGCCAGAGACGAGGCCGCCGTCAAACTTCGGGAGTTGGAGGAACGTTTTCAGGCCGCCGGCGGATCCGTAGATGGCGACGTTGTCGCCCCGGCCACCCTCGGCGGCTCACTGGCGCAGATGAGCCGTGCGGTGGCCGACGCCTTACGAGCTCGAGACGCCGTTGTCCAGGAAAACGAGCGGTTCCTGAACGAGGCCTTGGGTGTCGTTGACCAGGCCTTGTCCGTGACACATGGAAGCGTAAGCGGCGATGTTCACCCGCAGGCCAGCCGTCTGAAGGGAATCATCCTGATGGCGCAGTCGGGCGTAGACTACCGCGAAGCCGTACGCCTCCGCGAACGCAGTCAGGAGCCGAGGCGTCGTTTCGTAGAGGTGGTTGCCCAAGCGCGGCAACTCGCCGTCGAGCAGACACTCGCCGAACAATCCGGTGTAAGCGACCGGCTGGAAACACTGCGGAAGGACGCCGACGAGATCCGCGGCACTCTGGCGAATCTGCGAGAAAACGTTCAGACCCTCGATGCAGTCATCGCCGATATCGAGCGGCGAATCGCCGCCGCGCAGGAAAAGGCCAGGAATGCGCGCCGTGCAATGGAGGAGCTCCACGACAAGGGCGTCGATCTGCTCGACTCGGACGGATTCGAGGAATTTGCAGCAGGGTATTCAGAGCTTTCCGAGACCTACCGGCAGGGTATAGCCGAGGCCCATCGGCTCGAATTTGGTACATTGAGGAACGCGCAAATCGACGAAACCGGCGATTATCTTCGTGGCGAATTCGTACCGGCCACCCCGGATGAGGAGATCGAAATCCAGCGCGGCCTGGTCGACTACCGGCACGAGCGGGCGGTCACCGCGCTCAGCATCGAGCGATACCTACAAGCACTCGAAGACGTCACGACGAACATTTCCGAATTCGAGTCTCTTCTTGCGCGATACGAGCAGGCTGCCTCCGAGGCCGCGGCCGAATTGGAGAACGTTCGTGAACAGGCCGCGAGTGCCTATCGGCTGACGCTCGAGCGATCGAGCGCCAGCGACGAAGCGTTCGAGCAGTCGGCGCGCAAGGCACGCGGCGCGCTGGCCGCATTCAAAGCAGCCGTTCAGGCCACCAATGACTACACACGCTCGGCGCGCGACCGAATAAGCGGTGCTTCGCCCGCCGTACAGGAGCGATCGCCGTTCAAGCTTCTTTCCGAGGACGAGTGGCTCACCGGCCAGGCAAGCAACGAGTTGGCGCAGGCGTATTACGTGCTTGCCTCGATCCTCGCGCACCAGCACGAGACTGCTGAAGAAGATCGAATCATGGCCATCGTGGCTCGCGCCGAGTTGGGGATTGATGAAGCCGATCCCGACGCGTTCGCAGCCGTCAGCGAAGCCGCCCGCGCCGATGCCGTTGAAGCGGCCCGGAGCGCCGTGCGTGAGCTCGAGAAAGCGGGCCGCAGTCTGGACAACAACTGGACCGTCGCCGCTCAGGCCGGTGCCGCCCACTATCTGCTCGCCGTGCTGGAAAACCCGGCCCATCTGGAGACGGCACTCGCCAACTACGAGGCAGCCGTTCAGAATCGGGAGGACGAGCCGTTCGCCCACGCGATCGTGGACCGAAAGGAGCAGCTGCAGGATCGGGTGCGCTAGGGTAATTCCGAGTTTACTTATTACGCTGACATGGGAAGAAGCGTCTCATTTGATTCTCCGTGGGGCGGCCATCGTTGACTGTGGATATGGCCACTGACGATAATGTAGCAGTCAGTCGGGGGCATCTGCGCCCAGCCCGGTGATTTTGGCCGCGGGCTGACGCAAGTTGGGGGGGAGCGGACCGGGTCGGCCGTGGCTGGCCGTGCCGAGGCGCCTAAAATCCTACGTGGGAAGAACTTAGTAGCCGTCCCGGACAGCGGGAGAGGGCCCCGAGCGTGAGATTCAATTATCTGAACACAGATCTGGGCGAGCTTGCTCACCAGCTCACGCTATCGCCCCGCCACCTGCGTCCCCGTCAGATTGAGGGTATCGAGCGGGTTCTGGACCTGTGCGATCCCCGCAAGGACTATCCGTACGACTGGGTGTGCTTTCATATCACCGGTCGCAAGCCCTATAAGCCGAACCAGAGATCCCACGTCACCGGTAAGGAGCTGACCGCCGACCTGCCCACGCTGGCCGAGCAGATCACGCGACGAGGAGCGCCGGACTTGTCGGACCTGCCGGGCGAGTATCTGACGCACGAGGCGTTGTCCGCCGAGCTGGAGGTGAGCACGAAGACGATTCGTCGCTGGCGGCGCCGAGGGCTGATGGGGTTGCGGGCGGTCGGCGACGACGGAGTGGCCCGGCTCGTGTTCTCGAGCAGGGCGGTGGACCGCTTTAAGAAGCGCAACAAGAAGCTGATTCAGCGCGGTGCGTCGTTCAAGCTGCTGACCGAGGCCGAGAAGGATCATATCGTTGAATTGGCGCGCGACCTGCTCGCTCAGAAGCGGCAGAAGCTCCATGTTGTGGCCAAGGCGGTGGCCGAGGCCACGGGGCGGGCGGTCGAGACGGTGCGCTACACGCTTCGACAGTACGACACCGCGAATCCTGAGCAGGCGCTGTTCGCCCGGGACGGCGAGCCGGTGGTGTCGCAGCGACACCTGGCGATCTGGCGATCGTTCAAGCGGGGCGAAACCGTCAAGACGATCGCGCGGGCGCACGAGTGCGACGCTGATTCGATCCTGTCGGTGATTCGCGAGATGCAAGCGCGGATCCTGAAGGATACTCCGATCGAGTACGTGGATCACGAGCTGTTCCACACGCCGGATGCCGACGTGCGGATCCTGGCGGCTCCGCGGCCTGCGTCGGACGACGGCGACAAGGCGCCCCGGCGGGTCCCGCGCGACCTTCCGGCCTACCTGCGGACGCTTTATGATATTCCGTTGCTCACGGCGGATCAGGAGGCCGATCTCTTCCTGCGTTACAACTATCTCCGGTTCAAGGGCGCTCGCGCCGCCGAGCGGATGGACGTTTACGCGGTCCCCCAGAAGGAGCTGGACGAGGCACACGAACTGCTGAAGCGGGCCGAGGCGATCAAGAACGAGATCGTCCAGGCCAACCTTCGGCTGGTGGTGAGCATTGCCAAGCGGCACATGGGGCGCGAGCATAACCTGTTCGAACTGATCAGCGACGGGAACATGTCGCTGATGCGGGCGGTGGAGAAGTTCGACGTCTCGATGGGAAACAAATTCAGCACGTACGCCAGTTGGGCGATCATGAAGAACTTCGCCCGCAGCGTGCCCGAGCAGTACTACATGTCGCGGAGATTCGTCACCGGCCAGGACGAGATGCTTGACGCGGCCGCGGCCGAGCAGGTCGAGGAAGCATCCCCGAGCGACGTGGAGACGGTTCGGGCGGCGCTGGGTGATGGTCTGGACCAGCTCACTGAGCGGGAGCGGGTCATCGTCAAGCACCACTTCGGTCTGGCGGGTGCGCGTGGTGGGCCGAGCACGCTGGACGAGCTCGGCAAGCGTTTCGGGGTGACCAAGGAGCGCGTCCGGCAGATCGAGAAGCGCGCCATCGCCAAGCTACGTGAAGTTCTCTCCCCCTCGTTGCTCGAAGCCTTCGCAGACTAACTCATTGTACATCGTTGGCGTCCCGGCAAAGCGGCGACTTGTTCGGCGCGGTGCGTTCGTCGGTGACGCGTGAGCGTTGCTGAGCCGTACTCAGGCGGTCGATTCGATCAACGACTGCTTCTCCCGTTCGAGGCGGTCGAGTTCGGCCTGGAGGGCGGCGATCTTCTCTTGTACGGCGTCGACGACCTGGCGTACGTCATCCTCGATCGGAAACGTAGCCCGGCGGTCGCGGACGGCTGAACCGATCCGGCCGGAGGCCAACTGGACGCAGAGCCCCTCCATGGCACCGGTGAGGCGGACGAGCTCCACGTCGGCATCGGTGCCGCCGGAGGCATCCAATTCGGACAAGCGTCGGTGGAGCTCTTCGATGCCCTGGTGTACGCGTTGGACCGCGGGCCTGGCCGCCTGAGCCTGAGCGGCGTTCCACACGCCGCCGACCACATCCACGGCAGGCAGACGCTTCTTGCGCGTGCGGCTCAGCGCCCGGCTCATGTTGTCCACTCTTTGGAGCGCGGCCTCGGCGCACTCGAGCGTCATGCGGGCCTTGTCCGCCTGCTGCCGGACGGCGGTCTGGTGCTGGACGAGGGATTGGAGGGCGGCGGTCTTGTCATCGCCGCGGTTGAGGATGGCCTGTTCGGCGCCGGCGAGGAGAGCGGCGTACTCTGATTCGGCGTCGCCGGCAGCGTCGATCCGGGAGCGGATGTCCTCGAGCCGGCGCTGCATGGACTCGACTGATTTGGTCAGTTCGGCGACCTGCTGCTGCAACTCGTACTGTTGTTCGCGCAAGCGCTCGATCCTGTCCTGGGGATTGCTGAAGAGGTTCTGGAAGGCTCCGAGGAAGCCGGGGTTTTCCGCGCTCTCGATCTCGGCGGCGAGCTCGTCAACGCAGGCCTGGAGGTATTCGAGCCGATAAGCGTCGGCCTTAAGCCGGTCCGCCACGCCGACCTGCTCGGTCATCAGGCCGGCTCGGGCCTCGAGCTGCTGCTTTACTTCGTGCAACCGTGTGCCGGGGTTCACATCCATTGGAATGCTCCTGGGCTGTCGCTGACGAGAAAGCTGGCCGACTCAACCTACCTGTCGGCTTGAACCTGCTGCGGCTTGACGGGATGTCAGACCGTGGATCGCACGGCGGCGGTGGCCATCGCCTCGGGCGGGCCTCTATCGGACGCGCCGGGATGGCGGGGGGGGGCTGGGCGGGACTCGGCGGTGTCAGTGTTTTTGCATGGCGATAATCGACTCTTTGGGGGCGACGTTGGTGAGGGTTCCGAAGCGGCGTCCTGAGGGGACGACGTTGCGGGCCACTCGCAGTTCGCGTACGTCGAAGCCGGCTTCTGCGGCTTGTTCGGCGAGGATGACGTCGGTGGGGATGTGGACGTCCTTAAGGCGGGCGCCGGCGATGATGATCCAGCACGGAGCGCCGGGAGCGAGGACGCACTCGAGGGAGCCAAGGGTCCGAAACATGTCGGCGAAGTAGATTCGGACGACGCCGGCCAAGCGGGGCTCGCCGATGTGTTCCAGTACAGCGGCGGCCTCTTCGGCGGCCCGGCCGGCGGCGGTGGCGGAGAGGTCGGGCGGGCCGGGGGCGGCTGCTGCGGCGCGGGGGTGGGCGGGCACCTGGCGGGGGCCGGGGCGCTTTACTTTACGGTTATAACACCAGTGGGCCAACACCTTTTCGAAAGGGCTGGTGATCTTCGTGTAGTCGTGGCGGGAGAGGTAGGGCGGTGAGGTGAGGATTCCGCCGATTGATCCGTCGGCGATGAAGTCGAGGGTGCGGCCATCGCCCTGGATGACCGGGTTGGGTAGCGGCAGCGGGTTGCGGACATCCTCGCGCATGATTGCGAGGGTGTCGTTGAAGGCGTCGGTGACGGACGGGGCGTGCTTGTTGACCTTGCCCTCGGCGGTGAGACGGGAGGCGACCGCGCAGATCAGGGCGGCACGGTGGATGGGTTCGGCGAGGCGGGGTGCGATTTCGTGCCAGGTGTTGCAGTCGGTCAGGTCGGGCGGGTCGGGGATGTTGCGGACGGCCTTGCAGCGGGTGACGAAGGCCGTGGCCAGCAGGGGGTCGACGCCGAGGGCACGGATGCCCTGGCGGGCGCACTCGGTGACGAATGTGCCGGTTCCGGTGAAGGGGTCGAGCAGCCAGGGGGTCGTTGTGCGGCCGTGAAGGTCGTTTTCGTGGATGAATCGGCGGACGAGTTCGGGGGAGAAGGCCTGTTTGAAGACGAGCCAGCGGTGGAAGGGTTCTTTGCGGGCGTCGCGGGCGGTGACGAGCGGGGCCAAGTGGTGGTCGCGTTGCGTCTGGCGGAACCAGGCGCGTTCGAGGTGTTCGCGGGCCTCGGTGGGCTCGCCGGGGATGCGGGTGCGGGAGAAGTCGCGTTTTCTTCTTCGTCCTCTCATGGCGGGGTTATGGTAGGTGGCCCGGGCTGGTGGTGCGAGGGGGGTGAAGAGAGGCACGGAGGGGGAAGGGGCAGGGACGAAGGGACGGGGGGAC
>CAZNPL010000060.1:0-21938 GCA_964574815.1 uncultured Phycisphaeraceae bacterium
CCGCTCGTGTGGCGGCTCTTTTTCCCCCTCAGGTTCGTGATTGGGGATTGCCTCGGGCGGGGAAAGGGGGTCAGGCTAACTTATTGACGGCGGGGCTGGGCGTTGGTAGCGTGGCGGGATGGCCGGGCGTTTGCGAATCGACCGCGGCGGGTTCGACTATCACGTGCTCAACCGGCGGGTCGGCCGGCATCCCCTGTTTGGGAAGTCCGTCCCCCACCTTCGCACTCCCGCCTTGGTCGTGCTCAGCCTACGGAAAGGATGGGGCATCCGTGCCGCGTGCCGCTATTCGAGAAGGACTCACTTCTTGAGGGCGATCCACAACGCCAAGGCATCCGTGTTGCCCGGCCACTCATCGCATCGCACCGCCTCGTGGAGGCCAGCGCCCGCCAGTAACTCGATCAACTCGCCATCCGGCCAGGCTTTAGTCGTACTACGGTACTCCCGCGTCTGCCCATCGCTTGCCTCGGTGACAGAGAACCTCTGGATGGCTATCTTCTGCTCAGGCAGCCACTGGTTCTGGGTATAGCAGCGATAAGGACGATCTGAAAACAGGCCGGACTCGCACTGCTGCTCCGAGGGCCCGCCACGCCCCATACGTTCCACGGCTTCCGGCGTTTGCACTTCGACGATCAGACGGCCCTGGGAGGTGAGGCTTGCCTCCACCTTTTGAAGGATCGCCAGCGCTTCAGCAGGCGAGAAAACGTTGAGTTCACCATACAGAATCATTGCCAGGTCGTAAGGACCACGGAACGCTACCTGGCGAATGTCGCCCAGAATGAACTCGCACCGCGATTCGTCGGGGTTGTGCTGTTGCGCGTACTCGATGGACGCCGGACCGAAGTCGATCCCACGGCAGTGGTGGCCCAACATTGCCAAGCGGTGCAGGTAGAATCCCGGTCCGCAGCCCAGGTCCAGTATGCTTGAAGGTTTCCCGCCAAGCAGTTGGTCATGAATCCACGCAACCTGCCCGTCAATCCACTTGGCAGGGCGACTGGCCAAATCACTGTCTTGTGCCAGGTGTTCGACCAGCATTCGCCTGCTGAAATCAGGGTCATGCCAGGGGATCTTGTAGGCTCCGTGCCATATGTTGTCATTCTGCGTGGTCATCTATTGGCTTGTTTTCTGTGATGACGCCTCTATGGGCAAGCCTCCGTCCAGCGAGCAGCGGGACGAGTTCGGGATTTTCCAGCCAGCCAGCAGGAGGGCGGCCGAGCTGAGCTTGACGGCGGCCAGGAGGTAGGCCGTTGCGGGCGTTCCGAAGACCGGTACCAGCAGGATTCCACAGAACAGCGCTCCGAGGCAGGCTCCGGCGTGGTCGGCGCCGACGATCGTGCCGGCGACCGCGCCGGCCTGGTCGCTGCCCGCGTCGCGGAGCCTGGCGGCCACGGCGAACGCGGCGCCGCCGAGCACGCCCGTCGCCGCGACCATGGTCGAGACCGATACTTCGACGAGGGCGAAGACCCAGGGTCCGGCCGGCAGCCCGCCGAGCGTTCTGAGCAGCCAAGGAATCATCAGCGCCAGAGCGGCGATGGCGGCGTCCACGCCGATCAGCCATGACCAGAGGCGGCGCGCGTAGTACGGCGAGGCGGGGGCCCGTGCGTCGTTGGGCGCGGCGACGTAGCGGTTGGCGGCGCCGCAGCCGATGACCAGACCGCCCATGAAAAGAGCGACAATCCAACCGATGCGCTGGTACACATAGCCGTAGAGGTTCTGAAAGGCGAAGAGCCAGACGATGCTCAGCGCCATCGTGACGAATCCGGTGCTTGCGATGGAGAGGACGACCGCGGCGTCGGCGGGCCAGCGTCGGTGGCCGTTCCGCGCGTGTGTGTCTAGCGTGCCGATCGGGGTGTCATGGGCAACGCGGGCCTTCACCGCGGATAAGGCCCGCGTTGCCCGTGCTGCCGCCGAGCGGGGGAGGCACACGGGCAAGCTCCGCCGCCCACGGCGGCTCCGCTTGCCCATGGCACCCTCGCTAAACACGTACTTCTGCGCCGCGGAGCGCAAGTAGCACCAGGCGACAATCAACCCGGCCAAAAGCAACAGGGCGGCGACGACGTGTCGCCATCGAGCGGCGCGCAATCGCTCGATAAAGTGGGTCCGTTCCCGGGCGGCGGACTCCCATAACGCCAGGCGTTGCATGTAGATCACGGGCTTGAGGTCGGCGCTCATTTGCGGATTGTCGACGGCCTCGATCTCGGCGGCGCGCTGCTGCAGCTTGGCGGGTGCCAGCCAGTCGGTGGCCCCGTCGAACCAGGCCGGATGGAACAGCTCGGATTCAACGCCGCGCTGCACGTAGCGGCCGGCGAAAACGGCGGGGTCGGTCGTCAGCAGGCCGCGATCGGTGGCCGCCAGGAGATGAGCGGGGTGGCCCCATCCGATGATCACGCGCGGAAAGTGCGGTTGAAGCGTCGCGAGGAGCGAGGCGAGGTATTCGGCGGAGGCGGGCATGAGGCTTCCGGGCGCGGCGGCGACAGTGGTGGAGAGCACGGCTCGCTCGGTCATGGCGTTGCGCAGCTCGCTGAAGAACTCGGTCGTATAGAACCGCGCCCGCAGTGCGGACATCGGCTCGGGCAGGCGGGCGATGACCAGGTCGTACCGGCTGCGCTGCATCTTGATAAAGTGGCGGGCGTCGACGTAATGAACGGTGACGCGATCGTCGAGCAGGGCCCGGCGGTCAACGTCTCTGAGGAACGGTTTGATCAGCTCGATCTGGCGGGCGTCGGTTTCCACGTAGTCCACATGTCGGACGGGGTGGCGCAGAACCTCCGCGAGAAGCCCTTCGGCCCCGCCGCCCAAAAGGAGCACGGTCTCAGGGGCCGGGTGCTGGCACATCCAGAAGTGCGCCAGTGGAGCATAGGTGTACGGGTCGGGGAAGTCGGCGGCGACCTGGCCATCACAATACAGCGTGTACTGCCCGGCCCGGCGACCGACGGCGAGATTCTGGTACTTGGACTCGGTTTCGGCGCAGAGTTCGTATCCCGGGGCCAGATCATCCCAGCGTTGGTCGATCAAGACGCGGTTCAGCGCTTTGCCCGCGCCGGTGGCGATGAGCAGAAACGCGACGCACGCCAAACCGAGGCCGGCGGCTCCGACCCGACTGCGGCGAATTCGTCCCAGCGCGGCCGCGGCAGCCGCCGTCGTGATCGCCCCGCTAAGCAATGCCGTGTGAATCGGGCTCAGGCGCTCCACAGCCCAGAAGCTGAAGATCGCACCGCCCACGAGGCTGCCCGCTGATTCCAGGGCGTAGATGGCACCAAGGGAAAGCATGCGCGGATGCGGCTGATCGGCATGCGCCGATCGCGTCACGCAGGAGGCCAGCGGAAAGGCCAGCCCGACCAGGGCGCTGGCCGGCGACACAAAAAGAGCAGCGGCCAGGATGGTCTTGGGCAGCGGCAGCAACTCGCCCGGCCCCACTCCGAGCAGGCCGCGAGCCGAGCGAAAAAGTGCCAGTTCGAGACAGGCCGTCACGCTGAGGAACAGTAGCACCAGTGCGAGCCATGCGTCGGCCCGAGCGACGCGGTTTGTGATCCATCCGCCCGCTGCGGCGCCGACGGCGACCCCCAGGAGCCAGGCGAACAGCACGACACCCCAGGCGAACTCGCTTCCGAACATCAGGACCAGCGCTTCACGCAGCAGAAGGGACTGAGTGACGATGGCCTGCACGCCCCACGCCACCACCATGACGCTCAGCGCAACACGTCCGCGCCGCGGATCGGCATCGTCTCGTTCGAGTGCGCCAGGCGCGGGCATATCGGATTCCCTTCGCCGCATCGGCCGGCACCATGATATACTGGCGACGGCTTCTTGGGAGACGGTTGATGCACGCTCCTTCCTCGAGACCGGCGGAAGCATCCGATTCGTCGCGGCCGAGCCGCACGGAGCAGCTCGTCGGCGGTGGCATCCTGCTGCTTCTGGCGCTGATCGTGACCGCCTACGTCGTGCAGGTTCTGACCGATCGCGACTACTTCCTGAGGCCTGACGAATCCGCCTACGCGGCAACCGAGGTGCGTCCCTTTCCGGAGATTGAATCAGCCGGCTGGGTCGCCCCCGATGAGATCGGGCGATTCGATGCAGATGAAATGTATCTCAAGATCGATGGCCGGGCGGACGGATACATCGCGCGCGGTGTGATCGGACTTACATTCGGCACGTACCGTCACGAATCGGATCCCGGTCGACAGGTCGATGTCTATTGGTACGAATTGAACTCGCCGGAACAGGCACGGGCTTTGTATGAGTCCGAGCGGCCCCCCGGCGTCGTCGAGGAGCCGATCGGGTGGGCGGGATATCAAACAGGCGGCGCCGTGTTCTTTTCGGCGGGGCGCGAGTACGTGCAGGTGCTTCCGACCGGCCTTGACGATCGTGACGCGAAGGCGTCGCGGGAGATCGCCATGGCGCTCGCGGAAGACATCGAGGAAGCGGGCCGTCGGCATGGCGAGTGACGCCGATCCAACTCGGCGGGACGTGCTGAAACGCGGGGCCGGCGCGGTGGTCGCCGCCGGCGCCGCGGTTACCGGGGGGATTCTGCTGCATGATCCGGAGGGTGACGCGGGCCTGCCGGACCACGCCGGCGTCGCGGCCGGCTTGAAGGATTACTTCGCCGACGTGGCGTTCCCGCCGTCGCAGCCGCGGATCAGCGTGGCCATCGGAGAGGACGCCGGTGTCGAGCGGATGGTGCGGGCGGCCGTCGGCGGTCTAGATCGCGAGGCCGGAATGAAGCGGTTCGTCGGCCCGGGTGACGTGGTTCTGATCAAGCCGAACGTGGGATTCGATCGTCCGCCGAGCCTCGGCGCGACGACGCATCCGGAGGTGGTCCGCTGGCTGATCCGGCTCTGCCGGGAGGCGGGTGCGCGCGAGATTCTCGTGGCGGACCATCCGATCGAAGCACCGCAGGTGTGTTTTGCGCGTTCGGGGATCGATCAGGTGGCTCGGGAGGAAGGAGCCACGGTCGTCATGCCGGCTGCGGATCGATTTGCGATGGTCGCACTGCGAGATACCGAGCCGGACATTCAAGAGGGCGAAGCCCTGGGGCGATGGCCGCTGTTCTATGAGCCGTTGGCCCGGGCGACGAAGGCGATCAGCGTCGCGCCGGTCAAGGATCACAACCTGTGCAGCGCGTCAATGAATCTGAAGAACTGGTACGGGATGCTGGGCGGGCGGCGGAACCGTTTTCACCAGGCGATTCACGAGACGATCAGCGATCTGGCGCTGATGTTCAGCCCGACGCTGGTGATCGCCGACGGCACGCGCGTGATGATGCGAAACGGGCCGACCGGCGGCCGGCCGTCGGACGTTCGTCCCGGCGGATCGCTGGGCCGTCCGGTTGTGGCGGCATCGGTCGATCCGGTGGCGTGCGATGCGTGGTGCTATGAGCGGCTGCTCGGGCGCGACCCGCAGAATCTGCGGTATCTGGCGTCGGCCGAGCGGAAGATCGGCGTGCGCATTGCGGGAGGTGCCAGCCGTTTCGGCCGCTCTGACTGGCGGACGTACGAGCGGCGCGGGCAAATGGAGATGACGAACGTCTAGCGCCGCATTTGCCAAATGGGCGGGGTGGCCCACGTCTTCAGACGTGGGCTCTCGATTCGACGGGATGACCCACGTCTTGAGACGTGGGCTCTCGATTTGACCGGTGGCCCGACTACAGACGCGGGCTCTCAGCATCGATGACGGAATGATGACGGCGAGCAACACAAAGCGAGTGCGACTGCGGGGATTGCGCATCACCACGGTGCGCGTGATCGTGCAAGTGGTCGCGTTCGCGATGTTCATCTCGTTCGTGTTCCTGACGACGTTCGCATGGCTGGATCAGTTTCCGGGGCTGAAGCATTGGATCGACAAGCTGATCGAGATCGACCCGCTGATCGCGATCGCCAACGCCCTCACGACGCACACGGTGTACAAAGGGTTGCTGTGGGCGCTGGTGCTGCTGGTGCCGACGTTCTTTCTGGGCCGCTTCTTCTGCAACTGGATCTGTCCGTTCGGCACGCTCCACCAGTTCACGGGCTGGGCGTTTCGCCGGCCGGACGCGGCCGAGGCGATCGAGGCGAACCGCTACAAGCGATCGCAGCACATCAAGTATTACGTGCTGGCCGCCCTTGTTGTGATGGCGATGCTCGGCAGTTCGCAGGTCGGGCTGCTGGATCCGATGGCGCTGTTCTACCGGTCGATGACAGACGCCGTTATTCCGGCGGCGCGGATGCCCTTCGGTGGCGACGTGGCCGGTGACCGATTCTACCAGGGGGCTTGGCTCATCGGCTTTCTACTTCTTCTTTTCGTCGTGCTGAACCTGGCATATCCAAGGTTCTTCTGCCGCGTACTGTGTCCGCTGGGGGCGTTACTGGGCGTGTTCAGCCGGTTGGCCTGGTGGCGCGTCGAGCGCGATCCTGACAAGTGCACCGACTGCGAGCAATGCCTGGCCCGATGCGAGGCCGCTTCCGATCCGCACAAGCACTTGCGCATGAGCGAGTGCTTCGTCTGCATGAACTGCGTGGAAGACTGCCCGGAGGGGGCGTTGCGGTTCGCCTGGCTGCCCGGCAAGGAGCGCGCTGTCCCCGAGACCGACGTTTCCGGACGACGGGTCGTGCTGGCCTCGGTGGCCGGTCTGCTGTTTGTTCCGTTTGTGCGTGCCACGGGCCGGTCGTCGCGCGATTTCTCTTCGGAGCTGATCCGGCCGCCCGGCGCGGTCGAGGAATTGGCGTTTCTGGAGCGCTGTATCAAGTGCGATCAGTGCATCCGCGTCTGCCCGACGAACGTTCTTCAGCCGGCGTGGTTCGAGGGCGGACTCGAAGGGCTGTGGAGCCCGGTGATGAACTTCTGCATGGGCCACTGCCAGTATCACTGCACGGCCTGTGGCCACGTCTGCCCGACCGGCGCGATTCAGCCGCTCTCGATCGAGCGAAAGCTCGGCATCGGCGAGCACGCCGCGGACGGCCCGGTTCGGATCGGCACCGCCCACGTGGATCCGGCCCGCTGCCTTCCGTTGAGCAAGGGCGTTCCGTGTGCCGTGTGCGAGGAAGTCTGCCCGACGAGCCCCAAGGCGATCTACACGGAAGAGATTGTGCGAACGTCCCGCGACGGATCCACGCAGGAGAAGATCAAAGTCCCGCGGGTTGACATCGATAAGTGCATCGGCTGCGGCATATGCGAAAACGCCTGCCCCATCCCCGGCGACCGCCGGGCCATCTACGTCACGGCCGACGGCGAGTCCCGTTCCGAGCACCATCCCGACCCCGACCGCAATCGAACGGTAAGAGTCGGCTGATCGGCACTCGGGTGGCCCACGTCGTTTTCGAGGTGGGGCTCGCTATTCTCCAGCACTGCTGTCGAGCGTAACGATACCGGCCCGAGTCACGTAAAACTTGCCCTTCCTGAACGCGCCGTCCAAAATCCGAGCATCGGCTTTGACGATATCGGCAGCGCGGGCCGGGTTGGTTTCTTCAGGGCGCAAAAGGGGCGACACGATGCGGCATTCATTCGAGGGATGCGGGCGAGTTCTTGCAATCGCGGGATGCCTGGCCGTCGCCGCCGGCTGCACGGGTGGCCTGCATCGCGAAGGCGATCGGCAGATCACACTGGTCGGCTCTTACGGTGAGCCGATCAAGGACGCCGCCTTGTGGTACCGGTCCGCTGACGGACGGGGGCAGAACGTAGCGCTCGAGCTCGGCTACAACCATTTCTTCGAGGACCGGCTGGCCTTCATGGTAGGCCTGACGCCGTACAAGATCTTCAACCAGAGCGACGGCGACGTCTATGCGGCTGAGTTTCAGATCGGCTTCCGCTGGTACTTCTGGGAGTTCGATCTCGGCCCGGTGCCGGTGGGGCTTTTCGGCGAGATCCTCGGGGGCGTGATGCAGGCGGCCAAGAGCATCCCGGAGGAAGGCTCGCACTTCAACTTCACGCAGGACACCGGCTTGGGCTTCGAAGCCCAGTTCTCCGATCGCATAAGCTGGATCGGCGGCTACCGCATGAAGCACCTCTCCAACGCCCATACCAACGACGACGACAACCCCTCCCAGAACGACCACCATTTCTACACGGGCATCGCGATCGCGCTGAAGTAGGGCGATCCATCGCGGCGGTACAACCGCCCCGCAAGCAGCCAATTCCGCGCCGCCGGTTCCGAAATATCGACCCGATTCTCACGAATCGCAGACTGAGACGGGCCCAATCCCTTTACAAAAAGGATAACAGCCGATGATGCGCATTTGCCCCCGAATCACGTACGTAGTCACGTCAGCAGCCATTCTGATCGCGCCCTGTGGCGTGCTGGCACGGGGTCCCGAAGAGAACGCCCAGGCCATCGACCGTTCGCTCGAAACCGAGGTCGCCGAGGGTTTCCGCGGGCAGGTACTTCTGGAACGAAATGGCTCCGTGGTGCTGGAACGGGCATACGGCCCGGCGGACGATTCAAGAGACGTGCCGGCAACTACGGATACGCTTTATTACATTGGCTCGCTCGCCAAGATGTTCACCTCGGCGGTCGTTCTTCAGCTCGATGCGGAAGGAAAGCTCCGACTGTCCCACACGCTCGCAGACGTCCTCGGTGAGGTGCCTCGGGACAAGGCCCACATAACGACGATCCGGCAGCTCCTGGCGCACAGGGCCGGCATCGTGGCGAACCACCCTGATCCGCTTTCGAAGTTGGACGAAGAGGCGTTCGTCAGGTGGTTTCTGGAGACGCCGCTCGATCACGAGCCGGGCATGCAACATCAGTATTCCAACGTCGGGTATTCCCTGCTAGCCGCACTGGTTGCACGCGTCGACGGTGGATCTTTTCAGGACTCGGTTCGCCGGCGCGTCTTTCGACCCGCGGGCATGAAGGACACGTTCTTTCTCAACGAAATCGCGCCGCACATCGAGCGACTGGCCGTGGGTTCCGGCCCGAAGCTCGCCGAGTACGGTGTGGATGGAAAACCGCAGACGTACGGCGGCACCTGGCTCCGAATCGGCCCGGGCGGCATCGTCAGCACGGCCCGCGATCTGCTCCGGTGGGAGCAGGCACTGCGGGATGAAACCTTGCTCAGCGCCGATCAGTATCGCCTCGCGACGACGCCGGTCGTACCCGATGAACCCTGGGGACTCGGCTGGCGGCTGTCCCGGACCACGCGCCGGACGCCGCTCCACTACCACGACGGCGGTCTGCCGGGCTTCAACGCGCTGTTCGCCCGCTACCCCAAAGAAAACGCCGTCATCATCATTCTCTGCAACCGGGACGAAGCGGCCGGGCGCGTAGGCCGGCGCATTTCGCGGGACTTCTTTATTGAATGAAACATAGGAGCGAGCAAGTGCGGCGTGCTCGCGACATCTCCGCGTCCCGTTCCTTCCTTTGTGCGACTTCGGAGCTCATTGCTTGTCCCCCTCCAATAGCCATCGGCGGCGTCAGCGCTCAGACCCTGGCCGGCGTTCTCGGGACGGCTGCACTCAGCAGCTTGCGCAGCGTGGCGATGAGCGTGGGCGGTTCATGATAACTCGGCGGGAGGCGCCAATGGATCGTGTGTGCGTCGGGCATGCGGACCGTTCCGGGACGGTCCGTGAACAAGTCCTGGACAAGCTTGAGGTCCACGATCGAGAAAACGATGTCCGGCCCGTCCAGCACGATCGACTTGATCCGCCATTGGGCGGCCAGGACCCGGATCTCCGCAAGCTGGAGCAGCCGCCGGACGGCCGGGGGGTACTTGCCGAAGGCGTCCCGCAGGTCCTGATCGAGCTGCTCGACGTCGGCGGGCGTCCGGCAGGCGACCAGCCGCCGGTAGATCTCGATGCGGGTGCGTTCGGCCGCGATGTAGGACCTGGGAATGTGCGCCGCGATGTTGAGCTCCAGGTGCACGGGGGCGGCGCGCAGCTCCTCTTTACCTTGGGATCGCCGCACCGCGTTCTCCAGAAGCTGACAGTACAGCTCGTAACCCACGGCGGCGATGTGCCCGCTCTGCTCGGCCCCCAACAGATTGCCCGCGCCGCGGATCTCCAGATCGCGCATGGCAATGCGGAACCCCGCGCCGAGGTCGCTGAACTCCTCGATCGCCTTGAGGCGCTTGGCGGCCTTGGGCGTCACGGGCCGATCCGACGGCAGCAGGAAATAGCAGTACCCGCGTACAGCGGAGCGCCCGACCCGCCCCCGCAACTGGTGCAGGTCGGCCAGCCCGAAGCGGTCCGCGTTGTTGATGAAGATGGTGTTCACATTGGGGATGTCGATGCCGCTTTCGACGATGGTCGTGGCCACGAGCACGTCGGCCTTTCGATCGAGAAACGCCTGCATGACCCGTTCGAGCTCACCCTCCTTCATCTGCCCGTGCCCGACGATGACCTTGGCCTCGGGCACGAGCTTTCGGATGCGGTCGGCGACGGGGTGGATCGATCGAACGATGTTGTGGATGAAGTAGACCTGCCCGGCGCGGTTCATCTCGCGCAGAATCGCCGACCGGACCATCTCGGCGTTGAAGTCCGCCACGCGCGTCGCGATCGATCGCCGGTCCATCGGCGGCGTCTGCAGGGCGCTGATGTCGCGCAGCCCGACCAGCGCCATGTGCAGGGTGCGCGGAATCGGCGTGGCCGAGAGCGTCAGCACGTCGATCGTCGCACGCATCTGCTTGAGCCGTTCCTTGTGCTCAACGCCGAAGCGCTGCTCCTCGTCGATGACGACCAACCCCAGGTCGGCAAAACGCACGTCCTTGCTCAACAGGCGATGCGTGCCGATCAGGATGTCGATTTGCCCCTTGCGGGCCGCCTCGACCAGCTTCTTCTGGTCTTTGGCCGACCGGAACCGCGACAGGCAGCCGATGATGAACGGATAGTCGGCCAGGCGCTCGGTGCAGGTGCGGTAGTGCTGCTCGGCCAGCACCGTGGTCGGCACCAGAATGGCCACCTGTTTACCATACTCAACCACCTTGAAGGCGGCCCGGATGGCCAGCTCGGTCTTGCCGTAGCCCACATCACCGCAGACGAGGCGATCCATCGGGCGGGGCCGCGTCAGATCGCCCTTGATCTCCCCGGACACGGTGACCTGGTCCTCGGTGTCCTCATAGGGGAACGATTCCTCGAACTCGTGCTGCCAGCGGGTGTCGGCCGGGTAGGCGATGCCCTCATGATGTCGCCGGGCGGCCTGGACGCGCAACAGCGAGTCGGCCAGTTCGGAGACGGCCTCGGCGACGCGCTCCTTGGTCTTGGTCCAACGGGTCCCGCCGAGCTTCGACAGCGCCGGCTTCATGCCCGCGGCGCCGACGTACTTCTGAACCAGGTCGATCTGGGAGGTGGGCACGTGCAGCGTCGCGTCGTCGGCGAATTCGAGCGTCATGAACTCGACGCTCTTTTTCGAGTCGCCCTTGCGCATCGTCTGCATGCCGCGGAACCGGGCGATGCCGTGGACCACGTGCACGACCAGATCGCCGGGAACGAGATCCAGCGCGGACTCGATCGGCCGGGAAGCGTACGAGCGGCGGAGTCGCCGGGCCGGCTTGCGATGGAAGATCTCGTGATGGGGAACGACGATGGTGCGCGCGGGCGTCCACTCGAAACCCCGGTGCACGTCGCCGATGACCAGCTCGACGGATTCGGGCATTCGGCCGCCGTGCTCGATGATCAGTTCATGCAGTCGGGATCGTTCGCCGTCATTGTGGCAGAAGACGACGACGCGGTGATCCTGCGACGCGGCGAGCAGTTCCAGGACCGCGTCCTCGGTGCGCCCTTCGAAGCGCGTGAGCGACTGCACCGGGAAGTGAAAGACGTCCGCCGCCGCCCCCACGGCCGCCCCCAGCCTGGTCAGATGAAGCTGCGTGAACGCACCGAGCTGCCGCAAGGCGCTGTCGGGTTCGAACAACCGGTCGGACCGATCGAGCCGCTCCCAGAATGTGCGGGCGACCTCCTGCACGTCGTCCGGTCGATCGACGACGATCAGCGCATCGTCCGGCAGGTACGACAGGATCGTGGTGGCCGCCTCGGCCGCGAGCCGCTCGTGCCACGGCATCGCCGCCAGAGACAGGGCGTCGAGTGTGCGGATGGAACGCTGGGTACTGAGGTCGAATTCGCGGATAGCCTCGAGGCGGTCGTCGAGGAACTCGAGACGTACCGGGTCCTCGCGACCGGGCGCGAAGACATCAAGGATGTCGCCGCGCCGCGCGAAGTCCCCCGGGGACTCGACCCGCTCGAGCCGTTCGAACTCACGATCGACCAGCCATGCGACGATCTCGTCCGGATCGATCCGGTCGCCCGCCGCCAGCCGAAGCGTGTTGGCCTTGAGCACATCGACATTGGGCACGGGCTGCACCAGCGCCTGCACCGGCGCAACCACCATCTCGCAGACCTCCTCCCGAAGCCGCGCGCAAAGCCGGAGCCGCTCGCCGTGGATCTCGCCGCTGGCCGATCCCTCGCCCGGCACGGCCTCCCAGGCCGGCAGCAGTTCCGCGTGGCGCCCCGAGAAAGTCTCCAGGTCGTCCAGGATTTCGTCGGCTTCGTCGAGGTGGGCCGTCAGGTAGAAAAGCGGCCGTAAGGTGAGCGCCTGCAACGCCGCGCTCACCATGGGCGCAGACGATCCCCATAGACCGGAAATCCCAAGCACCCCCCTGCCGCCCTGGAGGCGCTCGATGATCCGGCCGATGGTGGCGTCCTCGGTGATCGATGGGATCACCATATTCACTGCATCGATGATAGTCCGGCGGAACCTGTAAGGAAACGCCGTCAGGCGCCGGCAGACACCTTGAGGGGCTTACCCCATCCGAGGCGGGTTGATTTACGACCGGCCAACAATCGTCTATGCTGTACCAACCCGGAGGCATGAGGGGCTTGCCGGCCGCACCGGGGCCGCCAGCCTCGCGCACGTCGAACCCAACCGTCGCTCACGGCGTGGATGTGACGGAACGGCGTGGCACCCAAATCAACGCCCCACGAGGTCGATGTCGACCATGAACGACGAACCCCAAAACGTCGATCGAGGCGAGGAGGTCCCGGACACCACGTTGGAGGGACTTCGCGCTCAGCGCAGCTTCCTGCGGCAGGTGCTCGACATCAATCCCACCCTCATCTTCGCGAAGGATCGTGAGGGGCGGTTCACGCTGGTCAACCAGACCGTTGCGGACATCTACGGCACCACGGTCGACGACCTGATCGGCAAGACGGACGCCGACTTCAATCCGAATCCCGAACAGGTGGAACACTTCCGCGAGGACGACCTCCGCGTCATGGATTCACTTCAGGAGGAGTTGATCCCTGAAGAAGAAATCACGGATGCAACCGGCCGAACTCGTTGGCTTCAGACGGTGAAACGCCCCATCATCGGACCGGACGGCAAGGCCAACCAGATCCTCGGCGTGGCCACCGACATCACGCAGCGGCGCGAACTCGAGGAGCAACTCCGACAGGCGCAGAAGATGGACGCCTTGGGCCGGCTGGCCGGGGGCATCGCTCATGATTTCAACAACGTTCTGGCCGTAATCCTTGGCAACGCCGAGCGTCTGCTGCGCAGCGTCGAAAAGGAGAAGGGCAGCGACGACCCGCAAAAGAAGGGCCTCGAGTTGATCGTCTCGGCGGGCGAGCGGGCGGCGATGCTGGTGCGGCAGTTGCTGGCGTTCAGCCGCAAGCAGCCGATGAGCCCAGTCGTACTGGACGTGAATTCGGTCGTAACGGACCTGAAGGAGCTATTGGGCCGATTGATCGGCGAGCACATTCGACTCGAGGTCAGGTGCGAGCCCGCGCCGTGCTACGTCCGTGCAGACCCCGGACAGATCGAGCAGATCATCGTGAACCTGGCCGTCAACGGCCGCGATGCGATGCCCAAGGGCGGCACCCTCAACATCGACACCGCAGTCGTCGACCTGGACGCCGCACATGCGGCGAAGCACCCGGACGCAAAGAAGGGGCCGCATGTCATGCTCTCGGTCGCCGACACCGGCGTGGGCATCCCGCCGGAAACGCTCGAGCGGATCTTCGAGCCGTTCTTCACGACCAAGGCGGTCGGCAAAGGAACCGGCCTGGGCCTCGCGACGGTTTACGGCATCGTCAAGCAGGCCGGCGGGCACATCGTCGCCGAAACCGAAGTGGGCAAAGGAAGCCTTTTCAAGGTTTACCTTCCTGCGGTGGAAGCGCCCGGCACAGACGCCGAGGCCGCGGATGGCGAGGTGGTGGTCACCGGTACAGAGACAATTCTGGTTTGCGAGGATGAGGAGGACGTTCTCCAACTCGCGTGCGCCATTCTCGAGGAGCACGGATACCGGACCATTGCCACGTTGAGCGGCGACGAGGCACTCAAGCGGGCCGCCGAGCACGAAGGGCCGATCGACTTGTTGTTGACCGACGTGGTGATGCCGAAGATGAACGGGCGCCAACTGGCGGAGTCACTCGCGGCTCTGCGGCCCGGCATCAAGGTTCTGTACATGACCGGCTACTCGGCCGACGTGCTCGGCCCGATGGAAGCTCACGAGGACTGGGGCGACTGGCTGTCGAAACCATTCACATCCACGCGCCTCCTGAGGCGCGTCCGCGCCGCGCTGGACGCATAGCGCGAGCTGCTTGCACAAGTGAACGACGTGTCACTTGGGCTGCTTGAGGTTCCGTGCACAGCGTCAGTACTCTTCGGGATCTCCGTTCTCTTCCCGCGGCAGCTTCTTGCGCCACTCGGCGGCTTTGACGTTGTAGCCGTTGCCGGGCGCGGCGGCGTGCCACTGGTCATACAGATCCGCTTGCCGCCGCGCCGCTTCTCGGGCGCTTTTACCTCCCTCCTCCGTGTCAAGTGATAAAAACTCCTCGTAGGCGGCAGCGAATTCAGTCACACCTTCGTCAAAGCGGCCCTGAGCGAGTAGACAGCGCCCGAGCCAGTGACGCGCCTCGCCAAATAGCAACGTACACTCCCCGTGAACGTTCGTAATGGTTTTGACCGCTTTCCTGAGCGGTTCCTCGGCTTCTTTGGCGCGGTCGTCCAGCAGAATTGATTTTCCAAGATGGACGAGGGTGCTTGCGACTTCGGTTTGATCTGCAGAGTCATTCCTTTTGAGAACATCCAGCACTTCGCGGGAGATGCTCTCTGCTTGTGCGTGGCGCCCGGCGCGGTTCAGTTCGTCTCCAAGAGTCCTAAGAACATAAAGGGCAGGCGGATCGGCTTCGCCGTGCTCCGCGGCTCGCTTTAAGTATATTGGGCGCATCAGCGCCTCAATCGAATCTACTTTTCCTCCCTCGCGGATAAACTCGACCAGCCTCTTGATCATGTCGGATGTGGCATGGTGTCGTCGCGGCAATACTTCGATCGCACGTTGCTGGGTTTCGATCGCCTTGTCGACGTGCCCAGTACGGAAGAATCCCAACGCCAGTGTATCCAGTATCATGTGGTTACCATGGTTGCTCAAGGCGTCGGCTCGTTTCGCGTACGCCAGTGCGGCCCCGGCGTCGCGCAAGTGAGAAGGTTCGGCCGTCAACATTGTCCAGGCATAGAGGTTGAGCTCATCCGCCGTCGCGTCCGGAGAATCCGCCAGATGCTGCAGAATCGACAGCAGCTCGCGCGCTTCCTGCTCTCCTTCGGCGCTGCGGCCCAGTCGTTGAAGCGAGGCCAAGTACACGTTGTATGACAAGGACAGGTCGATATGCCCGGGCGGAAGCACCCGGCGGGCTGTGTCGACGGCTTCCCAGCCCCAGCGCTCGGCATCCTCGAATCGACCCATCCGCAGATAAAACCCGGCAGCTTCGCGCTTTGCCCGGATAGTCCACGGGCTCTCCGTCCCGTGCTGCTTTTCACGCACTGAAATCGCTTCGAGAAAAAGCGGCTCGGCTTCGGCATACTTGCCCAGGTTCATGTATATCCAACCCATATTGAGTGCGCAAGTGGCGGTCTCCGGATGAGCTACACCGAGGTGCCGTCGCGACAATCTCAAGGCCCGCTCCAGAATTGGCTCCGCCTCCTCGTTCAATCCGGCCGCGCGCATTGTGTTGGCGAACTCGTTTCGGAATTTAATGTATTGTTCCGAGTCGTGTGGAAACGTGCGTTCAATCCGTGGTGCCAAAGCGCGAAAGCGCAAAAGTGCGTCGCCGACATTACCGAATTGATAGACGCCCTCGGTGAGACGGGATTCGGCGCGCAGCGCCTCTTCGCTTTCAAGTCCGTCGAGTCGCCTTGCCAGTTCGACGACCGCCTCGTAATGGGGAATCGAATCGGCGTAGCGACCGAGCTGAAGGTAGGTCTCTGCGATCGTCCAACGGACCGCCATTTCCACTTCAGGTTCGTCTCCTAGTTCGTCACCGATCCGAGCCGCGGCCGCATCGAGCACCTGTAGAACCGAAACGTCTTCCCCCTTCGCTCGAGCGGGGTCCACTGCGGAAAGCATGTTGGACAAGAACTCTTGTACGTGCTGAGCACGTTTGGCTTCGAGCTTCGATTCTTCCGCCGCAGCGAGGGCCTTGATTTCTGCGCGTTGTGCACGCAGGTAGAGTGCGGTGCTCACGACCGTTGCAACCACCAGGACCAGCATAACCGTTGCTCCCGCAACGACAGCACCCCGATTGCGTCGTGCGAAGACACGAAGTTGATAAGCCAGACTTGGCGGCCGCGCGCTGATAGGCTCGTTGTTGAGGTAACGTCCAATGTCGGCGGACAGCTCCGACGCGCCTTGGTACCGCCGGTTGCGGTCCTTTTCCAGCGCCTTCTGCGCGATCGTTTCCACATCACCGCGGAGCGTTTTGTTGAAGCTGCTGAGTTTCGTCGGCTCCTGCTCGCGGATCACCCGCGTGGCCTCGTGGATGGCCGCACGCTTGAGTTCATACGGCAACTGACCGCAGAGTATCTCATAAAGGGTCACGCCCAGCGAGTAAACGTCGGTCCGCGTGTCGATTTCGTGCGGTTCGGCTGCGCACTGCTCCGGGCTCATGTACTGCAAGGTGCCGATGAGCTGACCTTCACCAGTCTGCAACGTGGTAACGACCACGTCGCTGTCCGTACTCCGCGCCACACCGAAGTCGATGACCTTCACCTGCCCCGACGAGTCCACCAGGATGTTGGATGGCTTCAGGTCGCGGTGGATGATCCCTTTCTGATGGCCGTGGTGCGTGGCGTCGCAGACTTGGCGAAAGAGCCGGAGCCGTTCCCGCGTTCCGAGTTTCTTCTTCCTGGCATACGTGGTGATTGGCTGGGCGTCGGGGATGTACTCCATCGCGAAATAGGGCACCACAGTGTCGCCGTCGCGATGGGTTCCGGCGTCGAATACCTGGGCGATATTCGGATGACGAAGCCGGCCGAGAATCTGTGACTCGTACTCGAATCGGCGCCGCGCGGAGCGAGATGCGAAGCCCGCTTTCATCAGCTTCACGGCGACGGTTCGGCGCGGCTGCTCCTGGGTCGCTTCGTAAACCGTGCCCATGCCGCCACTGGCGATGATGCGATTCAACCGATAGCGGCCGACACGCGTACCGGCGCGTCCTCGGCTGAGGTGCTCGCGAAATGGAGCGGCCGTCACCGTCACGGAGCCATCATCGGGCGTGAGGGCGCCGTGCACGCGCGCGCCCCAGTCCTCATCAGGCAGGTCGAAGCCGAACGCTCGGACCGAATCATCGGCAAGTGCCGGGCGGGCAATCGTGCTTTCGTCTCGGTCGTGTTGGTCGTCAGAAGGTGCCATAGGAGTCCGGCCCATCTTCTTTGCGGACCTGCGACGCAGTGGTCGTTTCGTGGCTCCTGTGTTCCGGTGTGGAACCACGCCGCCTTGTTGCAAACGCTCAAAACGCTCGATTTGTCCGGCCCCGGTGCCTCGCCCGTATCCACTTCATCTTACTGGGCTTGATCGAGGAGCACAAGTCAATTGCAGGGCCACAGGCTCCAAGTCCCCTGATGAACTGGCAGGTAACAGCTCCGCCAGACGGGTCGCCGTCGACGCCTGACAGATCTTTAAGCATGTGCGCGATCTGGTCTTTGGACGTCGCGTTCATCGTGCGTCTTTGAGACTTGTCACTGTCTCTTCTTCCGGCCGTTGATCGCGCCACTCAACAGCCTTTCTGCCATAACCTGCATTGGGCTCGTGCTCGTTCCAAGCCTCATAGAGCTCGACGATTTGCTTGATGGCGCTCTGGCATCGCTTGTGCTCAATGCCGACAGAAGACTCGAGGATTGCATGTGCCTCCAACAGCGCTTGCTCGGCCTCCGCAAAACGGCCCAACTGAGTCAGGATCTGGCCATAGCCAGCCAGGTAAACACCCGTTCTGGGGTGTCCCCTCGGTAGGCCCCGACGGGCGCCGGCGACCGCGCCGGCGGCATACGGTTCCGCCTCCTCAGCACGGCCCGCCTTGCTTAACAGTGACGCGACGATGCTGCGTGATAGAAGCGTGTCTGCATGATCGGGACTCAACACGTGCTGTCGGCTGTCCAGGATGGCCAGATGATGGTCGAGTGATTCCTCCGGACGACCGGAAAAATCCAGCAATCCCGCGAGATTCATGCGCGCGGTCAACGTGGAGGGATGCTCCAACCCGAGTGCCTCCCGCCTTCGCTCGTAAGTCTCGCGCACATAAGGCTCCGCCTCCTCGAACCGGCCCATGTTGATCAGAAGGACGCCGAGGGTGTTCAGTGAGTAGAGGGTCGACGGATGAACCTCGCCCAACGTGCGACGGCGGCGTTCGAGCGCCTCCCGTACGAGCGGCTCAGCCTCATCGAAGCGGCGCAACTTCCGCAGCACAGCGGCGAGGTTGTTGAGCGAGTTCAGCGTGGAGGGGTGGTCGGGCCCCAGGACGCGGCGTCTACGGTCCGCAGCTTCACGAATCATCGACTCGGCATCCGGAAGTTGTTCCATGCTGACCAGTAAGCTGCCGAGCGACGCGAGGGCATTAAGGGTATCTGGATGATCGTCGCCGAAACGGCTCCGAAGCACGTCGAGGGACCGTCGCATGTACGGCTCCGCCTCCGTGTATTGGCCGAGATACTCCAACACGTTGGCCACGCCCTGCATTGACTTGAGCGTCGATGCATGAGATTCACCCAGGACCTCCTGTCGACCTGCGAGCGCGGTCTGGTAATGCGATAGGGCTTCCTCGTAGCGCCCCATCTTCTTGAGCAGATCGCCGACTTCGTGTTCGGAGATCAACGTATCCGTATGATTCACGCCGCAGATCTTCCGGCGGCCCGCCAGTGCTTCGCGAAGACGACTGAGCGCATCTTCGTATTGCCCCGTCTCGACGAGCAGGGAGCCAAGATTGTGCAGCGACGAGAGTGCCTCGGGGCTGTTCTCGCCGTAGCGTAGCCGCCGGCCGTCGAGAGCATCGCGCACGTAATGCGTCGCCTGTTCGAATTCACCACGAGCTCGCAGGAGAGAGCCCATGGCGGAAGCCGAGGCAAGCGTTTCCGGATGATCCGGTCCCAGGAAGTCCTTGCACCGGTTGTACGCGATCTGGTACTTATCCAGCGCCTCGTCGTATCTGCCCATGCACTGAAGCCAGGTGCCGAGCAACCTGACCGACGCGAGGGTCCGGGGATCCTCGTCTCCCAGCACCGCTCGGCCGCGCTCGACGGCACGGCGAATCATCGGCTCCGCTTCTTCCAGCCGACCACGCTCGCAGAGCACCGCCCCGAGGTTCCTGGCTGCGTCCAAGGCCAGTGGATGATCCATCCCCAGTTCCGATTCTCGCAGGGTAAGGGCGCGGGCGAGGTGATGCTCTCCGGCCTCGAATTCCGCGAGGGACGCGTAGGCATTGCCGAGTGCCTCGCGAATCTCGGCTTCGACCAGCAGTTTGTCATGCATACGCCCGCCGGGCCCGGAAGCGGTCTCAATTCGCGCCGAGGCCGCATCCAACACCTCCCGCAACTTCACGTTGCGGCCCCGCCCCTCATGTGCCGAGGGCTCGATGGCCGCCAGCAGGTCTTCCGTCAAGAATTCGTTGATGGCGGCGGCTATCCCCGCCTGCCTTTCGGCCTCAATAGCTCTCTCCGCCGCCACCCGGCTCTGTTCCTGCGCGACAGCGCGCGCTTCCTGCGCCAACTTCCGTTGAACCCGCTCCCGTAATGCAAAGCGAAAGGAGACACCCGTTGCGGCGACCAACGACGTCGCAATGGCAATTGCAACGACGAAAGCCGCACGGTGCCTGCGCACGAACTTGCGCGTTCGATACATGGCACTCGGCGGACCGGCCAGGATCGGTTCGTTGGCCAGATAGCGCTCGATGTCCTGTCCAAGCTCGAGGGCCGACTGGTAGCGCCGATCGCGATCCTTTTCCAGTGCCTTGAGAACGATCGTCTCGATATCGCCCTTGAGCGTCCGCAAGTGCGTGCTCAAGCGCGCCGGCGCCTGCTCGCGGATGACGCGCGTGGCCTCGTAGATCGGCATCTTGGCTACGTCGTAGGGCAGTTGATCGCACAGCAAGTGGTACAGCACCACGCCGAGGGCGTAGACGTCGCTCCGCGTGTCGATGTCGCTCGGGTCGGCCTTGCATTGCTCCGGTGACATGAACTGCAGTGTGCCGACAAGCTGGCCGATGTCCGTCTGAAGCGTCGCCGCGGCGACATCGGCGTCAATCGCCCGGGCCACGCCGAAGTCGATGACTTTCACGTGTCTGTCGCTGTCCACCAGGATGTTTCCCGGCTTGAGATCGCGATGGATGACCCCCTTCTGGTGGCCGTGGTGCGTCGCGTCGCAGACCTGCCGGAACAACCGGAGCCGTTCCCGAGTTCCGAGGTCCTTCGCTCTGGCATAAGTGGTAATCGGCTGCGCATCCGGAATGTACTCCATCGCGAAGTATGCCAGGGCGGTCTCGTCGTCGCGATGGGTCCCTGCATCGAAGATCTGTGCGATGTTCGCATGCCGCAGGCGGCCGAGAATCTGTGCCTCGTACTCGAACCGTCGCGGTGCCGAGCTGGACGCAAAGCCTGCTTTCATCAGCTTGACCGCGACAGTTCGGTGAGGCTGCTCCTGGGTCGCTTCGTAGACCGTGCCCATACCACCACTGGCGATGACGCGATGCAGGCGGTACCGGCCGACACACTTGCCGACGTGTCCCCGGCCGACGTGTTCGCGAAACAAGGCGGCCGTAGCCGTGGCAGGATGCAGATCTGGTGTGAGGGCGCCGTGCACGCGTGCATCCCAGTCGTCATCAGGCAAGTTGAAGCCGAAGGCTTGAAGTGAATCATCGGGCGAGGACGATCGCGCATTCGACCTTTCGTCTCCGGCACGTTCGTCGTCAGGAGTTGCCATTGGCCTCCGGCTCATCTTCTTCCCGGATCTGTCCGGCAATGATCTCCCTCATTCTGGAGCGGATGCGGTGCTTCGCCTGATTGATGGCGCCGACGCTCATGCCAAAGTCCGATGCGACGCGGTGGGCCGGCTCACCCGCGATCAGACGGCGAAAAATGGCCAGGCTTCTCGGCTCGTAGCTTTGCTCGAGGGTGGACATGGCGAGACGGTAATGATGATCCACCCATTCCTTTTCCCAGTATTCGTCGGCCGCGCCGTTGCCGTTCTCGGACATCGCGACCATGTCGCTACCCAGCGATCGGCCGCGGGGTCCATAACGGGCAAAATGCCGGGCAATCGCGCATTTTACAATTCTCCCGAGATAGGCGCGGAATCGTCCCCGGTTCGGATCATAAGCGAAGCTCCGCAAGCCCTTCGCCAGGTCACTCCATACCATTTGGCTGACGTCGTCGATGTCGGCCGAAGGCAACCCGCGGCGGCGACAGTATCGGCGGATGAGCTCTGCGTACCGATTTTCGAACTCGCGCCACGAGCGCTCATCCGCAGGGTCGCGAACGCGCACCAGCAATGACGCACTGGTCGTGTCGTGGCTCGAATGTTCCTGCATCGAGCTTCGCCTCTTTCTAGACACCGCTCAATCCGTTCGACTTGTCCGGCCCCGACATTCGCCCGTAACCCTTTGATTTTACTGGACTTGGTCGGGATACACAAGTCAACGGCGTGGGCGCCATGGCCGTTCGAATCACCGGGTCCGTGACAGTTTAGGCGGCCTTCAGGTACGCCGGTCTGGAATTCCAATAT
>CAZNPL010000061.1:0-4416 GCA_964574815.1 uncultured Phycisphaeraceae bacterium
GCCCGAGGCCGAGCCGGCCAACCCGTACTTCTTCACCGGCCGCCGCCTGGACGTCCTCTACGACGACACCGGGCACCCGATCCCGCTCTACTACTACCGCGCCCGACACTACGACCCCGTCCACGGGCGGTTCATGCAAAGGGATCCGGCGGGCTACGGAGATGGGATGAACCTCTACGAGTATGTGGGGAGCCAACCGCCGATCGTTAGGGACCCACACGGTCTCTACGGCCGCGACGTCCATGAAGAGCGGACAAGAGTGTGGGCAACCTCGGAGGGGATGAGGGGCAAGGCGGCGCGCTTAGTTGGAGAGGAGAACCACGCAACCGATGGCGGGTGGAACGCGGGAGGCGGCGTTGGGGCGAGCCCAGTTTCAGGCGACCAGAGTCGCCATTTCGACCGCAATGACGCCTCCACTCCGAGTGGGGATTCAAGGTCGGTGTGGATCAGGCGTGAATTGAATAATGCCAAACTGGCGTGTAGAGAACATAGGGATGAACCGAAGACTGCGGCGCGACACCTGGGCCGCTCGCTGCACAGCCTCCAGGACTGGTGGGCGCATGGGGATTACTCCAAGGGACGAGCAGATACCTACAAACACCACGGGTCGCCCGCGACCTCCTATTACGACTCGTGGAACTGGGATGCCGCAACGACATCCCACGGTCGTCCCCCACAGGTCTTCGATCCGAAGACGGGGGAGGAAATACCCTACACGAACTGGATCATTGGCGGAAAGCGCAACAAGGGTGTGCGAAGGAACACCCAATACCAGGTCCGCGAATTCCTAGGGTTCATCAAGTCATCGCGCGCTGGATGCAAATGTAAGGAGTTCTTTCTTCGGTGAGGCTTGTGGCCGAGAACTTGGAGCTACCCTAACCACCTGATGAATTCAGTCGATCATGGTCGCGGAACGTCTGCTCCCAAGAGTCCTGGCGGGAGAAATCGTGCAGGATTCCGAATATCCGGTTTGTGCTTGGTGTTGGCAGGCCCTATCATTCTTCCGCTCGTCGCATATGCCTGCTATAATGCACAGATCACCACAGATCTCTGCCTGCTTTACCTCTTTATTGTGCTTCCCGTTGGGTTTCTGCTGCTTGGCTATTCGGCCTCACGACGCTGGTCTCGAGTCGGCGTTGCGCTAGGCTTTCTTGTTTCGTCTGCAATCACGGTTCTTGTTTTTAACGCTATCTTGCCCGGCGGGGAACCGGGCTCAGCGGTTCACCGGTACACCGTAGTCTTCGGCCCACCCGTGGTTGGCGCTGCCTTCGTGATGACGCTCGTACTGGGTCTGATCTTCGTTCCCAGGCGCACCAAGCCCGGCCATTGCCACAGGTGCGGCTATGATCTCAAGGGATTGCTGGAGCAGCGATGCCCCGAATGTGGAACGCCCTTTGACGTACGATCGACTGCAGACAATAGACCGATTCAGCCAAACGGCGCAATCGAGCATGCAGATGTGTACGACGGGGCCGATTGACTCGCTGCAACGGGACCCTCAGCGCTATGCCGATAGTATGGGTCGAAAGGCGGTTACTTTCCAACTCCCCAAGGGTGGACAGGCTTGCTTCTCAGGCCCCTGGCAACTCCGCTTCGGCCGCCAGGATAAGTGGAGGCGGGATCCGAAGTGCGGTATCCCGGCCCTGAGCCCCTTAATGGATAATCCTTGTCCTTCTTCAACAGCGGCAGCCGGCCGACGGCCCGGTTGAAAACGTCATACGCAAGCCAACCGCGATCGATTCGCAAGGAACGGGCCATACGGCTTCCGCTTCCGTTAACCCCCTCCCCCTTTCGTAATCCCCCGTCTTCAGTCACGCCTCCGCTGGCAAATGCGATGATGCCGCCGCCTGCCTACACCACGCGCTCAATCGTCATCGTCGTCGTCATCATCGTCGTCGTCATCATCGTCATCATCGTCGTCGTAGCGGTCGTCATCCTCGCACGGCCCGAGCGTGTCGCCGTGCCCCAGGTGCGCATCAACCGCGGCCGCCCCGACGCAGATCGTATGCGCCGCCGACGGATTCCCCGGCGGAATGTGACACAGGCAAACCGTCTCCTCACACGCCTCGTCATCCTCGCAGTCCGGATCGTCGCAGTCCACCAGCCCGTCGCCGTCATCATCAAAGCCGTCGTCGCAGAACTCTTCGACCCGCTTTGCGCAACCGAAGTTCGCCTCCAGGAAATCGGACACTTCATCCCCGATCCCCGTCAGAACAACCAGAATCCGCGTCGGCGTCGTCGGCACCAGACGCCGCCCCGGAAACTTCTCAACTGTGTACAAGCCGACCGGCAGGCCGTCGAATGCGTACTCCCCGCCAGGCCCCGTCCTCGTCTCGCGCTCGCCGATCTCCTCGCCGAACAGTACGACCCTCGCGTCGGCGATGCCCTTCTCGTCCGCGTCGAAAACGCCGTCTTCATTTCTATCGTGGAACACAAATCCCCCGATAACGCCCGTCAGGCCCGGCTCTTCGAACATGCAGCCGAAGTTCACCGCCAGCGCCGACGAAACCTCCCCGTCTTCCTCGACCAGCCCCACCTCGATCTCTGTCGGCGTCGTCGGCACGAAGCCTTCGAGCGGCTGCTTGACCACCAGGTAGTTCCCCGCGGCAAGGCCTTCGAACCGGTAGCCGCCGGTATCATCCGTCGTCGTGGCAATCGGATCGGCACCCCGGGACAACAGCTCCAGCGTCACCCCGGGCAATCCCGGCTCGTTCGTCCCCATCACGCCGTCGCCGTTCAAATCCTCCCACACCATCCCGGCGATCACGCCGTTGCCCGGCTCGCCGCCGGTGTCAACTTGCGCCACAAATCCGATCGAAACGCCTTCCTCGACGCTGAACGCCGTCACACGCGGCAGGCTCTCTTCGCCCGGCGTCCACATGGCATCATCGTTCTCGAACTGGAACTCGATCAGCGCCCCCGGGCCGTTCTGATCGTTGTCCGGATTCAGCACGGTCACACCCTCCGGCAACAGGCTGACGAACGTCAGCGACACCGGCTCCGGATAGATCTCGTCGCCCACGTTGACGACGCTCAAGTCGACCACCAGGGCGCCGCGGTCCGCCGCATAACGGATGTTTCGCCCATGAATGACGACCTCTCCGACTTCCCCGTCGGGCCGATCGTCATGCCCCATGCTCCGCGCGCTGATAGTAAACATCTTGCCGTCGATCTCGGCCCCGATCAGCGCGCGCCCGCTGACCGTGCCGTCCGTAACCGGCGGTGCCACAACCGTGCCGCAGCCGGCAAGTCCAACCACAACCAAAAGCATGGTGCAAGAACGCAGACCAAACCCACTCGTAAAGATTCGAGATGATGACATACTCTTCCTCCTCGATTGCGCGTCCCGTCCTGAGGCCGATGACGCCGGTCCGACGCCCGCCCGCTACGAACGTCAAGCTGGCTCACGCATGATATATAGAGCCGAAGTTTCCCTGTTTCCGTATACCCCAGACAGAAAAGCTATCCCAACGGCCCGCAAACGGCAACCGACGGCAGTTTCCGACCACTTAAGTCATTCCTGTGACGCTGTTTTCGTGCAAGAAAGCCCGTCCCGGAGAGTGCCCGCCGATTGCCATGCCTACGCCCGCTGCCGTGCCACTGGTCCGCCTCAGGCGGACCCGCCAGCGCCTTCGTGGAGTTCGCCCACACCGGAGTCGCCCAGGTCGCGCCAGCGACCTGGAACCACGATTCGAACGCACCAACGAGCGACAGTAACGAAGGTCACCCGCGACCACCGACCGACGTCGTGGGCACCCAACTGACAACTGAAAACTGACCACTAACGACTCCTCGTGACGACTGACGGCTCCATCCCCGCCAAGTACCGATAATAACGCCCACCAAACGCGCAAGCAGGTGTTCCATTTTTCGCAGCAAACCCCGAACAGCCCCCGTGTTCTTTAGGGTGGAAAGGAGAAACGCAGCAGGGGTGCGCGCCAACGAAGACGAACGGATGAAAGAACAATGGCCACCCACACAACCCAAACCCGGAGCAAGTCATCAGGTGGCACCCCGCAGTCACCAGACCCCGCCATCAGAGCCGGGAGCGCCAGCGACCGGGCCCGAGCGCCGTCCGGGAGCGCCCGCGCCAAACGAACCCAACACTGCGCAGGCCGTCAGTTCTCAGTTTTCAGTCGTCAGAGTTGCCCGCCACACGCCGGCCACCCCTCCCCGGCGCCGGCCACGACTCGAGCTTGCGATGGTCAAAAAACCAAACGAACCCAAGCTCCGCCAGAGTCGTCAGTTATCAGACCTGCGGACCCAGGCCGCCGACGGCTGCGCCACCCCGCGCACCGGCGCCGAACGAAGCCAACCGAACTCCACGCCACGAGACCGCCCCCCGCCGGCAAGTCTTCGTCCCTCCGTCCCTGCGTCCCTGCCCGTCTCGCCCCTCCGTGCCTCCGTGCCTTCGTG
>CAZNPL010000061.1:4516-21870 GCA_964574815.1 uncultured Phycisphaeraceae bacterium
CCTCTTCTTTCGAAACGAACCCACCGATCCCCCGCTCAATCTGCGCCAATCTACGAAACCTGCGGATCGGATTACCAAACGAACCCAAATCCGAGCCGGAAGCCGGGCGCCCTACCCTCCCGAATCGCCACGTCCCTGGCCAACGCCTCCGTGCCTCCGTGCCTTCGTGCCTCCGTGCCTTCGTGCCTCTTCTTTCGAAACGAACCCACCGATCCCCCGCTCAATCTGCGCCAATCTACGCAACCTGCGGATCGGATTACCAAACGAACCCAAAACCGAGCCGGAAGCCGCAAGCCCCACCCTCCCGAATCGCCACGTCCCTGGCCACCGCCTTCGTGCCTCCGTGCCTCCGTGCCTCCGTGCCTTCCTTCCCCCTCCCTCCGCGCCTCAAAGTATGAACCGACTCAAATCCTCATCCGCCCGAATGTCCTCCAGCCGATCCAGCACGAACTGCTTGTCGATCCGCACGCGCTCACCGCTCTTATCCGGCGCGTCGAAGGACAGCAACTCCATCACCCGCTCCATGATCGTGTACAGCCGCCGCGCCCCGATACTTTGCGAACTCTGGTTCACCTCGGCAGCGATGTCCGCCATCGACTCCAGAGCCTCTTCGGTGAACTCGATGCCCACGCCTTCAGTCGCCATCAGCGCGATCTGCTGCTTCGACAGCGCGTTCTCCGGCTCGGTCAGAATCCGCAAAAAGTCCTCTTTCGTCAGATCGTTCAGCTCGACCCGGATCGGAAACCGACCCTGCAGCTCCGGCATCAGATCGGCAGGCCTGCTCCCATGAAACGCCCCCGCCGCGATAAACAGAATATGGTCGGTCCGCACCAGCCCCGAACGCGTGTTCACCGACGTCCCCTCGACGATCGGCAGCAGGTCCCGCTGCACGCCCTGCCGCGACACGTCCGGGCCATGCTCGCGCTGCGGGCCCGCCAGCTTGTCCAGCTCGTCCAGGAAAATGATCCCGCTGTTCTCCGTGCGCCGGATCGCCATCTCGGTCACCTTCTCCGGATCGATCAGCTTCTCGCACTGCTCATCAAAGAGCACCTTGCGGGCCTCGCGGATCGGCACCCGCCGGCGCTTCGTCTGCGTGGGAATGATCTTCTCGAAAAAGCTCTGAATATCCGGGTCATTCCCCTCCGGGCCGATGGTCGCAAAAATGCCCGGCGGCACCGCCTTCTTCGAAATGCTCACTTCGACAGTTTTGTCCTCCAGCTCGCCATTGCGGAGACGCTCCCGGAGCTTCTCCCGACTGCGATGCCGCCGATCGGTCTCCTCCCCGCCGGATTGTCCCGTTGCGATGGCCTCCCCCTCGGGCATCAGCATGTCCAGCAGCGCCTCCTCGGTCATGCGTTCGCCCTCGCGGCGGATGACCTCAGTCTGCTCCGACCGAACCATGTCGACGGCCCGATCGAGCAGGTCACGCACCATGCTCTCCACGTCACGCCCGTGGTAACCCACCTCGGTGTACTTGGTGGCCTCCACCTTCACGAACGGCGCCCCGATCAGGTTCGCCAGCCGCCGCGCGATCTCCGTCTTCCCAACCCCGGTGGGACCGATCATGATGATGTTGCGCGGCCCCACCTCCTCGCGCATCTGATCGGGAAGCTGCTGCCGCCGCCAGCGATTCCGGATCGCCACCGCGACGGCCCGCTTCGCGTCGTCCTGCCCGACGATGTATCGATCGAGCGCCGCCACGATCTCTTTAGGCGTCAGTTCTTTCATGCCGATCGTATGCTGCTCCCGCTATTGAATTGTCTCGACGCTGATCGCGTGGTTTGTGTAAACGCAGATGTCCGCCGCGATGTGCAGCGCCTTCTCCACCACCTCAGGCGCCGTGAGCTCAGTCTCGGCCAGCAGCGCCTTCGCTGCGGCCACCGCGTACATGCCGCCCGACCCGACACCGATCACCCCGTCCGTAGGCTCGATCACGTCACCGGCCCCGCTCACCATGAGCGATGCCTCGCGGTTCACCACAACCAGCAGCGAATCCAGCCGCCGCAGCACCTTGTCGGAGCGCCAGTCCTTCGCCAGCTCGATCGACGCCCGTCGCACGTTGCCTTTGAAGGCGTCCAGCTTGGCGCTGAACCGATCGAGCAATGCGAACGCATCGGCCGCCGCCCCGGCGAACCCGCACCACACCCGGCCGTCCTGGAAGGACCGCAGCTTCGTCGCGTCGAGCTTGACCGCCGTCTGGCCGAGCGTCACCTGCCCGTCGCCGCCGATGGCCGCCGTCTCGCCCCGGCGAACGCTGAGAATCGTCGTCGATCGCACCCGCTGCTCTTGCCGGTCAGATTTCATTGGTGTGCACCCTCACGAGGGATCGGACGGTACAACAAGCGGGCGCCGGCCGCAACAGCCCGAGACCTTGACGAACCAACGCAGACGCCCGAAAGTCGCCAAATGAGTCGGCAGGCCCCACCTTCGGCGAAAGGGTGCACCCTGCGCAAGGGTGCCAATGGCGGCTTGTCTGCCGGTGTTTTTCGTCTTTCAAAAGTTGGGTGCCATGCCCACGCTTGCAGGGGCATGCTTTTCGAGATGCCGTCGAGTTACGATATCTGTGCAGCCACCTTTCAAAACAGCAAGAAACCGGCTCTGAGCATGAAATCAACGATCGCCACCATTTTTACATTGCTCTGCACAGCTTGCCTGTTCCTGCCGGCCTGCGCGGGCCGCTCGAAAATCAACACGGAAAAGGAGGCGGAGGAAGAGAAGAAGCCGGCACAACCGGCGCCTCAAAACGACGACCAGCCGACCGGCCACGTAACCGTGACGATCCCGGACCTGGAGCCGTACCAGCCCGACAATGCGGAAGCTCAATGGCTCGGCGTGGATCGAATTGCTGAGGATGCCGACGGGGCCTGGGCCACCGGAGGAGTCTTTGCGGGCAACCGCGTCGTGATCCGCACCGAAAACGTCGCCCAGTTCAGAATAGAACTCGATCGGCTTCCCGTCGATTGGGACCGCCGCGTCGTGCTGCGAATCGACGGGCGACCGTCCGAACTCACGCGAAAGCACTACCCCACCCTGACGCTTCGCCGATCGCCGACCGGCGGCTGGATCCCGGTCGAACCCGACAATGCCGAAAGCCCCTGACGCGCTGCGTCTCGACTGCCACGTCCCGGTCGCCCCGCAACCTGCCGCAGCACCCCCTCCACGACAACTCACTTGCCTCAGATAAAGCAACGCCGGTCCGCACGATCGTACACGTGACACCAGGGTACCATGGGCAAGCGGAGCCGCCCTCGGCGGACCCGCTCGTGCTTGGCCGACTTGCTGCCGCTTGTCGGGACTGCCTCTGCGACGTGGCCTCATCCCTCCCCGCCCGGCCGCCCACCGAGCGCGTCCGCCCGCGACACCCGCCGACGCTGGAATGGAGTACCGCACTCCGGGCAGCGATTCCCCGGCAGCTTGTAAAGCGGGTAGCCGCACGACTCACAGCAGGTCTCGTCAATCTCGATGCGAAGCTCCAGCGCGCACTCCAGGCACCGGTTGCTGCCCACCTCCGCATCCTGCTCCAGCCCGCAGCGCGGACACGCCACACGCACCAGCAAGGGGCCGCCCTCGAAGCCCTCCAGCCGCTTGAGATAGTAAATTTGATGAAGCAGAACCAAAACCGCCACCCCGCACGCACCGACGATCGCGGTCATGTCGATCAGTGTCTCCGGGAGGGCCGGCTTGCGATCCGTCGCGGCCGCCCAGCCGACGTCGCTCAAGAGCACGCCGACCAGCGCGACCAGGAAACTCGTGCCCGTCTTGATCCACGCCAGATGCGCCGGCACACGAGCAAAGGACAGCAGCGAAATCACCGCGCAGACCGCCGCCCACACCCACAAAAACACCAGGACGTGCAGGCTCCGAGCCTCCGCTGACCACTCCCACAACCACCAGCTCCACGCCTCCATCACACCCAGCGCCAAGCCGGCCGCCGAACACGCGATGCCCGCCACCGCGATGAACCGCACGCGCCGCCGTTCCAGCGCCGCCAGATTGGCCGACGCCAGCACCACCGCCGCAACTGTCAGCAACGCCGAAATCCGGATGCGCCCCTCCGTCGCGTTCACCCACCGCGGCGGCCGAGGCCAATGAAGCACCAACTGAGTCACCAGCACCGCCAGGCTCAACGCCCCGCCCAACAGCAGCAGGACGATCAGACCCTTAAGGAGCTTGGCCGCAAACCGGCGTCGGCGGATACGTGACTGGATCGGCATACCTCTCAAGTGCTCCGGCGGACCGGTTAGAGTATGCCGCGAGGGCAGCATCCTCACAAGGCCCTGACCGGCTCGACTCAATCGCCCAAGGGCGTCACCCGGCATCACGCGACCATCCTTCAGCAAGACGATCCACTCGCCTGGCGGCCTCTTCCAACGCCTCCCGCTGCCCAGGCCGAAGTCGCCGGATCTTCTCCCACGCCGGTCGAGCATCATCGAGCTCCAGCGCCCGTCGATAATGAACCGCGGCCCGCCTCAGTACGTCCGCGTCTCGCTGCGACCGCCCCAGTGTGGCCAGACATTCGGCAAGCAACTCGTGCGAAGCCGGATCGGTAGGATAGAGGTGGACCACTCGCTCGGCCGCCCTGACGGCCGTCTCGAAATGTGCGGAGCTCCCGGTCAGCTCACCACAAGCCAGATGGCACCGGCTCTTCATTCGGTGCAGCAGCAGGTGCCACGGGTCGCGCTCGATCGCCTCCTCCAACTCCTCGAGCGCGGCGAGGTATGGTCCGCATTCCTCGCCGCGCGCCGTCGATCTGTGAACGCGGGCACTCTCGAAGAACGGCTGAGGATCAAAGGCGTCCCACTTGCCTGCCCGTTCATAAAGCTGCAGCGCGTCGGAAACGCCCTTAGCCTCACGCCCTCGCTGCAGGTATCGATTGCATAGGCCCACTGGAATCACGATTCCCACCACGAGCGTCACCAGGCAAGCCAGCACCGCGTTGGCCCACCACTGAAGTCTGCGGATTTCATGCCCGGCAACCGCCACTCCCGACTCGTACCGGCTCGCCAGCATCGCGGCGGCCAGCGCAAACGCCGTCGTCATCGTCCCCGGAATCAGCGAGGCGAAGTTGATCGTGTCCTGCAGCAGAAAGGCCAGCAACGCAAAGCCCACACCCGTGGCGAGCGTCGAACACCTCTCGATCTGCACGGCCGCCGTCACCACGAACGCAGTCACCCAGGCCAAAAGGGGCAGCATCGTCGCGAAGAACCGGTACGCCGGATCATCACTCCCCAGCAATGCCACCCGAGGAAGGAAGATGATCACCGCTAGCCCCAGACACCAGCCGAGCCATTGCTTAAGCGGTTTGACGTCTTCACTAACCGCCTCTGAGGTCGGCGGCCGTTGCCGTTGCCCGACACGCGAGACGCCGACCAGGATCGCCATCAGGCCAACCGCGCCGACCAGACCCCAGTCCGTCGCCGCCGACACCAGGAAATTATGCGGGTGCTCGACCTCCTCCGGACTTGCGATGGACTTGTATTGAAGATAGTGCCGGCCGAAGTTTCCACTACCGACGCCGACCAGCGGCCGATCAGCGACCATTGACGTCGAGACCTTCCAATACTCCCACCGAAAGCTCAGTGTTTGCGTCGGTAGTGAGTCGGTCGCCTGACCATACGCCAGTACACCGAGAGCAAAACACCCCGCAACGGCCCACCCGCCGATCAGTGCCGACCGCCGCGTAGGCGTCTTCCACAAACACCACGCCAACAGCACCAGCATGATCGCACCGGCCGTCATCGCGCCCAGGGCCCGCGTCAGATACGCTGCATAGGCAAGCAACATCGCGAGCAGCCAGAGCGGAACCGCGGACAACCACGAGACGGTTCGATCACCACGCCGCCGCGTGGCCACTCCGGCCGAAAACGCCACCAGGCACCCCATCACGAGGTGCGCGCCGGCCACGTTGGCGTGCGCCAGATAACCGGACGCTTCCCTCGCCTTCATGCGCGCCTCAAAGAGCTGCACGCGCTCCGAATCGAGCGGAACACCCTGACTCGACCAGATCTCCTCACGTTGTGATGCGTAAGCCGCTTCTGTTTCCGGTATGACATAGAAGGCCTGGTGAAGACACTCCACGGCTTGTGCGGAGGCACTGGCCACCACCACGCACACCGCCAGCCGGATGCGCCACCGGTCCCGAAGCAACTGGGTCAAGACCACCGCCAGCAGCAGAACGCTCAGCCAGTCCGCCGCCCCGTTGATTGCCAGCCGCCTGTTGCCGGCGAACACACAGGAAGCGCCCGCAGCCAAGGCAAGCATCACGCCTCCCCACTCGATGCCGCACCAGCGATAAGTGCGATCGTTGAGCAGTATCCGCGAGATGAGCCACACCAGGGCGGCCAGCAAGATGACCGCGTCGATCATGAGGGTTGCGAACGGAAGCGGGTCCTGGATGTTCTGCAGCGCTCGCGTCAGCGACAGCCCGGCCGAGTCATACGTCTCGGCGATCAGCGGCCGCAGCCCCACAACGCCCAGCAGCATGACCAGGCAGGCCGCCTCCAGATTTTGGCCGATTCGTTCCCTCATCGTCCGGCTCGCCGCCGTCCGGTCCCGCAATGCAGAACCACAGCGTCTTTGTGCCTTCCGGGCAAATCAATCGGCGTTGATTATCGGTACGAAACGCCGACCGACAACAACGTCGTCGGCGACGATGGGCACGACCGATGTACGGGGTTGGAATCCTGCGAGAAGCGTCGCTCGCGGCAGGATCTCCTCCGAGGCGTTCGAGTGCGCATGCACACCATCCGGAGGCGATGCGGATCGTCGCCGGCCCGTCGTAACAACCCAACTACAGCTGGCTGCGCGCCGTCGCTCTCTCCGTGGGCGACTTGTAGTGCGTGATCGATCGCGTCCGCCAAACGCGCCCGTCAAACGTCGTATAGGTGGACGTGGACTTGAAGAAGTCGATCTTGCGGACGACCGGACCCAGCTTGCCGATGATCTGGGTCACCCTGCCAAGGGTCTGCTGCGCCTTGGGGTCGGGCACGGTCATGCCGGCCATTCCCATGCCCATCGCCAGCGCTTGCAGGATGTCGGCCATCTCCTTGCCCATATCTCGCTGATCGCTGAAGCTGATCGAGTGGACCGGGGCGATTGGCGTCAGGGCCTCCGACATGAGCCGTTCATTCTCACGGATATTGGGATGTTCTCCGGCGGCTGTGGCAAAGCATCGCGCAACCGCCTCCTCTCCGCTGCCGACGACCAGGAATTCGTCCTTGACCCCGTAAACAAGCGGTTGTGGCAGCATCGCCATGTGAATCGTCTGAAATCCCTCGAGCCGCTCGTGTGCGGAGGGCTGGGTACGCACCGTCAGCATCCCGAGCATCGGATTCTGTTTGGCCATCTTCCCCGAGAGGTTTGAAAGGAAGGTCATTCCCGCTTGCATCTTCTCTCTGGCTACGCTTTCGTCCTTGACGCGGACCATGCCGACCCACGCCGATGCTCCTTGATTGTCCATGGTGACCGAAACCACGTCGGTGTCGAGCCAGCTCAGGAGATCCTTCCGCACCTTGAACCCGATCTGCTCCTGAACAAGCTTCCACTGCTGCCAGGCCTTTTCGCCGGGATCCCCCAGTTCGCGAACGGACGTTTCCAAGAAGCCGTAAAGCGCGTCCAGATCGATGCCGCTGCTCACCGAGAATGAAACCGTTTCTTTGGGCAGATAGCGATCAAAGTCCTTGATCGGCTCTCCGGACGCGATCACGGGGTAAATGGCCTTGCTCTTGGCATCCTCGGCCAGCACGGCGATTGACTCCATTCGCGTCGCGTGTTCCTCGGTTGAGGTGACGCACGCAATGTGATCCAGAACATCCATCGCGTCCCAAACCCGAGTGACCAGTTTTCGTGCAACGTTCTTCTCGCTCTTCGCCTGGTGCTGTGCGGCGAGCTTTTCGGCTTTGGCCAGCGCGGCCTTGTAACGCGGATCTTCTCGCAAGGTGACGAGGTCCGGGTCGGTCGAAATCTGCCTCGGGCCGTAGAAGCCTCCTTCGACGGACCGCTCGAGCCAGTCCATCGCCACATCCCGGTTCCCGTTGAGCGCGTGGAAGCAGGCGAGGTTGTACATGATCAGCGAATCTTTCGGGGCGACTTCGTGCGCTTTCTTGATGATGGCCAGCGCGGTCGCGTAGTCGGACTTACGATAGGCAGCAATCGCCTTGGCGTTAAAAGCCTGCGTCTCAGGCGTCTGAAGCGCGTTGAGCCAGACATCGCCGCCACGCCCCATCCCCTCCATGGCCGCGAAAAGCGTATTGAAATTGCATTTCATCCGCTCGCACATGCAGCGCATGTCGAAGAACGAGATGCTGTCGCTTGCAGCCGGCAGTTCGGCGAAGGCGGCCTTGAATCGCGGATCAGAAGCGATGGAACGCTTGTCGCTCTTGCCGCTCAAGAGAGCCGCGACGTCCTCGAACAACTCCTCGCCGAGCGACAGGCTGATCACATCGCCGTGCAGGCCGACGCCCATGCTCAGCATGGCCTTTTCTTTCTCGGCAATTCCCAAGCTGAATCGGCGTAACCCGTCCTTCCGCGCGACCTCCTCCACGCGAAAGATCTTCTTGTTCGATTTCTCGTTGATCACATCCGCGAAGGCCCGGCCGATGGCGGCAAGCTCCGTGAAATGCTCCTCGGCCGACTCGTGGCCCACTCGAAAGAGCACCACCAGCTCGGGCTGACCCATCATCACCGCATGACCGTGCCGGCTCGCCAGCGGAAGGCGCTCTGCGAACACCATTTCGCCGCCGAACATCGACTCCCAATCAACTTCGTTGAACAGTTCGGTGAACCGATCCTTCAAGCGGTTCGCCTCGGCCATCTCGTCGGCACCGACCAATGATTCGACGAGCGCCAGCACATCGTTCATGATGCCGGACTTGTGAAACGCCGTGACAACTTCGCCCCAATAATCGTCAAGGAACTGCCGTTGAGGATTGGGGCGCCCCGCGATGCACATGAACACGTCGTGAGGAACGGCACGCACCAGGCTGAACTCGGGCCGTTTGTCCTCCGCCGAGGCCGACGGCAACGGCAGGACCCAGGCGAGACACGCCAGCGCTGCACCCGTCGCGAAGCACCTTGTCGAACTGTTTTTCATCATTTGATTCCTCTGATCGTGCGCGTGACCTTCCGTCACGTTGCGTTTCGGCCGCCACGCGAGGCTCGCGCAGTACATATGTGCATCGGTTTCGTGGGCGACCTGCGACCGTCTCAATTTTATCTTTCGATTAAGACCCCCTCAATCAGAGGCCATGCCCCGCCACAACTTCCCACAATTTCCGACATCGCCGGTGGCAAGTACGGGGGGCTGAAGGTGGGCCGCGGCGTCGATTGCCTCAGGCTGATCAATGGCGGGGTTCTGACGCACTGAGATCAGGACGGCAGATCGGCGGAGATCAGCGCTGGAACGCCTGTTGGAACAAGCCGAAGTCCCGCAGCGACAGACGCTGGTCTCCGTCGAAGTCGAAAACCTCGCAGGCGCTCCCGGAGGGCGACGTGCCGATGCATTCGACGAACGATGCAAAATCGACGAGATTCACGATGCCATCTGCATTGAAATCGCCGAGATGCTCGCACGCGTCGGGGACCCCGTTACGATTCAAATCCTGCACGAAACCGCGCGCGATCTCACATTCGTCGAGCTCACCGTTGCCGTTGCAGTCGTGGACGACGCCCAGGTACTCCACCGCAACCGAGACCGACGGACTGCCTCCGCACGCAAACGGAGAAACCGCCCCGCTCGGACGCAGTTCGAGCACCATTTCTCCCTCGGCAACCGCCGCGTTGAACGTCTCGGCGGAAACCACAAGCTCGTCGGTGTCCGCGACGGCCGGGCAATCCGATCCGCTCGATTCGAACGCACGCCCCACGGGCGCCCCGTTCAGATTGACATCGATCCAGCGCTGCGGGCCGCTCAGGTTCGCGACGGCGTGAAGCGTCAGCCTGATCTCGGTGACAGCCGTCGGCGGTGCAGAGTGCGTGAATTGCTGAGGCATGATCACGCCGATCGGTGAAAGCTCGCCCGAATCGAGCATGACGCGTCCCCACTGATCGCACACGTCGGGAACGCCGTTGGCGTTGCAGTCCAGGTCGGGGTCGGGGCCGATCTCGCACTCGTCAGGCACCTCGTTGAAGTTGCAGTCTGAACTGGCCGCAGCCGTCCGATAGCGCAACGTCGCTTCCACAAACGACGCCGATTCGCATGCCTCGTCATTGACTTCAGCCGAAGCCGTAAACTCCAGGAGTATCTCCCCCTCGACCAGTAAAGAGTTGAACAGACCAGCCGCGACGACGATCTCGGCCGCGTCCGGCGTCGCCGGACACTCGGCGGCGTTTTCGTAGACACGGCCGATGAGCGTGCCGTGGATACCGACCTCAAGCCACTCGGCGGTGTCGTTCAAATCGGCCGACGTGCTCAGCGCGATGCTCACTTCGTCGATTGCCTCCGGCATCTTCTCCAACAGCACCGATTGCGGAGCGTCAGCGCCGATCGGCGACAGGGGACCCGTCCGCACGGCGAAAAGCCCGAGGTCGCACCGATCCGGAACGCCGTTCGAATTACAGTCTACGCTCTCCCCGGCCTCAAGGTCGCATTCATCGGGCACGCCGTTGCGATTGCAGTCGGGTGCCAGACCTTGCGCGATGTCGCAGTCGTCCGGCATCCCGCTGCCGTTGCAGTCGGGCTCGCACTCGTCCGGGAACATGTTTCCATTGCAGTCAGCACTCTCACCGCTCGACGCGTCGCAGTCGTCTGGACGCCCGTTGGCATTGCAATCCGGTTCGCACGCGTCCAGAACACCGTTGGCGTTGCAGTCTGATCCTTGGCCCGCGGCGATCTGGCACGCGTCCGACGTCCCGTCGCCGTCGCAGTCCACGAAATACGGCGATTCCAAGGCGCCCATGTCCACGCGGCATTCTCTGATCCGTGCGCCGCGGGACACATCTTCGGCAAAAGGCGCCGGTGCGTACGTCGGATCGCCCGTGTTGGCGCAGGGTGAGCCGGCCGACAGCCGATAGTCGCTTCCGCCGGCATCGACAAACAGCGGATCCGCGTCGAACGTTCCGACGCCGTCCCATCCGCCCTCGATGTCGCTGTATTCAACAACAGCCGAGCCGTTGCTCTCGAACAGGCCCTTGCGCCCGTTGCTCCAGAGGATCGAGCTGCGGATCGTGGCACCACCGCCGCCCGCCAGGTAGATCGCTCCGCCTCCGCCCGGCGCGTGATTCCCTGCGAAGGTGCAGGCATCGAAACTCGGAAGCCCCGCTGCGGAGTAGACGGCCCCGCCGCCGCCCACAGCGGTGTTATCATCAAAGAGGCAGCTCTCAATCTGCGAAGAACCCTGAAGGAGAAGCGCCGCACCACCGTCCCCGCTCACTTCGTTCTCGCGAAAACGACAGCCGGCGTACGCCGTGCCGGTGGAGCTGATCTCGTAAACTGCGCCCCCATCCGGCGCGCTGTTGGCCTCGAACAAACAGCCCTCGAACGACGCGCCCGGCGACAACCGCTCGTTGACCACCGCTCCGCCCTTCACAACGGATGTGTTGTTCCTCATTTCCGTGTCAATGAAGCGAGGCCGGCTGCGAAGGTTGTACACGGCGCCGCCACCATGCTCGTCCTCCTCGCCTTCCTCCTCTGACTGGCTGTTACCGCTGAACGTGCAGCCTTTGATGGCGCTGTCGCTGTTGTCGTTGAAGAGGGCGCCCCCCCGCGCAGCGGCGGTGTTGTCGGTGAACACAGCGCCGCTGATCGTCGGTGTGGACTGAGCAACAAACATCGCCCCGCCGTGGGGTGCGTCATTGCCATGCAGCGTGCCGCCGGATATCACCGGCTCGGCGAAACGGTCGACGTAGATCCCTCCGCCGCCGGAAAACGCCGCGTTATGTAGAAAGTTGCTGTTTTCAAAGACAGCGGCTGCGCCGTCCAGAAACACCGCCCCGCCGCGATCCGCGGCGTTGTCGGTGAACGTGCAGTTTCTCAAAGTCGGCGCACCCTCGAACGCGAACAGCCCTGCACCCCGGTCGTCCGGATAGGACTGGTCGGCGAAGCCCCCGCTGATCGTAAACCCGTCAACGACCGCGGACGCATCCCGGCGCACCGCCGTAATCACATGAAACGCGTTGTCTTCGCGATTCGCAAAGCCCTCACCGTCGTCGCCCGCGAGATCGCCCGACAGCACCGAGTGGAACGCCCCGAGATTCCGTTGAGCAGGCGACGATTCATTTCCGGCAAAGCCGCCATAAAGGGTTACCCCCTCCACCGGAGAGAACGACGCCTCCCGCTCTCCGGGGAGACCCGGACGGTAGACGCCCGCCGCAACCCGGATCTCCCTCACGTTCCCGCCGGATGCAGCCGCGTGAGCCAGTGCGTCGTGCAGGTTACTGTAAGCGTCGGTCCAGTTTCGACCGGTTTCGGCTCCTCCCGCCGCGGCGTCGACGTAGAGGACGGTGCTCTCGCAGACATCCGGGATCGTATCACCGTTTTCATCGAGGGCACGACCGTCACGCACGTCACACAGATCGAGTGCGCCGTTGTCGTTGCAATCGAAGGACCCTTCCCCGGCAATGTCCACGCTGTCGAGAATGGCGTTGTCGTTGCAGTCCTCCTGATACTCATAAGCCCCTATGTCGACGACCGGCGCCCCCGCCGGCCCCCCATTCCCGGTGTCGGTCGTCTCCGGATCGTCCGCCCGCCGAAGCGCACCGCGAACGTCGAAGACCGATCCGGCCGGCAGCGATGCATTGTCTCCCGCATCAATGCAGGCGGAGCCGGCTCCGATTCGAAGATCATCATCCGCAGTCCCCAGGATGCCGTCGGGACCATCGGGGTCGATAAAGACGGGATCTTCGCTGACGTTCCCCTCGCCCCCCAGCACGCCCGACCAGTTCTCGATACAACTGTAATTAACAACGGTGCTGCCTTCGACCGTGCTGAGCTGGGCTGAATCGTCGAAGATGCCTCTCGCACGATTTCCCCAGAGAATGCTGTTTGCGAGCACCACCGGGTTGCCGTCCCGGTTGTGGATACCCGCTCCCGGACCGCCGCTCGTGTTCCGGCTGATCGTACATTGGATCGCGCTCAGCGTGGTCTCGCCCGTCAGCCGGATTCCCCCGCCGAACCGACCCTCGTTGCCCGCAACAACGGTATTGAGCAGGTTGGTGACGCCGTTTTCCACGAGAATGCCGTACTCGTCGTTGCCCCGGATGATCGTTTCCGAAAGGAACAGTTCGACATTCTCCGCATAGACGCCGCCGCCCTCATCCGCTTCGTTACCGGCGATCACGCACCGCTCGAGCGTGACGGTGCCGGGACCTCGGGCGTAGAGTCCCCCACCTTCCCTTGATGCAACGTTCCGCTCGAGCACACAATCGGTCAGGGTAACGTCGCCGGAGGCGATGAACACGCCGGCCGCACGCGACGTACCCCAATTCCCGCTGAAGACACAGTTGGAGATCGTCGGCGACGCGTCATCCGCCATCAGCCCCGCGCCATACACCGCACGGTTGTCCCGGATGCGACAATTGCGGATCGTAGGCGCGGCTCGTTCGACTCGTATCCCTCCGCCTCCGTCCGGACTCGACCAGCCGCCCCTGACGACGAAACCATCCAGCACGGCTCCGGAACCAACGTCGACGGCCGTCACGATGTGGAGGACGTTATCGCTTCGATTGCTGAAATCGGGACCGTCATCGCCGTTGACGTCGCCGCTGAGAATGGTCTCGTGAACGTTGAAATCTCGCTCGGCAAGTGACATCTCGTTGCCGGCGAATCCGCCGTAGACAGCGACCTCGTCCACCAACGCAAAGGTCGCATTGCGGTCGCTGCCGAACCCAGCCGGGGTGTAAGTGCCGGCCGCCACCCAGATGGCGTCCACCATGCCGCCCGCAGCCGCGGCATGTGACAATGCGTTGTTCAGGTCGCGGTGGGCGTCCGCCCAGGACGTGCCCGAACCGGCTCCTCTCGCGTTTGCGTCGACGTAGACCACCGACGACTCGCAGATGTCGGGTAGTCCGTTGTTGTTGTTGTCCTTGGTCAGCCCGGTCGCAATGGAACACTCATCGGGTACGCCGTCTGCGTCGCAGTCCGGATCACAGTCGTCCGGAACTCCGTTTTTGTTGCAGTCGGCGCTGGTCCGCGCTGTGATGTCGCATGCGTCCGGCACTCCGTTACCGTTGCAGTCCGGTGCAGAGCCGACAAACAGGTCCTCCTCATCGCTGATCCCGTTGCCATCACAATCCCCGGCTTCAAACGCACCCATGTCGACCAGGGGCGCGAACCCCTCGCCCGTATCATCACGAGAAGGTTCGTCAAAGCGCCTCGGATTACCATCGAACTCGAAGGGGATGGGCTCTTCGTGATCGCCGTCGCCGTCGAGGTCGAACACATCTTGGGCCACCTGACCGTTGTCGCCGGCGTCGACGCAGGGCGACAGAACGCTCATTCGAAGGTTGTCGTCCAGGGTGCCCGGGATGTCGTCCGCGCCGTCTACGTCAACGAACATCGGGTCTGAATCGATGTTGCCGTTGCCGAAGTGCTCGACAGGCAGTGCCTCCACGCAACTGTGTTCCACGACGGGCAGACCGAAGGTCGCGTCCAGGTGGGCGGTCTCGCCGTTGCCGGACTGGTCTCGGTTACCCCACAGAATCGAATTGACAAGCCCCAGGTCCGACGCGGACTCAAGGGCAAATGCACCGCCGAGACCCTCGGTTGTGTTATACGCGAAGACGGAGTTTCTTGCGTCGATGACAACTTGCGAATTCTGGGCGGCGATCGCCCCGCCGCGCCCGCCGGCGAGATTGTGCACGAAAATGCACCCATGCAGTCGAACGTCCGCTTCATAGATGTTGCCCATGGCACCGCCGGGGCCACGGGACTCATTGCCGGCGAACTGGCAATGGATGAGCGTGGGGTCGCCGCCTTCATTGTGGATGGCTCCTCCGGCGAACGCCGAGTTTCCCTCGAATGCACACCGAACAAGCGTCGGCAGGCCGCCCTGGATCCAGATAGCTCCCGCCTTGGTCTCAGCCACATTGTCCGTAAACTCACAATCGATCAGGGTCGGATCGCCCCCATCATCGAAGAACGGTCCCGCACCCCCGAGTAAAGCGTCTTCGACAAGTGTTGCGGCGTTGCTCAACACCGAGAGCGACCGCAGATTGCCGGTTCCCAGGCCGCCTCCGATCTGGGCGCGGTTATTACGGAAACTGCAGCGCTCGAAGGTCGGGCTGCCCACTTCAATGTAAACGCCGCCGCCGATCAGGCCGGTGTTGCCCTCGAACACACATCGGGAAACGGTCGGCGAGGCGTCCTCGACGTACATTCCGCCGCCGGTGTACTGCTCGCATGTGAAGCCCAGCGCCGACGTGTTGCCCGCGGTGACGATAAAACCATCCAGCACCGCTTCCGGCCCGACGTGCGACGCGGTCACCACGCGATGAGCATTCTCCTCGATGTTGGCAAAATCGGGCTCGTCATCCGCGTTCAGATCGCCGCTCAGGACGGTCGGATATCGCACAGGGTCGCGCTCCTCCAGGCGGGATTCGGTGCCGCCGAAGCCGCCGTGGATCGACACGCCGTCAATCAGCCGAAAGCTCACGCTGCGGGGATCGCCCGGCATGGTCTCGCGAGACGGACGGTACGTCCCGGCGGCCACCCAGATCTCTCGAACCGCGTTGAGCGGATCAGAGGCCACGGTCAGGGCCAATTCCAGGTCAACGTATGCATGACGCCAGCTCGTGCCGTGCTCCAGCCCGCCGGCGCGTGCGTCAACGTAGAGCCGTTCCGCGCGGCACTCATCCGGCACGCCGTCTTCGTCCTGGTCCGCACTGGTCACGGCGGCGATGTCGCACGCATCGGGAATGCCGTTGCCGTTGCAGTCGAATTCGTCCAGGTCGCATTCGTCGGGTATGCCGTTCGGCTGGCAGTCGAGACTCGTCCCGTCAATGATGTCGCACTCATCCGGCACGCCGTTGATGTTACAGTCCGTGGAGACTGCGGAGATGATGTCGCACTCATCCGGCACGCCGTTTCCATTGCAGTCCGTTTCGTCGGTAATGCATTCGTCGGGAATCAGATTGCCGTTGCAATCAACGCTCGTCCCGTCACGCACGTCGCACGGATCGTGTACGCCGTTCTCGTTACAGTCGCGAAGCGGCTCGCACTCGTCGGGAATGCCGTTGCCGTCGCAATCCTCGCTCGCGCCGGACGCTATATCACACGAGTCGGCAAGCCCGCTGTCGTTGCAGTCCGGTTCGCACACGTCCAACACCCCGTTCCCGGAGCAGTCCAACGCGGGGTCGGCTGCGATCTGCTCCGTGTCATCGACGCCGTTGTCGTCGCAATCCCGCGAGGCCGAGGGAGAGAAACACAGCGAGAACGACTGTGGCCCCACCGGCACGTTGTAGCCCAGCACTTCGACGCGCCACACGCCCGGCGTCGGTCCAACAACGTGAACTTGCTCGATGTTGTTGATGTGGTCCTTTCCCGTCCGGACGGCCGGAGCTGCCGGCTCCGCCGGATCCAGTGTCCAAGGAAAATGGCGGCGGCCGAACGGATCGAAGACGCGCACGTCGAGATCGTTGACCAGTGAAGGCTCGACGTTCGGCGTTCCGGGCGCGTCGTCCCAAGCGAGCGTCAGCTTCAGCTCCGGGTCGCCGTGAATGACGACCAGAGACATCTCGTATGCCTCCCCGTGCTCAAGCAACGACTCGACGAAAGTGCCCGATCGCATGAAGTCGATCGTTTCCTGAATCTTCAGCAAGCCATAGCCGCTCTGATAATCGGGTCCCGGCAGCGCCACGTCCCCGGCGTTGTGCGCGAATAACGCCTTCAACGCGGCGTTGGAAGGATCCGCGCGGTCAGGAAATCGGTTGCGATAATCCTCGATGAGCAAGGCGCTCAGACCGGTCACTGTCGGCGTCGCCATGGACGTTCCGCAGAACGTGACGTAGTCACCGTCCGCCGCGCATGACGTGACCCCTTCATCTCCGTTGGTCTGGCAACCCGGTGCGCACACGTCGGGCTTGAGCCGACCGTCGTCCGTCGGTCCCCAGCTTGTAAACGATGCAATCGACGCATCGTTCGCGTTGACCGCACCCACCGTAATGTGATTCTTCGCCGTCGCCGGAGGCGCCGTCGAATGGTAGCCGTCCGGGCTGACGGCGCAGCAGAAGCCGCAGCCGCGCTCGTTACCGTTGGCCCAGATAACTCGGAAAGGCCTTCCCAGGGCACCTCGGACAACCGAGTCGATGACCGCCGACGTCACCCCATAATCGCCCGTGATGTCGCAGCTCAGGAAGTTGGAGCAGACGTTCGTGCCGATCGAATTGTTGGCGATGTCGGCGCCGTGAACGTTGATCGCCTC
>CAZNPL010000062.1:0-21143 GCA_964574815.1 uncultured Phycisphaeraceae bacterium
ACCGGGCCGCCAGGGCGCGAAAACCCAGCTGCGCTCGCTTAATTTGGGCCTAGCGGCAAGACAGACAACACGGTTCTCACCCGTCGGGTGAGAACCGTGTTGCACTTTTCACTTCAGTGATCACTCCAAGCATCCCGACGGAGTGTGGTAAGGGCTTTTGTGCTCATGGCACGTCGGCCGTGGCGGGAGCCCCCGGGTCGATCCGCGCGCAACGCGCCGCGATTGATTACCTGCCTTCGAACGCTCTGGTCAACACTCGCTTCGCGTTCCTCGCATCGGCGGCGCTATCGGATCCGGTGACCGAGGGCAAAGGGCGGGAGTCGCGGCGGCGGGCGGGCGCTAGTTGTTTGCCGGGAAATAGAGATTAAACTGCGTTCCGTTCCCGCTCTCGCTGGCGACCGTGATGTGCCCGCCCGCCTGCCGGACGATTCCATAGACAATCGACAACCCGAGACCCGTGCCTTGCCCTACCCGTTTCGTTGTAAAGAAGGGTTCAAAGAGCCGTTCCACGGTCGATTCGTCCATTCCCGTGCCGGTATCGGTTACGCTCAGGACGACGTGAGGCCCCGGCTGTGCCTCGGCATGAGCGGCGACATACGCCTTATCCAGATCCACATTGGCGGTTTCGATCGTGACTTCCCCTCCCTTGGGCATCGCATCACGAGCGTTAAGGAGGAGATTCATGAGCGCTTGCTCGATGTGTCCTGCGTCGGCGTTGACGGTCCTTAGATTCTGCTCTTTGCTGACCACTAACTTGATGCGGCGCCCGAGCACGTCTTCGAGCAATTTCCGCACCTGATCCACACGCCGATTGAGATTGATCGGGCGCGGGTTCCAGGAACGCGCCCTTCCGAATGCCAATAGATTCTGGACGAGTCTCTGACCGCGTTCCACTGAACTGGTGATGAGCTTCAGGGCGCTGGAAATGGACTCTTTGGGGTCGCGAAGCCGGCGTCGCTTGCATTCGTTCTGCAGAAGCTCGGCGTTGCCCAGGATGACGGCCAGGACGGTATTGAAGTCATGCGCCACGCCGGCGGCAAGCTGGCCGACGGCTTGAAGCTTGTGAATCTGGCGTACCTGCGACTCCAGCCGCTCGCGGACGACCTCGACATGTCTTTGCTCGGTGATGTCGCGCGCCAGCAGCACGTACCCGATCAGTGTGCCTTGTTCGTCCCGCATGGGGGTGACGACCGGAACGATGATTCGCTGATGACCATCGAGGCCGGAGCGCTTCAGCTCGGTTTCCCACTTTCCTTTATTGATGGCTCGGTCCAGCGCGAGCGGCACGCGGGCCGGATCGACGCCCGCCTTTTCATGGATGTGCTCGACCCGCTCACCCATGACCTCCTCCAGGGGAAATCCGAACATTCGCTCGGCGGCCGGGTTGTAGTGGATGACGCGCAGTTCGAGGTCCACCGCTGCAATGGCATATTCCGTCGAGGAGGTCAGGATGCTGTTCAGCGTCGCGGACGTCCGGGCCAGCGCGTCTTGGGTTTCCCTCCGCTCGGTGATGTCTTCGACAATCCCCACGACGCGGTATGTCTCACCACTCTCGTTCCTTACCGGAAAACTGCGGGCGGAGACCCATCGCACCGACCCGTCGTCGCGAACGACGCGATAATCCGGCGGCTGTGGTTTTGAAAAATCACCTCGGCTCTTGGCCTCGATCGAGGCAACAATTTGGTCGCGGTCCGCTTCGTGCACGAGGTTCAGCCAGGATCGCGGCTCCTCGTAGAGACTCTCGCGTGATCGCCCCCAAATCTTCTCGTAGGCGGGGCTCACGTAGAGCACCTGATTCCAATCGGGAGTTCCGATCCAGAAAACCTCGTCGATATGCTCGGCCAGTTGCCGGAACCGCTCCTCGCTGGCTCGCAGCGATTCCTCGGCCTGGTTTCGCTCGCTGATGTCCCTGACGAACGCCCACATGCCGCTGGCGTATCCGGCCTCGTCCCGCACGAGATGCGTTCGCAGTTCCACCGGGAAGATCGAGCCGTCCTTGTGCCGGTATTCCTTTTGATATACCTCTGAGTATCCCCTGGTGAGGACCTGCTCATTCAGAATCCGGCGCTCGCGGGCGTGCCACGACGCCGGGGTCAGGTCTTCAAACGTCATCTGAAGAAGTTCCTGTTCGGAAAAGCCGACCATTTCGGTAAAGCTGGTATTGCATTCGATGATCCGGCCATCCATCTCAACCAGCGCGTACCCGTCGCGACTTCCCTCATAGAGCTCTCGGTATCTCCGCTCCGACGCCCTCAGGTGCTCTTCGGCGCGTTTCAATTCCGTGATGTCGCGCATGGCGGCAACCAGCCCCACGGCGACACCGCGCTCGTCGCGCATCAACGCACTCCGCATCAGCGTGGGAAAAACGTCGCCGTTGTTCCGAGCGTGCCATAGTTCACCGTCAAAACTGCCATGCTCCTTTGTGTGCCTGATGCTCGCCTCGACGGCCGGCATCTGCTCGGGCGTGTGGAAGATGGACAGGTGTTTCCCCGGAAGCGCGTCGGGGTCGAGGCCATGCGTCAGGGCAAAAGCGCGATTGGAATAGAGCAAGGTCCCGGACAAGTCGGCGACGGCGACGCCCTCGGTGCACTGTTCGACCGCGGTGGAGAGCAACTCCGCGCGCTCCTCGGCCCGTTTCCGTTTTGAAATATCGAACCAGCTTCCGATCAGCTCCTTGACGGCGCCTTTTTCCCCGCGAATGGGCACCACCTGGTCATGAAGCCAGATGTATTCTCCGTTCGCACACTGATACCGGTATTCGTAGGAGACCGCCATGCCGCGCTCGATCTTCGAAAGCTCGCGAAGGACTCGTTCCCGGTCCTGCGGATGAATCTGTTTCTCCCAGAAAAACGGATCGTCGAGATACAACTGGGGATCGTGACCGAGCATGCTGCGAACATTGTCGCTGATGTACGTCGTCGGGTAGTCCGGAGGAACGCCGCAACTGTAGACAACGGCGGGGCAGGATGAGAGTACGTGATTCAACCGCTGTCGCGCCTGCTCGAGCGCCTCTTCCGCCGCCTTTCGCGCCGTGATGTCGATGCACGAGCCGACAAATCCGGCAAATCCGTCGTCGAGTGCAAAGCGAGGGACCGCGATGGTGAGTATCCAACGATACTGACCGTCGTATCGTTTCAATCTGCATTCGAATTCGCACGCTTCCCGTGCATCAAAGGCGTCGCCGTACGCGTTGTGGCAGTGCTCCTTGTCATCGGGGTGAACACTGTTCAGCCAGCCGTAGCCCTGCTCTTGTTCTGTCGTGCGGCCGGTAAAATTCAACCACGGTTTGTTGAAGAAGATCGCACCCCGGTCGGCCCCGGACATCCACATCATCACCGGGGCGTGGTCCGCCATCGCCCGAAAACGTGCCTCGCTTTCTCGAAGAGCACGATAACGCCTGCGTTTACGGAGGTGTACACTGACGGACAGTCCGGCAATGAGCGCCAAGAAGACCAATGCCGCTGAGATGACGAGCGGATGTTGATAGAAAGGCGTCGGTATGGCGATCGAAACGCGGCTCTCAGCCGTCGGCGATTCGGCAAAGCGGTTTCGTGCTTCGATGGTGAACGTGTGGGCGCCGGGTGTGACCTTCAAGGACGCCGAGTGCCCCGGCAGCCACTCGGACCACTGCCCCTCGTCCAGGCGGTATCGCGTCTCGACTTCGTCGGGCGGGATCAACTCATCTCTAGACGCAACGTGCCAGTGTACGGTGGCCCAGTCTTCACGGACGGAAAGGCCCGTCGTGAGAATATCCAGCGCAAGCCCCTCCAGAACGGTTCGATTCAGGATGGCCGTTCCCGCGCCGAGCGTTCCGATGAAGACGCGCTCGCGCGTGGGTACTACGGGCCAGAGACCCAGATGACCGATCCCGTACTCCGATGGGATGGCATACCATCGATTGTCGGCGAACCGGGCAACGCCGCCGCGGCATGATATCCAGATGCCCCCGCAGGGGTCGGCCCGGATATCCTGCACCTCATTGGCGAAAAGGCCATCGTCGACTGTGTAGTAACGGGGAGTCTCATCGACAATCGTTCCCAGGCCGTTCCATTCATCGCCGAACCACACCCGGTTGTTCTCATCGACTGCAAGGGTCCAGATTCTCTCCTCCACCAGGCCGTCCGCGTGGGTCCAGTGCGTCCATTGGCCGTTCTTCCACCGGCTCAGTCCCCCTCTGGTGCCGAACCAGAACTCACCCTCGAGCCCTTCAGCGAACGCGTAGACACGATCGTGGATGAGTCCCTCCGCCGTCGTCCACCGGCTGAACCCCCCATTCTCGTACACCGCGGCCCCCGTGCCGTGTGTCATATTCATGTTGTCGCCTGTATTCAGTCCGAGGAACCACGGGCGCCCGTGCCGGTCGATTCTCACTTTGTGCTGGTAGCCGGGAAGCCCCTCGTCTCGTCCAAAATGCGACCATTCTTCACCGTCGAATCGGAGGGCCCCTTCGTAGGCGGAGCCACTGGTGATCCAGATGTCCCCGTTCCCATCCTGGGCGACGCCGGTTGAACGGACTTTGGTGCCGTTGATCTCGTCTAGTCGTTGGACGCTGCCGTCGGGTAAATGGATCTGGACTCCCCCATCGGACGCGATCCACACACTCCCGTCGCGCGCCTCGATGATTTCGTGAACACGGTTACTGCTCCCGGGGGCCGGATTCTTCCAGTGCTCCCACAGCGTGGACGATGAGCGGTACAAGTACAGCCCGTGATCCGTGCCAACCCAAAGATCGCCGTCCGATCGGAATTTGAGACACTCAACATGCTCCAGCGGTTCGGGGACCGGTTCAATCTGCGACCACGTTTCTTCGTTTCTTCTGAGATAGACGGTTCCCGCATCGTCGGTCGCCAGCACAACCCCTTCGTTGTTCACGTCCAGCGCGACCAGGCGAGCGTGGGGATTTCCAAACGAAGGTAACGGATGCGACCGGGCCGTCCAAACCCGAAGGCTGCGATTCCCGCGCGGAACGCCGACACCCAGCCACTCGCTGCCGCCGGCCAATTGCACACACGAGAGCCCCGCCGGCCGTTCGGCGCAGGGTCGCAGTCGCCTCCACGATTCACCTTCCCACCGGTAGAACCCTGCGTTTGTCGCGATCCATAGATGATCGGGCGGCGCAGACCAGAGATCGATCAGCTCGTGTCCCTCGGGCCCGTGAAACTCGGTCGCCTTCTCCGCCTTGGCACCGCGCCTGAAAAGGAATCCCCGCCCCGTGCGCGCGTTTCGCACCAGTATGAGCAGCCCGCCGCCGGGAAATGGAGCGGCATCGTGGACGCGATAGCTGGCCTCGTCGAGCTCGAGGGAGACTCGCCGGAATACGCCACGATCGCCGCGATAGAGTCTGCCGTCGATGATCGCCAGAATGCCCGCCTCCGCGGCCGGAGTGATGTCGATCGGGAACCCGGCGGGCAATCCCTCACTCGGCCCGATGCTTCGCCAGTGCCATCCATCAAACCACGCAAGCCCCGCCGAGGTCGAAACCCATGTTGTGCCATCCCTTGCCTCGACGATCTCGGTCACGCGATCGGAGGGGAGTCCGTCACCGGTTGTGAAAAGAGCCCACCGCCAACGCTCCTCGAATTCGTGGTCGCTCGCTTGTGACGGGCAGGCCGGCACCGCGAGCATGGCAAGTCCAAGGACCCATCTTCCGAACCTTGGGCATCCGGGATATCCAGGTGCAGAAGCTATCGTGGTGGTGACCATGATTTCCGCCGCGCACGACCAACGAGGATGGGGCGCGTCATCGGGTCCGTCCGGTGCGGCACCGGGTTCTCAATGAATTGGCGACGTCCGTTGTTGCCCCCGTATTTAGCCGAGTTCCGGCTCACGTCCATTGCCCGACGAAGTTGTCCGCGGCCGTTCAAAATGCCCGTCAGGACGGCGTTCGACGGCCCTTGCTATGGCGTGGGCGCGTTCACACCCATAAGTGCTCTCGTGTCCGCGCGCGGTCGCCCCTTCGGAAGGCGGATCGCCGTAAACCGTAGTGTTCAACCATATTACCGCATCGCGGTCGTAATTTCCCAGAATCGCCGTCGAGATTGGAGACCACGCACCCGGCCAACACGGTACGGCGACCGACGCCCGATTAGCAGGATGTGAACGCCGGGACGCATCAGTGCACCGGCCAGATGAGCAGGTCGCCGGCCTCGGTCTGCGGCAGGTAGGGTCGCCCGGCATCATCCTTGGCGTCGGCCCCCACGCTGTAGAGAATGAAATCATCGCGCGTACGAAAGTACAAAAAATCCTCCCCGCTGTAGGGGTCGACACGCGCAGTTGCGGTGCCGGGTGCGTCACCCAGGACATCCAGCGCCTCCGGCAGCACCTGGTGTTCCGCGCGGTGACGCAGCACGTGGGCGACCAGATGCATTCCACGCCGCATGGTCTCGACGCGGATCATGGTTCGCCGAGGCTCGGTGAGATCGGTCACCAGCAAGCGTGTCACCGGGTTCTTCAGGGCCTCCCTCTTGGCGACGATCTCCTCGATCCGCGCGAGCGCTTCATGCGGCGGGCGGTTGTTCCACGCCGCCAAGGCATCGAAGAACTGATCCGCCTCCTCGATACTCGCCGAGAATCCGACGGCCGCCAGCGCGTCCGCGACCTCCTCCCATTCGCCCGCAGGCCGGCCGGCCGACTTCTCTAAATGGTCAACCACGGCCGGCGCGCTCGCCACGACGCCGCCGTCGCCCGGAAGATAAAGACGCTGAAGCGTATCCCAGGCCACCAGGCGCTGATAGTCGTAGGAGGCCTCCAGTGTGTTCGCCGGTGCGTCCGCCTCCGCCAGCTTCGGAACCAGCGACCGCGCGATTTCGTCGCGCGTCTCGGCCATCGCAAGTGCCCGCAGTATTACCCGGTAGTTCTCTGCGGCGATCTTCGTAGCTTCCACACGTGCCACCAGCGGCGATGCGGAGGCAAGATGACGGCATGCCGCAAGGTTGATCAAGGCGTGGTCGAACAGGGCCTGACGGTCTCCCTCGTCCCACCGTCGCCAGCCTTTGGCCAGCCATCCGTCGGCGCACAGATCGAAAGCCCCCAGACCGGGCATCCTTGCGAACAGCAGTGCCTCCGACCAGACCGGTCCGTACGCGTCCCCTCGCCCGGCCCGGAGCATCAGACGAAACGCCGGCGCCTCGGTCCCGCGGCGGTACCACTGCAGCGAGCGATCATTACGCTCCAGCCATTCGGCGACTTCCGCCATTTCCGCCCATGGCGCCGACGAAGCCCGCTCCAGCAGTTCTTGTCGAGGCATCGGACGCAGGTTTGTGAAGGCGGATGCATACCAGCGGGCGGCGTCGGCCTCGCCTTCAGCCCGAGGCCGCGAGCCCAGCCAGTCGAGGTAGTTCGTTTTGCCGACGATCGAAGGACGGGGGGCGCTGGAAGCGAGCTCCCCGGCCAGACCTTCTGACACCGGCAAGGTCATGGCGAATGCCGCGAGCAATCGTTTCATGCAGGTTTCACGCCCCACGAGCCAACAAGACACCGTCGGCAGTTTACGGCTGCCCCACAGTCTCGCAACACCCTGGCGGCTCCTGGCGTTCCCGAGGGGCCGCGACAGTTCAGACCGCGTTCGAGCTAAAGCGCCGCGGTGGCTTGCCCGCCCGCGCGTTGCCCTGCTGCCGCTCAAGCCACAGACGCGGGCAGATCCTCCAGAGGCGTACCAGCGGCACCCGCCGACGCAGTTGCCTGCCGCGGGCCCGCGCTACGGTGCAGTCCCGCTGCCGCCCTCTACCCGGCCCTGACCGCGTCGGTCCGGGCTTCATTGCGGCAACAGCCCCTTCACACGCGCTGCCGTTCTGCCGGGCCGACGGGTGGCGATTGTGCCGCCGGGTATATCATCAATTGAGTTATCAGACACTCCAGATCGTTGCTGAACGGCCTTTCCCGGGCAGTTTCCGCTTGACTCGATAACTGCGCAACCGGTACCATCGGTTGCAATCGGCAGCGCCGGTTCCATCGGAATCGACCGGCGCACGTTCCGGGCGGCCGCTCCAGCGCGGCCCGCGCGGGTCGATAACCGATGGCACAGAGCGGTGGTCGCCAGGGAAGTTCTGCACTGCGAATGGGCATTCGTGCGTGAGACGGGGCGACCACTGGAGATTGGTTCAGGAGGGAAGCAAAGAAGGGACGGTTTTTCAGACAACCCGAGATCTGCGGTTGAGGCATCGTATCGTAACGCGAACGGGCCGGTGTCCGTACACTGCACCAGGTTGCTCGTCGGTCGTCAGAGGTCGACCGCCACGGGCAAACCGGAACGCGAGCATATGCTTGGGGGTCGCGATCCGCGTGGTGCCGGGGCGAGAAGCACGGGGGATGCGTGATCGGTACTGCTTTCGATGATCACCGTACCGGTGCGGGAATGCACCGGTTTCGGTGCGGGACATGTGGGTTCGTTCGACGGGTGCCTGGTCGGCCGACGCGAATATCGCTCTATTCGGCTCACCGGCGAGTGCACGCGGCGGCTCCCGCTGTATTATGCATACTCGATTCACGAAACCAGGGTCACGCAGCCGAGTCCCGGCAGGGCGACGGTGCCCGATCGTCCGGGTAAGATATCGCTGCGTTCAGCCGATGAGCTGGAGGAATTGGAAGATGACCAAGAGCAGTCTCAATCTGTTGACCGCGTTGGCGGTCGTTTGCGGTTTCGCTGCGGCGGTGGCGGCGGACGAGCCGGCGTCAGTGGGCGTCGGGCCTGTCTTCGGAGAGCAGGCCGTCATGCCGCGGGCGCTTCAAACCATCGGACCGGCGCCCGCCGCTCTGAACCTTTCGTGCCCCACCTGCCCCAGGCTTTACGACAACACGGACATTTGCACGGTGGACGCTCAGTCCGTTTCAGTCGGCGGTGCCAGCTCGCCAACGCCGGCGCTGTGGGTCCGCGATTGGTTCACGACCGCCGCCGGCGAGGTGACCGGCTTCGACCTGTTCGTCGTGAATTGCGGTCCCGACGCAACGTTTAACGCCATAGCGCCGCTGCAGTTCTTCAGGGACACGGATGCGGACAGCTTCGGAAGCCCCATTGGCCCTCCGATAGATCCGGTTCCGGCGTTTTTTAACACCCGGTCGGCGCCCCAGCTCAGTCCGGTGCCGCCGTACTGCGATCCGGAAACCGGCGAACCGCGCGTCATGCGCGTCAGCGTCGATTACGTCGCCCGTACCTACACCATCGTGGACGCGGAGACCGAGGAGATCATCGTCGGCCCACAGGACATCGGACTCAACCGCGTGCCGTTCAGGTTGCCGGGTGGAAAAATCGGTGCCGACCTCCGCCTCAATGGAGAGGAATCGCTTTGCGCCGGCGGCGAGCCGGTCGCCGGTCCTGTTCTGGCCAGCGGTGGATCCGGCAACGAGAACGGGCTTCATATCATCAACGCATCGCAGTGCATCGAGGAGCAATGGGTCCTGTTGTGCGACAACTTCGAATGGCAGCCGCTCGATCCGGCCAGCACGCCGCAGAATCCCATCCCCATTCCATGCGTGGGCGGCAACGCGTGCAGCCTGAACCGGCCGTTCTTCGGCATGGCCATGGTGCTGTACATCGGTCCGAACGAGGACATCGGCAACGGCTGCAACAACGAGCGCGCTACGGCCAGCGTCGTCACCATGGAACGTCCGAGCGCTGCTGAACCGCCGGACTCGTGTTCCACCACTCAGGCGGTGATCAGCGGATACGTCGGCGACAACGGATGCGCGTATACGGGGGAATCCGTAAACTTCTTTGATTGCGATTTCGACGCTCCCGAGCGCCTGGATGCGCACGATTTCGCATGCTTCCAACAGTGTTTCGGCCGCAGGGCGCCGTTTGTCGAGCAATGTGAGCTGATGGATAGCGACGTGAACGGCGTCATCGACATCAATGACGCTTTTGACTTTGTCATTTGCTCGACGTTCGACCCGAACGCCCCAGGTTGTTCGGGCATCATTCCGGACCCGCCTCAGCTGCTCCGGGACGTTGATTTGTACAGGGTGAGAGGTTTGCTGGGCGGAGACGTTCTCTCAGTGCTCGTCGAGGGCGATAAGAGCCCGAACTCGGGACCGACCTGGGACCCCTACTTGAAGATCTTCGCCGGCACAGGCGGTGTGCTTTCGGAACTCGAAGTGAGCGATGACTACGAACGCCTCAGCTTCGATGCCTACACGACGGCCGAGGTGCCCAGCGGGGCGACCGAACTCTTCGTCGGCGTCAGCGCCGCCGAGAACAAGAACTACCCGACCAACGATCCTACCGCCATCCCGCTCCTGCCGCCGGACGGGGCCGGCGGGTACAACATGACCCTTGTTCTGACCGACCCGGATTGCGTCGTCGACGAGGGCGGCAGCGAGTGTTACGAAGGAAGGCATGAACCGGACGACTCGATCGCCCAAGCCGACTCACTCGGTTCCATCTGCGATCCGGTGCAGGGCTGCCCGCTCCAAGTCATCGGAATGATCGGCGACGGGTCCTTCGCTGGAACGGGCCAGGATATCGATATCTACAAGATCGAGTTGACGGGCGATCTGGCCAACACGAGGAGCCTCATCGCGATCGTACCGGAGGAAATCTCACTCGGCTTCCCGACGGAATTCGACCTCGTGATGGCGCTGTATGATTCGTCAGGCGAACTGATCGCAACCGGCGATCAGCAGCGACGTGGACAAACCGGGCTCGACGATTCCCGGCCTGCGCTCGGCGCCGACGTCAACGGGAGCGGCGTTGGGGAGGGCTCCGACGGCACATACTATCTGGCCATCTTCGGAACCGACCGTGGATTGTTCGACGCGGGGTGCGGCTTTATATTCCCGCCGATTCCGCCGACCCTCTTGAACTTCCCGCACGGCACGCGAGTCGCAGCCACCAACGAATCGGACCTTCGTCCGACGGTGGGCGGCCGGGTCAACAAGCCCGGTGCTCCGCTTGAAGGCTGTGCGATACCTCCGGCCGAGCCGCCGAGGTTCCAGTGCTACAGCCTGTTCATCCTCACCGATACATTCCGTTTGCCCTCGGAAGCGCCGGTCGACCTGTGCGATGCATCCCCCGGCGATGATTCCATTCCCGACGCGTGCGAGTTCTTTCCGAACGATCGGCTGTCCGAAATGGTGTTCCGTGAGTTGAACCTCGGCAACGGGAAATACGGCCTGCTTCAGGGCGACGTGGACTTCTACTCGTTCAACGCGGCGCCCGGTGACATCATCGCCGCCAACACGTCGAACGTGGCCAACCTCTCCAACCTGGAACGACAGACCGAGACGGTCCGGGCGTATCTGTCGCTCTTCGACTCTTCCGGGTTCATTTTCGAGCGGCATGACTATTCGCTCGAGAGCGCGGACGCGACAGCGTTCGACGGAATATCCGATGAGATCGCCGCGGCCATCGGAGGCGAAATGCCCAGCGGTATCGGTCCTACCGCCTTCCTCATGGTCGGGATCGACGCGGGCAACATGCTCCGGCGCGAAAACACGCCGTTTGACGCGAACTTCCCGGGAACCACGCTGTCAAGACGGTTTCTGGCCGACGTGATCGAGCCGCGCGAATATCGGCTTGGAATGGCCGTGATGCCGAAGCTTCCCAGCCTTCCGGGCGGGGAACGGATGTTCGTGGTCCCCAAACGAGGACTGGATGATTTCCATGTCAGTTGTGAGCTGGGCACGAACATCGATAAATCCGCCATCTGTCACCCGCGAATCCTGGAGATCAATCCGGTCACCGGCTTCACCGAGCAGGTCATTGACGGAGAGCCGTTCTTCCGGCCATGGCGGTCCGCCGGAGAGTTCGCTGTCGCGGGTCCCGAAGTCGCGTCGTCCAACCTGCTGGTCGCATGGGACGGCGAGTTTCTCTGGGTGGCCGAAGAAGAATGCCAGGAGCCGCTCTTCTGTGAGAACCAGATCCGGAACCTGTTCAGAGTCGACCCGGATGTCCCGCGGACGAGCACGAATTACATCAATTTCGTGGGGCAGATCCGTGGCTTCCCGTCCGAGGCCAAGTTCAGAGGCATGACCGAGATCAACGGCAGGCTCTACGCCATGGACGACACATTGAACGAGTTCCGCTACTGGGACAAGACGCTCGAGCCCCTGGCGACCAACGGCGGCACCATGACGCCGACGCCGAGCGCCGAAGAGGACGATCCCCGCTGGAACGATCTTTACGGGGATATCGGCACCGACGGAACGCAGATCTTCGTCGCATGCACGTGGAATACGATCGACCCCGAAACGCAGATCGTTCTTGACGTGGGTGAGTACGGCATTTGCGCGTTCACGCCGAATCCCACCACCGGCGAGATCACGTTCAGCGGGAAGATTGACGACCCGATCACGAACACGAACTTTGATCCGGGGCCGCGGCTCGGAGGCCTGGAGCTCCTTGCCGGCGGCATGATCACCACATCGGACTTGAACAGCGGGATTATGCAATACTGGACCGGCTGGTCCCTGTCCGATCCGGCAGCACTCGGCACCGTTCAGGCTACAGAACTGGTGCGCGAATACCAGGTCGTCCGGATATCGGCTCGCTGATACCGGCAACCGGCCAGCAATAACTCAATGAGGCACCTGCCCGCCGACCGGGCAGGTGCCTCTCTTATTCAAACCGACCCAACCCCTTCCAATGCCGCCAATGTGCGACCTTCGAGTCCCCGACGGCTGCCGGTCGATCAGCCGAGGGGGCGCCATCGCAACCCTCCGCAGCGTGCCATTGACCCGGCCGCACAGGTGCACTGGCACCTTGCCCGCCAGGGGTGTTCCCGTCGCCGGTTCCGAAGCAATCACGCCGGCTGGTCCGCCCCGCAGCTCGACTCTACAATGCCCGAGTGGCGTGGTTGGTGCGAGTCGACAATCTCAGCAAGCGTTACGTTATCGGTGAACGCGTCGTTCAGGCGCTCGACGGGGTATCTCTCGCCGTCGAACGCGGAAGTTTCGTCGCCGTCATGGGCGCCAGTGGATCCGGTAAAAGCACGCTCCTGCATCTGATCGGCGGACTGGACTTGCCCGACGGCGGAAGTGTCGCCATTGACGGACACAACCTGACCGGCATGAACGATCGGTCCCGAACGCTCTTTCGACGAAACCGAATCGGCATTGTCTTCCAGGCGTTTAATCTCCTTCCGTCCCTCACAGCCGCCGAAAACGTCGCGTTGCCGCTAATGGTCGCAGGCACGCCGAAGCGCATCGCGGCCGACAAAGCCGCGGAACTGCTGGGGCGCGTCGACCTCCAGCCCCGCGCCCGACATCGTCCTGACGCGCTGTCGGGCGGGGAACAGCAACGTGTGGCCATCGCCAGAGCGCTGATGAACGATCCGGCGGTCGTCCTGGCCGACGAGCCGACCGGCAATCTCGATTCGCGCCACGGACTGGAGATCTGGCGGCTGCTGCGACGGTTCGTCGATGAACAGCAGCGTACCGTCCTGGCCGTCACGCACGAGGCCGCCGGAGCCGCGTTCGCCGACCGAGTCGTGGTGCTGAAGGACGGACGTACAGTGGGCGAGATTGAGTCCGGGAGCCAGAGCAATGCGTCAATGGTGGCTGCTCGCTACCAGGAACTGGCTGGCTAAACCCGGATGGGCATCGGGCATCGTCGTCGCCGTCGCGCTCGGCGTGGCCACGGTCGTCTGGGTGACCAGCTCCTACAAATCGGTCGAGCAGAGCATCTCCAATCGGATCATCGAACGCTGGATCGGCCGGAGCCACGTCATCATCGAGTCGACGCTGGGGCACTGGGGCGTCATCGATCAATCGATGGCCGATACGGCCCGAGCCATCGAGGGCGTCGAACATGTCACGGCTCGCTTGCGCCGACGCATGCACCTGTCGGTCGGCGCAGACAATCACCAGGCCGACAGACCTGCACCGCCGGAGATCGCTGTGGACGCGGTCGGGATCCAACCGGAGACGGAATACGGCTTTCGCGGCTATGAAATCGCCGGGCAGGCACTTCGTGCTGGAGAGCATGGTACCGCCGTCATCGAAAAAGAGACCGCCAGACAACTGGGCGTGGGCATCGGCGATCGGATCGGCTTGGCACGCGACCGTCTCGCGGAAGCCGTCCCCTTGCACGTGATCGGCCTGTTTGAGGCTCGCCGGGTCGCCCGGTTTCAAAAGCCAATGGTGCTTCTGGAGCTATCGGAGCTTCAAACGCTGGTCGGCGCCGAGGGGTCCGTGTCGGTCGTAGACCTGATGCTCGCCGACCCCACCCCTGCAAACCTGAAGCGCGTTGCCGACGTCCTGCGGGAGAAGATCCGCGAAGCCAACCTCGGCTATCAGGTCTCAACGGCGACCGCTCGCCTGGAACAACTCAACGAGGCCCGACGGCAGACGGAGTTCGCGCTGACGATGGTGGCCAGCGTCTCCCTGCTGACTGCGCTCTTCATCATCACCACCACCATGAGCATGGGGATGGTGGAGCGCATCCGGCAGGTCGGCGTGTTGCGATGCGTCGGCGTGACCCGTCGACAGCTCGCCGGCGCCGTGCTGGCCGAGGTCGGCCCGCTGGGCGCCGCGGGCATGTGCCTGGGCGTGCCCCTGGGGCTGCTGATGACCTACGGAAGCTCGCTCGCGGCCGCCGACTACATCCAGGACGTGATCGTCAGCCGCCGCGGCATCGCCGTCGCCCTCGTCGGCGGTCTCCTCACGACCCTTGGCGGCGGACTGGTGCCGGCGATCCAGGCCGGACGCGTCTCGCCGTTAGCGGCCACCCGCCCCCAGGCCCGCCCGCCCAATCGCGGGCTCCCGTTCGTCGCATTCCTGGTGGGCGCCGCGCTGGTCGCAACGCACAGCCTCATGGTTGCGAAACTCGACCCCGTCCACTGGACGACGCGATCGGTCGTGTTGACCGGCACCGCCATGCTTTACCTGGGTTACGCACTGATGACCCCGCTGGCCGTACAGGCCATCGGCGGCTTGGCCGTCCAAGTCGCCGCGCGCCTGCTGCGGCTCAAGCCGGCGCTGCTGAACGATCAGGTGGGCCGGGCGACGTGGCGAGGCGCCGGCATCTGCTGCGGGCTGATGGTAGGCCTCTCGCTGTTGATTGGGGTAGTGGTGCACGCCGAGAGCATTCGCAGCGGATGGGATTTCCCCAAGCGCATCGCACAGGCCTTTGTCTGGACGTCCCATCGGGTCCCGAGTTCCTGCGTCGAAACCGTCCGGCGGATATCCGGCGTCCGCGAATGCACCGTCGTCAACGACTTCCTCGTCGAAATGGGCGAGTCGCGATCGCGTCTTTTCAAACTCTTCAAGGTGCGCAGCACGTTCGTCGCCGGCGAACCCGACGTCTTTCTCAAGATGGCCAAGCTGGAGTTTTTGGAAGGAGAGCGCGAGGACGCCGAAGCCAAGCTGAAAAAGGGAGGATACATTCTGCTGCCGCCGGAATCGTCCCGGGCCTTTGACCTTCACCTGGGCGACAAAGTCACCATGTCGGCATCCGGTGGCCAAGCCACGTTCGAAGTCGCCGGCGTTGTGCAATCGCCCGCTCTGGACATCGCTGTGAGTTACTTTCAAGCGGAAAGTTATATGATGGTCGCCGCGGCAAACTCCGTGCTGGGAACCCTGCAAGACGCGAAACGACACTTCGGAGTCGACTCAATATCGCTGTTCCTGCTGAACTTTTCACTGCCGCAGACGGAACCGCCCGAGCTCTTTACGCAGGACGCCCCGCCCGCGACTGTGGACGACGCCTTTATGATCACCAACCTGCTTCGCTGGGGCGAACGTCTGGAAAACGATCGCGACCGCATGGAAGAGTTGCTGCCCCTGCTCAAAGCGTGGGCCGTCGACCCGTCCCAACCTCTGGCCTTTTCGGTGCTCGCGCCCTATCGGCTGGCCATGCTCGACGTCGTGGACCGATGGAAGGGGCGCACGGCACAGCAGCGTTGGGAGATGTACTGTGACCGGCTGATTCTGCAGCGGATCGTCACCGCGATCGATCGCCCGAACGCGATCGTCGGGTCACTGCGCGAACTCAAGCAGCAGATCGACGATGACATCCGGGCCGCCACGGTGCTCCTCGCGACCATCCCCGTGGTGGCGCTGCTGGTGGCCGCGGTCGGCGTGGGCAACCTGATGACCACCAACGTGTTGAACCGGACGCGTGAGCTGGGCGTCTTGCGCTCCGTAGGCGCGACAAAGTGGCAGATCGCCCGCCTGGTGCTGGGAGAGGCCGTGGTGCTGAGCGGCATCGGATGCATCGCCGGGTTCGCCCTGGGCCTCCACGCCGCAATCAGCATGAACATCCTCACCGAGCGGGCCATCGGCTTCGCCCCGCCGCTCGCACTGCCCGGTGTCCACATCACCATCGGCATCGTCCTGACCGTCGGCGTCTGCATCATCGCCGGTGTCCTGCCGGCCCGCCGCGCCAGCCGCAGCGACGTCGTCACCGCTTTGCGCGCCACATAGCACCTGTCGCCCGATGGCCGGAAGATCGCCCGTCCTACCATTTCTGTTTGATTTCAAGTATGATATCTTAAGTTTCTGCTGAATCTTCCAGCCTCACTCCAGGCAAGAAGGGACAATCCATGAAATTGCTCAAATCCAGCCGAAAGCTCATCGTACTCTGGTGTGCAGCGCTGGCGGTGATGCTGCTGTACTTCGGTTGCGCTACCGCGCCGGACACACCGGGGACTGAAAACGACAACGGCCAGCCTGCCGACAACACGAACGACAACAGCGACAACGGCTCGGGCCCGGAACTGTCCCCGGAGGAAGTGGAGGCGGCCATCGCCGGCGCCTCAAACTATCAGGAATGGAGCGCCGCGGTGTCCAGCCGCACCGGGGACTACGAGCCCGACGAGCTCGTCCATACCTCCAACCTGATCGAACAAGCTTATCGGACCGGCGAAATCGACGAAGAAGAATATTACCTGACACGGATCACCGCGATCTTTACGCCCGATGAACTCCGCTCACAGTACCAGGGCGCGCCAGATTCAGAGGTCGAGCCGACCTGCCTCCTGCACGCCATCCAGGCCAGGTTTGACGGGTTTTCAGCGGCCACCCAGGACAGGCTGCGGCCCTACCTGCTCTCCTTTGACGACCCCGAGAGCTACTGGTACGACCCCGACCTGCCGACGGCAGAGGAACTGATCGCCTCGAGCCCATCCGCGGTTCGGCCCGTACCCAACATGGACCGTCCCACCCCACTCGGGAATCGCTTTATCGTCACCGGCCCGGACGGTACGGAAGATGAGCAAAACGTGGTGAGGGCGGCGCTCGAGCATGCTTACGAGGAGTACACCGACCTGGGCTTCGCCGAGCCCACGGATTGGATCCCCGTGCACCTGCAGGAACACCTGGATTACAGAGGCGTGGCGTGGATGGCCGAACTGCTTGATCACGACCGCTGCCACATCATCGTCCAGATGGACGAGGACGTGCACTTCCTGCAAGGCGTGGCTGCCCACGAGCTGTTCCACTGCTTTCAGAATTACATGGGTGAGGAGCCGGACAACTTCAACAGCGATTGGGTTCGGGAGTCGACCGCGACATGGGCCGAAGAGTTCGCCTTCCCCGACAACAACACCGAGCACGAATTCGAGGACGAGGCCTTTGCGACCTTTTCCGAACACTTCTTTGATACCAGGAACACTCGGGAGTACGCCTCGTATCTGTTCTGGTTCTTCGTCTATCACCGGGACGGCAAGACCGGCCAGGCCGTCAAACTCCTGCTCGACGACATCTTCGAGGTGGGCGAGGACGATGCCCTGATGAACTGGCGTGAGTTCTACTACGAGTTCAAGGAATACGCCCTGTGGAACCTCAATACCGACCCGTTCGATTTCTACGAGGACAACGACGACGAGCCCGTACTGCCACCCACCAACGGCTCTATCGTGTACGAACAGATCCGCGAGGGCGACTCGCACTACGAAGGCCTGGACCTCTACCCGGGGGCCATCGCCTATTACGTGTACAGCATTGGCCAGAACGTGAACAAGCTGGTCATCGACGTCGAGGACATCCAGAAGACGGCGGACAATTACAACGGCATCCAGATGGTCTGGGAGGACGGCTCCGAGGTGCACTACGAGGACCTCTCCTTCCGGGACGAGCGGGTATTCTGCCGGTCCCGGGAGGGCGAGAATGTCGACTTGATCACGCTTATCATTTCGAACGGCCAGATGGCCTCCTCGGCGAGCGAAGGCAGGCTCGATGGCAATCTGCGGATCGACGCCCGGGGGCGATGCGAGGAAGGCTGGCGCGGCTTTGTGGAGTGCCGAAGCCGATCGTCGGGAATCGGACAGGGCAATCCCACCGACATCTTCCAGATCGGCACGTACAGCTCACAGACCTGGTCCCGCGTCGAGTCGAAGCTGGTGTATGACGAGCGGGACGACCGGTTCTTCAGCGTCGAAGACACGGCCAGCAAGGTCCGCTACTACCGCTGGTACTGGCCGAACGAAAACTGGGACGACTTCACCGGCGGCGTTCTGTGGGAGAAGAAGATCAGAAACGAGCAGGGCAGCACGACCATCGTTCGTGAGGTCCCTGCCGATTGCCCGCCGTCGTGCAGCGGCCTGCCGCGGGCAATCATCTCGGAAGTGGACGAGGAGGGCTATTCCACTTACATACTGCGCGAACGGAGCATAACGGGCGTCGGCACTTATGAGGCCACGCACTATGCTCTCGACGTACCCGGGACGCTGGGCCAGATGCAGGGCCACGTCCCCGACTTATGGGTGGATGAGCAGGAGGGCGCTTTCGGGCTCACCTGCCCGCCCGAAAACCTGGAACTCGTCCTCTCCAGCGACGGCCTGATGCTCAGCGGATCCTACGAATCCGAGTCCTTGACGGTCTACGCGCAATACTCGTACGAGTAGACATGGAGTTTGAGTTTAGGGTCAGAGCGCATTTAGTCGATAGTGGGTGATCGCTGCTCCATTTGTCTGCGACGACCGCGCCGGCCGTGCCGGCGAGTTTCGTGCCGCGACGACGATGATGGAGCGCTTATCCCCGCCCACGTCGCGCTAGCCGGACGGCCGCTCAGCAAGAAGCGCTTCGACAAGTCTGGTCACGCGATCCTCCGCCGGGTAACCGGCATACCGGAGCGTCCCCCGTCGGTCGATCACAAACAGGACCGGCGGAGCACCCCCACCCACTGCCTGGTAACACAGATCCCGCAGTTTATCCGATGAAACCAGGAACAGCTCAGCGTTCTCGCCGAATGCCGCCCGAAAAGGCGCTCTTTCGAGAACCGCAAGCTGATCGAAATCGACGCCCACGACTTCAAGCGCACCAAGGACAGCACCTTCCGCGGACCGGTCGATCGTGACTCCCTCTCTTCTCAACGCCTCAAGCGCGCTCTGCGAGACGTGACCGCCCGCGCCGGTGACCCCCAGTTCTACAAGTCTTACGAGTGCTGAATTCTGCTCGACGCTCTGCTTCAGCGCCCGCTCGACTTGTTTCATCGATTCATCGAACGAGATGCTCACAAGCGCCAGTCCGGTGGTGTGCTTCCGCATCAGTTCCTGGAGCCAACCTAGCTCCGCGATGCACGGCCCTCACCACGAGGCCCACCACTGAATGAGAACGACCTTTCCCAGAAGCTGCTTCGATTCAATGGCCGGTTTCCCGGGGCGTCCGAAAGCAAACGGAAACGATTCGCCTTCGACAGGGTACGACAGCCGAATGCCTTCCTTGATGAGTTCCTTTTGCGCTTCGGCGGCCTGGCGTTTCTGCTTCTCCGGGCTAAGGTGCTCCACGCCGAGGTACTTGAGCGTCTTATCCCCGAGGCTGACCTCTTTCATCTGGATAAATGCCCCTGGAGCGCCGCACGCAAGATTGGAGCCACTTGGCAAGCGCTCCTTTTTCTCGTCAAACGCAACCAGCCGCACTCTGGAGTCACCGCCGGATCCACAGACGAGTAATGGCATCCGATCCGCCAGACTGACTAACTGCGGCGAGAGTCTCGCATCCTCCAGCTGAAGAAGAGCCACCCATTGGGTCCGCTCTTCGGCGCCCTCCGTCGAAGAAGGACGCACTTTGATTTCAACCAGAGCAGGCCTGAAGAGCCACTCCCAGACACCGTCGCTCTCAAACTGGGTCGGGGTATCCTGGCCCAAGCCGACCGCCCCAAAGACCAAAACAACAAATGAAGACAGAAAATACCGCTTCATGTTGTGATTCCTCCTTTTGGTAAAAGGGCTCATTCCATTCCGTTTTGCCCGCTCGTCCGTTCCTGCGGACGGACTCGTCAAGATCGGTTTGGCAGCGGCAGCGGTGATGCCGACGGCAACCGTCACGCACATCGGGCCTACGTTCACCGTGCAGCATCAAGGCGATACGATCCATACGCCGCTTACCTGCCACCGCCAATGGTACCACGTTCGTCGTCAGTCCGCAGCCTCTGTTGCGCAACGAAAAAGAGGTCGTATCCGGAACATACCCGGAAAAGGGGCTTGAATGCCATTAAGCTAAGCCGCATCTCGTTGATTTCTCAGGCGTTTGCGCAATTGCCAGCGTGGGCGGGTCATGAGGGTGTACGACTTCGGGCGACGCTTGACGCAACGCGGCTCAATGCGCTTTGCACGCGGCGGATTGACGCCATTACTTGGGAAGCGGAATGAGCGGCTTCGCCGGCTGCAACCATCGCCAGGCGTCAATGAAGCTGATGCGATGCGGTTTGACCCGTCACCGATGTGCCGCCTTGATCGTCACCAGCCGAACCACGGCCACCGGGCTGTACCCAGATAAAGGAGCACCGCCTGCCGAACGACCCACCGCAATCGGCACCGCGAGCAAAGCAGGGCGGGTTCGACCCGCCGGAGAGGTGTCCCTTGCGCAGCACCGTAGGGTGCATCTTGGTGCACCTGTTTACTCAAGCCGGCAAACGAACGCCACGATCACCAACCCACGCGCGACCGCCCTCCGGCTGATGGCTGAAGGCTTCCTCCTGACCACTGAAAACTGACCACTGACAACTCGTCGGTCCCATAACAACCCCCCTCCCGCACATGATATCGCCTGTACAACAAAATCCCCCAAAACCTGGAACAACTCCCATGTTCTTTAGGCGCAAGCGGGAGAGCAAAGGGCCCTCCCCAGGAACCGCGGCCGCCGAGCCGTACCCAGGTAAAGGAGCACCGCCTGCCAAACAACCCAACGCAATCAGCACCGCAAAAGCGGGGGCGCGCCATCCTTCGCGAAGCGAAGGGTGGGGGACGGACACTCAAGCCGGCAAAGGAACG
>CAZNPL010000063.1:0-21019 GCA_964574815.1 uncultured Phycisphaeraceae bacterium
AGCCCGCCAGCCATCCTACGCCCTGCCGGTCGGAAATTAAATGCGATTGCCCTGGGTTGCCACCCGTCAGCGCCTTTCTGGCTATGTAAGACGTCGAAAAGCAAGTATCGTAGTGTGTCACCAGGTTCGGCGAGCCGATGCCGGTCAGCAGCCTCGCCCCCCAATCGTAAGCTCCGTGGGTGAAGAGGGCGAAGGCCTCACCATTGGCGAAGTCAGCAGCACCTGGTGCCGACTCGGTTGCCGCAGTGATTTGCTCGATCATGGCATCGTAGGCTTCGTCCCAGCTAATCTCCTCCCATTGGGGATCGATGCCAATGCCCTTTTCCGGGTTCGTTCGGCGCAGCGGAACCATTAGTCGGTCTGGATTGTAGAGAAACCCAAGAGCCGCCTTGCCTTTCGGGCAAAGGTGGCCGTTGTTGAACGGATCCGCCGGGTTACCCTCGACGTAGACCGCCTCGCCGTCCTTGACGTAGACTTTCATCCCGCAGCGAATCATGCAGATGTCGCAGGCCGTGTAGACTGCGTCGTCATAGGTCAACTTCTCGTTCAACGGCGGCTCAAAGCCGTCGGGTCCAGGCTCCGGTCCGGGTCCAGGCTCAGGACCAGGAGGTTGGAAGCCGCAGCCGGTCACCGCGCCGAGTGTGAACGCGGCCGCTCCTGCGGTCTTAAGAAAATGTCTCCGAGTTTCTTCATCCATATCGTTTCTCCGTGTCTCTATTCTGCAGGGGGCCAAGCGTGCTGCGGTATGGCATATGCTCCCTCGGCACCTCCGGGGCAAGCCCACACCGCGGCAACAGGACCTCGTTCACGAATCTAATCCGCGCCTCTATGGCAATAATACCATTGGCGAATTAACCCGTTAGGCCCAAAAACACTTGATGTCAAGGTCATATGGAGCAAGAGCGTTATGCTTTCAAGAGCATATTGCACCGAGTCGGAGACACAGAGCTGCACACAGCTAACCAGTGGTTGGCTAAGCAGAATTGCGGGAGCATCCGTAGCGACGACGGCCGGAGGAAGAACGGAGGCAGCCTTCGTCGTTTGTCACACCGGCGTAACTCCGCGTCCGGCGGAGCTGCGTTCGCGATGCGGGCGGTAGGGCGGACGCGGGAATTCTCCTACAATCTCCTTCGGAACCGGACCGTGCCAGCTTCTGGAGTATGAGTTATATATTTACCGTCTCGCTTGATTTGGCCCCGATATTCGACGTGTGAGGAGGGGTAACCGGGCGACAGTCGTCGTGTCGGTTGGGCCGCGTAGAGTGACGGGCATCGACCCCGACCTCCAGGGAGATATAGCAAGGATTCCGGGGCGCGAAGCGAAAGCGACGCGGCCTCGCGGCTTGACAGGGCGTGAATTCAGGGTAATATTGCCATAGACGTATGAAACGGAAACCGATTCAACATTACGAAGCCCGAGCAACGGTCGCCAAGGCCCTCGGGCACCCCAGCCGCTTGCTGATCCTGGAGGCGCTTGCCGAGAAGGACATGTGCGTATGCGAGCTTACCGAGCTCGTGCAGGCTGACCAGTCGACGGTATCCAAGCACCTTGCCGTCCTCAAGCACGCAGGGATCGTGGATATGCGCAGGGATGGCGTGAAAACCTTCTACGGAATGAAGATTCATTGCCTGGAAGGCTTCTGGAAATGTGTCGAGTCTGTCCTGAAGCAGAACCTCAAGGACCAGCGGACTGCGCTAGGTGCCTGACGCGGGTTGTTTTTTTGGGGCCGTTCCATGGCGCAATTGCCATCAGACAATGAATGACGGAGTGTGTTGATGAGAGAATGGAAGATCTTTGCCGCATTTGCGGGCATTTTCGTCGTAGCTTACATCCTCCCGCTGTCCAGCCCCAAGGTAACGGCGGCGATACTCGAAGCCTTCAAGATGCTTCAGTGGTACGCGCGTAATCACACGCTGGCTTGTGTGGTGCCCGCGCTTTTCATCGCCGGGGGAATCATCACGTTTCTGTCCAAGGAGGCTGTTCTGCGACACCTGGGGCCGAAGGCCAACAAGGTCGAGGCCTACTCGGTGGCGTCGGTCTCGGGAACCGTGCTTGCGGTTTGTTCTTGCAGCGTCCTCCCGATGTTCGCGGGCATCTACCGCGTCGGTGCCGGGCTCGGGCCGGCCTCGGCGTTTCTCTACTCCGGCCCGGCGCTCAACATACTGGCCATCTTCCTGACCGCGCGAGTGCTCGGTTTTCAGATCGGGCTATGGCGCGCTATCGGGGCGATTGTCTTCGGCGTGGTCATTGGCTTGATCATGGCGGTCGTCTTTCGGAAAGACGAACAGGAACGTAACGAAGCCATGGCCGATATACCCGAACCACCTCCCGCTCGGCGATCCCTCTGGCAGACCGTTCTTTACTTTGCCTGCATGATGGCCTTTCTGGTTTTCAGCGACTGGTACAACCCGGGCAACGTGGTCGTGCACAGGAGCGATGGCACGGAGATTCCCGCCGTACTCATGCAGGAAACAAAGGACGAAGTGGTCGTCCAGGTGGACCGACCTGTCGGCGGCTTGAAGGTGGGCGACAAGATCACGCTTGCGAAAACAGAGATCGAACGCATCGAAGAGGCTGAGGGCTTGGTCATCACGATCTTCCACATGAAGTGGTATCTGGCCGGCGCGATGGGTTTGGCAGTGCTCCTGATGGTCTGGCGTTGGTTCGAGCGCGAAGAGGTGAAGGAGTGGATGCACAATACCTGGGACTTTGCGAAGCTGCTCATCCCACTCTTGTTCGGTGGCGTGTTCATCGTGGGATTCCTTGGCGCGCTTTTGCCGGATAAGCAAGTGGCTGCACTTGTTGGTGACAACAGTCTCCAGTCAAACGTCATCGCCTCGGTTGTCGGATGCCTGTTCTACTTTGCCACACTGACGGAGATTCCGATTCTGCAGGCGCTTTTCGAGCACGGGATGCATCAGGGACCGGCCTTGGCGTTGCTACTGGCGGGTCCCGCGTTGTCGCTGCCGAGCCTGCTGGTGATTCGCTCGGTCATTGGACTGAAGAAGACGGCAGTGTTCACGGTGCTCGTGATTGTGATGGCGACTATTGTTGGAATGGTATACGGCGCATTAGCATAAGGAGATTCGAGATGGCAAACGGTCGTTGTGATAGTGGTGCGAACGAAACGCTTGTTTTCACGTGTGCAGGCGCGGCGCACTCCGGGCAGGTGTCCAACCGGGCTGGCATTAACTTGATGCAAGAAGGGTTGGGCAGTTTGTTCTGTGTTGCTGCCGTCGGGGCCGGGATTCCCGACAAGATGGACCGGGCTCGCAACGCGGGCAAACGCGTGGTCATCGACGGCTGTGAGGACCACTGTGCACGAAAGATCATGGAGAAGGCTGGCCTCCCGGTCGAGGTTCACGTGGACGTAACGCAGCTCGGCATCGAGAAGAAGCCTGAACAACCGCAACTGATTAACGACGCAAAGCGCGTAGTGGAAGAGGTGCGGACATTGCTGACTGTAGCGAGCTGATTATCGGCAAGCAGAAGTGACCGTATGGGGAGGTGTGATCCAATGAACACGCGCATCGTTGCCGTTGCGTTGGGGTGCGTCCTGCTAACTGCCTCGGTGGATGCTCAAGCCCCAGGTCATCCCGGCGTCGGAGACCGCACTGAGTCAGCAAGACCGGAGCAGAGTCCGGGCATTGCCGGAGATGTGTGTCCGCCCTTCTTCCTGCGCGATGAAGCTGGCAACGTGATCAACCCGGTCACGGGTGAAAACCCCGATAAACCGTACTCGCCCAAGCAGACGTGCGGCGCGTGCCACGACTACGAGAGGATCACGCAGGGGTTTCACTTCCAACAGGGGACGGATGAGCAGCGTCCAAAGGTCTTGGGTGATCGCTGCCAGTGGGTCAGTACCCCCGGGAACTACGGCGGGTCGTGGTGCTCGCCGGCTCCGCTGTATTCGTACCTGTCGCCGAAGCACAACGACGATCCGCACCTGATCGACATGACGTCGTTCGATTTCATCACCCGCGGCTGCGGCAAGTGCCACCCCGGCGGCGGTCCGCTCGAGTATGACCGCGAGGGCAAGCGGTACGACCAGTGGATGGCCGACCCCGCGTCCGGATTCACGCCCGGCGGGGGAAACAACCTTGACGGCGACTACCACAAGGCCCGGTGGAGCGAGTCGGGCGTGCTTGAGGCCGATTGCCTGCTGTGTCATCTGCCCGAGTACGACTTTGGGGCACGAAGCAAGCAGATCGATCAACTCAACTTCCGCTGGGCCCCCGCAGCCGCAGCCGGACTCGCCCAGATCGATGGCTCGGTCTCCAAGGACGAGGCGGTCACACTCACCTATGATGCGTCGAAGTTCGACGCGGACGGGAGGCTGTCGCCGCACATCGTTCGTGAGCCGCGCAACGAGACCTGTCTGCAATGCCACGCGAAGCCCGGTTGGAAGAAGCGCGGGGCGGACTTCCGGGCGCGAACGGACGTGCACCTGGCGGCCGGACTGCGCTGCGTCGACTGCCACCCGGCAGGCTCGCAGGCGGACGACCCGCGGATCAACGAGCGCGAAATGCACCAGTTCGCCAAGGGTGACGATCCGGGCGGGCAGGTGCGCAACGATCTGGACAACACCGTCCGCGATTGCGACAGTTGTCACACGACGGGTGAATTCGGGGCGCCGATCGCCACCCACGAAGGTCTGCCGCCGCTCCATCTGGACAAGATCGCGTGCCAGACGTGTCACATTCCCTGGCGCCACGTCAAAGCCGCGCAGGCTCAACTGGCAGATGTGTTCAACCCCGGCGCGAAGATTCCGACCAAGGGCAAGCACCTCTGGACGTTCTACGGTCCGGACATGAAGTACTGGAACCACTACGGCGACCTGGAAATGATGGGCTACGACGACAAACCCACCGACATGTTTCGCCCGGTCCTGGCCCGGTACAAAGGAAAGATCTACCCGGTCAATCGCGTACATTCGTCCTGGCCCGGAATCGAGGTCGAGGGCAAGCAGGGACTCATGCAGCCGCGCATGTCCGACATCTACAAGATGTGGAAAGCGCACCTCGACGATCCAACGCATCATCCGAACCTTGCGAAGATCACTGATGACAACGGGGACGATGTTGTCGAAGTCAATCGGCCCGAAGAGATTGACGCGCTCATCGCCGCGATCACCAAGCACCTGACAACGATCGGATACCCGCTGGCAGGCAAGCGCGTGGTCTGGGTCAGCGATGACCGCGTCTACCACTCGGGCACGGAGTATCGCACGATCGCGACTGAGCCGTGGGAAGCGTCGGCGTACGGGAACATGCACAAGTACAACCACGACGTCCTGCCGGCGCGGGCCGCATTGGGGACCAAAGGCTGCACCGAATGCCATTCGCCGGACTCCAACGTGTTTTTCGCCTCAGTCGTGGACCGTCCTTTCGACGAGAATGGGCACGCCGTCGCAGTGCCGCAGTTCGAACTGCTGGAGCTGAGCCGATCGGCAGTCGCGCTGGGCGTGTTCCGGGAAACTTACCTTAAACCTGCGATCTACCTGCTGTGGTTGCTGGTCGTTGCCTTGGCCATAGGATGGGGAGTCGCCCGCTTCGCAGGGGAGAGCAGTGCGGGGCCCACCGTACGGTGGCTGGTGACCTCGGTCGCCGTTGTCGGGTTGATTCCACTGTTGCTGCAGCCGGAGCTGCGCGGGTACGCATTGCCCTCTCGCGTCTGGTTGGACGGTCATCACTTTCTCTTGGCCGCGGCCACCATGGTGCTTGGTGCTGCGTGCCTCATGCGGGTACTCGCCCGCCGGGCGTCGCAGGCCAAAGGGGATCTGGCCAACGGTAGGGCGCTATTCTGGGTGCTTGCGGCGGCATTATGCGTGGGAGCGATGAGCGGCGCGGCTATGGAATTCCATCTTGAATCGCTCGTATCGCCGGCACGGATATTCTACACGTTGTTTGACGTGTCGCTTGTTGTACTGCTTGCATCGAGCCTTATTGTGTTGGCGCACCGTGTGAACGGCACGCGCCGCACGACGGAGCCCGCCAATGATTGATCGTAACCCGAGGCACTCCAGTTCGATGGGTAAGGTAACTCGGAGAACCTTTCTGGGCACGGGCGCTACGGTCCTGGCTGCCGGGGTAACGGCGGACACACTCGCCCAGGAACCAGCTGAGCCCCAGGCGGCTAAGCCGACACACCTGCAAGCTGGGGAGAATACGCACGAAAACATCATCTTCGCTTGTTCTGGTGGATTGTCGAACGCTGCCATGGTCACTTGGCTGGCTGCCTTTGAGGTCGTCAAGGAGTTGGGACTCCAAAAGGTGGCCGTTGGTTGTCTCGCCGCTCTGAGCACGGGGTTGCCCAAGATGCTCGCCATGGCTCAAGCCGCAAGGAAGGTGATCGTTGTAGATGGATGCCCGAAGGCGTGCGCGCGAAGAACCGTCGAGGCTGCCGGACTGAAAAGCGCCGCCGAAATCGTGGTCACGCGCGATGTCCCCATGAACAAAGAGGTGTTTCGGGAAGACCTCGGCGGAGAGCTGAAAAGTGTGACGGATTACCTCGCCGACTCGGACGTCAAGAAGGCCAAGCAGTTGATTGTGAATGCGATTAGCGCGAGTCCCTAACGGGGAAGATACACGGCGGCCTCGAGGACTGAGCCCACACATGAAAGGCGAGCCCCGTGACCAGCCGGTAGGTGGCAAAGACGAGGAGCTATCATGAAGATCGAAGTGTTAGGACCGGGGTGCCCAAAGTGCTCTGCGCTTGCGGCTGGCGTGAAGGCCGCGGCCGACCGACTTGGGCTCCAGTACGAGCTAGAGAAGGTCTCGAACATCATGGAGATCACAAAATACGGGGTGATGGCTACACCTGCCCTGGTCATCGATGGGAAGGTCAGGCTGTCGGGCAAGGCAGCGACCGAGGCCGAGCTGACCAGCATCCTGACGACGGTGCTTGCTGAACAAGAGAAGGGTAAATAGCTCTAATTGCCGTTCCCCCGGGAGCAACGCTCGCGTGTCTTGAGCTTTGGATGCAACGCAGTGCGACCGCGGAGAGCGCCCGGTGTGACCCGCCCCACACCGTTGTGCGAATCGCCGGGGAGTCACTGCCGTTTGGAGATGAAAGCGGAAGGTTAGGAGACAAACCATGAAGCCAAAGAATATAGTGTCGGCCATCCTACTCCTTTTTGTGGTGGTCAGTGTAGTGTACCTGGTCGCCGGCGAATCCACGTCCAGAAAGGGGGCCAGCGAAGCCAGTGCTGGAAACGCCGGCGCGCCGGCCCTGCCTGCGAAGCCACAAGATCAGCGGGCAGAGACCGCCACAGGGGCCGGAGCACCGGCACACAGAGTTGTAGCCTATTATTTCCACGGCGACTTTCGATGTCGCACCTGCTTGGCGATGGAACGCTACGCACGTGAGGCTTTGGAGGAGGGGCTCGCTGATGAACTGGAATCGGGGGCACTCGAGTGGCGCGCAGTCAACTATGATCTACCCGAGAACGAGCACTTCACACAGGATTATGGCTTGACCTCCAGCGCCGTTGTGCTCGTGAACATGATCGACAACAAGCAGCAGGAATGGAAAGACCTGCAGCAGATCTGGGACTTGGTCGGTGACGAAGGGGGATTCAAGGACTACGTCAGAAACGAAGCTGTGGCGTACCTGGAGAACGAGTAGTGACAGGCGAGATGATGCTGGGAATGGCCTCCGCCGCGTGGCTTGGGATTCTAACCTCGATCAGCCCCTGCCCACTGGCCACGAACATCGCCGCGATCTCCTTCATTGGCAGGCGTGTCGGGAATCCGAAGGCCGTCGCCGCTACGGGGCTCTTGTACACCCTTGGCAGATCGCTCGCGTACGTTGTACTCGCGGCGATCCTCGTCGGGAGCTTGCTTGCTGCGCCCGCGGTGTCTCATGCACTGCAGAAGTACATGAACAAGATCCTGGGGCCCATCCTTATTCTGGTTGGCATGCTGCTGTTGGAACTCATCCAGATCAAAATCCCGGGTGGCGGCGTCGGCGAGAAGATGGGCAAACGAGTCGAGGCCTGGGGAGTATGGGGCGGCTTTCCTCTCGGAGTCGTGTTTGCGATGTCGTTTTGTCCGGCCTCCGCCGGGCTCTTCTTCGGCAGCCTGATTCCCCTGTCGGTCAAGTACGAGTCCAGCATCCTGCTTCCCCTACTGTTCGGGATTAGCACGGCGCTTCCGGTCTTCGCCTTCGCGATTCTCATTGCGCTAGGAACACAAGCGGTGGGCCGGGCGTTTGACAAAATCACGCAGTTTGAATGGTGGGCACGCCGACTAACGGGTGCGCTCTTTCTCACTGTGGGTGTGTACTTCTGCTTAGCGTTCATCTTCCGCGTGCTGTGACGCGGATTAAGAGCGAGGACTGCATTCAGATGTGTCCATCCTGTCAGATCGATATGGTCGTGGCCTTGGTGGCGGTGTCGTTCGCCATGACCCTGTACATGCTGTTTCGGAGAGGAATTATGGGTAAGGGCAAGACTCTTCACAACGTAGCGATCGTGGTTGGGCTATTGGTCGTCGTCGGCGTTGGTGCCGGCATCATGACCGCCTCAGGACACCCCTCTCACGCGAGGGCTCAGGACATCGGGTCGGCAACGTCTACGATGCCTACGGTTGATAACCCCAAGCCGAGCAAAGCTCAGCCAGCAACCTCGGGAACTGCATCGGGTGACACAACACCCGCCACGCCGACGATGGACAAGGAGGTCATAGCCGGAAGCTCCAAGGTGGTACTGGCTACCGTTGACCGCGCCTGTAAGTGCACACAGCGAAGGTGCCAGGCGTGGATTGGCATCGTCAACGAGGTTGCCGCGCGGCATGACGGTGTGGTAGTCGAGCGTATCGACAGGCAGCGGGATTCAAAGCGTTATCAAGAGTTGTGCAAAGCGCACGGCGTCAACGGTGTGCCGTTGGCCTTCGTGTTCGGCCCCGATGGAACTTTCGTCGAGGCTTTCCGTGGCAACCTTCGTCGGGAGAAACTCGAGGAGGCAATTACGAAGGCGACGGGTGGCCCTGCGGCCGCAAGCGCTGTCGTGGAAGCAGCGGTTGACGCGGCTGGGGCGTTTGCAGAGGGGGAAGCCTTCCTGGCAAAGGCTGATTTCGCTGCCGCGCTGAACTCATTCAGGACTGCTGCCAAGAACGGCGGCAAGAATCAGGAGTACGCGCAGCAGTACGCCATGCTTCGCCAGGTCCTTCAAATGCGCAGGAACTGCCCCAAGGAGAAGAACACCGAACGGTGGCTAAAGATGGCCGAGGCGCTGCGTACGTTCTATTACGAGCACGGTCTTCATTCAGAAGCCTTGCCGCTTGACCAGGAGCGCCACCAGCGACACCGGTCTGCGGATTCTGCCGCGATGCTGGCTGAAACACAGCTTGCATTGGGCATGGACTCCCAAACCGTTGAGATGCTCGGCTGCCTTACCCCGGAGGAGACCTCGCCGCGAACAAGGGTCCTCCATGGTCTTGCGCTCGCTCGGCTCGGGCAGACCGAGATGGCGAAACAGGCAGCGGAGCAACCACAGCAACTCTCCGACGACTTCGGGCCACGATATTTCTATGATCTCGCCCGCATGCGGGCCGCGGTCGAGGATACAAACGGAGCGATAAACGCACTGATTCGCTCGCTTGAACTGACCCCACCCAGTCGACTTGAGGCCCTGAAGACTGAAGCCAAGAAGTGCAAGGAGTTCAGCACGCTGGTGGGTACTCCAGGTTTCGCCCAGGCGATGAACACGCCGTCCAAGATTGATGAGTCAGCGTGCAGCCAGGGCTCAGCCTGCGGCAATTGCCCGCAGCGTGCTGCGTGCGGACAGGACGCCGAGCCAAGCGGCAAGGACACACCGTAATAGTCCACCCGAGGTGGCACGTGTATGCGATGCGACCAGTTGTCGATGATGAAACCTGCGCCGCAGGGATCCGAGCATTGGATCGAGACTGCGCGCCGTACCGTGGGTTCTTCGACGGCAAACGTACGCTGCGGGTCTGCGACGAGGTTCTGAGCGGCCGCAGCTGAGTGATAGATTCCCTGGAAAGGGACTTGACAACGACGCAGAAACATATATGGATACGCATATATGAACACGGCGATGAACACACCCCCGGACCTCTTCAAGGCCTTTGCGGATTCAACCCGCCTGCGGATTCTGAACCTCTTGCTTGAGGGAGAACTCTGCGTGTGTGACCTTTGCGAGGTCTTGGACATCATTCAGCCGACCGTGTCACGCCACCTCGGCCACCTCCGGCGGGCGGGGCTGGTGGTTGGTCGGAGAGAGGGCAAATGGATGCACTACGGCATCGCAAAGTGCCCTGACAAGCTCGAACGTACGCTGCTCAACTGTATCAACTCATGCCTACGTCAGGTCGACGTGCTGCGCGAGGACCTGACGAGACTGCGGGGCGCTCGACCAAACGCCTCGTGTTCAAAAGAAGGGACCGGGCGAGGAAAGCGGGAACCGCTCCGAAAACGATGACGAAAGGGACTGAACAATGCAGCAGGAACGCCTGAAACGGCTTTCTTTCCTGGATCGCTTCTTGACGCTCTGGATCTTCCTGGCAATGGCCATCGGTGTGTTCGGCGGCTACTTCTTCCCCGGTGTCGAGGGCTTTATCAACCGATTCCAGGTCGGAACAACCAACATACCGATCGCCATCGGCCTTATCCTGATGATGTATCCGCCGCTGGCCAAGGTGAAGTACGAGGAACTCGGCGATGTGTTTCGCGACTTCAAGGTTCTTGGCTTGTCGCTGGTGCAGAACTGGATCATCGGGCCGATTCTGATGTTCGTTCTCGCCATCCTCTTCCTGCGTGGCTACCCCGAGTACATGGTCGGGCTGATAATGATCGGCCTGGCGCGCTGCATCGCGATGGTCATCGTGTGGAACGATCTTGCCAAGGGTGACACCGAATACGCAGCCGGCCTGGTCGCGTTCAACTCGATATTCCAGGTGCTGTTCTTCTCGGTATACGCTTGGTTCTTCATCACGATTCTGCCGCCGCTGTTCGGCCTGCAAGGTGCTGCAGTGGCAGTCACGATTGGTCAGATCGCCGAGAGCGTGTTCATTTATCTCGGCATACCGTTCATCGCCGGGATGATCACGCGATTCGTGATGCTCAAGACCAAGGGCCGCGAATGGTACGAAACGAAGTTCATTCCGAGAATCTCGCCGATCACGCTGATCGCTCTGCTGTTCACGATCCTGGTCATGTTCTCGCTTAAGGGCGAGTACATCGTCCAGCTACCGCTCGACGTCGTCCGGATCGCGATCCCGCTGTGTATCTACTTCGTTGTGATGTTCCTGGTGTCTTTCTGGATGGGCAAGAAACTCGGAGCCGACTACTCGAAGACGACGACGATCGCGTTTACGGCTGCCAGCAACAATTTCGAGTTGGCAATCGCCGTCGCCGTGGCGGTCTTTGGCATCCGCTCGGGCGTGGCCTTCGCGGCTGTGATCGGTCCCCTGGTCGAGGTGCCCGTGCTGATCAGCTTGGTGAACGTAGCGCTCTACCTCCGGCGGCGGTACTTCGTGCAGTCGCCCGCCGCTGTGGAGATTGGGTAGTCAGAGGAAAGGTATAGGATGACTCGTAGCCTTGGTCTCACGCACAGAGCGCTCGTTGCGGTGCTCTTTGCACTTATCCCGGGTGGCGGGTGCAGCGGGCTCGAGTCGACGTGGCCATGCTCGCTGCTGGCTGGAGGTCATGCAGGCGAACAACGCGGCCAGTGGGAGGCGGTACACCTGGATTTGTGTGCGGACTTGGATGTCCCTTCCAGGGCGCTGACTGGAAAGGGTGTCCTGCGGCTGCGCCTGTCGAATGAGCCTTCGTACGGGCCGACGCTTGAGCTAACCTGCCCGAGTCACTTTGCCAACGTGAGGGCGCCTGCGGGAGCAAACGTCACCATCGATTCGTCAGCCCGACAAGCTCGTGTACGGTTCGCTGAGCCGCAGGAGATCGGAACTGAACTGGAGGTCGCGTTTGAGTTCACCAGCTGTGGAGGCTCGTGCCCCGTGGTAGTTTCGGCAAATTGTGCATACGCCCGCTGCCACGGGAACTGGTATCCGACGCCTCTGGCCGGTTCACCTTCCGTGCCTGGTACGACCCGTTTGACCGTGCCGGCTGGATGGCAAACCTTGTCGAACGGCAGTCTAGTGCGGAGCCTTGTTGAGGGTGACCAACGTGTCGACACCTGGGAGATGACTTCGCCCGCTGCTCGGTCTTTTGCGGCCGGTCCCTATCACGTGGAACGATTCTCGTTTGATGACCGGACCATCGGTGTCTATACCCTGGCATCCGACAAGGAACGTGCGTCAAGATGGGCTGCGGGCCTAGCCGGGGTCCTTCAGGCACTTGAGGCTCGCTTCGGCCCGTACCCGTACGAGATGTCTTCAGTCGTGGAAATTCCCGAGGAGGTGGCAGCCTGGAAGGGCGCCTCGGACAACGGCTTCATCATGGTTGCGTCAAGTGTCTTCAAGTCAGATAGCGTGAACGTGCCGCTTATCGCCCACGAATTGGCCCACAGCTGGTGGGGAAACTACGTTCGAACTCGAGACCCGGCGGCGTTGATGGTAGATGAAGCCCTGGCCCAATACGGGGTTGTGTTGGCCATCGAGGCCATCGAAGGCAAGCAGGCCGCAACGGATTTCCTGCAATTCTCGCGTCCGGGGTATATCCCGTGCGAAAGCGCCTGTGGGTACTTCAACCGACTATTCGGAGAGAAGGACGACAAGGCCTTGATGAACCTGACCGGCGAAGGGCAAGACTACCTCTTGGCCAATTCTAAGGGCCACTGGGTCTATCACATGCTGCGCCGGCGCGTCGGTGATGGGCTATTCTTCGACACGCTTCGGCGACTCGTGGAGCGGTACGGAGGCCGAGAGATGTCGTTGGCGGACCTGCGCGCCGCGTTCGTGCAGGCAGCTCCGTCGGCGGCGTCCTTGGAAACCTTCTTCAGTCAATGGCTCGATCGACCGGGTGCGCCGGTGTTCGATGTGACCTGGATGGCAGCAGATGGGGCGGACGGGCCGGCGGTGCGGATAACGATCCGACAGAAGGGCGAGCCGTACGAACTCCGGCTGGAGGTCGCCGTGGATGCGGACGATGCGTCCGAGACACACACCGTTCAGCTTTCCGACAGGGAGCAGACCTTCCTGCTTACCGCCCGCGGACAAGTCACGGGCGTGCGGATTGACCCGCAGCATCGGCTTCTGGTTTGGAATGCCGTTTACGAACAAGAACGTGGCCCATGACCGACATGCGAGCGTACAGGAGGTTTGGTGATGAAGACCGATTGCTACATTTGCGACGAGTGTTTCGAGACCTTTGAACAGCAGGCCTCAATGTCTAAGACCGACAAGTATGCGAAAGGACACCGTGTGCGATGCCCGAGCTGCGCCTCGGAAGCGGCTCGGCAAGCAATGCTTAGGAGCAACCGGCCCGGCACTCCAGCGGATTACGGTGTCTGCACGCCCTGGAACCAGCAGGAAAGCGGACAAACTCCAAGAGCGCAAAAGGATGCCCTGGATCATGAACAGGTGCACCACGATCGAGATTTTCGTCCCGCCGATGCGCTGTGCCAGCGGGATGTGCGGCCCGACCATGGACGAAGAGCTAGTGCGGTTCAACGAAACGCTGGGCCGGCTTGAGCAACGTGCGCGCAACGCCATCGCCGTTCACCGGTATGTACCCAACCAGGAACCGCACAAGTTCATGCAAACCCCAGTCGTAATGAACGCGATAAAGACTGGCGGCTGGTGTGCTGCTTCTCCTGGAATTGGAGAAAGCGGGGAAGAGACCATCGCCCAGCGGAACCGCATGAGCTTGAGTTACGGCCGGTTGGCCATAAAGTAATGGATGCAACGTCGACATGGTGTCGGCGATGTGAGGTGGCCGTACGGATGAGACGATCATTGCGACGAATTGCCTGCATTGCTGGTGTCCTGCTGCTACAGGGCTGCGTACTCATCAATCCGACTGACCCTTATGCCGGTATGCACGCGGGCGCCCGGTATCCGCGCCGCCCCCACCGATCGACCGGCGTGGAGCAGGCAACCTTGAGCGGTCCGATCACGCTGGATCAAGCCATTGCCACGGCGCTCGAGTTGAACCCCGGGCTTGCGCGTGCGGCCCATGAGGTCGACGCCGCGGACGCACGACGCGATTACTCGGTTGGCGCGGTCCTGCCGGAACTCGGCTTGCGTGGCGGGTTTGCGCACACGCTCGACGACCAGAGATTGGTTCAAGCGCGTGCCCCAGGCGAGGAGGGCGTGTTCGACGACGACATCTTCGCCGCCGACCTGGTGGTCAGCATGCCCTTGTTCGCCGGGGGACGGCTGATCAGTGAGATTCAGGCCCGCGAGCTGCTGCAAGCCGCGGCCCGACACCGGCTCGCCCGCACCCAACGCGAGCTGGTGTTCAACGTCAGCAGCGTGTTCTACCGCATCTTGGCCCAACGATACGTGATAGCGTCGCTCGAGTTTTCGCGGGATGCGATGCGCGAGCACCTGAGGCGTGTGAACGAACTCATCGAGGTCCAGAAGGCGGCCCCGGTGGACCGGCTCCGGATCGAAGTGCGTCTGGCCGATCTGGCGGAGCAACTTGCGAAGCAGCGGAGCCTCCTGGCGATCCAGGAGCGATCGCTTACGAGTCTCATCGGGATCGCCGGCTCCAGCCAGCCGGTGACGCCTGCGGGTGAGCTACGCCAGCTCGATGCCGAACCCCCCGAGGTGGGCGAATCCCTCGCGCGCGCCCTTGAACGGCGGGAGGATTACCAGGCTACCCGCGCCGCCCTGGAAGCCCAGGCCAAGCGCGTGGACGTAGCGCGTGGCGCGCGGTGGCCGACCGTGACGCTGCGCGGGGCATACGGATACCGCTGGGCGGCCAGTCCAACATTCCAGGCCACCGGTGGAAGTCAGGAGCAGGGCACGCCCGATTCCAACAGCTCTTCGACCGAAGGCGATCGAGAAGAGAACAATGCGAGCCTACAACTGCTGGTCGACGTCCCGCTATTCCTTGGGGGGCGTATCACTGCCCAGATTAGTGAGCAACGGGCCCTGCTGGCGGCGGCACAAAGCAACCTGCGGGAGCTGGAGCTTCAGATCGAACTGGATGTCGAGACCGCAATACAGAACATCCAGTCGGCAAGGGAGCGTGTGCTCGCCACGCAAGCGGCCATCTCCCAGGCCGAAGAGAGCCTGCGGATTGAGCGGGAGAAATACGCGCTCGCCAAAGGTTCGATCACCGATGTGCTGGATGCGCAAACGGCGATGCTGAACGCACAGACGACATTCTACAACGCGTTGGCCGATCACAACGTGGCCGTAGACGAACTGAAACTATCGACAGGTGAACGATGAATAACTGGAGACTGCATCTGGTGACAGTTCGCTACGGCGTGCGTCTTGCGCTTTTCGTGGCCGGGATGGCGTGGGCCGCAAGCCTCGGTGGCTGTGGCGGCACGCAGGACGGAACGGGGGCTGGAGGCAAGAAGAAGATCCCCACAGTCGCCGTTGAAGCATCGCGGAAGGAATCGATCACCCGTGTGCTGGACCTGACCGGTGAGACCGTGGCGGTTGAGTCCGTTGTCATTGCCGCCACGGTCGAGGGGCCGATCAGCTATTGCCCGTGGCGCGAAGGCGACCGTGTGGAAGCAACGGACGACGGCCTGACGAAGCTCATCGAGATCAGCCGAGAGGTCTATCGTGCCGAGGTCAAGGCGGCCGAGGCCGCATTGGAAGTAGCCAGGGCCAAGCTGGAAGACCTGAAAGCGGGGACGCGCCCCGAAGAGATTCTGAAGGCGGCGGAAACCGTCCGCCAGCTCGAAGAGAGCGCCAACTTCGCCAAGAGCGATCTCGAACGCATCACGCAACTCGTGGAAAGCGGCTCGCTGCCCGGGGAGGCGCTGGACAAGGCGCGCGTCGAGTATGTCGCGGAGCAGGCCAAGCTTTCCGCCGCCAAGCGCAACCTGGAAATGCTCGAGGCGGGTTACACGCGGACGGCGATCGCTGTGCAAGAGGCGGTGGTCAAAGAGGCGGATGCCAAGCTGGATCTGGCCAGGGCCCGTTTCGGTGAGTGTGTGATCCTGGCTCCATTCTCCGGCACGATTACGCGCGTGCATGTCCGGGCCGGTGATATGGCCGCGCCGAGAGCGCCGTTGCTGGAAATGGCCGACCTGTCATCGCTCGTAATCCGCGTGGCCGTCCCGGAGGCGCATGTGTCCGCAGTGCAGGAGGGGACCGCGGCCGCCATCTCCCTTGATGCGCTGCCGGATAGGAGATTCACGGCCAAGGTGACGCGGGTGTATCCCGAGCTGGATCGCCGGATGCGGACGCGTACGGTTGAGTTGGTCCTGGGTGAGCAGGCGGCGCTAATCCCGGGCATGTTCGCGCGGGTGCGGCTAGTTCTGGAATCCGTCGACGGCGCCGTGACCGTACCGCTTCAGGCAGTCAGCACGACGCCGGCCGGCACGCAGGTGGTGTATGTCGTCGTTGATGGCAAGGTCATCCAGCGAAAGGTGCAAACGGGTATTGAACAGGCCGGTCGCGTACAGGTGCTGACCGGTCTGGAGGCGGGGGAGAACGTGATCGTGGCCGGGCAGGAGAAGCTCAAGGACGGCGTCGAAGTGCGTGTAGCGGGGCCCGGCAAGCCGGCCGGCAAACCTGAAGCGGCCACGAGCGCGCCGGCGGCGCGGGAAGGCGCTACGCCATGAAGCTGACGCACTCTGCCGTTCATCGACGTTTGGCCACCAGCGCGATTGTCGTGGCCCTGGTGGTGCTCGGGCTCTACGGCCTGTGGCGTCTGCCGGTGGATTTCCTGCCGAACATCACCTACCCCATGATCAAGGTGCACATCTGGTGGCGTGGCGCCACGCCGGAGGAGATCGATAAGAACATCGCTGATCCGCTGGAGCGCCAGATGGCCACGGTGGATGACCTGGATTACCTCGAGTCGTCGTCCATCGAGGGCATGTACACTCTACAGGCCAACTTCAAATACGGCGTGAACGTGGATGTGGCGTATCAGGACGCGCTGGCGGCGATGGCACGCGTAGCACGCGAGCTGCCCAAGGACATGGATCCGCCGGTGATGATCAAGGCGGACCCCTCACAGCTTCCCGTCGTGCAGTTGACCATCAGCAGCGAGCAATGGGACCTGACGAAACTGCGCACCTGGGTGGATGAATGGCTCCAGGACCAACTGCTGGCCGTCCCGGGCGTGGCAGGCACAGAGATCGTCGGCGGCCTCAAGCGGGAAATCCGCGTGCATCTCGATCCGGACGCCCTGGAGAAGTACGGCCTGTCGCTGCCGGGCGTTCTGCAACGATTGCGAGCCGAGAACATCGAGCAGTTCGGCGGGCGCGTGACCGTGGGGCCCAAGGAGATCATCGCCCGTGCGATGGGCGAATACAAATCGCTTGATGAGATCCGAGATGTCCTGCTCGTTCGTGAAGACCAGAAGAAGGTCTATTTGCGTGATGTGGCCGAGGTGCTCGATTCGCACGAAGAGGCGCGGGTCATCACGCGATTGGACGGCAACCCCTGTGTGAAGCTGAGCGTGCTCAAGCAGGCCAATGCCAACACCGTCGAAGTGGCCAAAGCCGTCAATCGCCGGCTCGCCGAGCTTGGCCCCGCCTTGCCGGAAGGCGTGAGCCTGGGCATGGTTGAGAACCAAGCCGACTACGTGGAGTCTGCGCTCAACGGCGTGCGCAACGCGGCGGTCGAGGCGGCGATCCTGGTGATCCTGATCGTCTGGCTATTTCTCGGTTCGTGGCGACAGGTGCTGGTCATCATGCTGGCCCTGCCGCTGACGCTCATTCTGAACTTCGGCCTGATGAAAGTGGCGGGTTTCTCACTCAACATCTTCTCGCTGGGCGGTCTGGTGATCGCCATCGGCGTTCTGGTGGACAACTCGATTGTGGTCATCGAGACCATCACGCGCCGGCGGCACGACCGCCCGGACGCCCCGACCGACACGGTGGCGGTCGATGGCACAGCGGAGATCGGTCCGGCCATCGTCGCTGCCACGCTTTCGTTCCTGGCGCTGTTCGTGCCGTTCTTGCTGGTGCCTGGCCTGATCAGTCTGCTGTTTCGCGAGTTGATCCTGGTTATCGCGGGCATCGTCATCATCAGTCTGGCCATGGCGATCACGGTGACGCCGATGATCACGGCCCTCGTGTTGGGCCGGGGAGCGGGAAGCCGCAAAGTCTCCCGCTTCGAGCGCTTCTTCGAACGGACGACCGAGGTTTACGGCTGGACACTGGAGAAGGCGATCCGCGGACGCTGGATCGTGATACCGGCGTTCGTGGGGATTCTCGTGTTGGCCGTCCTCATGATGGGCCGGCTGGGCACCGAGTTCCTGCCCCAGATGGACGACGGCCGGATCAACGTGAAGGTCAAGTTGCCGACGGGCGCGGCGTTGGCGGAGACGGACGCGGTTCTCGCGGAAATCGAAAAACGCATCAGCGACGACGAGCGGATTGAGAGCCTGTTCACGCTGTCGGGCGGCAAGGTGTGGGGCCTTTACACTTATGAGATCGCCAATGAAGGTGAGCTGAACATCCAGCTCGTCCCGCGTCACCAGCGCGACGTGAGCACAAGAGAATACATCGGCTACCTGCGTCCGATGGTGGCGAAAGTCCCGATTCCTGGTGGCAAGGCCATGGTCATGCAGAGGAAAGTCAAGGGCATCCGCAAGCTGGGCGACGCCGACATCGAAGTGAAGATCAAGGGACAGGACATCCCCACGCTTTATAACCTGGCTCGCCAGACCGCCGGCTCCATGAACGAGCTCGCGCACTTTACGAACGTCTATGTCTCGATGGACATGACCAAACCCGAATATCAGGTGGTTGTAGACCGACAGCGGGCCGCGGAGCTGGGCGTCTCCATCGCGGATATCGCGGATACCATGCGTTCGTTGATCACCGGCGCGGTCGCGACGCGCTTTCGCGATCACGACGAGTATTACAACATCCGCGTCATGATCCCCGAGAGCAGGATCGTCAGTCGGCTCGAAGTGGAGAACCTCCCGCTCAACTGCGCCCAGGGCGGCTACCTGCGCCTCAAGGACGTAGCCGAGGTCAGCGAGGCGGTCGGCCCCGTCGAGATCGTGCGCGAAGACCAGGTCAAGGAGGTCATCGTGCGCGGCGACGCCGCCGGCGTCAGTGTCGGCCAGGTGCTGGCGGAACTCCAGGCGTCTCTGGCGGGCAAAGAGCGCCCCGTCGGGTACGACTTCGCCTTCGGCGGGCAGGCCCAGATGATGGCCGAGATGCAGCGGACGGTGCTCGCGATCCTGGTCTTCGCGATCTTCTTCTCGTTCATCGTGTTGGCCGTGCAATTTGACAGCCTCAAGCTGCCCGCGCTGATCCTGGGCAGCGTGCCGTTTTGCCTGACCGGGCTCGTCTTCATCATGCTCGCCACCGGCCTGCCGCTGGGGGCGACGGTCGTCATCGGCGTGCTGGTGGTTGTGGCCGCTACGATCAACGACGGCGTGTTGCTCCTCACGTTCGCCAACGAGTTGCGGGCAAGCGGAGGATTGTCGCCGCGGGACGCCGTCTTGCAGGCAGCGAAGCTCCGCCTACGTCCCCGCGTCATGACCACCTTCAGTACGCTGGCGGGCTTCTTTCCGCTGGCCCTGGCCATTGAGGAGGGCGGCGACATGCTCCAGCCCATGGCCGCCGCCGCGATCGGCGGCCTGCTCATGGAGATGCCTGTCGCCCTGTTCCTGATGCCGTGCCTGTACGCGGTCTTTATGCGGCACGCTCCTTCCACCGTCGCCGCGCAACCGGCTTCTGCCAAGGACAGTCCGGACTTCAAGGCTGGAGTGCAGGCCAACGTTACCGAGGCGTGACGCCGGCAGGTTGTAAGCCACGACCGTGTCGCGCCTACAATGTGACAGTCATGAGAGCAAGATACACCATCGTAGAAACGGTCGTTTTCCTGGCGCTGGCCAGCGGTGTGGCCGTGACGGCGAATGCCCTGCGTAACGGAGGAATCGATCTCGGCCGCAACTACTTCCCTGCGGCCACGGTTGAGAACCAGTATTTCGGGAACAGCTTTCGAATCATCAACCTTGAGGAAGCCTCCCAGTACGCCAGGGCGGCCGACCCGTCGATCGTGTTTATTGACGCCCGCGACGACGACCGCTTCGCGGAGTGCCATATCCCGGGCGCGATTCAGTTTGATTACTACCAGCCGGACCGCTACGCGGACCGCGTCAGGTCGGCCATTGCCAACGCGGAACTGGTGATCATCTACTGTGGCGGGGACGGGTGTGAGGACAGTCTGTACGCCGCCGAGTATCTAACCGTGGAATTCGATCCGCCGCTCGATCCGAATAAGGTGTGCCTTTTCGAGGGTGGCATGCATGAGTGGTGCGGGGCGGACCTGTGCCGTGCGAACGGGCACGGCGTGACAGAAGTGTGCCGTGGGGAGGGGGACCGCGAGCCATGACCTTCGCCCGAGGACTAATCGCAAGACTGGTGGGCAGCGGCACGCTTTTGCTGGTCGCCAGACTTATCGTCGGAGGCACGCTCCTGTATGCCAGCATCGGCAAGCTGCAGGATCCGGTGTCGTTCCTGAAGGCTGTCAAGGAGTACGAAGTCGTCCCTGTCGAATGGCACACGACGCTCAACTCCATCGCGGTGATCGTGCCCTGGATAGAACTGCTCGGTGGAGTTGCCCTCATCCTGGGCATCGGCTTGCACGGCATCGCCGGCGTGCTCTGTGTGATGCTGGCCGGCTTCACCGCTTTAATCGCCCTGCGGGCCTGGGGCATCATGCAGGCCGAGGGCACACCGTTCTTCGAGCTTCAGTTCAACTGCGGCTGTGGCACGGGTTCCGAGATCATCTGGATCAAGCTACTGGAGAACACCGGGCTCATCGTGCTGAGCCTGCTGGCCGCGGTGTCGAACTCGCGCCGCTTTTGTCTATCGTCGCTGGCGGCAGCCGCCCAGTAGCCTCGGGTCCACAAATACCGTCTTCGAGGGGCGTTGCGGCGGTGTCCTTCCGGTAAGCGTGCATGAAGTGGTTTGAGCGGGCCGGTATTGTCAGCC
>CAZNPL010000064.1:0-20005 GCA_964574815.1 uncultured Phycisphaeraceae bacterium
CACCATGCCGAAAAAAAGTGAAATGCCCCCTACGCTGCTCAACTTGGGCTAGGCCCCGCCCACATTTCGCGAAGCAAGCGTTGGGGTCACGATTTGCCAAAAGACCAACTCCCGATAGCGCACGGCATATCATCCCGCCAAGCAACGCTGACGCCGAACCGCTGACGGCTGAAAGCTGACGGCTCCCCCAAACCTGTACCGCACTACAGGTCCAGCAACATGCGCGACGGATCCTCGATGCACACCTTGATATGTTTCAGGAAATTGACCGCCTGCTCACCGTCCACGATACGATGATCATACGAAAGTGCCACGTACATCATCGGCCGGATGACGACCTCGCCGTCACGGGCGACCGGCCGGTCCTGGATCGTGTGCAGCCCGAGAATCCCGGTTTGCGGCGGATTCACAATCGGCGTCGACAGCAGAGAGCCGTAAACCCCGCCGTTGCTGATCGTGAACGTGCCGCCCTCGAGCTCCTCCGGCGTCAGCTTCCTCGCTCGAGCCCGCGAGGCGTAATCCCCGATCGCTCGCTCGACCTCGGCAAAGCCCAGCAGATCGGCATCGCGAATGACCGGTACGACCAGCCCATGCTCGGTGGCCACAGCAACCCCGACGTCGTAGTAGTTCCGATACGCGATTTCATCGCCCCGCACTTCGGCGTTGACAACCGGGAAGCGCTTAAGCGCTTCGATAGACGCCTTGACGAAAAAGGACATCAGCCCCAGCCTGACGTCAAACTCCTTCTGGAAGTCCTCGCCGTACCGCTTGCGCAAGTCCAGCACCGCGGACATGTCAATCTCGTTGAACGTCGTGAGAAGCGCAGCGGTCTGCTGCGCCTCGACGAGCCGTCTTGCGATGCTGCGTCGCAAACGTGACATCGGCACGACTTCCTCCTGCCGATCGTCAGGCGCTCGCTCGACCCGACGCGGCGGAGCGGCCTCGGCCGTCCCACGCTCAGGCTTTTCCCCCCTCGCAGGCCGCTCTCCCTCAGCCTGCCTCGCCTCCGCGCGTTTGACGTGACGGGCCACGTCCTCTTCCAGAATGCGCCCCGCCGGTCCGGTCCCGCGCACATCGGACGGTCGCAGTCCGTGCTTCGCAAGAGCACGTCCCGCGGAGGGCATCACGCGAGGCCGAACCTCCACTTCCTCCGGCACGTCCGGCGCCTCGGCCTCCTCGCCTTGCTCCTCCTTCTCACGGCCTTCTTCCCCCTCCTCGCGAACTTCGCCGTCATCGCCCTCCTCGGGCGGCGCTTTCGCCTCTTCACCTGCCTCTTCGTTGGCTTTGGCGACAGGCTCCTCCTGTTCTGTTTCGGCCTCGGCGCTCTCCTCTTCCTCTGGCTTCTCGCGCTCTTTGCCCTTCTCAGACTTCTTGCGCTCGGCGGGCGCTTCTCCGTCGGATTCAATCCGGCCGATCACGTCGCCGATGGACGCCGTATCCCCGGTCTGCTTGACAATCTCCGAAAGCGTACCCGCGCCGGGCGCCGGCAGTTCCATCGAGGCCTTGTCGGTCTCGAGCTCGACGATGATCTCGTCCTGCTCGACCGAGTCGCCTTCCGACTTGCGCCACTCGCCGATCTGAACCTCACTGATCGATTCGCCGGCCTCAGGTACCGTGATCTCAATGGACATGGTTTCTCTCTAAACGCTAGTAGCTCCGCCCGCTTCCGTCACCAAACGCCTTCTCCAGTAACAGGTCCTGCTCGAGTTTGTGGCTGCTCGCAGATCCCGTGGCCGGGCTGGCCGACTCCGGCCCGTAAACGCCGCGAAACGGCAATCGTCCAAGCAGTTTACCGGGGAATCTCGCCCGCCAGTAACGCCACGCGCCCATGTTCTCGGGTTCTTCCTGGACCCACCGCGCCGGCGTGTCGTCTGCATAAGATGCCAGCGCCGACTGCAGGGCCGCATCGGGCAGCGGATACAGTTGTTCCACCCGCACGATGGCCACGTCGCGCCGGCCGAGCGATTCGCGCCGCTCGAGCAGTTCGTAGTAAATCTTGCCGCTGCACAGAAGAATGCGTTTGATCGCGCCGGCATCCTCCTGATCGTCCGGAATCACGCGCTGAAAGCCCCCGGACGCCAACTCGTCAAGGGATGATACCACTTTCTTATGGCGCAGCAGGCTCTTGGGCGTCAAAACGATCAACGGCTTTCGCCAGGGTCGAACCGCCTGCCGCCGCAGGCAGTGAAAATACTGTGCCGGCGTCGTGGGGTAGACGACCTGGATGTTGTCCTCCGCCGAAAGAAGGAGAAATCTCTCCAGCCGGGCGCTCGAATGCTCGGGCCCCTGCCCCTCGAACCCGTGGGGCAGAAGCAGAACGATCCCGCTCAAGTACTTCCATTTGTCCTCGCCGCTTACGATGAACTGGTCGATGATCTCCTGCGCGGCGTTCACGAAGTCGCCGAACTGCGCCTCCCAAAGAACCAGTGAATCCGGGTAGTCCAGACTGAACCCGTACTCGAATCCCAGAACCCCGGCCTCAGAGAGCGGACTGTTGAAAATCTCCACCGGCGCCTGGTCGGCCGCAAGATGCTGCAGCGGCACGTACGGTTCGCCGTTCTCATGATCGTACAACACGGCGTGACGCTGACTGAACGTCCCCCGAGCGCTGTCCTGCCCGCTCAGGCGAACGCGGATCCCCTCGGTGGCCAGGCTCGCCATCGCCAGCGACTCCGCGGACGACCAGTCGAGAGGCCGTTCGCCCTCGGCCATCTCCAGCCGCGCCTTCATCCCGCGCTCCAGCTTGGGATGACGATGAAAGCCCTCCGGCACACGCGTCTGCACCTTGAGCAGAGCCGCAAGCCGATCACGCTCCACACCCGTGCTCACGTCCGAAACGCGATCCTCCAGCCCGCCCTGATAACCGCTCCATATCCCCGTCAACGAGGCATGGGATGGCTCGTACTCGCGCCGGCGCGCCACCGTAAGTCCCTCCTCGAGCTCTCTTCCAACGGATTCGTCGATTCTCTGCGCCTGGGTCCGCGTCATGCGACCGAGCTTCAGGAGCCGCTCGAGATAGCTCTCCTGAAGAGACGGCCGCTTCGATATCGCCCGGTATAAAACGGGTTGTGTAAACGACGGCTCGTCGCCCTCGTTGTGCCCGTGACGACGAAATCCGTACATGTCGATCATCACGTCACGCCGAAACTCGTGCCGGAAGTCCAGCGCCAGCCGCGTTACCTGGGCGACAGCTTCTGGGTCTTCTCCATTTACGTGGAAGATCGGGATTTGCAGCATCTTGGCGACGGCCGAAGCGTAAATGCTCGACCGTCCCTCCTGCGGCGATGTCGTGAACCCGATCTGATTGTTCACGATGATGTGAATCGTGCCGCCCACCGTATACGCGTCCAGCTCGCTCATGTTGAGCGTCTCCTGTACGATCCCCTCGCCGGCAAATGACGCGTCACCATGGATCAGGATGACCAGCCCCTTTCCCCGCCGCTTGTCCCCCGCACGGTCCTGTTTCGCACGCATCCGCCCCAGAGCCACCGGATTGATGAACTCGAGATGGCTGGGATTGAAACACAACGACAGGTGCACCATCCGGCCGGACAGCGTCTTCCAGTTGTTGCTGTAACCCAGATGGTACTTGACGTCTCCTCCACCCAGATGCCGCTTCGCGTCGGCGTCCTCGAATTCGCTGAATATCTGCTCGGGACGCTTCTGAAGGATGTTGGCCAGCACGTTCAGCCGGCCCCGATGCGCCATGCCCATGACGATCTGATCGATGCCATGATCCCCAGCACGCTCAATCGCCCGGTCCAGGAGCGGGATCAGGCTCTCGCATCCCTCCAGTGAGAAGCTCTTGGCGCCGATGTACTTCCTCTGCACGAACTCCTCGAACACGACGGCCCGCGCGAGCAGCGAATAAAGCCGGACCTGCTCGTGCGCCGTGAGGTCGAGCCGGTTCTCCGTTCCCTCCATCCGATCCTGAAGCCAGTGCCGCGTGTCAAGGTCATCGATATGCATGAACTGCACGCCGATCGAACGGCAATACGTGTTGCGCAGGCGCCGGATGATCCTGCGCAGCGTCCGAACACCACCGCCGGCGATCGTTCGACTCGAAAACTGTCGATCGAGGTCGGCCTCCGTGAAACCGTAATGCTCCGGGTCAAGCTCCGGCTGCGGAGGACGCGGGCTTTCCAGCGGATCGAACTTCGCAATCATGTGACCGCGCACGCGATAAGCCCGGACGAACTGGTCGACCCGGTCCTGAAGCGCGGCGACGTTGCGGTCGTCCCCGTCGGATGAGGGCCGACCGACGCTCGAAGCGCGGCCCGGATTGAAAATGCTTCGCGTCTTGAACGAGGGACCCGGCGCCTCAGCTTGACGGCGACGCGCCGACCCGTCCCCATGCGCCTCGAAGTAACGGCGCCACGGCTCCGCCACGGCTTCCGGATCGCGCTGATATTCCCGGAAGAGACTTTCCACGAATGCGATACTTGCTGTCGAAGGCTGTTGTCGAGAATCACTCATTGCTGTTCGTCTGTATGTGTTCTCCGTCAGGCGACTTCCAATGACTCCATGCCTGCGCGTCCGCCCTGCCCCGAACGGACCGCCGGGGACGGAAGCACCCGATACAAGCCGGCCGTCAGCCCGATGAATGCTACAAGCGCCAGAGCCAACCACAACCACTGCTCCGCCGTGGGGTGCGTGACCCCGAACCACGCATTGACCGGCGTGTACAGCAGCAGAAGCTGCAAGACGACGCTCGACGCGACCGCCGCCACCAGCCACCGGTTCGATAGTATCGGATTGCCGTACCGGCTCCGGATTAATTGTATGACCGCCATTTCGGCCAGCACAAGGTGCGTGAAGAGCAGAGTCTGGGCCTGCGCCATCTCGCCGCTGCTGCTCAACACGTAAAAGAACAGCGGCAGACCCGTCAGCGTAATGGTGGCTCCGATGCCGAGAATCGAACTGATGATGGAACGATCGATCACCGGCTCGTCGGCCGGACGCGGCGGCTGCCTCATGATCCCCGCGCGCTTGGGATCGACACCCAGCGCAATGGCGGGCAGACCGTCGGTCACCAGGTTGATCCACAGGAGCATGACCGGCGTAAGAATGACCGCCGCCTCCGCGCCGCCGAACAGCTCTGGGAAAAACGCGCTTCCAACGAGCACGCCGACAAAGACCACCAGAATCTCGCCGGCGTTGGCCGACAGCAGGAAATTCACGAACTTGCGGATGTTGTCGAATATCCCCCGGCCTTCCGCGATGGCGTTGCGTATCGTGGCGAAGTTGTCGTCCTGGATGACCATGTCCGACGCCTCCTTCGCCACGTCGGTGCCGCGCCCGCCCATCGCGATGCCCACGTCGGCGTTCTTCAACGCCGGGGCGTCGTTGACCCCGTCGCCGGTCATCGCGACGCGGTGCCCGCTGTCCTGCAGCGCCTTGAGCAGCTTGACCTTGTCGTGAGGCGTAACCCGCGCGAACACGTCCGTCTCCTCGAGCAGCTCGCTCAATTCCTCTTCGGACGTTTCAGCAAGATCGCTGCCGGTCATGACCCGGTCCCGGCCGAAGCCGATCTCCTTGGCAATGGCCCCGGCCGTCGTCGGATTGTCGCCGGTCACCATGATCACACGGATGCCCGCCTGCCGGCAATCTTCAACCGCCTCGGGCACTTCGCTGCGCGGCGGATCGATCATGGCCTGCAAGCCCAGAAAGATCATTCGGTTTTCAATCTCTTCCTCATCTGCCTCAGGGTTCTCAATTTCCTTTCGAGCAAACGCCAGAACCCGCAGCGCACTCTCGGCGAACTCACGGTTGCACTCGAGCACCGATTCTCGAAACTTATCGCCAAGCGCCTCCGCCTCGCCGTCCGCAAGGACCCGGTCGCAGCGCTCCAGCACAACCTCCGGCGCGCCTTTCATATAAGCCATCGCCGACTCGCCGCTAACCACAACTGTCATCCGCTTGCGGTCGGACGAAAACGGAATCTCCCGCACGCGCTCGACCTCGTCCGTCGCGATGCCCGCCTTGACGGCCGACACCAGCAACGCAACTTCCGTCGGATCCCCATGGTGCTCCATCTCCTCTGATTCCGGGTTCAGTTCGGCGTCGTTGGCGATCGCGCCGCATTCAAGAACGGGCTCGAGCGGTTCAACGTCCGCGTCCCGCCCCTCCCGCTGAAACTCCCCTTCGCGTTCGATCCCCTCGCCGGTCACGTCGAACACGTCCTCGCCGACCAGCACCTTCCTCACCGTCATCTGATTCTCGGTCAGCGTACCCGTCTTGTCCGTCACGATGACGTCCACGGACCCGAGACTCTCCACCACAGGCAGTTTGCGAATCAACGCCCGCTGCCGCGCCATGTTGCGCGACCCCATCGCCAGCGTCAGCGTCACCACCGCCGGAAGACCCTCCGGCACCGCGGCGACCGCCAGCGTGATCGCCACCATGACGGTCGTCACCACCCCCGCCTCCGCAAAGAAGTACTCGACCACCGCAATCACCGCGATCAAACCGAAGATGCCGTACGCGATCCGCTTGCCCATCCGATCCACTTCCTGCTGGAACGGCGTCTCGCGCTTCTCGGCCTCCTCGATTTCCGACGCAATCGCCCCGACTTCGGTGTCCATGCCGGTCGCCACGACGACGCCCTTCGCGTGACCCTTCACGGCGTTCGTGTTCATGAACACCATGTTGCTGCGCTGAGCGAGCGGCGTATCCGAATCGAGCGGATCGACCGACTTGGTGACGCTCTGGCTCTCGCCGGTCAGGGCCGCCTCACCCGTCGCCAGACTCATGCACTCGACGAGCCGCGCGTCCGCGGGAATCCGGCTGCCCTGTTCGATCAGAATGATATCGCCGGGGACGACATCGGCCGCCGCAAGGGTGACCTTTTCGCCGTCGCGAACAGCCCGCGCCTCCGGCTCGGAAAGCTCCCGCAGAGCTTCCATCGCCTTCTCGGCCCGATAGTCCTGAATGAACCCGAACAGCCCGTTGGCCGCCACGATCGCCAGAATCAAAATCGCATCGGTGTAGTGCGGCTCCTTGCCGGGCAGCAACCCCATGGCCACCGAGAACGCGGCCGCCCCCAGCAAAAGGTAAATCAAAAAGTCGTTGAATTGCCCCAGCAGAATCCTGAGCGGGGAGATCTCGCGCGATTGGCGAATCTCATTGGCACCGTGCTTTCCCAGCCGCTCCTCGGCCTCCGCCGAGGACAACCCCTCGTCCGCGTCGGTTTCGAGCTCCTCGATGACCTTCTCCGCCGGTTTGTCGTGCCAGCTCATTCCACCGTCCCCGCGTCCTCAATCCTGCTCGGCGCGCTTTTTCATGAAATCGCTCCATGCCGGCGGCGGCTCCCCGGTGCGACTTGGAACGACCGCGAGCATGCCCAGCAACAAAGCCACAACGGTGTGGTTCTGAGCAGGCGGCGGCGCCGGCAGCTCCGTCCGTACAAACGCGACGCCAAGCAACCACAACGCAACCACCAGATTGAGCAGATGAGCTCGACGCAGCTTCTCGTGGAAAGACAGCAGTCCGATCGTCGCAACAACCAGCGCGCAGCATAGGTCGTTCCACCACAGGAACACCTCGCCCGGCGCGTGCCGGAATATGAACGGACTCATCGCCAGCCAGCACGCCAATGTGAATTCAATCACTCTGGCCCACATCACGCCCGCCTCTTGACGATACGCTGCCCGACGACGTAACCGACCTCCGACGGCCTCCCCCAGAAAACGTCCCACAGCGTGCGGAAGCTGCGGGACTCGCGCCACACGCCATGAAGGTACAGCAGACAGGACCATACCTCGTCGTAAGCCAGCATGACCAGGACCAGCGAAATCACGGCCGTGATCAGACAGGGAAAGCACCACGCCCCGACGACCGCACCCTGCAAAACCACGAGGATTGCACTGACGATGCCCAGCGGAATCACGTCCAGCCCGAACAGCACCACCAGCCACGGACGAAATTGCCAGCGCCGCGTCGAGCCGGCCAGCGCAAAGATGATGTCACCCAGATACGCCAGCGCCCCCAGAACCGCGTCCGGAATCCGAATCCAGCGGCGCATCGCATGCGACACGTTCGAGTCCAGCACCTTCTCGCTCTGCTCCCCGAACACCGGGTCCCACACGCTGCCGATCAGGCCCCATTGATACAAACCCATGTAGGCGGCGATCACCACGGCCACACTGGCCACCAGGCTGATGCGCACCCGCTGCTCCCACTTGGACGGGTTGTACTCCCACGGCTTCGGAACCGCGGTCTGCATGCGTTCGATCGTACCGGTGGCCACCGCGACTCACTCGTGCGCCCGTGCCCGCCCTAAGAAGACGCTACGTCCTCGGGGACCGGCAGACTGTTCGCCGTATACCAGCCCTCAGGGTCACGCTTCAGCCTTTGAACCATCTCGGGCAGCGTGTCGCGCAGTCGATGGCAGGGCTCCCAGCCCAGCCGCTCCCGCGCGCGACCGATCTCCACCGGATAGTGGTCGTCGGCCAGCTCGATCATCCACGGCTTGATGAAGTCCTCGAAACCGAGCTTCTCCTTCACCTTCGCGCCGGCTCGAGCCACCGATTTGGGAACCCGCGCCGTCGGCCACTCCTTGCTGTGAATGAGCTCGCCGAGTGCCTCCTGCAGATCCTTGTGGCTCATCACTTCCGGCTCGGCGATCAGAAACGTCTCGACCGGGCCGAGCTCGCCTCGCTTCTCGATCGTCGCCCGGATGCACCCGGCCACGTCCTCCAGATGAATGAACGGCTGGCCGTGGTCGACGTCGCCGGGAAACACGAAGCTCTCGGACTGCTTTTCGTAAATGCGGCGTATGTGCTGGCTGATCGGAAGCGAACTGCAATCCTCGTCATACGCGCCGGCCAGCCGAAGGACGACCACGGGGACGTCGCCGTGCTCCTGCTGCAAAAGACTCTCGGCCTGCAGTTTCGACTCCGGATAATCCCACTCCGCCCGAGTCGGCGACTCTTCCGTGAGTTTCCGCTGCTCGTCCTCCACGGGCTTCATCACGAGCAGGCTGCTCGAGAAGATGAACTGATCCACCTGATCAAAGGACCGCTTCACGCCGTCCATCATGCGCCGCGTGCCCTGCACGGTCAGCTTGTCATACATCGGGCTGGGCTTGCCGGAAAAGTCGTAGTAGGCGGCCAAGTGAACGACGCTGGCCACGTGCCCGCCGAACTTCTCCCGGATCGCCCCGAGAACCTCGTTGACGCTTTCGTCGCTGGTGAGGTCGCAATACTGCCAATGGGTGCCGGGCACTTGCTCCGACGGCTCCTTAATGTCCAGCCCGACGGGTGTGTAGTCCTCGGCAAGATTCCGAAGCACTCTCGTGCCGATCAACCCGGTGCTCCCCGTCACCAGTACAAGCGGTTTGTCATTCGGTGCAGTTGCCATACACGTATCTCTCCGTGCTTAAGGCGCTCGGCGCGCCCTCTTTTCAAATCTCGATCCGACCGCAACGATGATCCGGCGAGCATTGCGTCGCCGTCATTTCTTCCCGTTCGAACTGCCCTATTCAGACCCGGTCTCCTCACCCTCGACGGCCAGTCCGGCCTCCTTCCACGACTGCGTGCCGCCTTCGTAATCGAAGACGTTCTGAAACCCCGCCTCCTCGAGCATCCGCGCCGCCTTGGGCGACATGTCGCACGAGATGCTCGCGCAGTAAACGATGACCGGATGGTTCTTGTCACCCACGGTCTGCTCCACCATGGCCACGAAGTCGGGATCGGTCACGGGAGCGTTCAAAGACTCCGGGATATGCACTTTGCGAAACTCCTCCCGCGGCAGCACATTGAACAGATAAAACTGCTTGTCCTTCGCATCCCGGTTCGCTTCCCCCATCTGTCTGAGTTCTTCGGTTGTCAGCGTTTGCATGCGTGATCATCTCTGTTCCTGGCCCTCGGGGTACGGGAGACCGATCGTCTCCTGACCCTTGGTCCAAGCAGGATATCACCACTACGTGAACCACACCTGAACGGCACCTTACAAGCCTGAAAAGTGAGTTCCCTCCATCGCCGCATTAGAACGGGCAACCGGGGTTCAGGGCTTTCCCTGCACTCATTAGTCCAGTACAACCCGGGTCAGACGTCGTAGCAGAGGTCTCGTTTCACTTGGCACGGTCGAACCACCGGAACCTCACGAGTTGGTGCAGTGTACGCATCAAACGACGACAAGATGATCACGCTCGAGGCCGTCCGCAAAACCTACGACGGCGAGACCTTCGCCGTTGACGGCGTGAACCTCGAGGTGGCCCGCGGCGAACTCGTCGTCCTGCTCGGTGAATCCGGCTGCGGCAAAACCACCACGCTCAAGATGATCAATCGCCTGATCGAGCTCACCGACGGCACGATCACCATCGACGGCGAAGACAACAGGAACGTCGATCCGGTCCAGCTTCGCCGGCGCATCGGCTACGTCTTCCAGGGCATCGGCCTGTTCCCCCACATGACCGTCGGCGAGAACATCGCGATCGTGCCAAAGCTGCTCGAGTGGGATCACAGCGACATCGACAAACGCGTCAACGAACTGCTCGATATGATCGGCCTCGCACCCGGCGAATTCCGAAACCGTCCGCCGAGCGAGCTGTCAGGCGGACAGCGACAGCGCGTCGGTCTCGCCCGGGCACTGGCAGCACAACCCAAGCTGATGCTCATGGACGAACCGCTCGGCGCACTCGATCCCGTAACCCGCGACGCCCTCCAGGACGAATTCACCAAAATCCACCGCGACCTCGGCCTGACAACCATCATGGTCACGCACGACATGACCGAGGCGTTGCTCATGGCCGACCGCATCGCCGTGATGAACGAGGGACGCATCGCCCGCCTGGGCACGCCGCACGACCTGCTCACCGATCCGCAGGACGAGTACGCCAAAAAGCTCATGGAGATGCCCAAGCGCCAGGCCGATCGCGTCGAGGAACTGGTGTCCGAGTCGGCCGGGTCAAGAGACACGAGCGAGACGCGCTGCACCAACTGCGGCGGCACGAATCCCACCGGCGCCAAGTACTGCGCTCATTGCGGCGCACAACTCGGCGATAGCAATGACACGAGCGAGGCGCCATGAGGCACCGATGAGCGAGAACCTCCTCCAGAACTTTGACCTCCTACCGACCAATTTGTCGAACCATCTGTTGATCACGGTGGTGCCGCTCGCGGCCGGGCTCATCATCAGTGTCATCATCGCCATCGCCGTGATCCGCTGGCCGGCGTTCCGATACCCCGTCCTGACCGCCGTCAGCATCGTGCAGACCATCCCCAGCCTCGCCCTGCTCGCCCTCATGGTGCCGCTGCTCGGAACGCTGGGCTTCTGGCCGACGGCCGTCGCCCTGACCATGTACAGCATGCTGCCCATCACGCGCAACACCGTCACCGGCATCCTCGGTGTCGATCCGCCGATGGTCGAGGCCGCCCGCGGCATGGGCATGACGCCGCGCCAGGTCCTGTGGCGGGTCGAACTCCCGCTGGCCCTGCCCGTCATCATCGCCGGCATTCGAACCGCAACAGTGTGGGTCGTCGGCATCGCAACACTTGCCACGCCCGTCGGTCAGCCCTGCCTCGGTAACTACATCTTTCGCGGCCTGCAGACCATGAACTGGCCGATGGTCACCTTCGGCTGCGTGGCCGCCGCCGTCCTGGCCATCGTCCTCGACCTGCTCATCGGCGGCGTCGAGCGCGGCGTGAAAAACCGAACGAGGCCACTAACGCTGGTGTGCGGAATCGCACTGCTGATCGTATTCGGAGGCGGGCTTGTGGCGCCGACGCTGGTTCGCGCCCTCAAACAACGAGGCCAGGGCGAACGTGACATCGTTTGGATCGGCTCGAAAACCTTCACCGAACAGTTCATCCTGGCCGACGTCATCGGCGATCTCGTCGAGGAGGCCGGGTTCAACGCCCGGGAGAAAGAGAGCCTGGGCAGCTCGGTCATCTTCGACTCGCTGAGCACGGGAAAGATCGACTGCTACGTCGACTACACCGGCACCATCTGGGCGAACTACATGAAGCGCGAGGGCACCGCCGACAGCGAGACCGTGCTGCGCGAGGTGACGGATTGGCTGGAGAAAAAACACGGCATCCACTGCGTGGGCGGACTCGGTTTCGAAAACGCCTACGGGCTTGCGATGAAGCGCGACCGCGCCGAGGAACTTGGCATCGAAACGATCGCAGACCTGCGGCCGCATGCGCCGGACATGAAGATCGGCGGCGACTACGAATTCTTCGGCCGGCCGGAGTGGAACGCCATCAAGGACATCTACAACATCAAGTTCTTCGACCAGACCAGCTTCGACTCGACCTTCATGTACCAGGCCGTCGATCGGGGCAGAGTTGACGTCATCTCCGCCTTCACCAGCGACGGCCGGATCACGGCGTACGACCTCGTGATCCTCGGCGACCCGAAGAACGCGATCCCGCCATACGACGCCGTCCTCCTCCTCTCGCAAGAGGCGGCGAAGAAGGACGACCTGGTCTCAACGCTCCAACCACTGATCGGCGCCATACCGGTCGAGAAGATGCGCCGCGCCAACTACCTCGTCGATCGAGAGAAGGACAAGAAAACGGTCGGCGAGGCCGCGGACTGGCTGCGAAAGAACGCCCTCGGGCAAGAGTCGCCCACCGAATCCAAACGTCCCGCAGGCGAGTAACCGAGAGTCCGCAACAGGGGGTCCCCCATCCTTCGCAAACCAAAGGGGGGGACGGACGCGGGTGGCCCACCTCCTCCGGAGGTGGGCTCGCGATTCAACGGTCGGGTTCCTCCGCAAAGCGAAGGGTGGGGGACGGACATCCATGCCGCCAGCCCCACCACCGCGGGGTGCATCTTGATGCACCTGCTGGAATGTGCGAAGCCGCCCCATCCTTAGCAAAGCGAGGCAAAACGCCGTCAGGAATCTTTTTCCGCAAGGTGCCCCATACCTTGAGCAGCAAGGGGTGGGAAATCGGCAAACAACGCCGAGGATCGCCAACCAAGCCCGACAGCTCTCCGGCTGACGGCTGGTCCGCCAGAGGCGGAACGGCTGACAGCTTCTTTCTGACAACTGACTACTGACAACTCCCTGGTCCAAGCTGCCCCCTTCCTTCCGAAGCAGGGGTGGGAAATCGGCGCCTCCTTTACATCATCGTCAGACCGTTTTGAGTCCGCTGTCAGGAACTCGCGGCATCATATGATTTGTCCGCAGGCACTGGCTGCCGCGACCGCCGGCGGACCATCGTTTACTTTACTACACACGGTCGCCCTGGCACAAGGAGAGAAGTCCATGCATTCTACAAAGCTGAGCAACCTGTACCGAGCCGCGCCTTTCGGAATTCTGCTGGCCGCCGTCGCCGGCTGCCCATTCCTCGACGTGCCCGGAATGGTCGATCAGCCGCCTCTCGAAGAGTTCAACACCCCCGACGACGCGACGCTCGCGCGAATTCGAGGCGGCGACGCCCTCGCCTACGTGGTTCCCCAGGAGAACCAGGCCGCCTTCTCCTTCTTCCTGGCCGAGCCCGGCGAATCGCGCGAAGAACACGATTTGATCGCCACGGCGCCGGCCAGTGACTTCGGCTTCACCGAGGGCGAGCCGCTGCCAACCCCGACGACCATCTCCTTCGCGGATGACCTCGAACGAGCCGTGATCGGTTTCGAAGAAGGCTCCTTCGTCCTCGAATCCATCTCGGCCCCGAACGCCCAGCTTCTCACCGGCTTTCGGGTCACGCCCCTCACGCCCCTGGATGAGCCGGTGTTCCATCCCGCGATCGATCCGTTCGGCACCCGCGTGGCCTTCGAGACTTCCATCGGCCGCATCGGCACCGGCAACCTGGGCGCCGGCGGCGTGGTCCAGAACGTCGGGCTTCTGGATCGCGGTGTGAACCCGGTCTTCGGCTTCGACAGTACCCTCGGGTTTTCGACTCCCGACTTTCAGAGCTTCTTCGTCAGCGACTTCGATCTCGGCATGCAGACGACCTTCGATGTCGGCAGTGTCGGCTTTCGCGACTTCGACTCGCCGTTCGGGGCGTTCGAGGCCGGTCTGAGGCCCGACGTGGTCGCGAACACCGGCAGATTTGTCACCACGACGCCGCTGGCGATCGACACGGGACCGTTCTGGCGCGCCACAAGCGACCCGCACGGCCAGCGGGGGGCCTGGCGGTAGTACGTGTGTAGCAAGGGTGCCATGGGCGAGCGGAGCCGCCACCGGCGGCGGAGCTTGCCCGTGCGTTTCCCCCGCTTGGCAGCGGTACGGGCAACCATCCCAGCACGCCAAACACGTGCCGGCGGTACGCCGGGCCCCCGCTCCATGGCGCCCCGGCGCATGGTGCGTCGCATTCCTATACCAAAGCACTTCACTCAGCTTCCAGAGGCTCCAGCCGCAGGACGACGCCCGTCTCCTGGAAAGGCACGCCCGTTTCGTTGCCCAGCAGGCAGAGGTTGCCGTTACCGTCCTCGCCGAAGCCGAGCACCGAAAGCTCCAGACTTTCGCGATCGGCCAACTGGAACTCGAGAATCTCGTTCTCGGCGTCAAGGTGGAAGAGGCGGCCGTCAAACTCACCAAATACGTACAGGCCCGCCAGTTCGGAGATCGCGCTGCCTCGATACACAAACCCGCCGATGATGGAAATGCCTTCGTCGTGGTCGTACTCGGCCACCGGGTCCATCAGGCTGGCCGGCACGTCGCCGCTGGGGTCGGCCGTCACGAAGCCGTCGGCGTCCCCGTTGGGATTAAAAAAGAACGAGCCTTCTTTAATGCGCCATCCGTAATTCCCCCCGGCCGTCACGACGTTCACCTCCTCGATGTCGTTCTGTCCGACATCGGCCAGCCAGAGTTCACCGGTCTGCCGGTCGAACGAAAACCGGAACGGGTTGCGCATGCCGTAGGCGTAGATCTCGTCGAGCATGCCCTCCATGCCCACAAACGGGTTATCCTCCGGAATGCCGTACTGCCCGTTGACGCCGTCGGCCCCCATCGGATCGATGCGGACCAGCGACCCGAGGATGGTCGCCGGATTCTGTCCGTTTCCGTTTTCGCCGTGCCCGACGCCCTGGTCGTCGGCGCCTCCACCGTCACCCAAGGAGATGAACAGCATCCCCGCAGGACCGAAGACCAGCGCACCGCCGTCATGGTTGAACTGCGGCTGATCGATCCGCAACAACTCGCGGCCGCTCTCCGGATCGACGACAGCGCCGGCTGACGTCGGGTCCGCCACCATCCACTCGGTGACGACGCTCTGGTGGTTGGCCATCTCGCCCATCGGGATGGTCGAGAAGTCGGCCGCGCCGTTCACCGGTTCGGAAGTATAGGTGTAAAGCAGCCCGTTCGTCGCGTAGTCCGGATGGAATGCAACACCCAGCAGGCCGCGCTCGTCAAACGATCCCGGGCCGGAGATGCCGAGACTCACCAGCCTGTCGCTGACGTCGAGAAACACGGACTTCTCGCCGGTCGCCGGGTCGACCATCCAGAGGATGCCGTCCTGATCCGTAACCGCGAGCCGGTCCGGCCGCCCCGGCGGCGATGTGCCCCAGTTCGGCGCAGTCATCCCGTCTGCGACCGTGACCAGGCGCACGGCGATGTCGCTCTGTTGAATCATCTCGGGAATAGGATCCTCCAGGGGCGGGTTCCCATCGCCCGGAGGCGGCATGGGACAACCGGCGATCATTCCCGCGATCGCGACACAGATCACGCTCTTCATGTGACCAAACATGTATAGCTCCTTATTCGAATTGGCCCAATCGATGCGCACCGCACTCGCCAACGGCGCCTGACAAGCGGCCCATTCTGCGTGCATCTTGTGAACTGGAAATAAACTCCACCTGACAAGGCTGTGAGTAGAAACAGAAGCAAGAAAGCACCGAGGCGCAGCGCGGCCTTTGGCTGCAACCAAAGCAAGGGACAAAGGGACGAAGGGACGAAGGGGCGAAGCAAAGGCTCCTCCCGCATTTCAAGTTGCCGTGATGCCCCATCCTTCGCGAAGCGAAGGGTGGGCGACGGACATCCATGTCGAGTAGCCGAACTCTCGCGAAGCAAGGGTTTGGCCACGACCCGAACGCCAACCAACACCGAATCGCGCAAGACCCTGCAAACACAAAGCCCGGCCCGCCGCGCTCTGGCTGACGACTGCCCCCAATCAATACCGCGAGTGTCAACGAGCAATCCGCCACCAAGCGACCCCGCAGGCAATCGCCCGCAGCGATGGACTCGCCCCGAACGCTGCCATCCCCCTGTCAACTGCTCTACTGTTCTACTTTCTCCTCTCTAGCCAACTCCGTTGGCTCCGGCTGACGGCTTTTCCTGACAACTGAAAACTGACTACCGACAACTCTTGTGACTGACCGCTATGAAATATCCGGCGAAGCGGGCACCGCACTATCAGCCCCGGGTGAGGCGAACGCGCAACCCGGAGTGACCTTTCAGCGGACGTACGCTCAGCGCCCGGCGCGCAAAGCCCCCTTCAACCCACTAGCGAACTAATCGAAATGTATCAGGGCGAGCCCCCGCAGCACGGGTCCGCCCCGGTTACCGCCGCATCCAAGGCCGCAAACACGTCGAACAGATTGACCACACCATTCCCGCCGCAAGGATGCAAATCGCCTTCCTCGTAGAAGCAATCGCTGAAATCACCGGCGAGCGCGTTCAGGACGCACACGACGTCAAAGATGTTCACACTGTCGTCCTGGTTCACGTCTCCATAGACATTCGGGCTGTGGACGCAGACATCGTGCTCACACCCGTCACGCGTGCAGACGTCGTGATCGTTGCACGCCGCCTCGCCGCCGGTATTCGCGACCCCAATGCACGTTCCTAGCGGCGTCATCAGGAATGCGTGCCGGCAACCCTCAGTCGTCCCCACACCCACGATCTGCGTGTGATTGTTGACGTCATAGACCCCTAACTCCCGCCACCCGTTCCCCCGAGGAAGCAAGTCGTACAACTCCCAGATCCCAAGTTGCGGATCGTATAAGTATGGGGGGTTTCCGACGATCTGACCCGAATCGTTGATCGCCGCGGCGTCGCTGCCGATGAATCCCCCCAGCGCGCCGATGTCGATCATTTCCCCGCCGTCCCACAGGAACGCACTGAAGATCCCGGTCCCCCTGAGCGCTTTCCCGACAACGTGCCCGGACTCGTTGGTCCCGAAGGCTTCGCTGTGAGTTCCGCCCAATGTTCCCAAGGCGAGCATTTCGCCGTCGCCGGGCGATAGACTCGGCTCCCACAAGAACGCCTCCTCGGCGGGAGTCGCCAAGTACGAGGACCCCACGATTTCGGTACTCTCGTTGATGTCCCAGGCGATGCTCCGCCGACCTCCAAGCGTCCCGAGGTCGGTCATTACGCCGTTATCCCAGAGGAAGGCATGCCAAGTCGGGACTTCGGCATCGACGCCCGAGTACCCGACAATCTGACCGGCGTCGTTGATGCCAAAGGCATGCGTGTCTCCATGGTCGCCGGTGAGATGCCCGATGTCCGACATCTGCCCGTCCTCCCACAAGAACCCCGACGCGATGTAGCCCGTGTGCGTCGCGATTCCCACCGCCTGGCCGTGGTTGTTCAGGTCCCAGGCCTCGCTCTGGGACCAGGGCTCCAGCACGCCGAGTTCAGTCATATCCCCGTCGGTCCACAGGTACGCCCGGCGGAGTCCTTCCGCCGTGTCCGCGCTGCCACAGACCTGGCCCAGATCGTTGATCGCCAGGGCGTTGCTGCTCCAGCCCCCCAGCGTCCCCAGATCAAACATCACGTATTCCGGCGGCTCCACGGACCCCTCAGACGCCATCCCCGCCGGGCCGGAAGCCGCCTCCACCGCGCGGTCTGGGCCGACACCGCGCCCGTCGGCCGGCAAGTCGCCCGCCCGCGCGGCCGGCGCTCCCCCCGTAAGTCCATAAGCCAGAAGAATTAACGTGTGCCGCGAGAGGATGCGCATTGCTTCCACTCCTCGCTTCGAACTGACTGGTCTCTAGTATACCACACTGCCCCCCCCCACAGGTCAAGTCTTTTTCGGACCGAAATTGCACCATTGTGCGGCCTTTAAACAAAGCATCCATACATAAACGAACGGTCACACCCCCTCGCCCCCGACTCCTTCCAAAAAGAACCAAAAAGCGCCCCGAAGTGTCCCCTGCACGTTTCCCCGACTCCATTGTACCAGATCGATTGTGCATAAAGGCAGATAATCCCAAAAGAGCGCGTGACCCAGATCGCGCCGGCAACCTGAGGCCACGATTCGAACACCAACCAACCCGTCGCCGCGCAAGGACCACCCGACACAACCACCGTCCCCACCGCCCTCCGGCTGAAGCCCGACGCTTGATGGCCGCACCCAATCAGTACCTCGAGTGTCAACGAGCGGTCCGCCCACCAAACGCTCCCGTCGACAGACGAACCCCCACGTCCACCAAACCGCGCCCGACCGCGCTCCGGCTGCTGGCTGACGGCTGACGGCTTTCTCGCGTGAAGCGCAGCGCAACCCGGGGTAACCGGCGTCCCCAACCAACCCAAGCCCGCGAAGCGGGCGACGCAATAACACACGAACCGGACCGACCCCCCGGCCCGGCGACGAACACCGGGAACACCCTGAGCAGCTCATGCGTACGGTGCGTATCCTCTTGCGCTGGATACAGTACGGCGCCGACCGCGGCACGCCATGCCCCGGAGGGGCACCTGAGAATAGCCCAGCGATTCATCGCTGGGTAAACGTCCCGGTCCAAAACCACCCGAGTCCCGGAGGGACGGCTGAGGAGCTTGCCACGCACGGTAACCCAAAACGCCGGGTGACCCATCTCTCGCAAAGCGACAGGTGTGGTCATGATCAGTACACCAACCAAGCTCGAATCGCGCAAGGACCTCGCGGCACAACAACCGGCCCCGGCACCCTCCGGCTGAAGGCTGACGGCTAATGGCTGACGGCTCTCTTCTGACAACTGATAACTGACAACTGATAACTTTTGCCACCCTGCCGCCCCGGACCCCCAAGCACGCTGATATCGCCTGTTCCACTTTTTCGAGAAAAATCTGGAACACCCACCGTGTTCTATAGGGTGGAAAAGAGAAGCGCACCCGGACTGCGCGCCGCAGGAGGCATACGCAAATGAGAAGACCATGCCCAACCCGCATCAGAGCCGCCAGCGCCAGCGACCGGACCTTCAATCGCTCGCGCACCAACAAGCGCCCGCGCCAAACGAACCCAGCACGGCGCGAGTTGTCAGTGCTCAGTGTTCAGTTGTCAGACGTGCCCGCCGCGAGCGCCGGCGCCATACGAACCCACCGATCCCCCGGCAACCCGCGCCGTCCCGCAAGCGAGCCTTCGTGCCTTCGTGCCTCTTTCTTTCCAAACGAACCCATAGCTGCGCGAGTCGTTCGGCCTCAGGCGGATCAGTTCTCAGTCGTCAGTCGTCAGCTATCAGGCCGCCAAGCGGCCGCCGTGGCGCATCAGAGCCGGGAGCGCCAGCGACCGGACCTTCAATCGCCCGCGCACCAACATGCGCCCGCGCCAAACGAACCCAAACGCGGAGCGAGCCGTCAGCCATCAGCTTACTCTTGCGAACACCCGCCGCGATGCAGGCGCCGGCGCCAAACGAACCCAAGCTCGTCGACAGTCATCAGTTGTCAGTTATCAGACCTGTGCCTTCGACGCCGCTCGGGTCCCCCGCCTTCCCGACGCGCCAACGCGGAAAGTACCCTTGCGAAACCAACCCAAAGCTGCGCGAGTGCTCAGTCATCAGTTCTCAGTTACCAGTGGCCAGCGACCTGCCGCCCATACCGCCCGGCCCATCCACCCGCCACCAGCCGGCCGTCGGTCCTCGCCGCGTCCCAACCGGCGCGACAACCGGCGCCAAACGAACCCAAGCGCCCCGCCAACCCGAATCGCCACATTCCTGGCCACCCCCTTCGTGCCTACGTGCCTCCGTGCCTTCGTGCCTCTTTCTTACCAAACGAACCCATAGCTGCGCGAGTCGTTCCGCCTCAGGCGGATCAGTTCTCAGTCGTCAGTCGTCAGCTATCAGGCCGCCAAGCGGCCGCCGTGGCGCATCAGAGCCGGGAGCGCCAGCGACCGGACCTTCAATCGCCCGCGCACCAACA
>CAZNPL010000065.1:0-18867 GCA_964574815.1 uncultured Phycisphaeraceae bacterium
CCCAAGCGCCCCGCCAACCCGAATCGCCACATTCCTGGCCACCCCCTTCGTGCCTCCGTGCCTCCGTGCCTTCGTGCCTCTTTCTTTCCAAACGAACCCAACCGTCTTCCCTCGGGCCACCTGATGCCATATCAGATCAACCACATTCCAGACCGCCGGTCATTGGGGCTGGCGAGACCTTACGGTGATGACGCCGTTGGAAGTCGTCGCGGCGATCTTCGGGCCGCCCCCCTTGTACATCTTCGCCTTGACGCGGTTCTGGCTCCACAACCGCACCCGCAGCGGTACGTCCTCCATATTCATCCGCACCACCCCGTTGCTCGTCGAAAGATCCAATTCGGCCTCGATATCAACCGGCAGGCTCAGATCGATCGAACCGTTCGAGGTGCGCAGGTCAACCGTCCCGCCCTCGGGCGGCGAAACGTCTACGCCGATGCCGCCGTTACTCGTCCTGACCCGCAAGCTGCCCAGAACCCCGTTCGCCCGGATGTGGCCGTTGGACGTCTCCAGCCTGCAGTCGCCGCCGATCCGCTCCGCCTCGATCCCGCCGTTACTCGTGTCGGCGGTCAGATGGCCCGTCACGTCACGGGCCGTGATGCGCCCGTTGCTGGTTCGCGCCTGGACGCTTCCGGCCACGTCGTCAACCACGACGGACGCGTTGCTCGTTTCGAGAACAGCCTCGTCCTCGAGTCCGCGTACGGCGACCCGGCCATTTCGCGTCTGAATGTCCGCCGCGCAGGCCACAGGCACCTGAATGTCGAAGCTGCCAGCGACGCCGCCGTTTCCGAGCAATGCAGCGGACTCGAGATGCACCTTGAAGACGGACGGGTCACCCGGGTCCGCGGCGGCAAAAACCCTTACCCCTTTGAGCTTCTCTTCGGCCTTTTCGACGGTGCGCGCGGTGGCATGCTTCGTGCCGCGAATGACAATACCGTCCACCTCGGCCCTGTTAAGCTCGACGCTGCCATTGTTCGTTCGCACGACGAAGCGCTGGTAATCGCCCCACGGCACGTGCAGCTCGAAATCCTCCCTGGCGCCGTACATCCGGCATCCGGACTGCACCAACGGCAACAACAGCAACGCGGCCAACAACGTTCGGCGGCTCATGACCTGGCTCCTCATGCGATGCGTGTTTACGGGCGCTCGGCGGCGCGCCTGACGAGATCACCTCCGCGAAGCGAGAGGCTGAATACAGAACGTCTCGCAGAACCACGGACGGCTGTCAATGGTGCCGCCGAACGCCCGGACAAGCCGCCGTGCCTGCTGCGCGAGCCTGCCCGTGCATTCCTTCCGTTCGGCTGCGGTACGTGCAACGCGGCATCCGTAGATTCCGCTAACGTTCGGCCAAACCCGGCTCCCCCTCGCTTTCCCCGCGACACGGCCTGGAGAATCGGGTATGATGAAGCTCGGGAGGATTGAAGACCATGCAAGCGATTTTCGGAATCATTGTTGTTGCGGTTCTGGGACAGTACGAGCCGCCGCTCGGCTACTACAACACGGCCACCGGCACGGGGGCCGTGCTCGAGGGCCAACTCCACAACATCATCGACAACCACGTCGTGCGGTCGTACGACGACGCGCGGTTTGCCTTCGCTTTGCTGGATGAGGACCCGAACAATCCGGACAACATCATACTGATTTACGACGGCTTGTCGGTCGATTCGACCTGGGATCAGGGGGTCACCTACAACCGCGAACATATCTGGCCGCGCAGCCGCCAGATCATCGGCGACGGCAGCACCGACACAGGGCCGGACAACTCGGACATGCACATTCTGCGACCTTGCACGACAAGCGTGAACGGCGACCGGGGCACGAGGAACTTCGGCGGCTTCCGGGCGACCTTCGGTCCCAGCGGCGTCTATTGGTATCCGGGGCACGAGGACACCGGCGATGTGGCCCGGGCAATGTTCTACATGCAGGTGCGCTACGACGGTTCGGACCCGAACACCGACGATCTCGAACTGGTCAACGGCAACCCGGACATCCGGCTGGGACAGTTGGGCGACCTGGCGAGCCTGCTCCAATGGCATTACTCAGACCCCGTCAGCGAGACCGAACAGCGGCGCAATCATCTACTCTGGAGCAGCCAGGACAACCCGCTCTACTATCAGAACAACCGCAACCCGTTCATCGACCGGCCCGAGTTCGTCTGGGCCATCTGGGGAACGGCCGACAACGATTCGACGCTGTACTTTGGAAGCACGGCGCCGGGCGACGGAGCGTCCTCCGTGCCGCTGCTGCTGCAGGTGATCAACGGCGCCGCCGCGCCGACGACCCCGGTGACGCTCAGCAAGATCGGCACGACGCCGACGACGTTCGACATCTCCGCCACCGGAGACGCCGTCGTCACGCCCGCCGGAACCGGCCACGCGTTCGTCGGTGGAACGCAATCGCAGCAACTGTCGGTCGGCGTCGCCTCGGCTGCCGCGACGGGACTTTACTCTGGTACCGTAACGGTCGACAACACGGATCTCACCTCGGCCGGCGCCGGCCAGGGATCCGGCGACGGCGACGACGTCATCAACCTCACCGTCGAGGTGCTCGATCACTCGGAGGCGTCCTTCAGCGCCGGCGGGAACGTCGATACGCTGGTGATCGACTTTGGCGAATTCTTCGAGGACACCGGGGTCCAGACCCTCACGTTCGACGTCTTCAACCTGGAATCCACGCCGGGCCTCACCGCGGCGCTGCGTCTCATCACAGCATCGGGAGCGGGCGACACCGGCGTGCTGTACTCTGATATAGCACCGTTCGACGATCTCGCCGCCGGCCAGGGGCAGTCCTTCACGGCGTACCTCGATACCGGCGCCGGCGAGGGCGCCTTCGAGACCGTCTATCAACTCGACGTCTCGGACGAGGACCTGCCCGGCGGACAATCAGGCGACACCCTCACGCTCACCCTCCTCGGCACCGTTAACGCGAATGCGGTCCCCGCCGCCTCCACCTTCGGCGCGATTCTCGCCGGCGTAGCGCTGCTCGCGGCGGCATCCGCCGCCCTCAAGCGGCACCGGCGGCTCCGGGCGTAACGCCCGGCCTCCATCCTGCGGCCCCTCCGCTGACCCCGTACGCACGTGGAAACAGCCCGTACTCCAGTCCTTTATCCGGACCTGCTGCCACGATGCCGGCCGGGCACGTTTCCGGGCGGGAATCGCGGTTTCCGAATCGGCAAACCGCGTCGCACTGAAGATCCGGCGACCATCGGGCCGAACGATAACTGTAAGGTGCGGACGTTCGCCCGGCACGGCGCGGACAGGCCCCGGCCACCGGTGCGAGTCGCTGCGGAATGCTACGGAGATTCGATCATGGAACACTCGAAAGCGCTTCGACTTCTTACGGCGTCGGTTTTCTTTGTCGCGATGCTCCCCTGCGGAAACGGCTGCGGGATCAATCCGCAACCGCCGGCCGACACCCCGCCCGACATCCCACCATCCGGAACGTTCGTGATGGACTTCGATGACTTCTCGGGCGCAGGTGGGGCCAAGCGCGTCATCGACCGTAGCGACTCGACACCTCTGCAGGCCCAGGCCGGCGACAACTGGCAGTGGGCGGCGCTGCACGTAGGTGTCTGGAGCGTGATCATCACCGTCGGACTTGCCGTTCCGGTCGCAGCGTTCCTCGAATCCTTCAACCATACGCCCGAGCAGCAGGAAGACGGTGCCTGGGTCTGGTCGTACGAAGTGCCGATCGGCGGCGTCGCGCACTTTGCCGAGCTGCATGCGCTGGCCGACGACGGCGACATCCAGTGGCGGATGATCATTACAAAGGAGGGTTACTACGAGGACTTCGAGTGGTTCACCGGAGTCTCGAACCTGATCGGCACCGAGGGCACGTGGACACTCAACAAGTCACCTGATGATCCGACGCCGTTCATCGGAATCGAATGGCACCGCGATGCCGACGCCGAGACAGGCGACCTCAGGTACACCAACATCGTTCCAAACGGCCCGGAGAACGGCGGCTACATCTTCCACGGCACTACCGGCGGTCCCGACAGTGCCTTCTTCGAGATCTACAACAAAGGCCAGGACGCCCTCCGGAACGTCGAGTGGAACCGGACGACCAAGGAAGGCCGGGTGAGAGATCAGCAGCGCTTCGGCGACGACGCGTGGCATTGCTGGGATTCCGGCCTGCAGGACATCGAATGCCCGTAGCGGTCTATCAATAAAGCAAGCCGGGCGTCCGCCCCCGAACGCCCGGCCCTTGTGGTCGCCCTCTTGGTGAGGGTTGGGAAGGATGTGTTCAACCTAATAGACGCATCACGCCGCCGATGGTCCTCATGTAAATCGTCGGATCTTGTCAGAGGCGTTTCTCAGCCGCCCTGCTCGACTCGGACCACGAGCGCCAGCAACTCGTTCGCAGCCTCGTTGCTGCTGGGGGCTGCCGCGAGCACCACGTAATCTCCGAGTTTCGCGACCAGCGTCGTCTGGAGGCGGAAGACGGCATGCCGGATAACGCCCGCCTCCCGCGGGTCGCGCTTGGCCCGGATGACCTCGGATTCGATCTCGACGCGCGTTGTGCCGGACCGCGTCCCCTGGCGAACGCGGCCGTTGATGTGAAGGTCCAGGCCCTCCAGATGCTCGCCCGTGGAGATAAAGCCGGCCGTCTGGAACCGCGCGTCCTCCATTGTGTTCGCCGACAGCGGGGCCAACAACCCAGGTCGCGCGAAGCCGCTTTTCACAAGGCTGCGGCCCACCGGGCGCAGCTCTTCCGGCAACTCCGAAATGGCCTGCTCGGAAGCAGACGGGTCTTCGCCGTCGCGCTGGCCCTTAAGGAAGAAGAACGAAAGACGGATCGGCTCTTGGGGCTTGTCGATCTCGTCGATGAGGCTGGCCAGCTCCTTGACCTGATCACGCCGACCTGTGAGCAACACCGACTGACTCGCCGAGTCGAATCCTGTCTCGACGGGCATATGCTCATGGGAGCGACGCAGCACGGTCACGACGTCTTCCGCATCGCGGTGTTTGAGCTTGACGATCTCGGTCAGGGTCAGGCCCTCGGCATCGTCCGGCTTGTCGAGATCGGTGATCAGCCGCTCGACGGAGGCTAGGTTTAGTCCTCCGGACGCGTCCCGCACGATCAGCGCGTTCAATCTGGCATCCACCGCCACCGCCAGGTGCCTTTTGGAGAACAACTCCGCGACGGTCCTCGCGACGGAATGGGGTTCTGCATGCTTAAGCCGGAACACGCGGATCTCCGCCATTTCCGGCTCGCTTGAAGCCTCCTCGGCTGGTTCGGCGGACTGGTTCTGTTCGGCCTGTGCGGTTGTCGCGCGCTGGGATTGTCCCTGTGATTGGCCGCCGCGGGCCAGGACGATCTGACGTTCATTGACCTCTTGTCCGTCGGCCGGGATGGTCGCCTGCTGTCCGTCCGATTGCACCGCTCCCAAACCGAAGAGCGCCAGCGTCCAGAGCGTCATCGAAAAACAGTGTTCCACGAAGATCATCTTTGTTCTCCCGGGTCTCACACAACCCTGTTTGATTGTCTGTTCCTTAATCAAGCGGCCGTCTCCGGGTCGCCCGGCATATCGGGTCCGGCGACGAAACCGCAACTTCGCTCGTGCATCAACTGCTCGCCCCGTTTGGAGCATGTCCGCGGCCGGATCCTCCGGATGCCTCGGAGGCAGGTGGCAGCACCTGGTGCAGCCATACAACGTGCACGTTGGGTTCTTCCGTCGCGGTCGGTACCGCAATGAACTTTGCCGCCGACTCGTGGCTCAGTTGCACAACGAGCGAAAAGCCAGCGACGGTCACCGGCCCGGTGACGCCGGGCACATCGTTCGGGGACCGGGTGATAAACGACTCGACTGCGATGCCGGCCAGCACGGCGAGGATGACGCCGGCGGCCATGGCTCCGACGCCCGTCCAACGGCGCGCACCGGCGAGCCAACCGCCGCGGCCGCCCGACTCGTCGGGCGTGATGGTCGACAACGCTCGCAGGTCATCGAGCGCCTCGACCACGGCGCTCATCTCGGCATCGTAAGTACGACACGCGTCACACGCTGCGGCGTGGGCTTCCATGTCCGCGGTCTCGCCGCCGACCGAGAGGCCGTCGCAACGATCCTGTACGAGTTGTCGGAATCGTTCGCAAATCATCGTTTCCGCTCCGCGTGCGTGGCGTTATTGTGTATCCGATTCGCCGTGCCCTCGTGCGATCGTCTTCCTCAGGGCCTCGCGGCCCTGGCGGACATGCACGCGTGCCGTGCTTTCGCTGATCTCCAGGATCTCGGCGATCCGGCGATACGACATCTCTTCGAGATGCCGCAAGGTGATGGCCGCCCGCTGTTGGGGGGGCAATTGAGCGATTGCCTGCAGGACTGTGTCCGCGCGTTCGCCTCGTTCCAGATCACTTGCTCCAGCGGCAACTGATGACGGCCGTTCCCCGCCCGCCACACGTTCGCGCCGAAACCGCCGTCCTTCGCCCCGCCGCAGCAGAAGGCACTGCCGCACCACGATTCGAGCCACCCATGACCACCACTTGTCGCCTTCACGAAGCTGCCCACCTTTCTCATACGCGATCGCCAGCGCGTTGTGGACCGCGTCTTCGGCGTCCACCCGGTTCCAGACGAACCGGTATGCCAACTGCACAAGCCGACTACGGTCCGCTGCATCCATATCGCCGCGCTCGTCTGACCGGTTTTTGCCGAACAACGTCTCCCGGTCCGGCAGTTCGGACGGGCTTGCCCGATTGACCGGCCGGCCTTACCAACATGGCCACTTGTACAGATGTCGTGACCGTGAGATTCGTTTAGACGGAATTCGCCGCCGTTGACTTCGAAAGGCGGGCCATTCCTGTGTGTCGGCATGGTGACACGCCATCCGGCGGCGGCAAGCGCCGTCAGTCGGCAACCGTCCGGGCTTGTCGGGAGTCCCGCCCTGTCGGTCCGACCGGCCACCGCAAGTATCGCCACCTGACACGTTCGTTATGGAGACTCTTGACCGCTGACCGCTCGGCGGCATACTTGCGGCGCAAGTGACGCGTGGTAGTGCCGAAAACTCGGGTGACACGTTCTGAGGTGATGCGCGCCGGGCGGCAGCGCGGGGCCGACGGTAATGGCTGCGTCATGTCGCCGGTGGCGAAGGAGGCCGAATCGATGAAGCAAATCCGTTTGGCCGTCGTGGGGGTCGGGAATTGTGCCAGCGCCCTGCTCCAGGGCATCGAGTATTATCAGAATCACAATTCGCTCGACACGGCGGGGCTGTTGCACCGCGAGATCGGCGGCTACCGGCTCGAGCACATTCAGGTCGCCGCGGCGTTCGACGTGGACCGGCGGAAGGTGAGCCGCCCTCTGGAAGAGGCGGTCTTCGCCGTGCCAAACTGTACGAAAGTCTTCCAGCCGGAACTGCCGCCGTACGGCATCAGCGTACAGATAGGCCCGGTTCTGGACGGTGTGGCCGATCACATGCAGGACTATCCGGAGCAGGCGACGTTCTGCGTTTCCGACGCCGAGCCGGTCGATGTCGTGGAGGTGCTGCGCGATTCGGCCGCTGACGTGCTGGTCTGTTATCTTCCGGTCGGCTCGGAGCAGGCGGTTTGTCATTATGCTGAGGCGGCGCTCGAGGCCGGCGTGGCATTCGTCAACTGCGTGCCGGTTTTCATCGCGTCCAATCCGGAGTGGGCGCGGCGCTTTACCGAGAGAAACCTGCCCGTCATCGGCGACGACATCAAGAGCCAGGTGGGGGCCACCATTATTCATCGCGTGTTGGCGCGACTCCTGGGTGACCGGGGCGTCAAGCTCCAGCGAACCTATCAGCTCAATTGCGGCGGCAACACGGATTTCCTCAACATGCTCGAGCGGTCTCGACTGGCGTCGAAGAAGACTTCCAAGACTCAATCAGTGCAATCGCAGCTCGACACGCCTCTCGAACCGGAGAATATCCATATCGGACCCTCGGATTACGTGCCCTGGCAGAAGGACAACAAGGTGAGCTTTGTGCGGCTCGAATGGAACGGTTTTGGCGACGTGCCCATGGACCTGGAGCTGCGCCTCAACGTGGAAGACTCGCCCAACTCGGCTGGCGAGGTAATCGACTGCATCCGATGCGCGAAGCTGGCCCTCGACCGCGGCATCGGCGGCCCCTTGCACGAAATCTCCAGCTTTGCCATGAAGAGCCCTCCCCGACAGATTCGCGACGCGGAGGCGCGCGATTTGCTGGAACGGTGGATCGCCAACGGAGCGACGGTACCCGATCGTGTGCCGGCGGCCGAGTTGATTTAACGCGACACCTTGACCGGTAACGTCGATTTGACGCATACATCGAAGTCTAAAGCCGCGGCTGGTGATCAGCTCATCGCGATGTTGAGCAAGTCGCGCGATGCACTGGCCCGCGGACTGCTCCGCCTCGGCGCGACGCCAAACGCGCTGACGGTTTTAGGCTGTCTGCTGACGTGTGCTGCGGCCGCATGCCTCGTTGTCGGGGCCGGGCACGTGCCGCCGTGGCAGCGCGCCGACGCGGGCATCAGCCAAAGCTGGTATCCCTTGATCGCCGCATCGATCCTGTTGCTTGCCTTCGCGTTTGACGTGCTGGACGGGGCCGTTGCGCGGGTCGGCGGGATGACCACGCCGTTTGGCGCGGTGCTCGATTCCACGCTCGATCGAATCAGCGACATGGCGTTGTTTGGGGGCTGCGCCCTGCATTTCGCGTGGCACGGGAACGTGACGTACGTGGCGCTGAGCATCGCGGCTTTGAGCAATGCCGTGATGATCAGTTATGTGAAGGCTCGCGCCGAGAATCTGGTCGACCATTGCGGCGTGGGTTCGTGGCAGCGCGGGGAGCGCTGCGTGCTGTTTCTGTTCGCCGCAATCGTCGGGCATATACCGGCCGCTCTATGGGTTCTGGGAACCTTTCCGTTCTTCACGGCTGTCCGGCGATTGCGACATGCCCACCGGCGCGCGGGGCAACGCACGTTGGAGCGGCCGAGCGGCTGGCGATGGTTCGTTCAGCCGTGGCGGCATCGGCGTGCCTCGCCGGGGTACGTGCTGGCCTCGGCGGCGCTCTTTGCATTCGTCCTGTTAGGGCATCGAGTGTGGCCATTGATGGGGCCTGACGCCGACCCGTTGCGCGCGGTGCTGGCGTCGCTCGGCGTCGAGCAGTAATAATCAAATGAACCGTGCGGTTCGACTGTGCGTCGGTATCCCGAGGAATGTACGGGGATAAGGAGTCGTGATGAGAGGGCACACATGGGCGCACCGCATCCTGTCAGCCAAGAACGTTGCGCGGCGGCTGTCGTCCATCGCAGCAATGGCCGTCGTCTGCTTTCTGCTCAGCGGGTGTGCCACGCAACACGTCATGCGGGCGAAGAGCTACCACATCCGTGCCCATCTGGATCCTTCTCGGCACAGAATCGCCGCGCGCGCCGTGCTCGAGCTCGAATCTGTCGATTCGCCGGCGGGTGGCTCGAACAACTCGTGGATCGCGTTGGAACTTCACAAAGACCTGAACGTGTCGAAGATCACCGCGGATGGCGCAAACATAAGCAAAACAACGGTTCGCCCGGCCACTCGGAACGCCGGCGAAGACGATGCGCCCATCCACCGCCGCCACATCGTTCATCTTGAGGGCGCTCCGCAAACGTTGACGTTGGCCGTGGACTACTACGGCACGTTGCAGCAGGACGTCGCCGCTGGTGAGAAGCCCGGCGAGATTCACAATTTCGGCGTGTCGGCTCACATCGGTCCCGACGGGACTTACCTCGCACCGGACGGGCACTGGTATCCCACGCCGGCTTTCCCCAACGAATCGACGATGGATCCGGACCTTTTCCTGGCCGACTGGCGGCTGGAGGCCGATCGCGTTGCCGATTACGAGTTGGTGGCTTCGGCCCTTCGGCACGGCGTTGACGAGGATCGGCACCTGTGGACCAGCCCGTTTCCGTTGACGGGCATGACGCTGGCGGGCGGCCATCATGACGTGTTTTCGGAGCGTTATCGCGACATAGAGATTCGCGTTCACCTGCGGCGGGCCGAGGATCCCAAGGCGCGCAGCGAGAACGAACTGGTGGCCCGGCGCTACCTTGATCAGACCGCCGCCTATCTCGACCGTTACGAACGACTACTGGGACCGTTCCCGTTCTCGCAGTACACCATCGTCGAGAACTTTTTCAGCTCCGGGTTCGCCTTTCCTATGATGACGTTGTTCGGCCCGACCGTGATGCGCATGGGCGAGAACTCCTTCCGCCACGGGTACCTCGACCACGAGTTCGTACACAGTTGGTTCGGCTGCGGCGTGGCCGTCGATTCTCGCGACGGCAACTGGTGTGAGGGGCTGACCAGCTACTGCACCAACTACTACGGTTACGTGCTGGACAACAATCACGAGGGCGCCCGGAAGAAGCGGCGCAACCACAGCAACTTCCTGAGCCGCATTCGCCCGGAGAACGACAAGCCGCTAAGAACCTACGGACTGGAAGACGGAGCGGGCCGGGGCATCGCCTACGACAAGGGCGCCGCCGTTTTTCACATGCTTGCTCGCAGGATCGGGCAGGAAGACTTCTGGCACGGCTGCCGGCTTCTAACCGACCGCTTCATGGGGAAGCACGCCGACTGGGACGACCTCAAGGCGGTTTTCGAAGAGGCTGGCAATCGTGAGCTGGATGCGTTTTTCGGTCACTGGGTCGAGCGCGGCGGGGCGCCGTCTCTTCGTTTTATCACGGCACGATACCATCCCGCCGCAGCGGAGCTGACCATCGAGATCGAGCAGGGGGATCGCGCGTTCGATCTGAACCTGCCGCTGCGGATTTACTTTCAGGACGGCCATTACGAGGACGTGACCGTTGCGATTCAGGAGCCTCGCGCGACGGTCACTGTTTCCGTCGCGACCGCACCGAGTTCTGTGGAGCTCGATCCGGACTATCACGTGTTCCGAAGACTGCGGCCCGGCGAGATCATGCCCACGACTGCGATCACCCGAGGGGCGTCCGATCTTACCATTGTGGTTCCGCCCTGCGACTTGGCGGGGCACCCCTATGAAGGCGTCGCGGAGAGGTTTGAAGAGGCGGTCCGCACCGGGGAGACCAAAGGTAAGGTAAAAACCGTGGTCGCCGATGATCGCCTTTTGCCTGACGCGCTGTCGAGCGGCGGCGTTCTCGTTCTGGGCGATGCAGTCCGACATCCCGCTATCAGGTCGCTTCTAGCCCGCACCGTCGCGCCAATCAGGACCACGTCCGACGGATTCGAGATCGACGGACAATCGTTCAACGCCCCGGAACACGCGGTCCTGTGCACCGTCCACCATCCTGACTCGCCGGAGAACGGCATTACGGTTTACTTCGGTAACAGCAAGAAGGCGCTGGCCAACGCATCGCTCCTGGGATTCTACGCCAACAGCCTTCTGGTGTTCGAAGCCGGCGAACGGACAAGCGTCGTTCTGCGTCGCGATTTCGAGTCGCGCGAGCGCGTCACCGTCGAAGATGCAGGCGGGAATGCCGCGCTCGGCATGCTCGACACGGAAGCCAAAGTCGGCGGATGAGCCGCGGTTAGTCCACAAGCACATCCAGGTTGTGGATACGCGGGCCGTCGAGCTCGCGCAATTGCAAGCGGACCGTGCGGCCGCGCAGTGAACCGACGTTGCGGAATTGGTATTCCAGAGTCGAGCTGCGGCCTGCAGGGAAGCGGCCCAGCATCCGGGACTGCCGCGCGCGCCCGGGCGCCATGGCATATGCACGCAGGTTGAGCAGGTCGTCGGAACGGTTGGTCACGCCGTGCCGGACTACCAGGCGGTCGTTGGCAATGTATGCCAGACCCCACGCCTCGATGGCGCCCGTTCCCACCGTTACAGGAAGCGGCACGTTCAGCGTATATTCCCTGTCGGTGACGACGTTCACGATGGCGTTGACGACTTTGACACCGGCCGTCTCACCTCGGCCGATGCGCGCCTGGAAACGTTTTGCTGTCGTCTGACCGGGCGCCAGGGCAAACGGAAGAATTGTCGGCGCCACGTCCCATTCCGCCGGCGCATCGATGCGCACGCTGCCTTCCAACGGCACCTGATGTGGATTTGCGATCGTCAACGACATCTCGTGTGATTCGAGTGACAATTCCAGACTAGGTGGCGCGATCGACAGCAGCGTCCGAAACGCGACGAGCCAACGCTCGACTCCGGAAATGTAGATCGGTTCGTGATTCAGCACCACACGGTGCCGGCCGTCGACCGCACGTTGCACCGGAGCCGGTCGTCCCCACATGTCGAGCTGCTGCTCCACCGAGCCAAGCTGAACGACGTAAGGCCGATGCTCAGCTCCCGCGCGGTCGTCCCACATCACCAAGACCGTGCTGTCGTCGTCGTGGAATGCCAACGCGGTGACACCCGGCGCAATGTGGACGGCTTGGCCGGGAACTCCGTCGCCGATCGCGTCGATCATGGCCCGCAGGATCACGAATTCCGCGTCGGGCTCGATGACGACACCCGTCGGCGTGTAGCGGCGATGCCACGGCTGAGGAACAAACGTCGTCGGGACGCCGGCGTGGCGGCAGTACAACAGTCGCTTGCTCCAGTCGCGCAGCCTTCCCAGCCGATCGATCCCGTCAATCGGCGTCGGCTCCAGAAAAACCGAAGAGACCGACGTGCGGCTGTCGCGGTAGGCGTCCAGGTGGGTTTCGATGAAGCGCGGGAGGATGGCGCGATTGAGCGTAAGCGACAGGCGGTCGGCGTTCGTTGGGGCACCGGCCGGATCCAGATTGAATGATCCTGGCGCCGTGATGCTCGGGGCGGTTGTCAGTTGCTCCATCTCGCGCCGAACGCGGTCGATCGCACGGGCCAACGCGGGGCTGCCAGCGATACCGGGATCGTCGTCGCGTCCGATCTGCCACGACTGCATCACGCTCGCGTAGGGCGCGACCACAGCGACCAGATGCTCGCGCCACCCGGCGGCATCCTCGTCGAGCAGGCGCAGGAGCGATCGATGAAAGGCCCCTGCCGATTGTACCACGTCGGAAGGAGGCCCCGCGAAGACACCTGTGACAGCAACACCAGCCTTGAGCAGGCCATGCAAGAGGACATCGGTCCCCTCCACCGCTTTGGCCAGATCGGGTGCCTGCGCGGAACCAGACCAGACCGGCAGCTTGACGGCGCCGACACCGAGCCGCCGCAGAAGCGACAGTTCGACGGCCGGAGCGGCACGACGGTCGGGGTCGAGAACCACGCCGAACGAATGGCCGGTTCGCAATCGCGGCGGCGATTCCTTCCCGACGACCGCGAAGCCGCATCGGCGCTGCACGAGCACGCGCCCGCGCGACCAGACGCACAATGTCGCCTCGTACGAGCCCTGCTTGACGTCGCCAAGATCGAGCAGATCATCCGCCTCTTCGTCCGGACGCCGAACCGGCACGTCGAGCGTTCGCACCGGTCGCCCCTCGACGTCCACAACTTCAATCTCCGCCGACAACGTTGTAGTGTCCACGTCGAAGACGCTCACGTGGAACCCGATTCGCGCGCCCGTGTCAAAAACGCCGCCCGTGGCCGCGGGCTCGAGCGTTACTTTGGGAAGACGATGGACGGCGAGATCGTCAAACCAGGCCCGGGCGTCGACGTCGTAGCGGTCGATGGACCAGTCAGGCTGCGGTCGCCCGTCCCACACGTCCTGTTGAACGACCCATGCGGTCAGCCCGATGAGCCTGGCCTGCGGAGGTCCGGCCGGCAGGTAAATCTCCACTCGCTGCCACTGGTTGTTGTTGCCTTTGCCGCCGATGAGCCGGCTGAACCGCTGGGTCGGCGCGATCGAGTTGTGGTCGCCGTCGAGGTAGTAGGCGCTAAGTGCCGCGCGGGCATGGACGAGGTCGGCACCGCGTATCCAGCCGGTGATCAGGTAGTCGCTGTTCGGCGTGACCCGGGTATCCGGGCCGGCGTAGCGGTAGGCAACGTTGCGACCCTCTGAGTGCAATCGAAACGCAGGCGGTGCTTCGTGTCCGGTTCGGGTGTCGAATTCGCCACGGCTGAAGCGCGGAAAGGTGGGGGCCTCAATCGGAACCCAGAACTTCGGGATTGGTTCCAGATTGCCCTCATCACGCTCGTCGAAATTGAAGATGTGGACGGCCCGCTCGGGCGGCAGTTCACGCTCCAACGGCTGGGGAAGGGCGCGAGGCACGAGCCAAAGCGAGACGGCGACACAAACCGCCCCTCTCCGCCAGACTGATCGTCGGCGGCGGGCTACGATGTTGCATGGCGTGCGCTTCACGTCGTGATTATCGGCGTCCCGGCAACCGGTGTTGAGACGCGAACGGTGCATCCCAGGCCGTGCCAAAAGGAATGCTCGTGGGATGGCGATGCCATCGCGGGACGAAAGTCGGCGACCGGACGAGTGGCCCGGCTGGCTGTCTCGATGTGCGTTGTTCGCGTGTATCACTTATGATTCCGGGCGGGCGGGGCCGGGAGGAGACGGCGTTTACCGCTTCGGTTGTCTGTCGTGTTCTGATGAAGATTCTGGTTACCGGCGCTACGGGCTTTACCGGTGGGCATCTGGCTCGCGCGATGGTTGCGCGCGGGCACGCCGTCCGCGCGCTGGCGCGCAGGGAAGAGGACGGGCCTCGGCTGGTCGAGGCGGGGATGGAGGTGGTGGTCGGGGATCTGCGGGATTCGGCAGCCGTAGTTCGGGCGGTGGCCGGGGCGGAGCAGGTCTACCACGTCGCGGCCGCGTTTCGGCTGGCGGGGCAGCCGGATTCGTATTATCGGGCAATCAATGTCGAGGGGACGCGGAACGTTCTCGGGGCGGCCCGCAGGCACGGCGTCGCGCGGGTGGTTTACTGCAGCACGATCGGGGTGCACGGGGACGTGGGGAAGGAGCCGGTCGATGAGTCGGCGCCGTTCAATCCGGGCGACATCTATCAGCGGACGAAGGTCGAGGCGGAGCGGCTGGCGGCGGAGGCGTTCGCCGGGGGGCTGCCGGGCGTGATCTTCAGGCCCGGGGGGATCTACGGCCCGGGTGATACGCGGTTCCTGAAGCTGTTTCGTCCGATATATCGGGGGCGGTTCGTGATGCTCGGGTCGGGTAATGTGCTGTATCAGCTTGTCTACATCGACGATCTGGTCGAGGGGATCATTCTCTGCGGGGAGCGAGACAACGCTTTGGGGAACGTATATATTCTCACCGGCGAGCCGGTCATCACCCTCAACGAGTTTGTCCGGTACGTGGCCGACGCGGTCGGAGTCGAGCCACCGAGGCGGCGACTGCCGTTGTGGCCGGTGAAGCTGGCGGCGCATGTGTGCGAGGCGGTGTGTTTGCCCTTGCGGATTTCGCCGCCGATCTATCCCCGCCGGGTCGATTTCTTCTGCAAGGATCGGGCGTTCCGGATCGACAAGGCCAAGCGGGAACTGGGTTTTCAACCCCGGGTCGAGCCGGGCGAGGGGCTGAAGCGGACGGCCGAGTGGTATTTCGAGCAGGGTTTGTTGGGGGACCGGAGGTAGCGTCGGTCCTTGTGAGCGGCGGTGTCGGGCGGCATGGGCAGATTCGTCGGCTTCTGTTTCCCAAGAGAAAGCACACCGCGTCACTCACGAGAGGTGTCGCTACATTGTGAAGAAGGGAAAGCACGGGCAAGCCGTCGCTTGCCCAGGGCACCCAGCGCCTCCCAGGCGGCGTTACGTTGTGAACGAGCGGAGTGGACGCATGCAGGTTCTCGGGATTACGGACGGGATCAGCGGCGGAGCGGCGATCGTGCGGGACGGCGAGATTATCTCGGCCGTCAACGAGGAGCGGCTTTCGCGCGTGAAGATGGCGTACGGTTTTCCGCGGATGTCGATCCGCGAGGTGATGCGGCTGGCGGGGGCTGAGCCGGAGGAGATCGACGTCGTCGCGGTGGCCACCGAGGACAATTACCTGCACAAGGAATTGAAGCCGTGGGACGGGTGGTTCCAGCAGGACAAGGGATTCATCCGGAACGCGGTCTTCGGGGCGGCGTCGGTCTTCGGGAACCTGGTCGATCGCCTGCCGGGGCTGGAGTCGCTGTACTATAAGTCGCGGTGGCCGATCTTCGCGGCGCGCCGCAAGGGGATTCGCCGCATTCTGCGCGAGGAGTTCGACATCGAAGCGCCGTTGCGGTTCGTCAACCATCACCTGGCGCACGCGACCAGCGCCCATTTCACCAGCGGGTTCGAGAACGCGACCGTGGTGACGATGGACGGCGGGGGGGACGGTGATTCGTCGCACATTTACCTGGCCCGCGGCAACCAGCTCGATCTGGTCACGCGGACGAGCGCGTTCCATTCGCTGGGCAATTACTACGCCTACGTCACGCACATCTGCGGGTACAAGGCGCAGAAGCACGAGGGCAAGATCACCGGGCTGGCCGCTCACGGGACGCCGGTTCTTCAGGCGCTGATCGACGAGATGATCACGTTCCGCGACGGCCGGGTGCTGAACCGAGCGGGGGTGGTTTTCCGCGGGGCGCTGAAGGAGATACGCAAGCGCCTGCCGGAGGGCTGGACCAAGGAGGATCTGTCGACGGCCATCCAGCGGCAGTCGGAATGGATCGTGCGGGAGTACGTGTCGCATTATCTGCAGGAGGGCGGCGAGGGGAACGTGGCGATTGCGGGGGGCATCTTCGCGAACGTGCGGATCAACCAGGAGGTGCACGACATTCCCGGCGTGAAGAACGTTTTCGTGCATCCGGGGATGACCGACGGCGGGCTGGCCGTCGGAGCGGCGCTGGCGCTGTGTCTGAAGGACAGCGAGCCGGAGACGATGCGGCGGCGGGACGAGGTGATCCGGACGGTTTACTATGGTGCATCGTACGAGGACGAGCGGATCCGCACAGCGCTGGAGCAGCACAAGCTGGCCTACACCGAGCCGGCGTGCATCGAGGCCGATATCGCCAAGCTGCTCGTCGACGGGTACGTCGTGGCGCGGTTCGACGGAGCGATGGAGTACGGGCCACGGGCGCTGGGCAACCGGTCGATCCTGTATCACCCGGCCGACCGCTCGGTGAACGACTGGCTGAACGCCCGGCTGAAGCGGACCGAGTTCATGCCGTTCGCGCCGGCGACGCTGATGGAGCGGGCGGACAAGTGTTATCACCACGTGGAAGGCGCCCGCGACACGGCGCGGTTCATGACGATCACGTTTAACTGCACCGACTGGATGAGCGAGACGTGTCCGGGCGTGGTTCATCTGGACGGCACGGCTCGGCCTCAGCTTGTGGATCGCGACGACAACCCGAGCTTTTACCGGGTGATTGAGGAGTTCGAGGCGCTGACCGGCGTCCCGTCGATCATCAACACGAGTTTCAACATGCACGAGGAGCCGATCGTTTGCACGCCGGAGGACGCGATACGAGCGTTCAATCTCGGGCACCTGGATTACCTGGCCATCGGCCGGTACCTCTGTAAATCGCCGACTCCGATCGATCATCCGATCACACCGATGCCGAAGGCGGCGGGGGTCGCGGCGGGGTGAGAGAGGGGGGGGAAGGACGGGGACAAAGGGACGAAGGCTTGCCGGGGAGTCGGGGAGGTAGTCGGGGACGCGTGCGGCTGCGGTGGGTTCGTTCCGCAAAAAGGTGCGGAGGGGGAGAGAGAGAAGAAAGTAGAAAGGTGAGAGGAAATCGGGGCGATCCGCAGATTTCGCAGATTGACGCAGATTTCGGGGGTTCGGTGGGTTCGTTTGGAATAAACCGAGGGACGGAGGCACGGAGGCACGAAGGCTTGCCAGCGAGGCGCGGTCTCGAGGCAGGGTTCCCGGTGACTTCGTTTGGAATGGAGGCAGGCACGGAGGCACGTAGGCACGAAGGGGGTGGCCGGGAATGTGGCGATTCGGGTTGGCGGGGCGCTTGGGTTCGTTTGGCGCCGGTTGTCGCGCCGGTTGGGACGCGGCGAGGACCGACGGCCGGCTCGTGGCGGCTGGATGGGCCGGGCGGTATAGGCGGCAGGTCGCTGACCACTGGTAACTGAGAACTGATGACTGAGCACTCGCGCAGCTTTGGGTTCGTTTGAAAAGAAAGAGGCACGGAGGCACGAAGGCTCGCTCGCGGGACGGCGCGGGTTGCCGGGGGATCGGTGGCTTCGTTTGGCGCCGGCGCTCGCGGCGGGCACCTCTGACAACTGAAAACTGAGCACTGACGACTCTTGCAGGGTTGGCTTCGTTTGGCGCGGGCGCTTGTTGGTGTGTGGGCGATTGAAGGTCCGGTCGCTGGGGCTCCCGGCTCTGATTCGGGTTGGGCATGGTCTTCTCATTTGCGTATACCTCTACCTCCTGCGGCGCGCACTTTGGGTGCGCTTCTCCTTTGCACCCTATAGAAGACGGTGGCTGTTCCAGGCTTTTTCGAAAAATGTGGAACAGGCGATATCCGCGTGTTTCTGGGGGTTCAGGAGGTATTGATGCCATTCTCTTTCCAACCATAAGTAATAAGCTGCCACTCTTTCTAAGTTATAGTTTTTAAGGTGTTTACGCGCCGCTGGTCTCGGTCGGCGCTGTGCGGGTGGAGGATTTTTGCAAAACTTCTTGCCTTAACGGCCGAAGTCCGTTAGATTATCGGAGGCTGGAATCGTTCCGGCGGGCCCGCGCGGCACGTTATGCGGGCGCGGGGGCATTGACGGGCGTGTGAGGTTGGGACGTCCATCGGCTTGGTCGGCTTCGCATCGATCGGGCGTTACGCACGTCTGGGACAGCGCGGCAGAGGAAGTCAGCGTTCTCATGGTCGGGCACGCGACAATCCTGTCTTGGCGGCGGGGCATCACGGCCCTCGGCCGGGAGAATTCCATTTCTCGGCTCAAAGTCTGCGCCGGCACAAGGGGGGGGGGGCTCGGAGGGTTTCGGCGCGAAGAGTTTCCGCAGCATTTCCAAGCATAGCCATTCAGGTTTGCATCGACTTTCGCATAGGAAGGGGGGTGAGGCCGGGGTAACGCTCTTGCTACAGCAGACGGCCCGGAGTGCCGAGCGAGC
>CAZNPL010000066.1:0-16200 GCA_964574815.1 uncultured Phycisphaeraceae bacterium
TTTCGAGTACTTTTTTGAAATCAAGCGAACCAATCACGCTTGATCAGGGTCTAGGCCACATGGCACCCATTACGGTGCCTGAAACGAGGAGGACGAATATGGCTGATACGTTGACACTGCAAGTGCTCCAGGAAGCCGTTGGCGGAACCGCCGCGGCGTTGCGCTGTCGGACCAGGCTGCAACCGGCGGGCGGGGAAGGTGCAAAGGTCTTTCCGCCGACGTACGCCGGGGCTGTGTATGCCACGGAGATGCGACGGCTTCCCGGCTTGGACCAACCAGTTGAGTGCGTCCTACTCGATTCAGTTCAGTCGCAGGCCAACCGGATGGAAGAGGCGTTGCAGCAAGCAATTGACTCGGGGCGTTTCAGACAAGCCGATGTCGCCTTGCCGTTAGTCGAGGTTGACTTCACTCCGTATTTTCCCGGTGAGGATCAGCCGGATAATTTGCGCCTGCTTGACCCGGTGGGAAGAGTCAGCACGCTTCAGGCTCCGCATCGCATTGCCGATGCGATCCTGCGCGACAGTCGACACAACGGAACACCTTTCCGCGAGTCCGAGGTTGGTAGAGCCGTCAACCGCGTCAGCTCCGTGCATGCCACCGCGCTTTTCGAGTTGTGTCCGACGGCACTGGTATTCGGCATGTGGGACTCGACCGGTCCCAAGGGTGGCCTTGGTGCAAAGTTCGAGCGGGCAATGGTCAGTGAGATCGTGGGCATCGGCGCCGTGTACGGCGTCAAAACCAGTAGTCGAATCGATCCGCTTGGGATTCAACTCAAAGCCGGTCCGCTTTTCGCCGCAAAGAAGGGTGGTTGGACCCTGGACGAAGTCGAAGCGAAACGCGAGAAGAATAAGGCCGTCGTGCTTGGAACAGACGGTCGGCCCTCGGAGGCAAACCATGGGAATGTCACCCCCTCGCTGTCAGAACGCGATCGAAATACCAGGGAATATCTTGGCGGTGGCGTAACGATTGATTACGCGGAGCAAATGGTCGTGCTCTCGTTGCCGGCGTTGCGACGACTGCGATTTCCGATCAACGGCACGCTCGATCCCAAGGTAGATAACGCGGCGCGGACGGTGCTTGCGGCACTGGGATTATGCGCGGCGGCGCTGGCGGCGGAAAACGGACTGGACCTGCGGTCACGTTGTCTCCTTTGGCCGACCGAGCCGCTGGACTGGGAACTGCTCGCCCGGCCCGGCGAGAATCCGACGAAAGTATCGCTCGATTCGGAAGTCGCCATGGCCATACTCAAGGACGCGGTGGCAGAAGCCACAAAACTCGGGCTACGGTGGCGGAAGGAGCCGCTTGTGCTCACACCGTCGGACGAACTCGTAAAGCTGGTGGTGAAGAGTCAGGGGCTGGCTGTGCAGCAAGGCGGGGACAGCAGCGAAGGGGGTGAGTGATGCCGTCGCTGACCATTGGCTGGGAGTATCTGACCGGGTATGCGGTGGCGACCGACCCCAGTAGCCGCGAACACGCCGAATGGCCTCCGCACCCGGGGCGTGTGTTCATGGCACTGGCGGCGGCGTGGTTTGAAACAGAACCACTAACCACCGATGACGAAGCGAGCACGGACTGGAAGGCCGAGGGCGACGCCCTGCGCTGGCTCGAAGCGCTGGGCGACCCTCAGCTTCAATTGCCGCGCGTCGAACCGGAGTTCGAGCGAACGAACGTGACCGTTTATGTGCCGGTGAACGACAAGGCCGGCCCAGCCGCGGCAACCCTTCAGTCGGCTCCGGCCCTCACACGCAGCAAGCAGCCACGTACGTTCCCGCGCGTGTGGGTTGGTCATGAGCTATGTTCAATGGACTGGCCAGAGGTCGACGGAGTCGAGAAACACTCTGACGCCCTGGACCGACTCTGTCGCAAAGTCACCCGGATAGGGCACTCGTCTTCACTCGTACGTATGTGCGCCGGTAACCAAGTCTCGACCACGGAAATTCGTTCTGAAAAGTGGATTGCTGGCGAAGGGCTGGCCGACCATCAGGTTCGCAAGGTCTCAGGCGGCATGTTGGACATGCTGATCGAGCGATTCGGCGCAGTGGGGCGCATCCGGAACGCGGAGCTGATCGAGCAGATTGAAGCCTTGAAATCACAGAAGACCGCCGTCAAAGGCAAGGGCTCGAAGGAGCGCAGAGCAGAGATCGCTGCGCAGATCGAGGTACTTGAACGCGAAGCGGACCAGCTTGATCCGCGTCCACCGGTGCGCCCCTCGTTGGGTTTGTGGTCCGGGTATCGACGCGATCAATACACGGTGTGCATCGACAATCAGCATACGCTTTTCGACACCGAGGTGCTGATATTGACGCATGTCGATGGTCCGCGTTTGCCGGTGACGTCCGCGCTCGCGGTGACGGAGGCGCTGCGGAAGACGATCATGAGCGCCAGCGGTGTGCAGCCAGTCCCCGCGTGGGTCAGCGGGCACGAGCCGGATGGTGGGCCGCTTCGGAGCGACGACAACGGGCACCTGGCTATCATTCCGCTGGCGCACGTCGGGCACGAGCATGCGGACGGGCATCTGTTGGGCGTTGGGATGGTATTCCCGCGATCAGTAGGCCGCCGCGAGCGCGGTAGAGTCGTGGGCAGACTCTTGCTCGATGCTTCTGGACGGGCGCTTAGGGTGAAGCTGACACTCGGCCGATTGGGGGAGTGGGTAGTTGTCAAACGTGACTGGGCCGAGACGCGCCAGGCGCTCGCACAGGAGGCCTTGACCGGGGACGACCGCGGTGGTGCTGACATCTGGGCTTCCATAACGCCGGTCGTCCTCGACAGATTTCCGAAGTCAATCCGCCTGGAGGATCGTTCGGCGTGGACTAGGGAGGTGGTCGAGATCATCTCCGCGGCGTGCGTCCGCATCGGCTTGCCGGCGCCGGCGGACATAGACATTGACACGACAAGTTGGCAGCTCGGCAGCCCACGGGCGACGTGCAAGCGACGTCCGTTGCGCGGAGCCACCAGCGGCTCAAGGGAGGTCGGCGCGGCGCTGGGCGACGGCTTTCCACCTTTTCCGGCCAGGGGAACGAATGTGCCTCGGCCCCAGGTCCACGTGTGGCTTCGATTTGCCGAACCCGTCGTGGGGCCGATACTGCTCGGCGCCGGGCGATATCGTGGTTATGGATTATGCAAGCCGCTAAAGGAGCACCGCCGATGAGTGGACTAACAATCGATCGGTTCGGGGAGTTCTTCCAGGCACTGCATGGCCCAGATCCTTATCCGTGGCAAATGCGCCTGGCGGAACGCGTCGAAACGGGCGACTGGCCGGCGGCGATCGATCTGCCGACTGGCAGCGGCAAGACGGCGTGCATCGACATCGCCGTTTTTGCGCTGGCCTGCCAGGCATCGCTCCCCACCGAGCAACGAACCGTGCCGCGACGCATCTTTTTCTGCGTGAATCGACGGGTCATCGTGGACGAGGCATACAACCGCGCCCAACGCATTGCCAAGGCGATGCTGGAAGCCGAGAAGGGTGAGGGTGTCCTTGCAGATGTTGCCGACTCGCTCCGAAAAATCGCCGGGGCACAGTCAGACGGAATGAAGCCTCCGCTGGACGTGCTGGAACTTCGTGGCGGCATGTACCGGGACAACCGCTGGGCACGATCGATCACGCAGCCGACAATCGTCTGCACAACAATCGACCAACTTGGCTCACGCCTGCTCTTCCGCGGCTACGGCGTTTCGTCCAACGCGGCGCCGATCCAGGCCGCCCTGATCGCTTACGATAGCCTGATCCTGCTCGACGAGGCGCATATCAGCCGCCCGTTCTTCCAAACGCTTGCCTACGTACGGCAATATCTTGACTCAACCAAGTGGGCGGAGCGGGACATAGGCGTCAAACCGACCGTCGTAGTTCCCATGACGGCCACGCCGCCGGTAGGCATCGATTCGAACGAAATTATTCGGATTCTGCCCGGGGATCGCAGCAAGCCCCAGAATCGATCGCTCAATCTGCGGCTCGAGGCGCGCAAGCTGGCCGAGCTTCGAGCAACGAAGGATGTGGTCAAGGAAGCTGTTATAGTCGCCAGGGAAGTGGCCAAGAACGGATCCGTCGCCATCGGCATTATCGTCAACCGCGTGGCCACTGCGAAGGGTATCTACGAAGAACTTGTCAAGCTGCGGGAGGCGGAAAGAGAGAAGAAGCGGAAGATCGACCCCGATGCCGTCATCGAGTTGGTCATCGGGTCGATGCGGCCGATCGACCGCGATAATCAGGCTAGGCGTCTGAGTCCTCTAATCGGCCCCCAGCGACCCAAGCCGTATTCCAACCAGACCAGCTTTGTCGTCGCTACCCAGTGCCTCGAGGTTGGGGCCGACTACGACTTCGACGCGCTGGTCACCGAGTGCGCTTCGCTCGACGCCCTGCGCCAGCGCTTCGGGCGTTTGAATCGTGGTGGTCGCAAAGACGCGGATGGAACGCCGATCGACGCCAGGGGCGTCATTCTGACCAACAAGAAAGACGCTAAGGCCGACGAGAAGCTCGACGAGACCAAGCCGCTGGACACAATCTACGGCAATGCCCTGGCGCGCACATGGAACTGGCTCATGCAATGCGCAACAAGAGTGACGGCCGGCAGCGAACCCGTCGAAGTAATCGACTTTGGCATCGACGCCTTCGACATCCTGCTCAAGGATCATGGGGAGGATGGCCGTATCCCCATAGCTCTGCTTGCGCCGTCCGCGTCGCTCAATGCGCCGGTCATGCTACCCGCCTACGTCGACTTCTGGTGTCAGACGGCCCCGCGCCCCGAACCCGATCCCGACGTGTCGTTATTCCTGCACGGCGCTAATCCCAGCGAAGCGGACGTCCTGGTCTGTTGGCGCGCTGACATCGGAACCGATGAGACGCATCCGAAACCAGAGGAGTGGTGCGACATCGTCTCCTTGCTGCCTCCTACTTCCGCCGAGTGCATGCGCGTGCCGATTGGTCGCCTCCGCCGCTGGTTGGCGGATCAAATGGCCCAAGTGGAGGATCACGGCGACGTGCTGGGAGTTGGCGAGGCTCGCGAACAAGGCATAGACGGAAACGGCTGCCACCTTCAATCACTGCAACATCGTGGCGTGCTATGGCGCGGCGCAAGGGAAAACACCCCGATTCGGTCGGCCAAGGACCTTCGCCCTGGCGATACGCTCGTGCTGCCCATCTCCGCCGGTGGCTGGAACGAACTCGGTCACATTCCCCACTTGGAGCAGGTGAGCACCAGATCAGGAGTACAGCGGATGGTGACACTCGACTTTCCGGCGGGAACGGCTGGCGATGCTGGGTCGGAGATGCCGGATAGCGCCGATACCAACACGAAGGCTGTTACAGAGACCTCATGGATCGACGTCGCGGAAGTCGCCTTTCAAGCCGCCCGGGATCGCCTTGTCGTTCGCCTTCATCCGAACCTGTGGCCAAAGACGAGCTCAATCGGCGACGTGGTTGAGAGGTTGGCGGATCGGCACGTACGTCTGAGCTGGCCCGAGCTACAAACATTCCTCAGGGTGCTCGCCGACGAGGTCGAACGACTTGAACCGGAACGAGCCGGGCGAATGCGCCAACTCGCCAACGGCTCGAAGCCGCTGAGCGAAAACTACCCCGATGATCGTGGAGTCGTGCTCACATCACGTCAGCGTGGCGGTGCGGACTCAGTCTGGTTCCTGCCGTCGCTCGACGACGGCGTAGACGAACTGTCGCGCACGCAACGCGAGCAGCCTGTCCTGCTCGCCGACCACACCGATCACGTAACCGATGCGTTGAGCAAGTCGCTACCGCATTTGCCGCTCAAGGTGTTCGCCGATGCCCTCCAACGCGCCGCCCAACTGCACGACCTCGGCAAGGCCGACGAACGCTTCCAGGCAATGCTCCGACGCACCGACCGCACCGACGCGTGGTTGCTCGCCGGTGTGACCTCGGCCCTGTTCGCCAAATCGGACAGCCTGCCCATGACTAGAAATCGGCGCGATGTGGCCCGGCGACGCGCTGGACTACCTGACGGATTCCGTCACGAAATGTTGTCCATCCAACTTGCTGGACGCTCCGCACGACTGCCCGACGACCCGGTCATGCGAGACCTCGCTCTTCATCTCATTGCCGCCCATCATGGCCATGCGCGTCCTTTCGCCCCTGTGGTCACGGACGAAGACCTGCCCCCCATCGAAGTCGCAGGAATCACGCTATCCCGCGACGAACGTTTGCACCTGATCCCGCCGCACCGGCTGGACTCCGGCGTCGCCGAACGCTTCTGGTCGCTCACCCGTCGCTTCGGCTGGTGGGGGCTTGCCTACCTGGAAGCCGTCCTGCGCCTCGCCGACCAGCAGGCCAGCGCCGCGGAGGACGATGGTGCTTACCAGAACGAAGATTCCAATAGAGTCATGGAGACCACCGCATGACTGTCGATTTTCCCACTGCCTCCAGCTCGGCCAACGGCGTCCCCATGCCTGGACTCGACGGCACCAATCCCCTTGGCTTCCTCGCTGCCCTTGGGGTATTTCGTGTCTTGGCCGATGGCCAAGGCGCTGATTCAGTACGTATGGCATGGTCGCCATATGGCGGCACCTGGGTGCCTTTGATCAGCATCGGTGTTGGCAACGCGCCGGCTCAAGATGCGATTCTCGATGCGTTGCGTGACCAGCTAGCCAAGGACATCAGCAGTCATCCGGCTCAGATCCTGCTTGACCTCAACGAGGATGATGTAGCCCCACGCCGCCAGTTGTTCTGCGATCGTGCGGCTCAATCCGCCGTCAACGATAGAATGTGGGCTGACTGGCTGGCAGCAGTCGCCAGCGATTTTGCACCAGCCGATGCGATCAACCAACTCCAGACCACTCGGCGGGACTACCACTACGGCAACCTGACCTCGGTGATCAAGGAGACACGGATCGAACATCTTCGCCGATCGATCTTCCAGCCGTGGGATTATGCTGACCCGCTGGACAATCAGTCCTTGCACCTCGACCCCAGTGAGGACCGTCGTCACGCGCACCAGTGGAACAAGCCCGCTGGCGATCCGGATCGCAAGAAATTCGGAGGTATGCTCGGCGCGAATCGCCTCGCAATCGAAGCGATTCCCCTGTTTACATCCGTTCCCGAAGGCGGCACGCTTCGGACGATCGGGTTTCATGGCAACCGAAGTACGAATACACGGTGGACTTGGCCAATCTGGAGCACCAATATCGGGCTTTCCGTTGTTCGATCGTTGCTCGTTTTGCCGGAGCTCCAACAAGAGTCCCCTTCGTCTGCGGAGGTTGCCATGATGAGAGCGAGAGGCGTTGTCGCCGCTTACCGTACTAAACGGATTCTCGTTGGGAAAACTCCGAATTTCACGCCCTCGCGCAGAGTCATTTGACCATAAGCCCTGCGACTTCAACGCCAGCGAATGGTTCAGGGTGCTTTGGCCATCGGCGCTGGGCGGCGGTGGACTGCGACTGAAGCCGCGACCCTGCCTCACCGATCTTTGACAAGTGAATAGAGTGAATGGGGCCGGCTGGCTCATGAGGAGGGCCGATGGGCTGGCGCATTCTCCCGCCCGCAGAGGGACCGATATAATGAACGACGATGCACAGATCGACGGGGCTGGCGGCCCGTACGCGGTAGGGGCGGCCGACAACGGCCATTCAAGCCAGGCCCCTCGGCATTCGGACGAGCTCCTCCCCGTACGCATGCTTAATGAGTTCGCCTATTGCCCGCGGCTGTTTCATCTCATGCACGTCGAAGGGCGCTGGGCCGATAACGTCTACACGGTCGAGGGCAAGGTCATTCATCGCCGCGTCGATCAACTGGACCACGTCCTTCCGGACGCTGTGGCGGCGCCGAGTCCCTATCCCGGTGACGATGCTTCGGGGACGAAGGCAGGCAAGCGCGGCTCGGATCAAGAAGAAGACGCTGGTGAAGCCGCCAAGCCCGCCCCCGTAGGCGACGATCCACCGGTCATCTCCCGCAGCGTTCCGCTGGCGAGTCCACAGCTCGGGCTTACCGCCAAGCTCGACCTGGTTTCGACCGCCGGCGACGAGGCCGTTCCCGTCGAGACCAAACGCGGACGTGTGCCCAACAACCCGGAGCGATCCTACGAACCGGAACGCGTCCAACTCATGGCCCAGGGGTTCCTGCTTCGTGAGCACGGCTACAAGTGCGATCATGGCGTTCTGTACTTCGCTGCCTCGCGTACGCGCGTGGACATCCCGTTTACGCCCGAGCTTGAGGCCCGCACTTTGGAGCTCATTGATCAGGCCCATACGGCTGCCACAAGCAAAAACCTGCCGCCGCCGCTGGACGACAGCCCCAAGTGCAACGGTTGCTCGCTCAGCGGAATCTGTTTGCCGGATGAGACCCTTGCCTTGCGCCAGGTGGTGGTCGACACCGCTGACCCCGGCAGGATTCGCCGCCTCTATCCGGCCCGCGATGACGCCCTGCCGCTGTACATCCAGGAGCAGGGGGCCATGGTCGGCAAGAGCGGGGGCCAGCTCGTCATCCGGAGCCGAGGCGACGAGCTGGCCAGAGTGCGGCTGAAGGACACGAGCCAGCTTGTCCTGTGCGGCAATGTTACTGCCACAGCACAGACGACGCACTTGCTCTGCGAGGCGGGCGTTCCGATTGTCCATCTCTCAAGCGGCAACTGGTTCTATGGCATCACGCACGGCATTAACTTGCGCAATGCCTTTGACAGGGCCGCTCAGTTCCAGGCGGCCGCCAAGCCTTCCAAGTGCCTCCAACTGGCACGCGATTTGGTGGCGGCAAAGGGGGCCAACCAGCGAACGATGCTGCGACGCAACGCTTCACCGCCGGACCGCGTTCTTGCCGACATGGCGGACCTCCTGGTGCGCGTGCCGAAGGCGCGGGCGAGCGACCGACTACTCGGGCTCGAGGGCGCCCTTGCTGCGTGCTATTTCCGGCATTTCGCAGACATGCTCAAGCCTCGCGATTTCGACGCCGAATGGGATTTCAACGCCCGCAATCGCCGCCCACCCCGCGATCCTGTCAACACCATGTTGTCTTTCGGCTACGCGTTGCTTGTCAAGGAGTTCACTGTGGCGCTGCTCGCGGAGGGGCTCGATCCGTGGTGGGGGCTGTATCATCAGCCGCGTCACGGAAGGCCCGCTCTTGCCCTCGACCTGATGGAGCCGTTCCGGCCACTGATCGTCGACTCCGCGGTGATCACGGCCATCAACACCGGAATGGTCCGGGCCACGGATTTCAAGCGGTCGAAGGCCTCGTGCATGCTCACGCCTGCCGGACGCAAGGCGTTGATTCGTGCTTATGAAGCGCGGCTCGATCAACTCGTCACTCATCCTGCGTTTGACTATCGATGCGCCTGGCGGGTGATGATCCGCCTCCATGCCCGGATGTTCAGCCGCTGGTTGCGGGGCGACGTGCCGCGCTACGAGAGTATTACGACCCGCTAAGCGCCATGAGCCGACGACAATACCTCGTTGCATATGACATAAGCTGCGACAAGCGGCGCACGATCGTCTTCAAGACGCTTCTGGCGCAGGGTGACCATGTGCAGTTCAGTGTCTTTCTCTGTGCGCTCAACCCGCAGGAACTGGCCGGGCTGAGGGCAACACTCGCCCAGACCATCCACCATCGCGACGATCAAGTGATCATCGTGGACCTCGGACAGGCGGATCAGGCCCTGGATGCCGTTGTTGAGAGCCTCGGGAAATGCTATAATCCGACCACGCGAGTTCGCGTGGTATGATGCCGGTAGTCGGTCACTGGACAGCTGTATTGTTGCGATTTCCGGCCGTGCCGTTGTCGACGTGCAGGAGCCCTCTGCGCTGCGTCTGTCCGTCGAGCGGTCCAGTGGTTCGCAAGAGGCCGCCGCCGCTCGAAGTCGTTGTTACGAAAGGAGTTGTCAACCAGTGCCTGACGGTCGCCATCGATTAACGCCTGTGCTGCCCCGCAGCCGCTCGAATCCGTGCTCACAAGCGGTTGCCCGCCAACGAGTTACGGCGGGCGGTCCTTTCCACGACTCAAGAGTCGTGGCCCCATTGAAGCCACCGTGAATCCGGTGGTCGAGGTTCCCGGCGAGGAGGCCTTTCCACGACTCAAGAGTCGTGGCCCCATTGAAGCGTCGACCATCACCGCTGTTCTCGCCTGCAACGCCTCCCTTTCCACGACTCAAGAGTCGTGGCCCCATTGAAGCCCGCGCCTCCGCTCGTATTCCATCCGGGCCAGCTCCCTTTCCACGACTCAAGAGTCGTGGCCCCATTGAAGCGACGGTTTTTCGTTCGACGCCCAGCAGCGAGGCCACCTCCCTTTCCACGACTCAAGAGTCGTGGCCCCATTGAAGCGATCAACAAGGTCGGCCGCGGCGGCGAGGTGCCCTACCTTTCCACGACTCAAGAGTCGTGGCCCCATTGAAGCCGGCAACAGCAAGCTCAAGCTGGTCAGCGGTGGCACGCCTTTCCACGACTCAAGAGTCGTGGCCCCATTGAAGCCACGCGGGCCTCCGCCGACGCACTCGAACAAGTGGCGCCTTTCCACGACTCAAGAGTCGTGGCCCCATTGAAGCGATGGTACCGCGCTGGACGATCTCAACAGCGACGACCCTTTCCACGACTCAAGAGTCGTGGCCCCATTGAAGCTGTCCACCGACGGTATTGCACAATTCGAGGCGCGCGCCCTTTCCACGACTCAAGAGTCGTGGCCCCATTGAAGCGAACCTTCCGACCACGCACCGCGCCCGCGGCTCATCCCTTTCCACGACTCAAGAGTCGTGGCCCCATTGAAGCCTGATGGCTGCTTCCGACGTCGATACCGCCATGACCCTTTCCACGACTCAAGAGTCGTGGCCCCATTGAAGCTTCGCCAGCGACAGCCTGGCCCAGGCCTGGAAGACGGGCCTTTCCACGACTCAAGAGTCGTGGCCCCATTGAAGCGAAACTTTCGAGCGCGCCGAACCAGGGGCGGAATACCCTTTCCACGACTCAAGAGTCGTGGCCCCATTGAAGCCACGATTGCAGCCGTCGCAAAGCGCCATGCCCTTCGACCTTTCCACGACTCAAGAGTCGTGGCCCCATTGAAGCTCGCAATAGATGATTTCACCCTCGCGGTGACCAACGTCCTTTCCACGACTCAAGAGTCGTGGCCCCATTGAAGCGTTGTACCGTCCGCTATCTCGCGCGTCGGCGGATCGCTTTCCACGACTCAAGAGTCGTGGCCCCATTGAAGCATAACTGCAAGGCCGGACCAGATTAAATCACTCGCCTCCTTTCCACGACTCAAGAGTCGTGGCCCCATTGAAGCGTCGCTTGCAGGATTCCTTCAGCGTTCCATTGAATCCCTTTCCACGACTCAAGAGTCGTGGCCCCATTGAAGCTCTTCAAACGCCGCGTTGTCGGTGTCGAATTCGAGCCTTTCCACGACTCAAGAGTCGTGGCCCCATTGAAGCATCACTTATGCCAGCGGACGAAGGCTATTATGGCGGCCTTTCCACGACTCAAGAGTCGTGGCCCCATTGAAGCGTGACCGTGATCAGCTTGTTCGCACCGCCCAGCGTCCCTTTCCACGACTCAAGAGTCGTGGCCCCATTGAAGCACCTATACCAGCAGCGCGTCACGCGCTTGGAAGCCCCCTTTCCACGACTCAAGAGTCGTGGCCCCATTGAAGCACGGTTCATCGGCATGGGTTGCCCCTGGTTCCACGGCCTTTCCACGACTCAAGAGTCGTGGCCCCATTGAAGCGACCCCCCGAAACCCATTCTGTCGGGTCGCTAATCGTCCTTTCCACGACTCAAGAGTCGTGGCCCCATTGAAGCCCGCCCGACAGTTGGCGGCCCGACGACCTGGTCGGGCCCTTTCCACGACTCAAGAGTCGTGGCCCCATTGAAGCCGCGAGCTATCGGAGCGTTTGCGTTACGTGCGCGTCCTTTCCACGACTCAAGAGTCGTGGCCCCATTGAAGCGTCGGCGCGACCGCGCATGGCGTCCGCTTCGCGCGGGCCTTTCCACGACTCAAGAGTCGTGGCCCCATTGAAGCCTTTTTACGGGGCACGGCAGTGCAAGAGAGGCACCCTTTCCACGACTCAAGAGTCGTGGCCCCATTGAAGCCAGTTCAGCGATGAAGGCTGCCAGCTGCTGGGCGTCCTTTCCACGACTCAAGAGTCGTGGCCCCATTGAAGCACCAAGTCCAGCGCCTGCATCGGGTCTGATTTCAGCCCTTTCCACGACTCAAGAGTCGTGGCCCCATTGAAGCGAATGGCTGGTGCTGATTTACGCGGCGCCTGAATCCCCTTTCCACGACTCAAGAGTCGTGGCCCCATTGAAGCCCAATTCACGAAGTGTGGCCACGGTTGCGGCTCCGTTCCTTTCCACGACTCAAGAGTCGTGGCCCCATTGAAGCTCCTGAAACGCCTGCAGGTCTTCGGAACGCATGCCGCCTTTCCACGACTCAAGAGTCGTGGCCCCATTGAAGCCCCCAAACTACTCACCTGGACCCCGATCGAGCCCCACCCCTTTCCACGACTCAAGAGTCGTGGCCCCATTGAAGCTTGATTGCGTCTTGGCCGGTGCCGTTTTTGGTCGGCCTTTCCACGACTCAAGAGTCGTGGCCCCATTGAAGCGACATGCCCCCCCCGCATTCCGGGAGGGGTTGAGCCCTTTCCACGACTCAAGAGTCGTGGCCCCATTGAAGCACGTGCTGACGTGGATTCTCGCGGTTCCAGGTCGGTCCTTTCCACGACTCAAGAGTCGTGGCCCCATTGAAGCCACCTGGTGATGGTTGATGAGCGTGCGGCTGTGTCCCTTTCCACGACTCAAGAGTCGTGGCCCCATTGAAGCATTGAGGATGACTCTTGGTGGCAGCAGGGTGGTCCATCCTTTCCACGACTCAAGAGTCGTGGCCCCATTGAAGCGCTGGCGGCGTTTTGTTTTTCGCTGGCCTCGTCCATCCCTTTCCACGACTCAAGAGTCGTGGCCCCATTGAAGCTAAAAAGCCTCGACTATGGCCAGAAGATGGGAGGAAGCCTTTCCACGACTCAAGAGTCGTGGCCCCATTGAAGCCGCCCGTACGCCTGGCCGATCGGCCCCTGCGCCGACGCCTTTCCACGACTCAAGAGTCGTGGCCCCATTGAAGCACCCAGATGCCCGCTCCGGCCGTATTGCCCGAAAAGCCTTTCCACGACTCAAGAGTCGTGGCCCCATTGAAGCTTGATCATGCTCGCGTTCACCACCTCCAGCCACCGGCCCCTTTCCACGACTCAAGAGTCGTGGCCCCATTGAAGCGTCTAACCAAAAGCTTATGTCCATGTCAGGTCTGACCCTTTCCACGACTCAAGAGTCGTGGCCCCATTGAAGCCATTTAACCACCGCCCGCACATCCCACCACTTGCCGTCCTTTCCACGACTCAAGAGTCGTGGCCCCATTGAAGCTACGCCGATCGGGACCTGGCGGCGTACTTCCGGCACACCTTTCCACGACTCAAGAGTCGTGGCCCCATTGAAGCACGGTCAACTCGTTCAACGGGACGCGCCAGGCGTTACCCTTTCCACGACTCAAGAGTCGTGGCCCCATTGAAGCGGGCTGACCGGGTGCGTGAGCGTCGGGGCAACGATCCTTTCCACGACTCAAGAGTCGTGGCCCCATTGAAGCTATTGCAGGCAATAATTCGCCAGCGAGTTGAATGCATCCTTTCCACGACTCAAGAGTCGTGGCCCCATTGAAGCCTCAAGACGCGCACCGTGAAAGATGGCAGCGGTGACCCTTTCCACGACTCAAGAGTCGTGGCCCCATTGAAGCTGCTGGTGGTGGTTTCCATGTCCACCCCCATCATCGGCCTTTCCACGACTCAAGAGTCGTGGCCCCATTGAAGCCAACAGGCGGCTTCCGCTTGTCCGTGTCTTCGGGCGCCTTTCCACGACTCAAGAGTCGTGGCCCCATTGAAGCAGTGCGGCCCGCGCCGCCACTTCCCGCGATATGCGGCCTTTCCACGACTCAAGAGTCGTGGCCCCATTGAAGCGCCCGGACCGTGTTCTGCTGCACGGCGGGTTTGCTCCCTTTCCACGACTCAAGAGTCGTGGCCCCATTGAAGCGCTGCTGTCAACCATAAAACCAGCCCGCGGAAAGTCCTTTCCACGACTCAAGAGTCGTGGCCCCATTGAAGCCATGGCTTCCGCTTCGTCACGTGCGGACACAAAGCCCTTTCCACGACTCAAGAGTCGTGGCCCCATTGAAGCTGGGCCAGCCGCATCAGCCCATGGACGGCCCGAAACCCTTTCCACGACTCAAGAGTCGTGGCCCCATTGAAGCCATGCCTTCCAGCTTGGCCACCTGGGTTCGTAACGAACCTTTCCACGACTCAAGAGTCGTGGCCCCATTGAAGCAGTGTGGCCCGCGCCGCCACTTCCCGCGATATGCGGTCCTTTCCACGACTCAAGAGTCGTGGCCCCATTGAAGCGCCATGTCCAGGTCGCTTTCGTCCACCTCGATGACCCTTTCCACGACTCAAGAGTCGTGGCCCCATTGAAGCCAATAGCCGCCGCCCGAGTCCCACCAGGAGGCGGCCCTTTCCACGACTCAAGAGTCGTGGCCCCATTGAAGCAATCCTTCGGGCGCAGTTCCCCGCCGTTCAGGTAGGCCTTTCCACGACTCAAGAGTCGTGGCCCCATTGAAGCAACATCTTGACGGCTTCTCCGTGCACGATGCCCGCCCTTTCCACGACTCAAGAGTCGTGGCCCCATTGAAGCGCTGTCTGCGCCGTCACCTTCCGGCTGTGCCGCGCGCCTTTCCACGACTCAAGAGTCGTGGCCCCATTGAAGCTCCATGCTTCCGCCGCGTATCCAACACAGACCGCCGCCCTTTCCACGACTCAAGAGTCGTGGCCCCATTGAAGCGCTGTGCAAGTAATCAAAATGACCCTGGAACACCGGGACCTTTCCACGACTCAAGAGTCGTGGCCCCATTGAAGCACCACATCACGCCGCTACGCGACTGGGTAAAGCAACCTTTCCACGACTCAAGAGTCGTGGCCCCATTGAAGCCAGCATCAGCCACGGTGCCCACCGCCACGGACCAGCCCTTTCCACGACTCAAGAGTCGTGGCCCCATTGAAGCTCGTTGTACGTCTCCTGCACGCCGTGGCCGCCGTCCCTTTCCACGACTCAAGAGTCGTGGCCCCATTGAAGCGTCGTCGTAAATCGTGCCGTCGCGGACGTTTGCGGGCCTTTCCACGACTCAAGAGTCGTGGCCCCATTGAAGCCTGTTCCTGCGGCGTCTGGGCGCCGCGGCGGTTGTCGCCTTTCCACGACTCAAGAGTCGTGGCCCCATTGAAGCTCATTACGCTGGACGTGTCAGAAATCAAAGCCGTTCCTTTCCACGACTCAAGAGTCGTGGCCCCATTGAAGCGCACGTTGTGGTATTCGTGCGCGGTGGCCCATACCGCCTTTCCACGACTCAAGAGTCGTGGCCCCATTGAAGCAAGGCATGCTGGATGCACTGCTGGCCATACTCTACGGCCTTTCCACGACTCAAGAGTCGTGGCCCCATTGAAGCGTCCACCATGACGGCCCGCTGCAGGTCCGCAGACTTCCTTTCCACGACTCAAGAGTCGTGGCCCCATTGAAGCGAAGGCAGCCAAAGCGGCGCAAGTCTTGACCAGCGGCCCTTTCCACGACTCAAGAGTCGTGGCCCCATTGAAGCGAACCGAGGCCTGCCGACATGACCGAAAAGGCCGACCCTTTCCACGACTCAAGAGTCGTGGCCCCATTGAAGCGCGCGCGCCAGCGTCGGGCAGGTTTCCAGGGCCTCCTTTCCACGACTCAAGAGTCGTGGCCCCATTGAAGCGCCGCGTGGTCGTCCGTGTCATATCGCAGGTGGCACCTTTCCACGACTCAAGAGTCGTGGCCCCATTGAAGCCCATCACGGGCACGCTGCCGCACAGCGGCAAGCGCCCTTTCCACGACTCAAGAGTCGTGGCCCCATTGAAGCACTGCATGGCTGGCATTTCCGGGTTGGGGTTGGTACCTTTCCACGACTCAAGAGTCGTGGCCCCATTGAAGCTAGATGGCGTCTGGTTTGTCCGCCGCAAGGATGCGGCTTTCCACGACTCAAGAGTCGTGGCCCCATTGAAGCACCGCGTGGTCGGCGTGCGGTTGGCTGAACGCAAAGCTTTCCACGACTCAAGAGTCGTGGCCCCATTGAAGCCTTAAAACCGCCAGCGTTGCCGCGCTCGTGGGCATCTTTCCACGACTCAAGAGTCGTGGCCCCATTGAAGCCTTAAAACCGCCAGCGTTG
>CAZNPL010000066.1:16300-18218 GCA_964574815.1 uncultured Phycisphaeraceae bacterium
CCGCGCTCGTGGGCATCTTTCCACGACTCAAGAGTCGTGGCCCCATTGAAGCTCGTCCACGCCGCGGGTCAGCATGGTGCAGGCCATGCTTTCCACGACTCAAGAGTCGTGGCCCCATTGAAGCATGCCCTCACACTTGGCGGAGTCATCGTCGGCGAGGGTGAGCCTGTCCAGGTGGCGGTCGCGGACCAGATACACGAACAGCCCGCCGGGGTTGGCCACCCCGCCGGCGACCGCATGCACGGCCGCAGTGTGGAATTGCAGCCGTTCGCATGCGCTCGCCCCCACCCAACCGGCCGCGGTAGCTTGTCGGAGGAGCGACTCCGTCCTACGGGCATCCTGAAGGTCGGCGGCCGTGATGTCCGTCAGGGTCGGCCACCGGGTCGAACGCGAATCAGCTCCCTTCCGGACCCCAGGTTTCTGGTTTTCAGAATCCGAAAGGAGTTCCCGTTTTACATAGGGGGGTGGCAATTCGGTGATCTTCTGACCCGCGGGGGGTGGCGATTCGGTGTCGCCACGGGGATCGCCGGTGGCGATCGGACGGCCGCGCCAAACGAGGTTGACCTGCACACGCTGGCCGTTGGCCTGCACGTGCCACCGGTCGGCATCCACCGGAACGAGAAACCCGGCGTCACGGAGCGACCGCCGCGCCCGCTTCACGGTTCGCGGATGGAGACCAAAGAGGTCGGCAACGAACGAAACGGAGCACGACCCGATGGACGTGCAGCCATCCTGTTGAGCCCAAACGCATCGAATTAGGTGCCCAAAGACGGTAGCGGCCATGGCTGCGGGCGCGCTGCGGGCGAGGAGCTGCAGAATCTGGCGTGGAACCGGAAGGGCTCGCTGGCTGATACGTTCATCCAGGTGAATCCGTTCCAGCATGCCGTTTACGGTCGCAAAGAGCTCCGACGCTGCAGCAGGGCCTGGTGTGAAGGCAAGATCTCCCTGGTCTAGGCGAACAAGGCCAACCCTTGAAAGCCGGCGGACGCAGCTCGTAAGGTATCGACCGCCGGCGCCGCCGACGAGCGGCTGTAGCTCCTGGAGCACGCGCGGAATCGAGTACGCGTATCGACATGGCCGAAGGCCGGCCAGTTTACGACGGCGGTTCTCAACGGCCCGCCGCTCGTGGATCTCGTGCAGGGCGAGGTAGACGCGGAAATCGATGTAGCGAAGCAGCTTGGCCTGATACGCGGACCAAGCGGTGCAAAGCTGCGTGGTCGTGATGCGGCGGTAGCCAGCCAGCGGAATGAGGCCGAGACCCTCATCGCGGTCGGCCCTTGGAACACATGTAGCCATTCCCGACTCAGGTTCTACGAAACGGGCGACCAGCAGGGGCCCGCGTTCCCTGGGAGGCAACGCGAAACAGCGGGAACGACCAGCAGTGCCGCATAGTTGGCACTTTGTGATTGACTTGCCGGCTGAAACTGGTAGGATTCGAGTTGTTCGGGTTCGAAACCTACCGTATCCGAGGCGAGGCATGCAGGTCCTCAACCTACCCTGCGACGCCCTTGCCTTGTGCTGTTTCTTTCCTCCAATTCCTGACCCTTCCGGTGCCGGCCCATGGGCCGGCCGAGGGCCATTCCTTTCGATGCATCTTCCCTACCATACGACACTGGCGCACCAGCGCAAGGGTTTTCTTGCGTTGAAGCTTGCTTGCCGGCACGCCTGCTGGCAAGCATGAAAGCATGCTTGCGCGACACGCCGCACCGTGCTACGAAGGAGGCATGATTGCGGCGATCGTGAACCAGAAGGGCGGAGTGGGGAAGACGACGCTGGCCGTTCACCTGGCCGTGTGGCTGCATGAGCGCGGCTTACGGGTCGCGTTCATCGACGCGGACGGCCAATCGTCTTCATCGCGGTGGATCGTGTCCTTCCGGTAAGCGTGCATGAAGTGGTTTGAGCGGGCCGGTATTGTCAG
>CAZNPL010000067.1:0-16761 GCA_964574815.1 uncultured Phycisphaeraceae bacterium
CCTGAAGGTATCGAAAAGGCGGTTCAAGCCTCGATGCTGCTCAACTTGGGCTAGCAACGTGAACGACAGGCGGACAACTGCTGCTAATCCGGGAAGCTCTGCAGCCGCCGGGGTGGTGCCCGGTGCGCGGTTCCTGCGGCCTGCCGCAGGTGGTCAGCCGCGTGATTCAAACGCTGCAGAGTGGGAGTGTGGCCCGAGTAGAAGTCCTGAGGAATCGGGAGCGGATTCCGCTGCAAGGCAGTGGCGGGCCGTTTGTGCGTCGAGGGCGGTGCCTTGATGCTCAGCAACGACGAAAGGGCTGACGGGTATTCAAAGCCCGTTTGTACGGTGTGCCGGTGCGGGATTGTTCCGCATCGGTCCTTTGGCGAGGTGGACTACGTGGTCACACGCGACCGGCGCGGGAGCGCTGGCCGCATGTGGCGATGATCTGACGGCGATAAACGGAGGATTACGACGGTTAGGTCCACGTCGGAATGAGTGCGTACGGAGGCATGACCCATGAGCAACGATGTGCCGGCAATCGCCGTCAGCTCGATGGTGCGGACGATGGCCGCGGTCTCGGAAATGCCGCCAACGCTCTTGGGGCATGCGACGCCGGAGATCCGGCGTCGTGTCGAGAAGTTCTATGCGTCCGTCGCCGACCTATTCGAAGCCTGGGTCGCTCGACGACGAAGCCCGCACACGCAACGTGCGTACCGCCAGGACGTGACCAGCTTCATCAACTTCATGCAGCTCGAATGGCCTGGAGAATCTTGGCGGATGTACACCGTCTCGGTAAAGGATGTTCGAGCATTCCGTGAGGACCTGATCGCCCGCGGCGCGGCGCCGAAGACCTTGAACCGGCGAATCTCGTCGCTATCGAGCTTCTTCAAGTTCCTGCCGGCAACGGCGGCCGAGCTTCGATTGCCGATCACCGTGCCCAATCCGGCCCACGCGCAGTTCATCAGTCGGGAATCCAACGATGCCGTCCACGAAACCAGGGCGCTGTCGGCGACGCGTGCACGGCAACTGATGGGCATGCCCGCCGGCGACACGCTGGTCGATGCCCGCGACCGAGCGATCTTGAAGTTCTATTTGTACACGGCCGCGCGAATCGGGGCAGGCTGCCGCCTCAAGGTGAACGACTTCCATCGTGAAGGCGAGGAAGCGACGGTCCGGCTAAGCGAAAAAGGCAATCGTCATCGCACGATCGGCCTGCACTTCGCCGCCGCCGAAGCGATCTCCGAGTACATTGACCGGGCGAATCTGACCACCGGGCCACTCTTTCGGCCCCGTTCTGCCTCAAACGCGGACAACCTGGCCGATCGGCACTTCCACCCGATGGGCATGTATCACGTGATCGTCGGGTACCTGCGCCGCCTCCCTGGGGCGTCGAAGCGAGCCGCTTCGCCCGTCGGTCCGTCGGCGCCCAGGTGTATCTACACGCCGCATTCGCTGCGGGCTACGACGGCGACTTTGCTGCTCGGCGCCGGCGTCGACATGCGGAAAGTCCAGGACCTGCTCGGGCACCGGCACGTTACCACCACGCAGATTTACGATAAGCGGCGTATCGCCGTCTCGGAGGGCGCGTCGCACGACGTCCCGATGTGAGGGAGTTCACATTCCCCAACCTGCCGCTTGACGGGCGGCTCGCCTCACGGCACGCTTCAAGGATGATGAAAGACCCCGAGACCAACGAAGGGTACGTTGTACCGTTCCACAAGTACTTCCCCGATATGGCTCGGGCCGAGTGCCGTGCGGTAACCGTATTCGGCCGCGATGACTTGCCCGATGACGAGTACGGCCTGCTGGAATCCTACTGTGACGACCCGGCCTGCGATTGTCGGCGGGTCATGCTCAACGTCGCCTCACGAAAGCAGAACGACATCCTTGCCACGGTCAGCTTCGGCTTCGATCCGGAGGACCCCATGCGCGGGCCGTTCCTCGACCCGCTGAATCGCCAAAGCCGGCACGCGCAGGCACTGCTGAAACTGGTGGAGGCCATTCTGGAGGATCGTGAGTACGTGGCCCGCTTGGAACGACACTACCGGCTGGTCAAGGATGAAGCGGCGAAGAAGTCGCGGAAAGGCAAGACCTGAAATGAACCAAACGCTATGGGGTAGACGGTATCATGGGGCCGCACGCCTCATTCGCCACCGCGTAGCGGTTTAGTTCAATCCAGTTTATCAGGCTCTAAGTATGGCACCAAACACTAGTCGAATGCAACCCTTCTTCCCCTACGTCTTGATCTCCGTCGTCAACCCAACGAGCTGTGCGATTGGTGTGTACAGGTCAACGTCGGTGGCTGGTGTGCTGATTGTCACAATCAGTGCGTAACGTGTCCTCTTTTCGACGCAACCCAGATGTTTACGCTCTCGCCACCACCCAGTAACTGGAAACACCGCTACTTGCCCGCAGTCTGCAACCTCAGCGGCGGAGGCGGTCCACCAGTCGCAGTGAACGGAACCGCGCGTCCTCAGTCGCGAGCCAATGGTCCACGTGATCGGATCGCTTGTTGGCGGCCGCCCGCTTTCTTCTTCCCACTCTTGGCTGCTGATTCTGCGAAGGAAGGCTCGTTCGGTCTCTATCGGGCCACGGAGAGCGAAACGCAGGCCGTGCGACGCGTATCGAAACTTCTTACCCCATCCCCGACCGGCCGGGCTAGGCTCGATGAAATAGGAGAGGGTCACGCGAACGGTTACGTCTTGGTCATGAATTGCCGCCAGGGCAGCGCGCGGCCACGGAAGCGAGTGGAGGACGAAGTGGTTTGTCTTTGCCTCGGTCCCTACAAGCTTGAATGGCTGGATGTGCCCCTGATGTACAAGTGATACACTGTTTTCAACCGTGTAACGGGCTCGTTCTAATTCAGGGATACCATACCCGAAGCAGCGCAGGCGCTTCTGAAGATCCTCTCGGCCCTCTCCCGGAACCTGACGGTGCATCTCCTCTGTCCAAGCAGCCGAGTGGATGAGCAGGCCGCGAATTGTCTCGGGCCAGAGCTCAGGATAATCCGCCATTAGAATCGCCGCCACGCGAGCCGCTTGGGCCGTAGCGGCACTCGTGTCGCCCGTCCATGTTAACAGGCGGCCTGTGTTGTCGAGCGTGGTTGTCAGAAGTGCCAGGTCGTCACAGCCGTCGATCTGTCCATCTGGCGAATTAGCATAGTTGCCTCCCTCCATAACAATGTCGGGCTTGAGTGGCCAGGTGTTGTCACCCCACGCCTGCGAGGTACGGCTGCTCGGACAGAGCCCACCGTGTGTGGCGACAGGCTGGTAGCCGGAGAAGTCATCAGAGCGAATGTGGACGCGGTCCGTAACCGCACCGATCGTCAAGGCATTCCAGCTTTGGCCAGGATCTTCGATACCGCTAGCGTCAAAGTTGCTTATCGGGTAAGTGTATTCGGCGTTGCTCAATAGATCACGGACATTGCCCGCCGCGACGACGTACAACCTTCTGTGGTCGTCGAGTTGCCCTGCGGCGTGTTGGTCTATTGCCCCGGACCAAGAGGTTGGCCGTCCACAGTCGCGGCCTTCATCACAGGCGGTCACCGGCAGGCAGGCAACGCGGCGGCGCCTCGGAGCTCTCACTTCCGCCATAGCGAGGCTGGCCTGGGTCACATATCCCCATGTTTCCTCGGGGTGAGGGTAACCCGCTCGAAGCATCCGTACCGACTCAAGACGATAGGGAATGGCGGGGATGCCTTGATTCGACAGGATGTCCGGAAGATGTTCGCCAAAGACAACAAGCCCTGCCATCTCAGTTCCATGGGCTTCAGCGTGATCAACGGCCGTCCACTCCTCGGTAACGGCCTGCGCGTCTTCGTCCTGCAAGAAAGGACGCAAGAGGGGATGGCTAACGTGGATTCCATGGTCGAGTAGGCAGACCGCTGGGGCATCGGCGGAAGGCGCGGTCAGGCGCTGTGCGATGCTTTCCACCAAGGATCTCTGCTCTTGCGGCGCGAGTCTGAGGAACTCTGTTGGAACATCCTTGGCTTTGCGGAGTTCCGCTAATCGGTCAAGCAAGGGCACGAATATCCGGGTCCATTGGCGTGGCGTTCCCAGGACCAAGAACACCAACCGCTCGGGGAACCGGACGGCGTGTGGGCTCAGCTGCAATTCGGAGCCCTGCGTTGCGGCCACAAATGCCGCAAACGCGTCATCAGCGTCTTCAGAGGAGGCGACAGTGACCCATGCCTCCCACCAGATACTGTCGTCCTCTGAAGTCGGGAAGAGACTGTCATCGTCGGTCCAGAATGACCGTAGCACAGGAAAGCGAATTCCGCTGATCCAGGCGACGAGGTCTTCATTCTTGGGGCGCGATTGGCCACCCTCTTCTCTCGGCGTTGTGTCTTCGCGCTCATACCGCTCTATCTTCTTAACAAACCGCTCCAGCTTGCCCTCAGGAACGTAGATGGTGGCGCGAAGCTGGTTTTCACGACACTGAACCGAGCGTACTTCTATGCCGAGACGAGCGTCTTCAAGGCTCTCAACCTTGAGGGCGTAGTCGCGTTCCCCGAACACCTCAAGACAAACGTTGCTAATTACATGCCCGGTGTCTTCAGCAAGCGACTGCGCGTCCCGACTCGCCTGGGCTACATCACTGAGAAGCCTCTGCGCGTGCGCGCGGCGATCGCGGGCGGGTAGCAGGAAAATACCCCCACCACCTGGGGGCCGCGTGTAGTTTCGTGCCTCTCCCGGCTCAACGATGAAGACGTGTCTGTGTTGTGGCATGAACTGCCCTCAAGCGAGCTACTCGTTCGTTGGCTTGCGGCGGCGGCTGAGTGCCTCCTTGAGATCCTTCGTCAAGATTCGGCGACGTTCACCAAGCACAGCATCCTTCGCAGCATCCTCACAGGCTTTGACGATGTCCGCATGCGTCATGTCGCGGGTGGTCTCAATGACAGTCCTCCAACCGAGACGGCGAGTGTCAAATCCGGTGAGACGATTCTCAATGAGCCGGCGTGCCATTCGAGTCGACGGCAAGCTGTAGCGGAGCGTGTCGTCGAATCGTCTGAATAACGCGTCATCGAGTGACCCTTCGAGGTTGCTGGCCGAAATCACGATGCTTGTCGAATCATCCTGTTCCAGGAACACAAGGAACGAGTTCAGTACCCTGCGGATCTCACCGACATCGCTCCCGCCGTGACGATGTGCTCCGATGGCATCGAACTCATCGAACAAGTAGATCCCGCGCTGCTGCTTCATCGAGTCAAAGATCTGGCGAAGCTTTGCAGCTGTTTCGCCCATGAACTTTGTGATGAGCGTATGGAACTGGACGGTGAGCAGTGGAAGGTGCAGTTCGCCCGCGAGTGCTGCGGCGGTCATCGACTTCCCACAGCCGGGGGGGCCGAGCAAAAGGAGCTTCCGTCGAGGAGCAAGGCCGTGCGAGTGCAAGCGCTCGACCTGCCGGTACTCCAAGACGACCCTCCGAAGACGGTCATCCAATCCAACTTCGAGGACCATGTCGGTCAGTCGCGTCTTTGGAAAGGAGGCAGCGACGAGGCCACTCAGCTCTCCAGTCGGCTGTGCAATCGGGATCGAATCTGAACCTCTCGGCGCTTCGGCCGACCTGCGGCGGGCGTCCTCGACAAGCTGGCGGAGCTCGCTAGCGAGCTTCTCCTTGCCGGCACGGGCCGCGTGGGCGGCGATCTGTGAGGCCACACAGAGGAACCGATCAGAGTTGCCTTCTGTGTAGCTTTCGATCAAAGCTTTAAGTTGCTGCGCCGTCGCCATTTGAGTCCCTCGCTCCACCCACTCTGTTCTGATTCTCGGAATTCGCGGGTCATGACGCAAGCCTCGCGATCACTTAACGAGAGCATGTGCCCGGATCGGGGTCAGACCACAGGAGTTCCCGGCCGTACGTATGCCGCCGGGGACGGCGGTGTGTTTCATCCCCGGCGATGCGGTTTGCGGCAGTGATGTGGTTTACGGCCGCGGCGGGTCCTGATGCTGCGAGGCCGAATCCGCCGGCTTCGGGGTCCGCTCAACTGCCCGGCGGGTCGGAGTCGCCTCGGTCGTCGCCTGGCTCTTGTCCTCCGCTTCCCGTTTCCGGCTCGGCCCGCTTTCCGTGCAATGGCCGTTCGTCATGATCCACCTCTTTCTCTCTTGTTCCCAAGAGTGTTTGGGCTCTCGTGTAGTAGTTCCTCAACGCGTCCCGCGAGCCGGCCCAGTAAAGGACGCCGACCGCGAGAATCGCACAATCCATCGGATTCAGGTCAACGATGTGGCGTCCGGCGGCGACGAGGCGGACCGCGAATAGAAACAGCATGGCCACCAGCATATTGCCGTAGAACTGGTAGTACCGGTAGTGATTCTCGACGAGTGCTTCGAATGCGCCGAGGCATTCCTGCAAGCGCGAATCGTCCCACGGCGGCCGCTTGATGCCGGTCAACGCGTGGAACCGGTCGAGGATGGCCCAGCGGATCGTGCTCGCCGTGAGGCCGGCCGCCACGGAAGTCAGCGTGATGTAAAGGAACCCGCCGACGGTGGCAGCGTTTCCCGCCGAGGCCGGCGGCGTAACAAGCCAGCCCTTGACGGTCGCCGAGAAGTGGCTGGCGCCCCACAGGCTCACGAATCCCGGCAGGACGTAGGCCACCAGGAACCCGAAGTTCTTGCCCGATACCTCGGTCACCGCCCCTCTTCAACGAGGGGGCGACGTACGCCGGGTTGGCTGGAGCGGTCGGCAAGACGGTCGTCTCCGCCGGCGGGGTCTACGAGGGGCCGCGCCGGTGTACACGATTTTATATGTATTAAGTACGACATCAAGCCCAAAAGAGAGAAAAAACGTGAGCATCAGGTGCGCGGACGCCGGACGGGCGGCGGCCCCGGGAGCAGCCAGATACGCCCCGTGTCGCCGGTCTCCGAGTCCTGGTAGTACAGGTCGACACCGTCCTTCCGGGCCTTGAGCAGATCGTTGTAAACCATTATGGCTTCACGGATTACCTCGGCGAGGGACTCCTTGCCGGTGAGGGCCTGGACGCGCTTCAGCTCCTTGATGGCGTCGTCCGGCAGCCACATCGTGAATCGGGTCTTCTTCGCGCCGGGGTGTCGTGGACTCATGATCGCGCTCCGCTCGGTCTCCGGGGCGCAAATGATATGCATTTCGGGCGTACGGTACAAGCAGCGCCGAGAGTGTTCCGTGCAGGGATGCCATCAGGTTTGGGCGCGCCTTGACCGGCGTGACCGTCGTTATGGCGGATTGCCGCGCCGCCCCGCGCCTGCTGAAGCCGAATCAGTAACGGGAACTTGGAACACTTACTGGTTCGGCTCAGCAGGGCCCGAGGGGAGCCTCTTTGCCCGGTGCGGTTCCCCGGTCAGAGCGGCGTTTCGGAAGCTGCGCGTCGTGATACGCCGCGGAGCGCGAGGCTGCCAACCGTGAGAATCAACAAGCTCATGACAACGAATCCCCATTCTGAGACGGCCGGTACGGCTTGTTGGGTGCACATTCTGGACGAGCCGACGAGCGTTTCGCCCTCGTTCGATGTTCCCCAACCACCGTTCATCCACTGAAAAGCGTCGCAACGCCAGCGGAACTGCGATGGAGCGTTAATCTGCGATGGGTCTATCGTCATTTCGATCCGGTTGCCGTTGACGACCACGTTGCCCGTGCCGCCGCCGGGCATGTCCCCGGTTATGTCCACCCAGCTTCCCCCGAAGGTGTCTCCGATCACCGCCCGCACGTTGAACTCGCTGCCGACGAATCCGTGCGGCTGGCCAGTGTAGAAGTCCCGGTCCGCGTCGATCAGCCAGAGAAACGTGATGTAGTCGTCAGGCAATGGCAAGGAAGTAGGGATAGCTCCTCGCGTCTCGATGGCGAAGGTCAGCACCCCGCCCTGCTGCACGATCTCACACGCGAGGATGTCAACGTGCGGGTCCGCAGCGGGAGCGCTGGGATCGTCGATATGGCCAATCAATCCGCTGTGGCAGCCCACGCCGGTGCAGGCGCCGCCGGCGCACTCGGTGCCGCTCCCGAGATACGTGCCGGATCCGTCTTCACACGCCCAGGGGTCCAGAAGCTCGCAAGTTCCGCCCGGCAGGCAACATGCGCCGGGGCACGCATCGGGTACGCAGTTGACAGAACAGGTCGAGCCCGGAGGCCCAGGCCAGTTGCCGCCCAGAGCTTGGCAGTCGTTCAGAGAGGTGCTTTCCACGCAGCCCAAGTCCGGCGGCACGCAGCAACACGCACCCGTGCACGTCACAGTTGCGCACTCGGAGCCAATCCCCTCATCCGGCCACCAGCCGCCCATGCCCGAGCAGGCATCCTCGGTAACATCCGCGACGCAGGACGCGTCCGGCATGCAGCAGGCACCCGTGCATGTCTGTCCCGTACAGTCGGTGCCGGCGCCAAGGTATGTACCTCCCTGGGCCGTGCAATCGCCGGGGAACACGGGGCTCGCGCAGCTACCGTCCGAGAAGCAGCACGCACCGGACTCTCCCGCGCAATCGGCGAACTCACACAGCGCACCCGCGAAGTGCCAAACTCCGCCTTGGGCATTACAGTCATCGTGACTCAATTCACTACAGCTCCCGTCGACGCCGCAGCAAGCGCCCGTACACATCAGATCAACACACAACGCATTCGGCCTGGCCTCGCCGCCCTGACCTTCACAGTCCTGAATGGACACGTCGTCGAGGCAGTCTCCGTTAGACAGGCAGCAGCCGCCGAGGCAGTCGGTGCTGGCACAATCCGTGTTCGGCCCGGCCCACCAACCGTCGCAAGCGGTACCGATGACCGAATCAACGCATGTCCCGTCAATTAGACAACACACACCGCTGCAATCCGATGTGCTGCACTGGGTCTCGAAGCCCATGTACGATCCGCCTATGTTCCAACAATTCTCTCGCCCCAGACCATCCTGGCATGAGCCGTCGATCTGGCAGCAGGCACCCGGGCAACTGGCACTGTCGCATAGTGAGGCAACGCCCTGATAGGTACCGTCGTCGATCTCGCAAGTCGCCTGACTGCTTCGCGGTTCACAAGCTCCATCGGCGAAGCAGCACGCGCCGCAGGCGACGGTTTGGCAATCCGTGCTATTGCCGGCGTAGAATCCGCCTTGCGACCAGCAATCGGCGCGGAATACCGGCCCGACACAGCTTCCGTCCGGCAGACAACAAGCACCGGATTCCTGCGAACAATCGAACCACTCGCACAGCGAGCCGGGCCCCATGAACTGCCCGGACTGAGCGGCACATTCGTTGATCGTCAATGATGCGGCGCAGGTTCCGTCCAGGAAGCAGCATGCGCCCGTGCACGTCTCTGTTGCGCAGGAAGTGTACAGGCCGCGATAGTCTGCTCCTTGGCTTTCACAGTCGTTGATGGTCAACCCGTCAACGCAGCTCCCGTCGGGCAGGCAGCACGCGGCGTCCAGGCAGTTCACATCGGCGCAGAGCACGCCTTCTCCCGCGAACTGGTTTCCATTATTCCAGCAGTTATCGCGCGGCCAGGCGTCTTCGCAGGTGCCGTCGCGCAGGCAGCAAGCTCCGGTGCATTCCGTCGTCGCGCACTGGGTTGCGTAGCCCATGTACGATCCATTCATAGCCCAGCAATCGTCGCGGGCGAGTCCGTCCTGGCAAGATGCGTCGCCCAGGCAGCACGCCCCGGGGCAGGAAGCGCTGCCGCAGATCGTGCCATTGCCCTGATAAGCCCCGCCGTCGTTGAGGCAGGCCTGCTCATCCACACGTAGTTCGCAGGCCCCATCCGGGAAGCAGCATGCCCCAACCGCCTGACCGACGATTGTCACGCTATCGAATCCCTGCCCATCGGCGGGTTCGCCGGCACCGGCCGAGAAATCGACTCTGGCAATGTCGTATGCGTCAGAAAGCAGAGCGATATAGCTCCAGTCATCCTGCCTGAACTCCGTGAACTCGGCCAGGAGGCCTCCTTGAGAATCAAAGACTGAGATGTCGGTGTGTCCACCATCGGGGTTTATGCTTGCTATCCACAACGACAGCCCCCGAACTGGGGTGGGAAACGTGAACGTCCATTGACTATACGGAGACCCAGACCCGCCGTATGTAACCTCGGCACAGAAATCACCTATGGCGGGTTCGCCGTGCGCGTCGACGGATGCCCAGGCTACCAAGGGCGGAGGTGCCGATACCAGGAGTGCGGGCGCGTATTGATCATCAATGACTTCACCCTGGGACAGGTCGTCAAAGTCGATCGAGGTTACTGGCAGACCAACGATTGCCGTGTTAAAAGCCGACTCGTTGCCGCTATAGTTCGTAATCGTGGCTTCGGCATCCCCGGTCTGAAGCCAGACAAAGAACGCAACCGTAGCGATGAAATGAGTCCATTGGCGATGCATCCTCCGCTCCTCCAACTGTCGTTTCCGTTGGTTTCGAAACGCACCGCGGTTCCGAGCCGCGGTAACATCGTAGGTCATGGTCACTGGCCTCAAGGCCGTGCCGGCGGCTCCTTATGACAACGTTCCGTGGCTGACCGCTCGGGCGGGATCGGGGACCGTGCGTCGGGCGGCGGACCGCGTCTCAGTAGTTAGGGCGGAGCGGCGCGGCCAACCTTCACGCGCCGGGCGCCGATTTTTTCCGTCGATGCGGTATAATGGGGCTTCGTCGGAATCGCTTGGCGACGAACGGTCAGGAACGAGGCAAATGGACGGGGCCGAAGCTTCAGCGCTGATCTCACGAGCAAAGGGCGGAGATGGGCAGGCGCTCTGCGCGCTTCTGAACGAGCGCGGTTGCCGCCTCGAACGGTATATCGACCGGCAGATCCCCGCAACATGCAGGGGCTCCGTGGAAGCCCAGGACGTGCTCCAGGTGACCTACATCGAGGCGTTCCTTCGGCTCGCGCCATTCAAGGGCGCGGAGATGCCGACGCTTGAAGCTTGGCTTTACCGGGCCGCGAAGCACAACCTGCTCGACGCCTTGCGAGCCCTGGGCGCCGACAAGCGCCCGCCACCGGGCCGGCGGATGCGAAGCGGGCCTGCGGACGACAGCCACACAACCCTGCTGCTCACGATTGCAGCGCCCGGCACCACGCCGACGCGGAACGCCACCCGCAACGAGGTGAAGGAATACGTCGAGCGAGCGCTCACGTGCCTCCCGCCGCTCTATCGTGAGGTCGTGGAACGGTACGACTTGAACGGTCAGCCGATCGGCGAGGTCGCCAAGGCCATGCACAAGAGCCCCGGTGCCGTCCATATGATTCGCGCCCGGGCTCACGAGCGGCTTAGAGAGATACTCGGGGGGCCGGCCGCGACCCTGCTCTGATCGGCGTGTATGTGCGGCGACTTTTCGCGCCTTATCGCGGGGGTGGCTCGTTCATGACTACACCGCGACCAGATGAAGACTCCGGCGGACCGCCGACCGATCACGGACAACTCATCGAGTTCGCACGCGACCAGGCTGCCGCCGCCGCCAAGCCGCCCGCAGTTGATGACCCGCGGCAACCCCCCAGAGGCTGCTTCCCAGGTTACCTGCTCATCGACGAAATTCACCGCGGCGGCCAGAGCGTCGTTTACGAGGCCGTCGACGAGCGGACGCAGGAGCCTGTCGCCCTGAAGGTCATGCTCGAAGGGCTGTTCGCCGGGACGGAAGCGCGGGCCAGGTTTCGGCGAGAGGCGCGGCTGCTTCAGGAAATCAATCATCCGAACATCGTGCGGGTCCGTGACAGCGGCGAAGCCGACGGGCACTGCTACATCGTTCAGGACCTGGTTGTAGGGCTGACCCTCGATGCCTTCGTCAAGGAGCGGCAACTGGGTTTGCGGGCCATCCTGGCGCTGTTCGCGAAAGTTTGCGACGCCGTTCACGAAGCCCATTTACGCACAATCATCCATCGCGATCTCAAGCCCAGCAACATTCGCGTGACCGAAGACGGAGAGCCGGTCATCCTCGACTTCGGTTTGGCCAAGGCCCTCGGCGAGTCGGATGCCGGAGAAGCACAGTCCGTCAACACGGTCACCGGCAGGTTCATGGGCTCCGTGCCGTGGACGAGTCCCGAGCAAGTGCAGGGCGGCAGCATCCGGGCCGACGTGCGGACAGACGTTTACGCCTTGGGGGTGATCCTCTTTCATCTGCTCACCGGCCGATTCCCATACGGCGTCCATGGCACCCCTCATGAAACGATGGACAACATCGTCTCTGCGGAGCCGACGCGGCCCGGCGCCGTCCGCACCGACCTCGACGACGAGATTGACACCATCGTCCTGAAGTGCCTTCAGAAGGACCCGATGCAGCGTTATCAAAGCGCGGCCGCTCTGGCAGAGGACCTGCGCCGCTACCTGGCCGGCCAGCCCATCGCGGCCAAGGGTGACAGCCCGTGGTATCGCTGGCGGAAGTTCTGCCGGCGGCGACGCGGATTGGTTGTTGCCGTCGGGTTGCTGTTCGGGGCAGCCGTGGCTTTCGGTCCGCTGATGCTGATCTTGTACGCTCAACAGGTGCAGGCCACGCGGCGAGCGCAATTGGCCGAACACCGCGCCCGTGAGGCCATCGAGTACCTGATCACCGACGTGAGCAACGCCCTGATGCGTTTCTACGGGGCCAATCAGGTCCGGCGTGACATCCTGCAGAACGCGTACGACAGATTGCGGGCGTTGATCGAACAGCGCGGCGAGGACCCGATTCTCCTGGCCGACCAGGCTGAGACGCTTTCGCAGCTTGGCGGACTTGCCCTCGGTCTCGGGCGGCTCGATGAGGCCGAACAGCATCTCGAAGAGGCTCTGTCGATTCATGAGGCGCTCCTGGCCGGAGAGCAGACCGACCCGGACATCCGCGCGCATTATTCGATCAACCTCGTTCGCCTGGGCAACCTCGCCCAGAGCCAAGGCCAAGAGGATCTCGAGTTTGATTATTACGAACGCGCCTTGCGCATTGATGAGGACTTGCACGCCCGGCACCCCGACAATCGATACTACGCGGACAACCTGACTTGGAGCTACGAACGAGTAGGCGTGATGCTGATGAATCGAGGCGAACTCGGCCGGGCGGCGGACCTGTTCAGCAAACGGCTCGACCTGACCACGCGGCTTGTCGCCAGCGACCCCGAGGACAATATCGCCGTGCTTGGCCTGTGTTCCGCCAACTTTCTGATGTCCAGGCTGGCGGACAAGCGCGGGGATCCGGCCAGCGCGCTGGCCTACTCCCGGGCATGGCTGGCCGCGGTAGAAAGACTGCTGGAGCTGGAGCCGGACAACCCCAAGGTGCGCGATGCGCTGTCGTTTGCCTGGCTGAACACGGGCCGGCTGCTTAAGGATGCATCGCGGCCCGACGAGGCGCGGCAGGCCTTCGAACACGCCCTACAGGTCGCCGAGCAACTGGTCGCGATCGCGCCAAGCGACGGTCAGTTTCACGAACGCCGGATCAATGCCCTGATGCACTTCGGCCGGTTGGCGCTAACTCAGGGCGACATCGATCAGGCCCATGAGTGGTTTGAACGGGCCTTCACCGCAGCCGAAGAGGGAACGAAGGCCGCTCCGCAGTCGATCCCGGTGGCCCAACTATTCGCGAATGCCTACCGGGGCATCCTGTCTACCGCTCCGGAAGAAGGCGACAGCGGTTCCGTTTCGCCGGCAAAGGCGAAGGAGTCGTTGATGTCGCTTGTCCAACGCTCGGAAGGACGACTTGAGATGCTGATCAGGATATCGTCCCGACTGATGGGCAGCGATCCGGATTTTGAAACGGCTCCTTCGGAAGCGTTGGAGGTGGCCGAGCTGGCGGCTCGCGCATCCGGCGGCCAAACCGCGGAACCGCTTTGGGTACTTGCACTGGCGGTGTACGCAAACGGCGACGCGAAGCGGGCCCGCGAGATTCTTGACCAAGCTGAGGCGGCACTGAAAGGCGACGACCAGAAGATGCGCCGCCGTATCGCGGAGCTTCGACAGGCCTGGGGAGCGGCTGCGGCGCCTCCGTCGAGTAGCGATGACTAACTCCAAGCGGGATCAGTTGGCGAATCGCGGGTCGGAGCGTTTGGGCCGTGCGGTCGTGTCCGGGGCGGCATGCGGCGAAAGTAGCATGACAGACAGTCGGCGGCGGGGCCGGGGCAACGGCACCGCCGTCCGCAGCCGTGGCAAGGGCAATCGGCGGAGCCACGCTGGGCGGTCCGCGGAGAACCTGTGAGCGCGGTTGGATCCTGCATCTGCCGCGATCCGCTTTGCCTGCGGCTCGAAACCGGACGCCACGAAGCGGAAAAAGGAGTGCGGCGCGTGTAAGCTGCCTCCGGTTTTACGCCCTAATCCGTAGGACGTGGTCACGCTGCGCCTTCGGCGGCTCGCGGCGAGAGCGCCGCAAGCTTGTAAAATGTCTGAACGAACTCGGCTGGCCCTGTGCTCACCGGTGCTTTCAACGGCCGGTTCCGATTGCTACAATGCTCTCAAAATCAAGATCCGGCTCGCAGGTGGATCCGTGGAGGTGTAACATGGTCTGGGACGTGGGCTCGCACGCGTGTTCGACTGGGGCTGATGTCGCGCGACACTCTGGAACGCCGGACGGCCACGGGCCGCTTCGGGGCTCTTGTAGCCGGAGGCTACTCTGCTCCGCGATCATTCTCGCGCTCACCGCCTGGCCTGCGATGGCGCTCGGCGACGGTGTGGACCAGTTCACAAGCCGGCAAAACCAGCATGCGATTCGCATAGTGAATGATCAGGCCCCTGCGGGGCCCGCCGTCGCGCAGCATTCGTCTCCGGCCAGCGCAACGCCTACGCCGCCCGACGACCCGTTTGTAATTGCGAACGACTTCCTCGCCCGCCACGTCCATGAACTTGGCGTCCAGGACCCGGCAGTTGAGTTGTCTCCCTATGCGTCTACGTCAGATCGAGTCGGGATGCAGCATGTTCGGTATCACCAGATGCACGGCGGTGTGCCCGTGTTCGGCTCCGAGGTGCTCGTTCACCTCGACTCGAACGGCAACGTACGGAGCGCCAACGGGCGCGTGGCGTTGAATATCGCCGTGGACACGAACGGCCAGGTTGTAGAGGCCGAGGCGATACGCCTTGCGAAGCAGCACTGGGCCGACCAGTTTGGAGAAGAAGAGCCGGAGGTGGTCAGGGCCAAGCTCTACGTGTTCAACCCGGGGCTCTACGGCGAGCGCGGGCAGGGAGCGTATTATTTGGCCTGGGAAGTGCACCTGGCTTTGCCCGAATCGAGACTTGATGAGTTGTTTTACGTTGACGCGCATACAGGCGCACTGCTTCATCAGCACACCGGCCTACGAACGGCAGACAATCCCCATCCTGTTGACCGGTCTATTTGGGACTGCTCTCTCGCTGATGTTGGCCCATCCGGATGCGGTAGAAATTATTCTTATCACGTGGTCTACACAGATTTTTGGTACACTTTCGGCTGCTCCGAAGGCAACTGCCCCCGCGGACCAAACCCATTCGATCCTCCCTACGCAGGAACCACCGATACGGACGACCTTTATTATCTCTTGGGCCACATCCACGACTACCTTTGGCTGAAGTTCGAAAGGAGCGGAGGCAACGGCCGCGGTGGCATCAGCGATGGCGTAACCAGTGTGGTTACTCACGGGCCTTTTTCTCGAACAAATGGCTGGACCTATCTCGATGCGATCGGCAACTCTTGTGAGCCAGTGGCAGGGTTCGGGTATCACAACGTCCAATTCTGCCTGGGGGCGATCGTGACAGACCTGGTTGCCCACGAGTATGGCCACAGCCTCACCTACTACCTGAGCTTCAATCCTGACAACACGTGGAACAGCATGGTCTACTACGGCGAAACCGGGGCGTTGACAGAGAACATGTCCGACATCCTCGGCGAAGGCGTCGAGAACTGGCTCCACGGTGAAAATGACTGGATCTTTGTTGTTGAACCGCACCTGGGCGGACCATACCGCGATCTGGCCGATCCCAAGAGCATCCCGCGCGATCCCCCGTATCCCGATCGCTTTCACGATCCTGATTTCTACTGCGGCACGATCGACAACGGCGGGCTCCATATCAACGCCGGCGTGATGAACAAGGCCTCGTACCTCGTGGCCATGGGCGGCTCGTTTAACGGCTGCACCGTTGAGGGTCTCGGCCTGGAGAAAATGCTTCAGATCTGGTACCGAGCGGTGGCCTATTACTACACGCCGACGTCCACGTTCAACGACGCGTACTATGCGTTGATCGACGCGTGCAACGATCTGTACGGCCCGGCGGACTGTGCGGAGGTTGTCAAGGCGCTCCAGTCTGTTGAGATCGATCAGCCCGGGACGTGCAGCGGCCTGCCCGGGGAGCCGCCGGCTTGCGCGGGCTCGACCCCCGGCACGCCCGTCCCCACTGTTTCCGAGTGGGGCATGGTTCTCTTCGCGCTGCTCATCCTCACGGGCGGTACTCTAGTGTTTCGACGGCACATGGCTCTCGGTGCGTAGCACCTCCTAGAGCGTGTGTGTCAAGCTCTTTCCGAGCCGCGCCCGTCAGGAAGCGGGATTGTCTCGCGGTAGAAAACCGCTCCCTCACGGTCGCGGCTCGGTACTGCGCGACCCTTCCCACACACGTTCTTAGGATCAGGTGGCGATCGGCCGGGCGGAGCAATCGAAGCGGGCGGTCGTGGTGTCTTGTGGTAGCGGGTTCGACGTACTCGCAAACGCACGGACAGCAGCGGCCATCGATGCGTAGAACTGTGAAGCGTCCGGGTCGCCGGCCCGTCGGCAACAACCGCGTCGTGATCGGCACGAAGCTCGGCGGCCTGCTCCACGATGGTGTCCGCATCGGTGGCCGATACGAGGGTCACACCGGGCTCGGCCGTGTGGATCCACCGCGATGAAGACGATTGGCCGTGTCCTTCCGGCAAGGCTGCGTGCGGGTTTTTTCTCCGGTGGCGGCCG
>CAZNPL010000068.1:0-16479 GCA_964574815.1 uncultured Phycisphaeraceae bacterium
ACGGCGAATCCGCGCGTCGGCGATTATCGGAGCAAAGCCGACGGCACTTGGAACGCACCGGGCTCGTGGCAGACCTATGACCGCCACGTGGGCTGGCGGGATGCCACACCGGACGACGGCGCGCCGAACATGGACCACCGCGTCACGGTCCAGTCCGGCCACACGATTCGCGTTGATTCGAAAGAACGCGTCCGCACGCTTCGGATCGAGCGCGCCGGTGCCGATGGCCGACCCGGAACACTCAAAATCGGTTCCGCGGCCGGACTGCTCATTGTTCGGGCGCTTGATATGGCCCGCGAACCCGAGGGCGCCGCATCCGCCCGGATCGTCTTTTCGGGGCAGGGCGGCGAGCCCGGCATCCTGGCCACTAACGCGACGCTGGACGTTTACGGCGACATCCAGGTCACCGGAGCGGCCGGCGGCGTCATCGTCAGCCCGCACCCGCGTAATCTGATCTCGGTGGGCCGGCACGCCCGTCTCACGGCGAGCGGCGGACCGCTGCTGATCCATGGGCTGGTTGAGATGGACGGTGCGGTCCTAGCCAACGGCCCGCACGAGGTCGCCATGACCGGCGCCGGCGTTCGAGAGGGTTCCTCGGGCCGCTGGCAAGTGGCCCATCCCGAGGCGGTGCTCAGGTTCGAGACCGATCGCCCGATCAGCCTTCGGTCGGGCGAGATTTTCGTCGCGAAAGGCACGCTCGACGTCGTAACCGACCTGCACACCACCGGGTCGTTCAAGCGGACCGAAGGGCAGGTCAGAGTCGCGCCCCAACGGGTGTTCGACGTCCGCGGCCGAGTCATCGAGCCGACGCCCCTGTCGTCACGCACGATTTCGGGTGAGTGGCCGGCGTCTATCGGGAAATGACGGGACGAGTTGTTTCTACAGGCCTTCCCGGGGACGAATTCGTCTCTGATCGAAGCAATAGCTGAAGGAACGTGAAGATGCGAAAAAGAAAACTGTTCAAACTGATTGCAGCGCCGATCGCGCTGTTCGGACTCGTGACCCTGGCGGACACGAACCCCGACGCCGATTGGCACAGCGGGTACGACAACTCGTGGGGCCAAGTGCTCAACTGGGAGCACACCGGCGGCGGCGCGCCCACACAGGGCTACGCCAGGCTCAACGCGAACAACGTCTGCGACCCGCAGGGCACGTACTCCTGTACGGCGGAGTGGCCGAACCCGAAGGTGTGTTCGGGCGGCCCGTACAACGGCGAGTCGTGCGACACGGACGAGGACTGCGATTGCGACGGCGGGTACTACACCGCCATCTGGGATTGGAGCGGCGGGAGCAGGTACAGCTTCGACCAGATCGAAGTCGAGGGCTGGTCCGACAGTTCGATGGAGTGGCAGAAGGGGAACTCGGCGACGGGCGTTGGAACCAAGCAGATCTACGTGACGGATCTGGAGGTGCGCGGCTACTCCAGCACGCGGAAAGCCATTCTCGACGTGCAGGAGAATAATGACGGAAGCGACATCGACATCCAGGCCGACGATCTCCTCACCTCCAGTTACGTGGACATCATCCTGGCGGATGACACCGACTTGAAGGTCGATACGGATTTCGTAGTCGAGTGTGCGGGAGCCGACACCGTGACGGACCTGGACGGCGGCGGGACGCTCGACGCGAGCGCCGGTCGCACGTACATCCACGTCAACGGCAGTTGTTCGGCGACGCTGACCGTCGACGTGGAGAGCGACGGGGATTTCGACGTCGGCGACCTCGAAATGGTTGGCGGCTGTTCGTCAACGGCGTACAAGGCTACGTTCGACTGGGATGCCGGCATGGTTGATACGTTCGACAGCGCCACGCTCAAGGGCCTGACGGAGATCGACGTGGACGCCATGTCGGGGCTCGAGGGCAACATCGACGTCAACGGCACGGTGCTGGTCGGTTCGCTCGCGACGTCCGCTTGCGACACGGTCGCGACGATCGCCATGCCGAGCAGCTCCTACAGGTTCGGGGGCAACAACATCACGATTCAGGCGGGTACGAACGACGTGGAGCTGAGCATGTCATCCGGCGACCTCACCTGCAGCGGGACCGTCACGCTAGACGGCGATACGGCCAACGGCACCGACGCGAAGCTGTCGATCCCGCTGTCGGGGGTCACAACGTCGCTGACGCACATGACAATCAACAGTCGGGGAATCCCCAACTTGAGCGACGACGTCTCGATCAGCGGGACGCTGACGTTCGCGGAGGACTACGTCGAGAATCACGTGGTGACCATCGCGCAGAACCATTTCCTCGTTGCCGACAAGATCGTGGTTCAGGCCGATGTCCAGTACAGGACGGATTTGCCTTCTGGGGCGATGATTAAGACCACGAATTGAAGTCGGGCGTTGCTGCAACCAACGGGCAAAGCATGCGAGTCACACAGTTTCTGCGGGATGCAAACCGTGAAGAAAGGATAACGAAAGTGGTTCGGGTGTCCCATCGGGGCACCTGACCGTGGAGAATAACGATGAAGACGTTACATTTGACCATTTGGGCCGGAGCAGTAGCCGTATTCCTCACGGGTGCGCCGCTCCTCGCCCAGGCCCAGGGCGATTACCAAAGCAATGGGACGGGCGGAGGACTGTGGAGCAATACGAGTTCCTGGGAGTGCTACGATTCGGTGAACGGATGGGAGCCCTGTGCGACGAAGCCCGGGGCGAACGACACGGCAACTATCTTGGCCGGCGACACGATTACCATCCGCAACACGGCCGAGTCCATCGGCGAACTCACCATCGAGGACGATAACTCAACGCCGGGAGAACTGGAGATCGAATCGGGCTCGTCGGCCGGCGGGTCCAGCCTCCAGTTCAGCGGAAACGGCGATCCTCCACTCACGATGCAGGCGGTCGATACCTATCCCGGCAGAATTACGTTTGCTGATGGCACATCGATGAGCTACCCGGGCAGGCTGATTCTGAACACGAACGTGACGGCCACCGGGGAAATCATCTGCTCCGCCAGCAACGATGGCTGCGAGATTACGACCAACAGCACGTACTGCCTGACGCTCAGAGGCGCGCCTGCAGAAGTACAAGTGTCCGGCGGCGATTTAACGTTTGACGGCTGCTTCGACAACGATGCGACGCTTACGGTCTCAACGGCAAACACGTTCGAGAGCAAAGGCAGCGGGGCTGCTGCAGGTTCCGCTGGTGATTGGATTATCGAGGAAACTTCCAACGGCACCATCAAGTTCAACCAGGACAACGCCCTCACGGTTACCGCTACCGGCGGAAAGCTGGACCTACGGGATGGCAAGTTGGACATCGATCAGAGCCTGACCTTTCAGGGCGCCCTGGAATGGTTAACCGACGCTGAGGTGGATGTCGCGACGAGCAAGCAATTGGAAGTGTGTCATGGCTCGTGCTCGTAGTGCTTCCGGCTGAGCAGTCGATTGGAGGCAAACGGATGAGTAGCTGATTGCGAATTAATCGGGGCAGGGGCGGGCAACCTGCCCGCCCCTCTCCAGCGTACTCTGGAACGAATAACTGTGCTGTGTGCCCTCTGTGCGAGTCATATCGTGCTGTGAGTGCCGAGCTGGTTTGGGTGGACGAGAGGCCGTCTTGCAGGAGCCACGGTCTGTGTGCTACCGCATCGTGAGTGAGAAGATCGGGAGTCATTCGCATGTATTCACATCTGGGCGTCGCGGTGGTCGTAGCGAATCTTGCTACGGTGTTGTTTTCTGACAGCGTTTCGGGGCAGTTGTGCAGATTTTTTGAGCAACAGAAACTCACAGCGTCGGACGGGGGTTGGGCTGACAAACTTGGCTTGGCGGCGAGCGCATTTGAAAACCGACTTGTCGTGGGCGCCCCCGGGCACGACTGGTCTACCGCAAATGACGGAGCGGCATATGTTTTTCGGCTCGAGGACAACGCAACGCCTAACGATCCGAGCGATGACGTTTGGGTAGACGTGGGCGAGTTGAACGCCTGGGATGGCGGGGGGGCGCAGATGGGCAGTAGCGTTGCGGCATATGGTGATCGCATCATAGCCGGCTCCATTGGCAGTAACGACGCCTGCGGAGGTGAACCCTTGTGCTACTCTGGCGCCGCTTATGTCTTCCGGTACGTGGATCCGTGGTGGACGCCCGAGCAGAAACTTCTCGCCTCCGACATGGCGCCGGAACGCTATTTCGGAAAGTCGGTCTCGATCCACGCAAACTGGATCGCCGTCGGTATGGTGCCCGACATCTTCACGAATCCGGTCACAGGTGCCGCCTACCTGTTCCGTCTCGACGACGCCGGAACCCCCAACGATGCCAGTGATGATTCCTGGATCGAGCACGCCAAGCTGACGACTCCGGGAGATTCGACAAGCGACTGGTTCGGAGAGTCGATCGCCGTGACGAACGAGTACGTGGTTGTCGGGGCACCAAGCGCCGCAAACGGATACCAGGAGCCGGGCTGGGCCTACGTCTTCGCACGAGATGATAACGGCACTCCGTCCGACACGAGCGACGACATGTGGCCGTTTGATGCGGCTCTCTCGGCGTCCGACGCCCACGGCGGTCAGTTGTTCGGTTTCACCCTGGCGGCGGAAGATGAGAGAGTTGTTGTTGGCGCCTATGAGGACAGCGAATTCGGCAATCGGGCGGGAGCGGCGTACGTCTTTGCACGTCACAATCACGGAACACCCGCGGATCCGAGTGACGACTATTGGTTCGAGCAGGCGAAGCTCACCGCGTCCGACGCGGCCAGTTACGACAGCTTCGGTATCTCCGTCGCGATCCGCGGGGATCGCGTGGCCGTCGGATCGTGGGAGGATTACACTCTCGTGTCGGGTGTGTGGGACAAACGCGGGTCTGCGTACGTTTTCCGCTACGTAGGCGGTCAGTGGATCCAGGAACAAAAGCTGCTGGCGTCCGACGGAGTATTCAGCCACGGCTTCGGACGGTCGGTGGCGCTAAGCGACAATTACGTGTTTACGGGCGCCATTGACGACGCGGACGTCGCGTTCGATGCGGGCGCGGAGTACGTCCACGCTATTGTAGACGACTGCAACACGAACTGCGTACCCGACGAAGAGGACATCGCAACCGGCTCCAGCTCCGACTGCAACGGCAACGGGCTGCCCGACGAGTGCGAGGACTGTAACAACAACGGGCTGGCCGATGCCTGCGACATCGATGCCGGCGCGCCCGACTGCGACGGAAACGGGCTGCCCGATGAGTGCGACCCAGACTGCAACAGCACGGGCATCCCGGACGCGTGTGACATCGCGGGCGGAACCAGCGAGGACTGCAACAACAACGGGGTACCCGACGAGTGCGACCGGGACTGCAATAGCGACGGAATCCCCGACGACTGCGCCGGGCTCTGCACGGAACACTGCGAGTGCAACGACTTCAGGGCCTGCACGCTGGACTACTGCGTCGAGGGCGCGTGCACGCACACGGCCACGGCCTACGGTGACGTGACCGGCAACGGAGTGATCAACCTGTTCGACATCTTCGGCATGCTCGACCAGATGGCCGGGGCCAACGCTGACTCCACCATGCACCTGTACGACATCCAGCCGTGCAACGGCGATGACGTGGTGAACCTGCTGGACGTGTTCGCCGCCCTGGACGCGATCGCCGGGAGCGACCCGTGTTGTTGGTAAAGGAGGCGTCAGGGGAAGTTGTCAGTCGTCAGTGACGGAAGTTGTCAGTGGTCAGTTTTCAGTTGTCAGAAGAGAGCCGTCAGCCCTTAGCCGTCAGCCTTCAGCCAGAGCGCGGCGGGGCCGGTTGTTGTGCCGCGAGGTCCTTGCGCGATTCGAGCTTGGTTGGTGTACTGATCATGACCCCACCTGTCGCTTCCGGAGAGATGGGCCACCCGGCGTTTTTGATTACCGTGCGTGGCAAGCTCCTCAGCCGTCCCTCCGGGACTCGGTTGTTTTGGACCGGGACGTTTACCCAGCGATGAATCGCTGGGCTATTCTCAGGTGCCCCTCCGGGGCATGGCGCCGGCAGAGCCGGGCCCGCTTTCGTTTGGGAAGGTTTGCGTCGCCCGTTTCGCGGGCTCGGGTTGGTTGGGGGCGCGGGTTACCCCGGGTTGCGCTTTGCGCTTCACCCGGGGCTATTGCGCCGCCGCCCGCTTCGCGGGCTTTTGGCAGAAGGAGCCGTCAGCCGAGCCGACGAGTCGGCCAGGAGACTGTACGAATAACGAAAACAACCTGCACGGTTTGGCATTCTCGCTCCTTCGAACCCAAGGGTACGGAGGGGTCAAGACGGCATTCCGTGAGCCGTTTTCAACTTACTCGAACGGTCTCCGAGAAAGGGGAGGGTAGAACAGTTGAGCAGGTGACCAATTCGCAAGCCGGCGCTTGGCCGGTCGATCCCCCACCCGTTGCTTCGCAAGGGACGGGGCACCCGCTTATGGGGTGGAACCCGCCCTACATCAGGGCGCCGTGGCGGCCGGTGAAACCCGCCGTACCTCAGGGCGCCGTGCCGACGTGTGGCACTCGCCCGACGTCAGCCGGTTGGTGAAACCCGCCTACGTCGGTCGCGGCGGTAATTGAGGGTTTGTTGGTTTGGGAGTCGTGATCTCAGGTGCCTGGCGCGACTTGGGCCAGCCGGCTGAGGCCAAACCGTGAGACCCAAGATCGAATCCCGCCTGAAGTGCCACGCACCCATCACGCACATCACGCACCTGTGAGATCTGTCTCGCTGGACGATGCTGACGTTCAGTGCGATGATGGCGAAATTCTTGGATGTCTTCGCTTCGCTTTGCCCGGAATCGTGTGGGAGCAATCGGCGGAGCTCGGGGAGAACGTTCGCCGTGGTTCGCACTCGAAGCATGCTCGGCAAGTACCGCATCGAGCGCCGCGTGGCCGAGGGGGGCTTTGCGGCCGTTTACCATGCGCGCGATACGGTCTCGGGCGTCGCCGTCGCACTGAAAATCCCGCATGCGTCGCTCGTCAATAAGGAGATGCTGGAGGAATTTCGCAAGGAAGTCCGGCTCACCGCCCAACTCGACCACCCCAACATCCTGCCCATCAAGGACGCCGGCACGATTGACGGGGTTTTCTACGTGGCCACGCCCCTGGGCACCGAGACCCTGAACGATCGCCTCGCGCGGCGGATGGCACCGCGGACCATGCTCGATTTCGCCTCGCAGATGCTCGACGCGGTGGCCTACGCCCACGGCAAGCGGATCATGCACTGCGACATCAAGCCCGAGAATTTCATTCTCTTCACGGAGAATCGCCTGCGCCTGGCCGACTTCGGCATCGCAAAGGTGGCCATGCGGACGATACCGGCCTCCGGATCCGGGACCGTCGGCTACATCGCGCCGGAGCAAGCCATGGGCAAGCCGTCGCTGCGTTCCGACGTGTTCGCGTTGGGGCTGGTGCTCTACCGCATGTTTTCCGGGTGTCTGCCTGAGTGGCCTTACCGCTGGCCGCTCGCGGGCGCCGATCGCATTCAGCGCAGCCTGCATCCGGAGATGGTCAAGCTGCTCTACCGCGCCCTGGAGGTTGACAGCGAAAAGAGATATCCGGACGCCGTCTCGATGCGCCGGGCCTTCCAACGCATTCGCCCGCGGGCGATCCGCCGGAGCGTTTCCCGCCGAAGTCGAAAGCGAACGGGGCGCACAAGCTGGAAAACCGTTCGTTGGCGCGAGTTCGCCCGGGCGTACCGAGTCCTGCTCGACACGCGCGAGGACTGTGTGCGCTGCGGCGGGCCGATGGCTGAGGCGATGCAGGCATGCCCCTGGTGCGGCACGGAACGCCGCGCAAGAAAAGTGCCGACGCGGTTCCCGAAACGCTGTCCCCGGTGCAAACGCGGCGTCAAGTCGGATTGGCGCTTCTGCGCCTGGTGCTACGGCAAGGCGATCAACCCCGAAGGATACTACCGCTACTCGGACGCCCGCTACGTGGCCCGCTGCTCCAACGAGGCATGCACCGACAAAGTGCTCATGCCCTTTATGCGGTACTGCCCCTGGTGCCGTCGCAAAGTAACGCGCCGGTGGCGAATCGAGGGATCCAAGGCCCGTTGCGAACGATGCGGCTGGGGCATCCTGCCGGAATTCTGGGAATTCTGCCCCTGGTGTGCGAACCGACTGGCCAAGTGAGATTGACCGGTGAACGAGGCCCGTACCGACACGTTGCGACTCGCGGACGACATGCAGGAACCGCAAAGCCAAGCGCTCGCCGGGGGCCGGGTCGCTGCGTTTTCGACAAGCTGCATCGGCAAACAGAACCCCAACGAGGACAGCGCCGCGCTCCTGCCGGTGGACGCCCAGCGGGCCGTCATCATCGTGGCCGACGGATTCGGCGGTCAGCCGGTTGGAGAGCAGGCCTCGCGGCTGGCCGTGGACGCCATGATCGAATCGGTACGGGCGACGACGGTGTCCGGCGGCGATCTCCAGGCGGGCATCCTGGCCGGCTTCGACGTGGCGAACAAAGCCGTGCTCGGACTGGGCGTCGGCGCGGCCACCACGCTGGCGGCCGTCGAGATTGATGACGGCCGAATCCGCGCCTACCACGTCGGCGACTCGGAGGTCATGGTGGTCGGGCAGCGTGGCCGTCTCAAGCTTCGAACGATACCGCATTCACCCGTTGGTTACGGCGTGCACGCCGGGATGCTGGACCAAGATGAAGCACTTCTTCACAACGACCGGCACGTGGTATCGAACATGGTCGGCACGCCGGATATGAGGATCGACCTAGGCCCCCTGATTGAATTGCGGCCCCGTGACACGCTGGTCGCCGCAACCGATGGCCTGTTCGACAACCTCACACTCGAGGAGATCGTTCACACCGTTCGCAAAGGCGACCTGCTGCAATCGACCGGCCGGCTCGTCGCACGCTGCCGGGAGCGCATGAGCGGAACGACGGAAGGCCCCTGCAAGCCGGACGATCTAACGGTTATTGTTTTTCGTCCGAACTAGTTCAGCGGTCCACATCAACCCGCGCGCGAGGCGACTTCCGCTCCCTCACGGTCGCGGCTCGGAAACGGCGGCTTCCGCTCCCTCACGGTCGCGGCTCGGAAACGGTGACTTACGCTCCCTCACGGTCGCGGCTCGGAAACGGCGGCTTACGCTCCCTCACGGTCGCGGCTCGGAAACGGCGACTTCCGCTCCCTCACGGTCGCGGCTCGGAAAGGGGCATACCCGACGATGCAGTTTCAGTCCGGTGCCAGTCGATCGTCACTCGCGGACGTCGGTCACAATAACGATCTCGTCACGCTCCGGCAGCGATAGCAGGATCGTTCCATCCGCCGTCATTACCATCTCGTCGTTCTCGGAGGTCTCCGCTGCGGGCAACTCGAGCCCGGGCGTCACCGCCTCATCGGCCGCCGAATAGAGATGGATTCCCGAGATAAACTCTCCTCCGTCGGGAGTGAACCCGCCGCGAAGTACGAGGTCGCCGTTGTCGAGCACCACGAACGTGTCGGCGGCCAAGTTGAGCGTCCCCGGCAAACCTGCAGGCGACCCGTCCGAAGCAACCGTCTGGATGCCCAGAATCGTCGCACCGGCCACGCCGCGCGACGTGTACATCGTGCCGTCGGCACCGAACGCGATGTGATGCCCCTGCCGATTGTCACCGCTGGGGTTCGGCACCGGCGCCACCGTGCGGTCGCCCTCCACGTCGATGGCCACCAAAGCCGAGAATGTCGTCTCCTGGGTGGCCAGCAGGTCTCCGGGCAACACGTCAGGCAGGTCGACGTTGTCCGGCGCGACGACCATCACCTCCGGTTGAATGGCGGGCGGCGGGGCGGTGATCAATCCGAGGAACGGCACCGCGTCGCCGCCTTCGGGGGGAACGACGGCCAGCGTGCCGGCACCGGTCGCCGCGATCCAGAACTCGCCGCTGTTCGTGATCGCCAGTACCAACCGGTCTGCGTTGTCGCGATAGAGATCGTCATCGCTCAGGTTCGTCGCGCCGATGGGCGTCAGGGTTGACACATCGTCGCCCTCCTCGACGGGTCCGAAGATGCCGTCGGAATTCACGATGTAAACTTCCCCGTCGACCGGGTTCACGGCCATTCCCCCAGCGCCGCCGGTGTTGGTGGCGTAGACGGTCAGCTCGACGTTCTGAAAACCATCGCCGTTGTCGTTGGTGTTGTCGTTACCGTTGTCATTCCCGTTGTCGTTGGTGTTGTCATTGAAGTTGGGGATGTCGGGGATGTTCACCGGGCATCCGCAAACGCCGAACAGCAGGGCGACACCGAAAACGAGCGACAGTTGATCCACTCTCCACGCACGCATTGTAAAGGCTCCCTTTAACAAAATGTCCCGTTCTGGCCCGCCGCAGGGACGTAGACGCGCCAACATCGCGGCTGAGGGGCCGCCGTCCCCGCGTCGAAGACAAGCGCCGCCGGCTGCCTCGCCGGCTGACGTGGAAACATGATATCGCACTGATCCCGGCCCGCAAGCTTCTTCTCGCTTGCACGTCCGGGGCCCTCCCATCCAAGCGTCTTGAATACCGTCACGCTGGCCACCAGCGGGAACGAACGGAGGGGGCCACTGGTCAACCATACGACGTTGCTCGGCGTCCTTGACAATCACCAACGGTGGCAAGTTGCGCCGCGCTCCGGAGTTGGCTTGATTACGGCAGTCTATCGCGCCCGGCGAGGAATGGTGAGCCGGAAGCAACTGCCGTCGCCATGAGCGCGATCGGAGACCAACTCGAGTTGCCCGTGCAGAAGTCGGGACCAACTACGCGCCAGAGCCAACCCGAGGCCGATGCCGCCCGATGATCGGCCGGCGGGCGACTTGCCCCGACGGAAGGGTTTGAAAATCGAGCTGCGATCCGTGGGCGTCACGCCGGGGCCATGGTCTTCCACATCAAGCGAGAGCCTGTCGCCGTGCTGACCGACGGCCCGGACGGTAATCGAAGGATCGGCGGCATCGCGCGAATACTTACACGCGTTATCCACGAGATTCGCGATCACCTGGCGCACGAGTTGCGGGTCGGTGGTGACTTGCGAGCCGCCCACGCCGTTCACATCAACCACGAGCTTCTTCCCGGCATTCTCGCAACGCCCCGCGCAGTGCTCGTAGATCGACTCCAGCAGCTCCTTCACGGTAAGCGACGTAAGATTGAGGGCAACCGAACGGTTTTCAACGCGGGCGTACTCGAGCACACCGTTGACCATGTCGGCCAGCCGTTCGGCCTCGGTGTTCAGCGTCTTGAAGTAGGTCTCCTGATCTTCCTTCTTCACCAGTCCCGAGGCGAGCATGTCGGTGTACAGCCGCAGCGTCGTCAGCGGCGTACGAAGCTCATGCGTCACAGCGTACGCGAATTGAGTTCTGCGCTCGGTCAAAGCGAGCACGTTGCGAAAACCGATCCCCACAGCGAAGAGAATCAGCAGCGTTGCCGCCCATGCAACGACCAGCGCCAGATGCGTCGTGGTCCACGGAACGTCCGCAACCGCGTCGGCGTCCGCAACCAACTCGACATTCGGCAGCACGACCGGGCGGTTCCGCGCCGTCGCCACCGCGTCCGTCACGGGCCGCAAGTCGGCGTCGGGCAGGAACACCGAGATCTCGTCGAGCAACTCCCGCTTGAGCATGTCCCAGTCCATCAGGAAGCCCTGGTAGCTCTGTACGCCCTCGACGTCGACCGATCGCACGAACGCGAGCTGATGCTGCGGATGGATGTCACAATCCAGCCAGACGGCCGTCATTTCCGACATGCTCACACCGAGGGGGCGCTCCAGGAACTCCTCGACCCCTCCGTGCCCGAGATTCCGCTGAACGACGGTTGTCGAGTCGCACTCTTCGCCAGGAACGAGCTGGCTTTGGACTTCTGCCCAGTTTCCGCCGCGCTCGAGGCACTCCTTGAACGAACGCGACGGCCGCACGCCCTCGGTGCCGCCCTTGGCAAGCGCCATGCCTTCGCGGCTGAGCTCGCCCGGAACACATTGATGAAGCAGGTCGCGCTGCCGAGCCTCGTTCACCTTCGCGCCCAGTGCCTGATAGCTCATGCAGGTTGATCGCAGGTCACGCAGGAGCTCACGACGGAATTGAAGCAGACGTTCGTCAGGCGCGGGAAACGCCGAAAGCCAGAAGCAATCCTCGGGAAGCTGCGGACTCTGCCAGGTGTTGTCCGGGGTCACCTGAAAATGCAACGTGATCCACGGCGTCAGATCCTCATCTTCCGTGTAAAGCGGTGACGGCTGGATCAGCGTCTCCGGGTCGAAGTCGGGATCCGCCGAATAGACGTGCTCAGGGACGCGACAGGCGTTGTATTCGTAATAGGGACGACTGACTTCCCGGCCGACGACTGGCAGCAGTCTTCGATTGATGGCTTCGAGGGCGGCGTCCACGACGTCGCGCCCCGCCTTCTCCTGCTCCAGCCGGAGCGTTGCGATTGTGCCCCAGGTGACGCCGCCCACGATAAGCAGCGACAACAACGCATACGCCAGCAAGGCCCGCCGTGAGCCACGAGTCCCGTAACTCATGTCGCCCGCCCCCCCGCGGTATCACGACGAGTCACTTCCAGTCCGGAACCGAGCATGTACCCCTTGCCTCGCACCGTTGTGATCCATTCGACACGCTTTTCTGAATCGCCCGTATCCAGCTTGGTCCGAAGCCGCGTCACGTGCATGTCGACCGCACGCGTCTCCAGCTTGTGGTTATCGATCCCCCATACCCGCGCCAGCAACTCCTCGCGTGAAATCACCCGCCCGGGGTTCGTCGCCAGGTGTCGCAGAATCTCCGATTCCATCTCCGACAACGGCGTCACGCGCCCGTCCTCGAACCGAACCTCGCACCGCTCCAAGTCCACCGTGCGACCGCCCCCGGCAACAGACTTCACAGGATGAGGACGCTCCGGGCACCGCCGCAGGACCGCCTCCACCCGGGCCAGCATCTCCCGCGCCGAGAAGGGCTTCACGACGTAGTCGTCGGCGCCCAACTTCAGCCCCATGACGCGGTCGTCCTCTGAACCACGGGCCGTCAGGATGATCACCGGAAGCGTCGGGTGCGTCTTGCGCAACTCCACCAGGACGTCCATTCCGTCCATCCGGGGCAATTGCAGGTCGAGCAAGACCAGGTCCACCCCCGGAGCCCGCGCAGCGTGCAACCCGGCCTCCCCGTCCCCGGCCTCGGCTGCGTCGTAGCCGGCCATTCTCAGAGCATCCGCGATGCCCCGGCGGATCGGCTCCTCGTCCTCGATGATGACGATGTTTCGCCCCGGCATGTTCTCGTCCAGGCCTGCTTTCCCGTCAGCCGATTTGAAGTCTCGCTGCTTCTACTGATTATTATAGTAGCTGACGCCACGCGTGAAGGCGAGAGCACGGCCGCACAGCTCGCGCAACTTCAGCGTAACCGCACATCACGCCCGGAGCAGCCAAGGCGCGGTTCGAGCACCCCCGGCCGATAATGCATCCCTCCCCGCGAAAGCGCAGCCGGCCTCACGCCGCCTGAGACAGAGCTTGCCCCGGGGATCGCCGTTGGGTGCCACTGATCCGCCTCAGGCGGACCCGGCAGCGTCGTTGCCGCCGTTAAGTGGGTATCGGGAAAGCTCCTACCCTACCCTCCCCTTGGACAGGTACGGAGCAAGCATCTCGACCGTTTTGGGATCCGTAACCTCCGCCTTACCGAAGCCGCGGACCGCGCCCGCTGACACAGCCCGATCCTGGGCATCGGAATAGTTGCTGATCATCATCACGGGCACGTCGCCGAGACCGTTGTCGCCCCTCATCCTCTCGATCAACGTCAATCCGTCACTGCCGTCCGCGAAGATCACCCGGTTGACCAGGATGAGGTCGTACCGCCTCTCCTTCAAGGCGGCCACCGCTTCGTCAACGAACATGACACGATCAACGTCAACATCAAACGGGCTCAGCAAACGGCGGATCGACGCGTGATCCGGCTCGCAGTTACCCACGTCCAGCACACGGCTTCGCTCTGCAGGCATAGAGGCTCCTCAATCTTCTTTTTGATACGCTACTGGAATCGGCCCGGTTATCGACCCGCTTCGGCCACGCCCATCGGTCGCAGCAGCCCTTGCAGGATTATAAGGCCTTCTGCCCACACGTCAGGACGCCACCCCCTGTTGACACCGCTCTCAATGAGAACCGCCCTGAGCTCCAGGGCACCGCGTACCAAAGTTCGGTTTGAAGGGCGTGATGAATCTGTGCGCGCGTTGTTGCTCCTACCGGCCGCAATTGACCGTATCAATCCCCTTGGCGGAAATCAGCCGTCGCAGCCGCGGTGCATTATTGGTACGATGGGGGATGCGAGCCTCAAAATGTGAGCGATCCTGACAAATGAACATTTTTCTTTCTTCCCGCGCACGGATCACGTTTCAATTCTGTACTTTGCTGCTGGCACTTGTCCTCCTGACGGGTGGACTGTCCTTTGCCTTTGGCGATCAGAAAGAGACCGCACGACATCAGGAACGCCGTCGGGCGAAAGAGCCTCCGCCGTCGATCGGTCACCTGGAGAAGCCGGATCAGCCGCCGGCGGACACCATTCCAAAGGCGCCAAGGTCGCTCTTTCCGCGGAGAGGTCCGCTACGCACAGCCATCTTCGAGAGCGTACAGGTCAACGTGGACGGATCCGGACTCAACATTCCGGGCGACGCCGCCAACGAGCCGTCGATCGCGGTAGACCCCACCAATCCCGCCCGCATCGCCATCGGGTGGCGACAGTTCGATACCGTCGCCTCCAACTTCCGTCAGGCCGGATGGGCGTACAGCGGCGACGGGGGGCAATCCTGGACGAACGGCGGCTCGCTCGAACCGGGAGAGTTCTCAAGCGACCCTGTGCTCGATTTCGACCGCAACGGCAATTTCTACTACTACGCACTCCAGCCCGACCGCGGGCCCGGAACATGGGCCTGTTACCTGTACAAGACGTTCGACGGGGGCGCCACCTGGCCACAGGAGGAGTACGCCTTCGGCGGCGATAAAGCCTGGATGGCGATCGACCGAACGACCGGCGTGGGCTCCGGGAATATCTACGTCGTCTGGAGCCCCTTTGCCTCCTGCTGCTCGGGCCGCTTTACCCGCTCGACCGACGGGGGCCTGACCTTCCTCACTCCCATCAGTGTCCCATCCTTCACCTTTGCCGCTCATCTCACGGCCGGACCCGATGGCGAACTCTACATTGTCGGCGCCAACGGAAGTAACGGGGTCTTTCGCGTCACCAAGTCAACGAACGCGTCCGATCCGGCACTCACGCCGACGTTCGATGTCACCGTTGACGTCAATCTCGGTGGGCTGCTCACGTTGTCGGAGGGGCCCAACCCGGCCGGGTTGCTTGGACAGCCGTGGATCGCCGTGAATCACAGTGACGGCCCCGAACGCGGCCACGTCTACGTCCTTTGTTCGGTCAGCGATCCGCTGAGCAGCGACCCGATGGACGTGATGTTCATCCGGAGCACCGACGGCGGTCTGACTTGGAGCGCACCGGTCCGGGTGAACGATGATCCCGGCACCAACGCCTGGCAATGGTTCGGGACGATGTCCGTCGCGCCGGGCGGCAGGATTGACGCCGTCTGGAACGACACCCGAGAATCCGGGCAGGACAACATCTCGCGCCTGTACTACGCCAACTCGACCGACGGTGGGATCACCTGGTCGGAAAACGTAGCCCTCAGCTCTTCGTTCGACAGCTTTGTTGGTTGGCCGCAACAGAACAAGCTGGGCGATTACTACGAGATGATCTCCGACGACGCCGGGGCGAGCCTGACCTACGCCGCCACGTTCAACGGCGAGCAGGACGTCTATTACTTGCGCATCCCGTTCGACTGCAACGACAACGGCATCCCCGACGACTGCGACATCTCATGCGGGACGGCCGGTGGCCGATGCGACGTGCCCGGCTGCGGTGCGTCCGGAGACTGCAACGCCAACGGTGTTCCTGATGACTGCGAACCCGACGCCGACTGCAACGCCAACGGGGTCCAGGACATCTGCGACATCGCATCGGGCTTTAGCTTCGACTGCAACAACGACCTGGAGCCGGATGAGTGTCCCGGATGTACGGACGACTGCGAGTGCCTCGCACCGGATCCCTGCCTGTTCGGCGCCTGCACGGAAGGCACCTGCGAGATCCTTCCCGGCGTCTACGGCGACGCCAATCACGACGGCGCCGTCAATCTGTTTGATGTGTTCTGCGTCCTCGACGGCATCGGCGGCCAATTCGGCGAGTGCGGCTTCGACGACGTCGACATCAATCCGTGCGACGGAAACGGCACGTTGAATCTTTTCGATGTCTTCGCGGTACTAAATGCAATTTCCGGAACCGACCCCTGCTGCGGTGGTTAGCGCCGTCTCGAACGTCAGTACGGTGTCGGACGGGCGCCGGTGTGCCATAGGCGTGCGTCAACCCGCCGATTGAGCACGTGATAGGCGATCCCGCCAAGGTCGATTCGCAAACGTGCGGCCATGCCGCCCCGCTACCACCGCCAGCCCCGCCGCCAAGAAGTACGCCCGACCCCCCTTTTCGCCTCCCCTTTCTGCCTCTCTCCCGCAATGACTGTCCTCATAGTATGACAGCGCTATGAAGTATCTGGATTGATGCTCCGTCGTCGGCTGTTGTA
>CAZNPL010000069.1:0-16458 GCA_964574815.1 uncultured Phycisphaeraceae bacterium
CGGCATTTCGAGTACTTTTTTGAAATCAAGCGAACCAATCACGCTTGATCAGGGGTTAGATCGATCTCGCTGCCCTCGGTGTTCATGCCGTGGGCGTCAGCTTCGCCGCGACCCGTACGCCGGCCGATGGCGGCGATTTCGGGATGCTGCATCAGCGTCTCCTCGACAACGTGGGCGAGGCGATCGCTTTCCTCAAGTGAGATTCCGGGGACGGATACTAGGCCTACCACCAAGGCCCCCTCACTGAACTCCGGCAGGAAACTCCGCCCCATCGTGCTCATCCCCGCAAGCGCCGCCACAAACAGCAGCGCCGTCGGACCAGCTACTCGCCACGGATGTCTCAGGGCACTGTCCAATATCCCGGCGTAGCCGCGCTTGAGGACCCGCACGAACCGCGGCTCCATGCCAGCCACAACAGTCCGACTCTTGGGCAGAAGGTACACGGACAGCGCAGGCGTAAGGACCAGCGCGGTAGTCATTGAAGCAAGCAGCGCGACCGTGAACGCCAGCCCCAGAGGCCAGAGCAGCCGGCCTTCAACGCCTGAGAGAAAAAACAGCGGACAGAACACAAGAACGATGACAATCGTCGCGAACACCACGGATGCTCGCACTTCGACAGTCGCTTTGTAGATCACCTCCGTTGGCGGTAAACGCTCCGTCTCTGGCAAAGCACGGTTGAGTCGAAGCCGTCTTACGATGTTCTCAACCTCGATGACCGCATCGTCCACGAGAACACCGATGGCAATGGCCATCCCCCCGAGCGTCATCGTATTAATGCTCGCCCCAAATACCCTAAGCGTAATGATCGCCGTAACGAGTGACACCGGAATGGCCAGTAGCGTGATGAAGCTTGCCCGCATGCTGGCCAGAAACAGGACGACCACGATGATGACGAAGATGCCGCCGTCGCGCAAAGCTTCTATCGTGTTGTCCACCGACGCTTCGATGAAGGCTGCTTGACGGAACAGGTTCTTGTTGACGACCATACCCTCGGGCACCGAAGCCTGAATCTCGTCAAGCGTCTGATCCAGCCGCTCAGTGACCTCGAGCGTGTTGGCTCCGGGTTGTTTCAGGATGGCCATCACCACGCCTGGTTCAATGATCGGCTCCCAGTTGGGGCCACGCCGTGAGGCCCAGCCGGTCCCTCGCCTAATCGCGGCACCAATCGTAACCGCTCCAAGGTCGGAGACTCGAATCGGTTTTCCCTTGCGAACGACGACGACAGTCTCTCCGATATCGTCCGTGGTCTGGATGCGCCCAACGCCCTGGATAATGGACTCCTCACCACCTTCCACCAGAAACCCTGCAGCGACGTTCTCGTTTGCCTCGCGCAGCGCCTCGGCGACTTCGCCGATGCTGATCTGGTACGCCCTCAGCAGCCGCGGAGACAGCACGACTTGATACTGCTTCTCGTCTCCACCGAACAAGGCGACCTCGGCCACACCAGGGACAGAGAGGATCCGCCGACGCATGTCCGTGCCCGCTAACGTCCTGAGCTCCAGGGCGTCGTGCCGGTCAGACGTCAGCGATGTAAACACGATCTCGCCCATAACGGATGACATGGGTGAGAGGATCGGGGGATCGAGGTGCTCGGGCAGCTTGTCCGCAACAGAAGCCAATCGCTCTGTGACTGTCTGCCGCGCACGATAAATGTCCGTTCCCCACTCAAACTCCACCCAGATTGTGGAGAAACCGACGGCCGTGGAGGATCGCACCCGGCGCACGTTCGCGGCGCCATTGACTGCGGTTTCGATCGGGAATGTCACCAGCGTTTCCATCTCCTCCGGTGCCATTCCGTGTCCATCCACGAGAATCGTCACGGTCGGGGCCGTCAGATCGGGAAACACATCGACCGGCATGTTGCTCGTGACGTACGCCCCGGCGAAAAGCAGTGCGATCGAGATGATCAGCACGGCCAACCGGTTGGACACCGACCATCGGATTAATGCGTTAATCATGGCAATATCCTTTCTTAGTGCCCGTGGCCGTGGCCGAAGGATGCGGGGGACAGTGAGGCGAGCTTGATCGCGTACGCGCCTCTGGTCACCACGCGCTCTCCTACCGCCAGGCCGCCCTTGACTTCAACGAAGCCGTTGTCGCGGATGCCCACTTCCAGCTCGCGTCGCTGAAAGTTCTCCCCATCGACAAGCACGTAGGCCGTAGGGCGCCCGTTGTCCTTGACGATGGCCTTCTCCGGCAAGGCAACCGTGTCTGTCGCGGTCTTCGTTTCCAGGTAGACGTCGGCGAACATTCCCGGACGAAACAGGCCTTCGGGATTCGGCATTTCGTAGACAATTGAAACGGTCCGCGTCTCCGAATCGACAATGCTGCCGATGTTCACCAGGCGTCCACCACCCCCGTTGAGAATGTTGAAGCTCCTGCCGGGGTAAGCTGGAAGCGTCATCGTCGCACCCGGGTTCTCGGCGAGTTCGTTAAGGTCGAACTCCGATATATCCGCCTCCACCCAGACACGCTCCGTGTTAACAACTCGAAAGATCTCTTGATGGGCGTCGTCCAGATGTTCACCTTCAATGTGCGTGACGGACACGATCTCTCCCGAGATCGGTGCGACAAGAGGCATCTGATATTTGACTTGGTTGGACGCTGATTCGGCGTCATGAGGAATTGCTTTGGAACGCAGAGCGAGCAGTTGCTCATGGGCGTGTTCGTAGGAGGTTTTCATGGTCTTGGCGGCTTCGTGCTCTGTTTCGGCGAGGCGAAGGGCCTGGGCGGCTTCGTCATACTTCTGGTCGGTGCCTACACCCTTCTCTCGAAGCTCAACCGCGCGATCCATGGTCCGACGGGCGAACTCCAATCGCGCCTCTGACTGAATCACCGAACGATCGACTTCCAATGCTTTTGTATGGAGCTCGAGTTCGCGCAAGGCTAATTCCGTTTCCAGTGCCTGAATCTGGGCCCGGTTCGCGCTCAGCTGAAAGACCTCCGTGGCCGGCAGTTGCGGTTCGATCATGGCCAGAATCTGGCCCGCCTCCACGCGGTCGCCGATCCGAGGCAGCCTGCCGCTGGGTGGGCGTAGCAACCGCCCGGCCACCGGCGGACTGACGACGGCCGAAGCGCCCTGCGGAGCCGCGATCTTGCCGGGAAGCGCGAGACGATGGACGAGCGTTCGCTCGGACACCAGCTCATAGAGCGTGCCGATCTTCCACTGCTGTTCGAGCAGGAACGGAACAAGATCCGGCGGATCGGGTTCAGCGGCCGCCTCAGCTGCGTGAAACGCGGCGTCCTCGTCGGCATGGACGATCAGCTCGCCAACATTGATAGTGTCCTGCACCTGCGGGCTGTTGACAACGAGCCGAAGGCGGTACGTCCCTGGTGCGCCGACATCCCACGCCGGCACAAATAACCCATCGCGCTTGGGTGCGTCCGATTTCAATTCTTGCTTCGTCCCGTCGGGCCGAGCAAGGTCGAACGTGAGTGTCCCGGAGCGCACAGGTTCCCCCGTGGCCAGGACCGTAACGTGGGCGAGGAACTCCGCGTGCATCCCTGTTGCAAGGTGCGGATACTCCATAAACAGCAGAACCTTGGATGTAAACAGCGTTACACTGATGGGATCCGGGCCTTCTTCCTCCCCGTGTCCATGATCCGCTTCGTGTGTGTCTGCGCTCCCGGTTCCAGGTCCACCGCCTGCATAGCTGGCCCGCTCGCATCCTGCGACCGCCAAAAACGCTATCGTGGCGGGAATGACAAACAGTCTTCTAATAAATTGCATAGCATGACTCACTTGTTTTTTCTCTCGATTACCCTGGTATCAAACGGTACCGCGATGTGCGCCGCGCGTAGGCGCGCACAGTCAACGTAAGCTGCAAAGTGGATGAGGGTGAATCAGAGCAAAAGGGCGTGACTGGTCAGCAAGAGGCCTGTGACCAGGCCGTGCGCGCGCGGGATGCACGCTACGGTCGTTTGGCTCTCGAGGGGTGGTCGGACATCCGCCGTTACGCAACTGCTGATGCTGAGGGTGCGTACGGCGGCTCCGATTCCTGTAGCGACTGCGGCACCGCCCGAAGAGGTCCGGGCACCCGGCAGCGCTTCCGGACTATCCAGCATGATCACGATTACCGTGTCTTCTTCCTCGGCAGGGTTGGCCGGCAGGCGATCATGCTCGTGCTCCTCGTGCTTATGCTCCGAGTTCTCCCGCACGTCCTCCAGATCGCACAGAGTCACGGTGTGTCCATGGGTGTCGTGGCCATGATGATCATGGATCAGGATCGCCTGGGCGGTTAGGGGGCTCAGTACGAGCGCAGGGAGAACGATCAGCGTTGCGGCCGCGCGACCGACTCGCCTAACCGAATTCATCCGCCTGAGCCTACGCCATCGCCTCATCAAGGTACCCATGCCCTCCGACCCAGCAGAGAACTCCAACAAACAGCGTTATTGTACAGGGGCGTGCCGCTCTTCCAAGTAACGCCGCTGTCACATCCGCGTTTGAAAACCACATTATCGGCTCCAACGAACGAGACGTGCCGAGCTCAATACTACGGCCACCGACCCCACGTTATGCGTAATCGCCGCCATGATCGGAGACAGCACGCCGAGGCTGGCGAGCGCTATCGCCGCACCGTTGTAGAGCACCGCAAAGACCAGCAGGTTCTCGCGGATCCGTCGCCTCGTGACGCGTCCCAACCGGATCAGCGCGGGAACCAAAGATAGATCGGGTCTCAGAATCCCGATGTCGGCCGTCTCCAGGGCGAGCGGGGAGGCTCCTGCACCCATCGCAACGCCAACGTGGCTCGTGGCCAGCGCCGGACCGTCGTTGATGCCGTCACCGACGTACATAACCTTGCGGCCCGCCGCCTGCATGGTTCGAAGTCGCTCGACCTTCCCCTCAGGAAGGAGCTCGCCCGCCCAGGAATCAATCCCCACCTCCGCAGCCAGGTCTTGTACAACTTCGGTGCGATCGCCTGACAGCAGGTGAACATCCGACACGCCGTCCCCGTCGGAGTCGATGCAAATATCGCATAGAAGGGCCGCTCCACACCCGTTCCCATCCTGACCGGCACGGAAAAGGTGTCAGGATGATTTTTGGGGATGCTTGCGCGGTCGGCCGCGGGGGCGCAGGGTGAGGTCCAACCTCAGACGGGCGGCGATGCGGGTTCTCCAGCGTTCGCGGAATTCGGGGGACACCATAATTATTCGGGCGTCTCAGGGTGCCCGTATTGTTGACTCTCGGCGGGGACTGCGCGGGCGGAGCCTGCGGGCGAGGAGCTTCTCCAGTTTGGTGACGAACGGGTCGGCCCGCTACGAACGGCCGGTTCGCTCATGCTTGCTCAGCCGCTCGACAGTCTCCGCGTCAACGCCCTGCACGAGAAACCTGCGCCAAGGCCCCGCCAACGCAAGCAGAGGAGCAACCCGAACCAAGCGGTCATCCTGCTTCTGGGTATAGGCGACCGTACTGCTCCGGGCGGAGTCTTGTAGCCCATGGACCGACCCCGCGCTGACCGGATTGATCTCCACATAACGGGCCGCCGTCCCTAGCTGGCGGCGGCCCTGGTCGGTGAGCGGCGTATGCTGTGACCCCATTCGACGAGCTTTTGCACGATGCGCTCGGCCGCTCGGCCATCCCACAAATCGGGTTGGCCAGGTTGAGCGGCTCGGCCGATGGCGTGACGATACCCGGCCAGGATCCGGCCCGGATCGCTTCCGACCAGTTGATTGGTGCCCTGCTCGATCGTGACGGGCCGCTCGGTGTTCTCACGGACTGTCAGACATGGTACCCCCAAAATCGTCGTCTCCTCCTGAATCCCCCCCGAGTCCGTAAGCACACACGCCGCATGCGACATCAGCTTCAGGAAATCCAGGTAGCCCAGCGGCTCGATGATCCGAACGCCCGGCAGCGATTCCAGCCGTTGACCGACCGCACTCCGCGCCATGTTCGCCCGCGTCCGGGGATGAACCGGAAAGACCACCGGGCGATCCGCCTGAATCTGCTCCAACGCGTCCACGATCCGCCCGAACGTCTCCGGGGCATCAACGTTGGAAGGCCGATGGAGCGTCAGCGCCACATACTCGCGCGGCGCGAGCTTCAGCTCATCAAGAATCCGGGACTCATCCCCGCGCGCCCGGAACCGCCGCAGCGTGTCGATCATCACGTTCCCGACGAGATGAATCTTCTCCTCCGCAATCCCTTCGCACTTCAGGTTCTCCACCCCGCTCGGCTCGGTAACGAACAGCAGCTCCGAAACCGCGTCGGTCAAAACCCGGTTGATCTCCTCCGGCATCGTACGATCGAAAGACCGCAAGCCCGCCTCCACGTGAATCACCGCAATCCCGAGCTTGATCGCAACCAGCGCGCACGCAATCGTCGAGTTCACGTCCCCCACAACCAGAACGGCATCGGGCCGGTGATCGAGACACACCGGCTCGAACCGTTTCATGACCTCGGCCGTCTGAACGGCGTGAGACGCGCTGCCCACTTCCAGGTTGATCTGCGGAGGCGGAATGTCCAGATCGTCGAAAAACCAGCGATTCATCCGCTCGTCGTAGTGCTGCCCCGTATGAACCAGCACGGCATCAATCTCGCCAACGCCGCGAAAAGCATGCATCAACGGAGCGATCTTCATGAAGTTAGGCCGGGCGCCGCATACGTTGATGATTTTCATACTCGTCTTATCGGTCATGCCGAACACCAGCTTGGCCGCTTCTTGACGCAACGACCGGCGCACTTCACACCACGCATACGAACCGGCTGCAGTCAACGAGCTCGGCGCAGGGCTGATGACGCTGCCAAAGCCGCGACTCGGCGCAAACCGACACAACAGCGCTCACCCCGCACGGCTCCGCGTTGCGATGGCCCCCGACGCTCCCGATATGCCCTTTTATCATGCCATGGCGGCCGCGTCGAACCGATCTGCACGGAATCGGCCGAATGATGCTTAATCCTGACCCCACCGCCTCCGCATGACCGCTTCGATCTGCGGGATCAGCTCCGACCACTCCGCCCCCTCGTCCTTACGCACGGTGCAGAACTCGTTGATAATGAACAATCCGCTGACACCGCCGATGGCGAAAAACTCGGCCGCAACGGGATCCGACTCGGCCGCTGCCGGATCATAAACAGCACGCGGGGCCCCGGAGTTGAGCGTCCGGTCCGTCTCGAACCGCATCACGTTGGGATCGTCCGTCCCCTGTGCAGTCACGGGAAATGCATCCATCCTGATTCTCCGCCCAACGCCCGAACCGTTCCGGCCCTCCAATCGTCCGACCAATTAATAGTTGCAACGGGAATCACGGCAACCAGGCGGCCTGCTTGCCACGGAGCTTCGGATTTCGCGTGCTTGACGTGATGGCAGCGCGAGGGTGCCGCGACACCATCGTTGCCCGGAGGGGGCTTGGCGGTTCCGTCGCGGCGCGTTAAGGTGTCCGCGCCCGTCTGATGCAGTTGGCGCGGACTGAGTCACCGAAAGGAGCCGTTTATGTCCGACGATCTCAACCAGGCTATGTCCGAGATGATGTACGCGCTCCGGCGTTACCGCCGGCTGATCATGCTCGCCATCGTGGTGATCGCAGCGATATGGTTCCTGGGATCGACCTTCTATTCGGTCCAACCGGACCAGGAGGGAGTCGTCCTGCGCTTCGGAGCCCATGTCCGTTCGACCGACCCCGGCTTGCACGCCAAGCTGCCCTGGCCGATCGAAGAGGCGATCAGAGTGCCCGTGCGCCGCGTGCAGACGGTGGAGTTCGGCTTCTCCACCGTATCTCCGGGACGACGGACGCAGTACGCGAGCCCGACGGCCAACCACAAGGACATCGCCCGGATGCTCACGGGCGACCTTAACCTGGCGCATGTCGAGTGGATCGTCCAGTACCGCATCAGGGACGCCGCCAAGTTCCTCTTCCAGATCGCTCCGACCGGAGGCCAATCACAGGCCCAGGCCGTGCAGGACATCATTCGCGATGTGTCCGAAACAGTCCTCCGAAAGCTCGTCGGCGATGTCAGCGTTGACGCGGTGTTGACCTTCGCACGGCAACAGATCGCCAACGACGCCCAGGTGGATATCCAGGAAATGCTCGAAGCCTTCGACTCCGGCATCCAGATCGTCACCGTGAAACTGCAGTCCGTGACGCCCCCCGAACCCGTCAAGGACGCCTTCGACGCCGTTAACCGCGCAAAGCAGAATAAGGAACGTCGCGTGAACGAAGCCCGCGGAGAACGAAATCGACTCGTGCCCGAAGCCCGCGGTCAACGCGACCGCGTCATCAGCGAGGCCGAGGGATACCGTGAGCGCGTCACCAAGGCCGCTCTGGGGCAGGCCAATGCATTTCTTGCAAGGCTCGAGGAATACGAAAAGGCCCCGGAGGTCACCCGCTCGCGCCTCTACCTCGAGTCCATGGAGGAAATCCTGCATAAGGTCGGTGAGATCGTCGTCATCGACGAGTCGGTGCGAGGCGTGCTCCCGTTGCTGAACCTGAACGAGCCCCTTGGATCCCCGGCCGCGAAGGGAGGTGCCCGATGAAACGCGTCCTCATCACCGTCATCGTCATCGTGGTCCTCGCCGTCATTCTCATCCAGGCCTCCGTGTTCACCGTCAACGAATGGGAACAGGTGATCATCACCCAGTTCGGCAGGCCCCAGCGCGTCGTGACCGAACCCGGGCTGGCCGTCCGAACGCCGTTCATCCAGAAGGTGCACCGGATCGAGAAACGCCTCATCCCTTGGGACGGCGATCCGGAGAACATGACCACCAAGGACAAGAAGACGATCTTCGTCGACTTCTGGGCGCGATGGCGGATCGTCGATCCGCAGAAATTCTTCGTCGACGTCAAAACCATCCGCGGCGGACAGATGATCCTGGACGGTCTCGTCGACTCGGCCGTGCGCGACGTGGTGGCGCGCTACAACCTGATCGAATGCGTCCGAAGCACCAACGAACCCTTGGAATACGCCGATGAAACGCTGCTCGAAGGCGGCGAGCGCGAGCAGGAACAAATCGTGGCCGGTCGCGCCACGCTCGAAGAGCAGATGCTCGTGTCAGTCAACGAGCAGGATCTCCGAACGGAGTACGGAATCGAGGTAAGCGGCGTCCACATCAAGCGCGTCAACTACATCGAAAGCGTCCGCAAGGACGTGTATGAACGCATGAAGTCGGAGCGCGACCGCATCGCACAGCTCCTCAACTCCGAGGCTCAGGAGGAATACAATCGCATCATGGGTAATACCCGCAAGGAGCTCGATGAGATCCAAGGCGAGATGGAGCAGCGTTCCGCGGAAATACGTGGTGCCGCCGACGCCGAGGTGATCAACATCTACGCCGATGCGCTCTCACGCGATCCGGAGTTCTTTGAGTTCCTGCGACGCCTCGACGCGTATAAACAGACCTTCGGGCCCACGTCGCGACTGATTCTGTCCACCGACAGCGACTTGCTCGAATTGCTCAAGGGAGACGTCATCGAGGGCAATTAACCCGCGCCGGCAACAACGCCGGCCTACTTGCCGATACAGAACGAGGAAAACACGCGGCCCAGCAGATCGTCCGTCGTCACGCTGCCCGCCACGGACCCGAGCGCTTCAAGCGCCTCCCGCAGCTCGAACGCCAGAATGTCGGCCCGGTCGATCGTCTCGTCGATCCCGCCGGTCTCATCGGCGCACCGCTGTAAAGCACCCAGCGCCGCCTCGACCGCCTCCCGATGCCGCGCCGTCGTCAGAATCGTGTCGCCGCCGACGGCCGTCTCCGCCAGATCCACCACGTCGGCAATCAGTTGACGGCACGCCTCCACGCCCTCCCCCGTGCGAGCGCTCACTGCGCAGACCGGCCCCCGCCCTGCAGCCTCCAGAGTCTTCAGGCATCGAACGACCGTCGCGGAATCCAGCAGGTCGATTTTGTTGGCCACCACGACGCACGGCACGTCCCGCGCAGCGTCTTCCGCGGCGAACACCTGCCGATCCACATCCCGTGAAGCGTCGACGACCAGGCAGAGCGCGTCGCTCGTCTTCGCCGTATCCGCCGTGATGGCCGCGGCCTCCCTCAATAGCCCCGACATCCCGTCCTCAACCCCCGCGGCATCGAGCAGAACCGCTTCACCGCGCCCCAGCCGAACCGGAGCCGACAGCAGATCCCGCGTCGTACCGGCCACGGGTGAACAGATCGCCCGATCAATCCCGGTAAGACGGTTCATCAGCGTACTCTTGCCGGCGTTCGGCTCACCGATCAGCAGAACGCGCGGCAGAACGTCCACGCGCTCTGACGCCTCCGCACGCTCCAGCAAACCCCGCAATCGACCGCAAATAACCTCCAGCCGCGACCGCAGCTCGACCGGCGTGATAAACTCGATCGGCTCTTCGGCGAAATCAATGTCCGCCTCCACCAGCGCAACCAGTTCGGCCAGTTGATCCAAAATGCTGTCCCCCAGCACCGCAAGCCGCCCGTCGGCCAGCCGCTGCGCCGCCCTGAGCTGCGCATCGGACCGGGCTCGAATCACGGCCGCAACGGCCTCCACCCGAGTCAGATCCATCGCCCCCGACAAGTACGCCCGCGCCGTAAACTCGCCCGGCTCCGCAGCCCGCGCCCCGCCCTCGATCATCCGCTCGACCAGCATCGTCAAGACCGCCGGCGCCCCCGGCACATGAAACTCCACGCAATCCTGCCGCGTGTAACTCCGCGGAGCCTTGGACAGATAAACCTCACCGGCCACACCACAACCCGGCTCCAGCTCGACCGTGCCGCCCAAACGCCGAAACCCCGCTTGCTCCGACAGCCTCTCGCCGGAATCAGCCCGAAAGATCCCCTCCGCGATCCCCCACGCCTCAGGTCCGCTGCACCGAACAATCCCGCGCTCGCCGAACCCGGGAGGCGACGCAACAGCCACGATCGTATCGTTGATAACGTCGAACATCGCTCAGAGAACGCCTATACTCCACCAAAAGCCGAGACCCGAAGGTATCTCGCCGGACGCAGGCACGCAATTGCGGCCGACATAAACGCCGAAGAGGCCGCCGGAACAATGAACCGGCTTTGAACGTGATACGCTTCGAATGTGATAAATGTGGCAAGCCCCTCGGCGCCAATGACGCCGGGCGCTTCATCGTCAGGATCGAAGCCTACGCCGCGAGCGGTCCCATCGAGTTTACCAAGGAGGAACTCGCCAAAAGCGATCCCGACGAACTGCGCCGCCTTCTTGACCAACTCAAGAGCGCCGATCCCGATGTGATTGAAGACCAAGTCTATCGCGCCTGCCGATTCGATCTATGCGCCGCGTGCCACCGTGAGTTCCTCAATAACCCCCTCGGACGCTGACCGCCTCGCCCTCAAATCCGACGCCCCGCAATCAACACCGTCACCAGCTCCTCGCTTTCCGCCGGCCGCGCTCCTTCTTCTTCGCGTTGAACGCCTCCCGAGCGTCCGCCAGCGCACCCGCGTCGTACTCCTCCATCTTAACCCGAAACGTTCCGCCCACCGGCAAAGCGATCTCCTGCACAAGTACCAGCCCGCTGCCACGCTCCACCCACGCCGTTAGATTCGGCGCCTCCACAATGAAGCAATCCCTCAGTTCGCCGTTAAGCTCGATAACCTCTCGGCCCGTCACCTTCACCAGCTTTTCGACAAACCGGTCGCCCATCCCCGCAACGACCGCCGCCGGATTGAACACCTGCATCCGCCACGACTGCCCCACCTCCAGATTCGGCATCGCGTCGAACGGGCGAAACACGTCGGAGAACGTCCCGGCCACTGCCAGATCGATCTTGAACGCCTGCTTGAAAGCCCCGGCGTCCAGCCGGAACGCGAACTCCTTGTGAAACCGCTCCCCATGAATGCGAACCGGCGTCCAGTTGCCCAGCACGGCTATGTCGATCTCATCGAGCCGCCCTGCCAAGTTGAACGCCGACCGAATCTCGACGTGCATCGGACCCAGCAGCGGAAAGTCCTGCACGTAAATGTTGTCTTCCCGATCCGTCGCAGCTCCGCTGGCGTACTCCGTCCAGATGCCCCCGATTCGTCGCTCCCACGCATCGTAGATCCCGAATTGCGACTGGCGACCGTACTGCTCGACCCAGTCCTTTGCCACGACTTTCGGCGGCTCCTGAGCCGTCCACGCCGGCAGAACATCGTGCCACACCAACCAACTGGTGGCCACGAGCCAGAACACGAAAATCGCCAATCCCATAAGTCGTTGGAACATCGCAACGTCCGCAAGTGAATCCGAGAAACCGTAAAACTCGATTGATTCTAGCGCCGCTCACCCCCCGAGCAAAGCTGCGCCCTTGCGTTATATCCACCGAGCGCTTAAGCGAATGCCGACATGAACCGCGCCCCCGCACAGGCAAGAAAGCGTCGATGGCTCCGACGGGCGGCCATCACAGCGGCCGTCACGTTGATTGTGGCCGTGTTCATCACATGGGTCGGCCTGCGCTGGACTCCCTCCTGGTACGATCCGCCCCAAGTCCCGCAAGCCGACCTGCCGCGCGTCCGCGCCAGCCTGCCCAATTCACTTCAGTCCTTCACCGACCAACTCGTCGCAGGATACCCGTTCCAATTCCGACTCTCCGCCCGCACCGTCAACGAATGGATCGCAGCGAGAAAATCCATCTGGCCCGACACCGAAGGCCGCCTCCCCGAATGGCTCAACGAACCGGTTATCGCCTTCGAGAACGGCCGCATCATCGCAGCCGGTCGTTTCGAACACGAAGGATGGGAGGCCATCGTCAGTCTCCATTGGGTCGTCGAACCTCAAAACGACGACCTGCTCATCCGGCTCGTCAAAACCGGCATCGGAGCCTTCGGCGCGCCGCGAGACCGCATCACCGAAGCCCTCGACCAGTGGCTCAGTAGCCTCCCCCCCGACGCCCAAGAAGACCACGAGTACATTCAGGCCCTGACCGATGAGCTCCGTGGCGCGACCGCCAACCAACTCGTTTCCGACGGCGTCCGCGCCGCCAACGAATTCGAGTGGCCGAACGGCGAACGCGACTTCCGCCTGACCGAGATCTACGCAGAGCACGGCTGGCTAACCCTCGGCGTCGAACCCCTCTGAACGGTCAATCGGCCACGCAAGTCCAGCGTCCCGAACCGGCCGCCTCGTTCCGCTCGAGCCGAAACTCCCCTCGCAGCCGCTGCCCCTCGAGCCAGAGCACCCACGCATCCTCATCAACGAAAGAACACCGGTAGGTCCCACGATCCACCTGTGACACCACGCCCCGCCCCCCCGAGATCGGCCCCTCATAATCCAGATACCGCTTCCGATGGTCGTTGATCCGCACGCACTCGATCGGAAATGCCTCCCGACCGACCGGCTCGCGCAGCATCTGCCACGTCGCCAGATGATTCTCCCGCTCGATCATGAAATCCCAGTGCTCGCCGTTCGGGGCCAGATGGTGTAAGATGACGAACCGGTTCGGTTGCATGGAGGCGCGGGTTTCGGATCAACCCGATCGGAGCGCTTCGACGAACTCCGATCCTTCGGGGACATGCACAATGCTATCGCACACGACACGCGGAAAACAGGTCATCACAGTTTCAACGCTTGCCGGCCTCACGCTGGCCGTCGGTGCCTGCGGGCCCACTTTTCAGCGACTGCGCTACGAAGGTCAACAGGCGTTCCGTCAAGGCAACCTCGCCGTGGCGAAGGACCGCTTCGAGCAGGCCCACCTCCAGCGTCCGAATGACCCCCACAACCTGCTCGATCTCGGCGAAGTGAGCATGATCCGGGCGCGGAACCTCATGGCGGAACACAACGAGGCCGCCGCGCTGCGCGAAGTCGATCGCGCCATCGCGTACTTCGACCGCGCCGTCGAGGCCCGCCCCGGCATGCAGGCCGCCCTCGACGCCCGCAACGAAGCCCTCCACTACAAAGGCCTCCACGACAAGGCCCTCTTCAGTGCCGAGTGGGCCATGACCTTCGTCGGCCCCTCCGCACGCGCCCAGATGTTCGTCGCACGCGAGCTCGAGGAACGCGGCGACATGGACGGTGCCCTGCTCCGCTACCGCCAGGCCGTCGCCATGGAACCTGAAAACGCCGCCGCACACGCGTCCTTCGGCCAGTTCCTCCACCGCATCGGCCGCAAGAACGAGGCCATCATGCACCTGGAGCAGGCCTACAGGCTCGACCCCCTGCAGCCCGGTGTCGCCGAGCTGCTCACCGCGGAAGGCGTCCCGCTGCCGCGAACAACCGAGCCGCTTAGACCGTAGCACAAAGCATGTGCGGCATCGCCGGTATCGTCGACTTCGCGGGCCGACCCATCGCCCCGGAGCCGCTTGATTGCGCCTGCGCCGCGCTTCGCCACCGAGGCCCCGACGACGCCGGCTCCTGGTTCCACAACGCACAACCGACCGCCGTCGCGCTCGCCGCCACCCGCCTCGCCATCCTCGATCCCACGCCCGCGGGCCGCCAGCCCATGAGCACACCCGACGGCCGCTGCCACATCGTCTTCAACGGCCTGATTTACAACTACCGCGAGCTGCGCGCCGAACTCATCGCCGCAGGCACGACCATCCGCTCCCAATGCGACACCGAGGTGGCACTCGCCGCCTGCGCAAAATGGGGCCCCGAAGCCCTCACCCGATTCAACGGCATGTGGGCCTTCGCCTTCTACGACCGCCAGGAAAACCGCGGCTTCCTCGCCCGCGACCGCTTCGGCATCAAGCCGCTGCTCTGGTGCCTCCACCAGAACCGCTTGATGTTCGCCAGCGAAATGCGCGCACTGGCCACCCTCGGCGACTGGCCACGGGACATCGACAACGCCGCCCTCGCCCACTATCTCCGCTTCGGCTACGTCGCCCACCCACGCACCATATACAGCAGCGTCAAACGCCTGCCACCGGGAAGCTTCTTAACCTTCAACGCCTCAGGCCTCGCCCAGCCGACCCGCTACTACTCCCTGCCAAGCGCGCGATCTCCCGCCCAGGCCGTCGACCGCCGCGAGGCTGCCCGACGAATCCGCCGCGCCATCTTCCACGCCATCGCCAGACGCCGGGTGGCCGACGTCCCGATCGGCGCCTTCCTCTCCGGCGGACTCGACTCCTCGATCATCGTGGCCCACCTCGCCGAGGTCAGCCCCGAGCCGGTCAAGACCTTCTCGGTCGGCTGGGCCGAACATGGCCACTACGACGAAACCCACCACGCCCGCGAGGTCGCCCGCCGTTTCGGCACCGAGCACCACGAGTTGAAATGCCGCTTCGCCGACGTCCTCGCGATCCTGCCGTCCATCCTCGACTACCTCGGCGAACCGTTCTTCGACAGCTCGATCCTGCCCACGGCCATCATCTCCCAATTCGCCCGCCGGCACGTCACCGTCTGCCTCTCCGGCGACGGCGGCGACGAGCTCTTCGGAGGCTACTGGCGCTACCTCGCTCAAGGAACCTACGACCGCTACCTCCGCCTGCCGCGCCCGTTGCGAACCACAGGTCTCGAGCCGTTAGTCCGACGGGCAGGCCAGTCGAAGTCAACGCCACTGGCGAACCGCCTACGGCAGTTCCGAAAGATGCTGAGAGCCGGCGAAGCAGACCCTCTCCAGCGCCATCTAGCATGGTCCCACATCCTCGCCCCGGAGGCCGCAGACATCCTCAAACAAGACGCACCGCCCGACGAGAGCATACAGCGCCTCCAAAAAGAAACCGCCGACCGCGACCCTGCCGACCCCCTGAACCGAATCCTCGCCTTCGATCTTCAGTACAGCCTGCCCTGCGACATGTTGCACAAGGTGGACATAGCAAGCATGTACCACTCCCTGGAAACCAGAGTCCCCTTCCTCGACCCCGAGGTAGTGGCCGAGGTCATCACATTGCCCTCCCTATTGAAAATCGACCGAACCCAAGGTAAAGCAATCCTGAGAGAGGCCTATCGAGACGTCCTCCCCGAACAGATCCTGTCGCGCCCCAAAATGGGCTTCGAGGTCCCCATCGGCGAGTTCCTCAGAAACGACCTCCGCCCGATGTTCCAAGATACAGTCACCCGGGCCGCCGTGGACTCGTTTCAACTCTTGGAATACGACGCCGTCGAGCGCGTCTACGCCGACCATTGCACCCGCCGCGGTGAGCATGCCGACCTCCTGTTTGCGCTGTTGAGCCTCTGCTGGTGGAGGCAGAAGGGCAGGGACGAAGGGACGTAGGGACACAGGGACGAAGGCACGTAGGCACGAAGGGGGTGGGCGGGAATGTGGCGATTCAGGTTGGCGGGGCGCTTGGGTTCGTTTGGCGCTGGTTGTCGCGCCGGTTGGGACGCGGCGAGGACCGACGGCCGGCTCGTGGCGGCCGGATAGGCCGCGCGGTATAGGCGGCAGGTCGCTGACCACCGGTAACCGAGAACTGATGACTGAGCACTCGCGCGGCTTTGGCTTCGTTTCGCACGGGCACTTTCGGCGTTGGCGCGTCCGGAAGGCGGGGGACCCGAGCGACGTCGAAGGCACAGGTCTGATAACTGACAACTGATGACTGAGAACTTCCGCATCGGTTGGGTTCGTTTGGCGCGGGCAGTTGTTGGTGCGCGAGCGATTGAAGGTCCGGTCGCTGG
>CAZNPL010000070.1:0-15122 GCA_964574815.1 uncultured Phycisphaeraceae bacterium
CCCGCAAGCGAGCCTTCGTGCCTTCGTGCCTCCGTGCCTTCGTGCCTCTTTCTTTCCAAACGAACCCAAAGCTGCGCGAGTCGTGCCGCCTCAGACGGATCAGTTCTCAGTTGTCAGTCTTCAGTTATCAGGCCGCCGAGCGGCCGCCGTGGCGCATCAGAGCCGGGAGCGCCAGCGACCGGACCTTCAATCGCTCGCGCACCAACAACTGCCCGCGCCAAACGAATCCATCGCGGCGCGAGTTGTCAGTGCTCAGTTTTCAGTTGTCAGAGGTGCCCGCCGCGAGCGCCGGCGCCAAACGAACCCACCGATCCCCCGGCAACCCGCGCCGTCCCGCAAGCGAGCCTTCGTGCCTTCGTGCCTCCGTGCCTTCGTGCCTCTTTCTTTCCAAACGAACCCAAAGCTGCACGAGTCATTCCGCCTCAGGCGGGCCAGTTCTCAAACATCAGACGCTCGCCATCAGAGCCGGGAGCGCGAGCGACCGGACCTTCAATCGCCCGCGCACCAACAAGTGCCGGCGCCAAACGAAGCCAAACCCAGGGAGAGTCGTCGGCTTTCAGTTACCGGAGGGTCAGCGACCTGCCGCCTATACCGCCCGGCCCGGCCGGCCGCCACGAACCGGCCGTCGGTCCTCGCCGCGTCCCAACCGGCGCGACAACCAGCGCCAAACGAAGCCAAGCGCCCCGCCAACCCGAGTCGCCACATTCCCGCCCACCCCCTTGATGCCTTCGAGCCTCGGTGCCTTCGTGCCTCTTTTCTTCCAAACGAACGCCACAATACACTGAAAATGACAAAAATGGATTTCCAATGCAAGAACCGGTTTCTTAGCGGCAGGCGTGCGGTTCCCTTGCAGCTTGCGTACTCAAGTGTCGACTCCGCCTTTCCTACTTCACGAGTTCGGAGCGGCAGCAGCCTCGACCTCCCTGCCTACGCGAACCCCCGCTCGCCCACCTTGCGTGACAGTTCACACGCGACCCACTACCCTGCCAGGATGGCTACAACGGACCTGAACCCTGAGCTCACGGCAAGGCTCATCGACGGCCGCGCGCTCGCCAAACGCCTCCTGGCACAAACGGCGGCCATGGTCGAGAAGATCAAGACCGCCGCCGGAGTCGCCCCGTCGCTGGCCACCGTCCTTGTCGGCACTGACCCGGCCTCCGTGATGTATACCCGCATGAAACGCAAGCGATGCCTCGACGTGGGCATGCGTCCTGTCCGAGTCGAACTGCCTGCAGGAATCACGACCGACGAGCTTGTGAGAGAGATCGAGAAGCTCGCACGCGACACGTCGGTCCACGGTATCTTAGTACAGCACCCCGTTCCCGGCCCGATCGACCGGCGGGCCGCGTTCGAAAGCATCCCCATCGAGAAGGACGTTGACGGCGTCACCTCGACCATGCTGGGCCGCGTCATCCTCGGAATGCCCTCGTACCCCGCGTGCACGCCCGCCGGAATCATGCGACTCCTGTGCGAATACCGGGTCGAACTCGACGGAGCCCACGCCGTCGTCATCGGCCGCAGCCCCATTCTCGGCCGGCCGATGGCCTCCATGCTCATCAACGCCCACGCAACCGTCACACTGTGTCACTCGCGAACCCGTGACCTGCCGCGCATCGTGCAGCACGCCGACGTGCTCATCGTCGCCGTCGGGAAAGCCAGGTTCGTCCAGGGCGATTGGATCAAGCCCGGAGCGGTGATCATCGACGCCGGCTACAATGAACATAACATCGGCGACGTGGACTTTGATAAAGCGCTCAAACGGGCATCGCTCATCACGCCTGTGCCCGGCGGCGTCGGCCCCATGACCATCGCGACGCTGATCACGCAGACGGCACAGGCGGCCGCCGACCAACTCGGCATCCGACTCGACCAGCCAGCGTGAACATCATTCCGGAAGGCCGATCGGCGAGATCTCGGTGGGAATGTCGATGTCGGCCCCTCCGGACTCGAGCAACGCCGGGAACCGCGCAATGAACGAGTCCTCGGGAGCTGCGTCCGCCGCGCGTTCGAGGTTCTCCCTGCCGACTCTCTCGAATCCGCTGTAGTACTCCATGTACCCCAGTAAGAACCGAAATCGATGATCCTCACGCCGCTGCAGCGCGGTCTCGATATACGCCCGCCTACGCTGAAGCAACTCAGCATCGCCGATGGACTCGTTCAGATCGACACCCGATCGCACGAGGACCGGTGACAGAGCAAAAGCCCGCTCGAGCCGCCGCAGAGCACTGAAGTACTCTCCCGCACCGAGCAGCGCGTGCCCCTGCCCCAGATGCAGGCGTCCGCCTTCCGGATCGACCGTAAGAGCAATGTCATAGTATGAAACGGCTCGGTAGTACTCTCCCTTGCGCAAGTACTCTGCCGCCGTAGCCGCGTACTCCTGGCCAAGCACCCTCGGATCCGACCGCAGCGCCGAAGGCAACCCCGCCGACTCCTCTTCCGTATCGTCCGTTCGCAGACCGTCTCTGCCCCAAAGCCGCGCCAATGCCTTCACCGAGGACGCCTGCAAAGGGCTCACGCTGTCCGGCAATACCTTCGTTGGCCCGAACAGCGGACTCGCCGCAATGATGTCGTCCTGGTACTGCTGTAGCGCGGCGGACGATGGCGGCCGGCCGGTTTGCACGGGCACACCGGTCCACTCATCGTCCATTCCCGTACCCGTCGGACCAAAGTTGAAGCTTGTGCCCGCTTCCTCACGGCCCCACCTCAGCGAGCCCATCTCAGACGGATCCGGTCCGCGTTCCGGAGTGCGCGGCAACCGCGTCCACCGGGCCGGAAGTTCGAAGCGCGTGAGACCGGGCACTTCTCGGCCGGCGCCGGTGAAGGGCCCGATCGACAGCCACTCATACTGACCCGACAGTCGCTCGCCCGTCCGCAACCCGGCCAGCGGGTACAACGGCCGCGGCTCGAGCCGGGGCGGCCCCAAACCCCGATGAGGACCCGGGACATCACCCTCGGATTGCAGAAGCGGGGCCAATCGCAAATCTCCGGATTCGCGCTGCCCGCCCCCGCCGACCGGCCCTTGCTCGACGCGCACCTGCGCCGTGGCCGGCATCCACCAGCAACCCGATGCAAACAGCAGGAAAACGATCCGCCAGGTCCGCCTCATCTCGTCACTCCAACGCCCCGCGGGACGGCAACTTTCACAACTCCACACGTTTCGATGTCCGCCCAGCCCTGCCATAATTCAATATAGATGGTCCAACCAGGCGATTCAACGAACGTATCGGCACAAGGACGCTCCGCCGACAGCCCAAGCCGTGCCTCCGAGAAGGGCCGGCAACAACGACGTTGTACGTTGGGACGCTCCAAGCGTCTCAAGCGGCGCCGAGACTTCGAACGCCTGTTCGCAACCCGCTGCAGCGCCGCCGACGCCCACCTGATCGTCTACGTCACCCGGAATGGACTCGATACCCGCCGGCTGGGTGTCAGCGTCGCCAGACGAATCGGCAGTAGCGTCAAACGCAATCGGATCAAGCGACTGATACGGGAGGCCTTCCGACTCTCGCAGCACGACCTCCCGCCGAATCTCGACGTGCTGTGCATAGCGCGGCCGCAAGAGCACCCGTGCCTGGACGCCTGCCGCAAATCGCTCCTACGGCTCGTTCGCATCGCCAACGGAAAACTCCAAAGCAAAACCGAACGCGGGATTTGACCCACCGACACACGCTCGCCGTGCGCTCGCACGCCGGTGTGGCCCGGCTCAAGAGATGACTTCCGATGCAGCACTCCGTCAGCCGCTATTGCGGAGCCTGGAACTCAAAAGCCCCCATGTCAACAGGCGGAGTGCCCTGCCCCGTGTCAGGCGTTTGAGGATCATCGACCCGCCGCGGATTCCCTTCGATGTCCGTGGTGATCCCGCTCGGAACAACGGTCGTATCACCCGCATCGATGCACGGCGAACCGGGCAACAGCCGGAGATCATCATCCTCCGTTCCAACGGCGTCGTCGGCACCGTCGGGATCAACGAACGCCGGGTCGTCCGGATCGTCTCCGATGTTGCCAACGCCCTGGAACTCGCCGGTAAGCCCCTGGATGAACGAGTAATTCACCGTCGGCATGCCGCTCTCCGGAAAGATCTGAGAAAACTCGGAGATGCCTCCCTCGTCTGCGTTGCCCCAGAGGATGGAGTTGAAAATCCTCAGTCCGCCGCGATCGGACACCACCAAGATGCCTCCGCCGGCGCCGGCCGCCGTGTTCCCGCCGAACGAAGAATTGATCAGATCCGTCGTGCCGTTCTCATCATACCAGGCTCCGCCATCCGCACCGGCGCCGTTGCCGCTGAACACCGAGTTGATCGTCACGCCCGCCCCCTGCTGGTTGAACACCGCGCCGCCGTCGAAAGTCGACATGTTCCCCGTGAAGTACAGCTTCCTGAACGCCACGTCGACCGCCTGTTGGTTGTAAATCGCCCCGCCAGATTCCGTTGCGTCGTTGCCCTCGAACGTGCTGTCCACCACGGTAAGCTGGTTGCCCTGCTGGTTGTACAATGCTCCGCCATGGATGCCGGCCTGGTTGCCTCGGAATGACGAGTCGATCACCTGCGCACCAGTCCCTTGCTGGTTATACAGCGCCCCGCCGCTGCCCTGGGCCTTGTTGTCGTCGAACGTGCAGCCGCGCACGTTCAAGCTACCGCTCCCGGGCTGGCTGTGGTAGATCGCGCCACCGTGCCCCGTCGCCGAATTACTTACAAACCCGCACGAATTGAAGCTGGCCGGGCTTCCGCCGGTGTTGTATACGGCCCCGCCGCTTCGGAACCCGCCGGTCGTAGCGTTGCGCTCGAAATCACAGCGTTCCATGAACACAACGCCGCCGCTGTTGTAAAGCGCGCCTCCGCCGCCTGCGGCCGAGTTGTCCGTGAACGAGCACTCCTGCAACAGGACATTGCTGTTGTAATTGGCCATCGCGCCTCCGGACCCGCTCGTCGCGGCGTTGTTCTTCAGCACGCACCGCGACACCGATGCGACGCCGCCTCGGTTCACCATGCCACCGCCGGAATCCCAGTCGAGGGCTTGGTTGTCGTCCAGAACGCAGTCGCGCAGGTTGACATTGCCGCCGTCATTCAAAATGCCGCCGCCTTCGAAATCCGCAACGTTGCTCTCAAGAGTGCACCCCGAGAAAAGCACGCTGGCCCCCTCAATTGCAGCGGCCCCGCCGTCGCCGCCGTTGGTGGCCAAGTTGGCCCGAAACACGCAGTTGAAGACGGTCGGGCTGATCGCTTGCTCGCCAGCGATGAACAGACCGCCACCGCGACGAGCTTCGTTGCCTTCGAGCGTGCAGTTGCGTAACGTTGCAGCGCCGTCGCGGATGAATACGCCGCCGCCTCGCGAGTCGTCGCCCTGCCCGTCGGCGCGTCCGCCGACAATCCTGAAACCGTCCAGCAAAGCTATTGTGTCCGTCCCGGTCCCGGTCACCACGTGGTAGCTGTCCGAAACGACTCCGGCGGCTGGCCGATCGCGCAGTCGATCATCCTCCCCTGAAAGATCACCGCTGAGAATGGTCTGCTCGAACAGCCCCGCCCGCTCCGAGAGCGAGCGTTCAGTGCCCGCGAATCCGCCGTACACCTTCAAACCGCTTCGCAGGTGGAACGTCGCGCTTCTGTCGGATGCATCGGATGTGGGTGTGTAACTCCCCTCCGCAACCCAGATCTGCTCGACCCGCCCGCGTGACGCCTCAGCCGCAAACATCGCATCGCTGAGCTCGCGGAATGCATTCCTCCAGCTCGTCCCATTGTTCGCTCCGGGAGCATTATCGTTCACGTATAAACGGCCTACCTGGCACGCGTCGGGAATTCCGTCCCCGTCCACGTCGAGCTGCGGGAACAATGCCATGAAGGTCTCTGCGATCTCGGTCGCCGAGCGGGCGATTCGAGATACCCGAACGTCATCGATCAACCCGCCGGTATACGTCTGGCTGAAATCGTCCAGCCCGATGCGCGCCGCCTGGGACGAGGCCTGAGTCTCCGAAAAGACACCGCCCGCCGGACGGCTGTCGAGCTGCACGCCGTCGCGATAGAACGACGCCGTCGACCCGTCCCACGTCATCGCATAGTAGTGCCACGCCAGATCCATTTCGGGCGCCGAAACGCATGGGTCCGGTGGCTGGGATCTGCACGTCAGGAAGTTCCAATCACAATTGCCCGCCGTATTCGTCTTGATCCCGTAGGTGACCGATTCGCCTGACACGCGAGCGGCCCATCCATTGCCGCAACGATGATTGATCAGCTCCGGGATCGTCTCGCCATCCACCGATTTCGCCAGAAACTCGATCGTGAATGCCCTCGTCCCCGCGAGCGCCGCCCGGGCCGTGTCCATCGTGATATAGTCGTCGACGCCGTCGAGTCGGCGGGCGCTGCCGAAGGGGCCGCTCACGACCGAAGTGCCTGAGTCTGTGGCGTGGTTACCGTGGCCGGAGTAATCAAAAGAGGTTCCGGGCCTTTGCTCCTCAAATCGGTAAAGCGCCACGGTGTCGTCATCGACCCGCAGCCCGCCAACGCCGGCCTCGCACTCGTCCGGAACGCCGTTCTCATTGCAGTCCGGCGAGTCCTCACAATCATCCGGAATCCCGTCCCCGTCGCAGTCCGGGTCGCAGTCGTCGGGAACACCATTCTCGTTGCAGTCGTTGTCCAGATCGGTCGGCAGGAATGCCACGCCGTCCATGCTGCACAACCCCGCGTCTCCACTCAGTCGTGCCACGGGCACCCCGGCGCCGTTCTCCTGGTTGATCCGAATCAGGTCGAGCCCGTCCGCCGTCGAAGCGAACAACGTCCCGTCCGGATGAAAATCCAGCCCGGCAACCTTCTCGAACCCTGTTTCCCCGACGAGCGTCAGCCGACAGTATCCGTTAATGTCAGGTTGACTATTGATGATGAACAGCGCGCCATTGATGTTGTCGTCTCCCGTTGAACCGTAGAGTACCCCTTCGGGCGATGTTGCAAGTCCACTCAACTTAACGAATCCGCCGTCGCCGTACGGCGCGGCGACGGCTTGTGTCCGATTAACATCGGCCAGCACGGTCTCACAGAGATGCGTGCCCGCGGCGGTCTCGGGATCGACCTCGTAGAGCGAACGCCCCTGTGGCACAGATGCTAGCAACCGCCCATCGGGAAGAAACGCCAGATCACTCGCCCCCATCGGCCCGCCCTTCGCGTCCTCGTCACGCAGGACGCCGACCTCCGTTGTCTCACCTGTGACAACGTCGTACTTCAGGAGCAAATCGTCGAAACGCGTCGAAACGTACAGCGTCCGTTCATCCAGCGCCAGCGCCAGACCGGTGGCGCTCTCCACGTCACTTCCTGAAAACCGGGTGCCAAGGTTGACGATCAGCGTGACTTCTCCGCTCCTCGCGTCGATCGTGTAAAGACGCCCGCCGTTGCAATCGCCTCCTTGTGCGCCGTACAGCACCGCGTCGCCGCCGGGAATCACCAGCTCCAACTCGTCCGGCACCCCGTTGTCGTTGCAATCGTTGATCGGAGGCCGATCGTCGATCGGATCGCATGCATCGCCGATTCCGTCCCCATCAACATCCCTTTGACTGGGGTTCGAAACCGTAGGACAGTTGTCTCTCTCGTCAGCCACACCGTCCCCATCCGAATCGTTGAAGTCGTCACAAGCATCGCCGATGCCGTCACCGTCGGTGTCGGTCTGATCGGAATTGGCGTCGGACGGGCAGTTGTCACTGTCGTCCGCTACCCCGTCGCCGTCACGGTCGATGAGAGGATCACAGGCATCACCCACGCCGTCACCGTCCAGGTCTACCTGCTCGGCGTTCGGCGTATCCGGACAATTGTCCTCCTCGTCCGGTACGCCGTCTCCGTCACGGTCCTGCACCGGTGGAGGAGGCGGAGGAGGATCCGTGATGACATAGTCGTGCTCGATATCAGCGTCGAAGTCGACCCCGAAGATGAGCGACTCGGACGGCGTCGGTTCTCCATCCGCAAACGCGCCGCTGATGTCGACCCGGTTGGCCAGCTCAGGCCCGATCTCAATGATCGGATCACTCGCCTCGAGCTGGAGAATCGTCTCTCGGACAATCTGCGCGTCGAGCGTGAATTCGACCACGATGTTGACCGCCTGACTCGAGTTGCTGTCAACGCGAACCGTCACGAGCGCCGCGTCCGGAACGGGCCGCCCGGGTGTCACACCACCCTCGACTTCCAAAGGCGGCGCCTCCGGACCGGCCGGGTCGCCCGTGCCGCGCGCAATGGCGTCGAGCAAATCCTGCAATGGGTTGCTTCCCGGATCATCCCCATTCGGAGGGATGAAGACACAGCCCGCCAGCATCAATGCCAGCACCGACGCAAACCGCCAGATATTCTGTTTCATGGTTTAAACCGCCCCATCGGCCAAGCACCGGGTGGTAGGGAAGTCAAATGCAAGCCCGCTCGGCGGCAGGCTCGATGCCTCACGCCCCCGCTCACCCTCACAGAGGTTCAGACAGACCTGGACCCCAGTTTGCCAGCGTACCCGGGCGAAAGTGGCAAGTCAATCGTGAAACACGTAAACCCCGCAACCAAAGCGAGTTACAACACGTTATCGCCCCACCTGCAACGGCTCGGATGGATCACGGCTCATAGGGCGCAGATGTGGCAACTTGCGACAGAATCTACACAGGCGTGCTGCTCGAGCTCAAACCGTACACTTTGCCAGAGAAGGTTGGTAGCTGACCAAGTGCGGATCACGTAACGGCCGGAATCTCAAGGACGGAACGGCAAGACGGGCAAGCGAATGCCTGCCCGGCCGCGTGGACCGGCACCTGCATCGGAGCGCCGCACCGCGTGCAGAACACAACCCGATAACCGGGGCTGACACCCTCGACGCGCTGCCCGCGAGGAATTGAGGCGGCCGCGTCTGGAGTACGGCCCGCCGCCGCCGGGTAAGGCGCAGGAGGTGGGTTCATCGTTCCGTAGCTGTGATACGCCAGATACTCGGCGTTGGCATCCCGCACCATGCCGGGAATCAGGAATACGTCCACCACCCAGCCGATCAAGAACAGGCCTCCAGTGAAGAACCACAGCACACCCGTTCCAATCCGGCCGCAATAGAAGCGATGCACGCCAAGCAGACCGAAAAAGAACCACAACAGATATGCCACCGCCGTTGATCTCACGACCGAATCCTCCGCACGCGATTCACGCTCAGCACACCCACGTATTCGCACTGACAACGCCGATATTTCGCCTGCCGCCGCGACGCCCCGGCCGGGCGCCCCCCTTCATTGCCACCCCGATCCCCGACGTCCTCCTGCCGGACAGAATCCGAACCGCGGTACGCCTGCCCCCAGGGATCGCTCAAGACACCAGTTCGAGCAGCGACTTGTCGACCTTATACACGCCACCCTCAAGCGTGATCTCAATGCCCGCCTGCTCAAGGTCCACGAGATACCTGAACACGGTTCGCCGCGAGCAGTTGAGCCCCTTGCGCAGCTGGGCCAGAGTGGCACCCTCCGACATCATGCGAATCATCTTGCATTGACGGCCGTAAATCGATTTGTCGCTCTCCAAATACCGCAGCAGCTTTTCGGCGCTCCGGCGGGCGTTCAGGTCTGAGTTGAACAACTTCTTTTTGAGCGCATACCGCAGCGCTGCGTGCACACTATACGTTTCCTTGAAATCAGATCGTCTCAAGGCTCCGGTGGTCATCTGAGTGGACTCCTTGGAATCTCCGGCCAAGGCCCTTCAAGCGCCATCGCCTGGAACCCGCACCACAAGCGTCAGGCGACATGCCTCACTCTACGTGCTCACGTACAGGCTGACAATCCCTGGCACCGTCCTGAGAATGTTAATAAAGCGCAAGGAGCGGTCCTCAAGGGCGGCCTTAACGAATAAATCGTCCCTCGAACAGGTTCCCCCTTGCACGGGGCCCACGCTCGCCCTACAAGGTTTGCGAGAATGATCAAGCCGGTCGAATACCTCCACTGGGCGAAAACGCATCAGCGTGCCCGCTATGAGTTGTCCTCGTCCGGCGTGCCGCCCGTCTCGGCCGAAGAACTCGCGGTGCAGCCGACAGACATCGACACAACCGTCAGCGGTGCCTACGGGCACCCCACGCTGATCGAGCAGATCGCAGACCGATACGGTGCCCGACCCGAGCAGGTCCTGCCCGTGACGGGTACCAGCACCGCGAATTTCGTCGCATTGGCCAGCGTGACGCGCCGAGGCGATGCTGTGGCACTTGAATGGCCCGCTTACGAGCCGCTGCTGCGTGTAACGGAACTGTTGGGCCTTAGACCCATTCGATTCCGGCGTCCCGCATCAGCCGACTTCGCCCCCGACGTCGATCAAATTCGGCGGCTGGTAAGGGACGGCGCCCACGCTGTGATGTTGACCGACTTGCACAATCCCAGCGGCCGTCTCTGCCCGCTTGAGATCCTACATGAGGTCGCAAACGCCTGCGCCGAACACGGTGCCACGCTTGTCGTCGATGAGGTCTATCGCGAATTCGCGCATCTCAATCGCGGCCTGCTCCGGCACACCACCGCTTCTCTCGGCCCGCACGTCGTCGCAACCAATTCGCTCACGAAGGTCTACGGTTTCGGGGGCCTGCGTGTTGGCTGGCTGATCGGACCACCCGCGGTGGTGGAACAAGCTCGTGCCGTCGTGGACCATCTGTTCGTCGATCTGCCGGCGCCGTCAGCCAGCCTGGCCATTCGAGTGTTCAAGCGGATCGACCGTTTCGCGCACCGAACGCAAGCGATCTACGACGCAGGTATCCGCATCTTCTCCCAATGGATCGTCTCTCAGGGCAGCCTATACTGGTACGGCAACGACGGGGCCGTGTTTGCGTACCTTCGTTTACCAAAAGACCTCACGGCCGCGGAGTTCTGTCAAGCATTGCGCAGCCGGTATGATACGCAGGTCGTTCCCGGCACTTTCTTCGAACAACCGGACCACATCCGAGTCGGTCTGGGAGTCCCCGAGGATGAATTGTCCGGCGGCCTCGAACGAATTGGACAAGTCATCGCAGACTTTACGGCACATCGTGCCGGCTGACCATTCGGTGGATCAGGCGATGATTCGATCTGGCAACGAGATGGCGTGCGAGTGAATCCATGACTCGGCCCGTCTCAATTCGAAGAAGTCTGCTCCTCAACCTTGTCCTCGTCATCGCTCTGCTCAGTGGTGGCATCCTGGTCATCACCTATGCGGACAGCAGGCGAAGGGCCGGCGAGCTCGCCCAATCTCTGACCAGCCGCTCCCTCCAACAGACAGAGGACCGTTTGCGGGCCTTCTTCGATCCTGTGGTTAAGCTCTTGCTCGTGGCTCGCGCGTGGGGGATCGATGGCGTGCTGGACTCCGCCGACGCGAAACGCATGGATGATTTGTTCGTGCCGCTTGTCGAACGCCACGAGCCTGTCTCATCAGTCATGATCGCAGACGAAAGGGGGCGGGAGTACCTTCTACTGCGAACCGCCGGCCAGTGGCAGACGCGACAAACGAAGCGAACGGAGTGGGGCGACCGGACGTTCTGGCGCGAGTGGACCGAAGAGGATTCTGAACCGGCCGAGAGTTGGCGCACTCTGGATTACGACCCTCGGATGAGGCCCTGGTTCGTCGGGGCAATGGAGCTGAGACGCCAAACGCGGCCAGAGGAGCATCCGACCGCTGATTCGCTGGTATACTGGACCGACCCTTACGAGTTCTACACCACCAAGGAACCGGGAATCACGGCCGCCGTTTCCTGCGGCTTGCCGCAGGGCGTCGTCGGGGTCGTTGGATTCGACGTCGCACTGACCGACATCTCGAAGTTCACATCGGAATTGCCGGTGGGGCAGCGGGGCGGCGTAGCAGTGCTCACCAACGACCGGAGAATCATCGGTTTGCCGCGACCGTCGATCGGCCCCGATCTCCCCGACGAGAATGCTCGCCGGAACGCCCTGCTGAGACACCCCATCGACCTCGGTTGGCAACTGGCCACAGACGCATCAGATGCCATCCTCTCGCGCAACCCCGATCAGCAGGACGCTGTCCGCTTCGCCAGCGGAGGCGAGCATTGGTGGGTCCAAGCCAAACCGTTCGGCCTGACGACGGATCGGCCGTTGTGGATCACCGTTGTCGTGCCCGAGGAGGACCTTCTCGGAGCTTTCTCCAGAGTTCGGATCCCGGTCGTGGTGGTTTCGATTCTGGTGCTTCTGGGTGCGGTCGCGCGAGCCGTCGTTCTATCTCGTCGATTCAGCCGGCCGATAGAGGACCTCGTGGCCGCCAGCGACCGGATCAGTCATGGCAATCTCGATCCGGGCAAGCCGATCGCGTCACCGATTGTGGAAGTCCGCCGACTTGCGGAAGCTCAGGAACGGATGCGCGTCGCCTTGCGGTCTCTGCTCAAGATCGAGCGTGATCTGCACGTGGCCCGACAGATCCAGCAGAGCACTTTTCCGCAGCAACTGCCCGACATCGAGGGCTTTCAGATCGCCGCATGGAGCGAGCCAGCCGACGAAACCGGCGGAGATACCTACGATGTGATTGGCTACCAGTCCGGCGCGGACGGATCGACGAACATCCTTGTAGAGGGAAGAGCGGATCGCGCCATCCTTCTTCTCGCCGATGCCACCGGTCACGGGATCGGGCCGGCGCTGTCCGTCACGCAAGTCCGCGCGATGTTACGGATGGCCGCCCGCGTGGGCGAGGATCTCCCCGGCATCGCCCGGCACATGAACGAGCAGCTCTGCACCGATCTCAAGGACGGCAGGTTCATCACGGCCTGGCTGGGCCAGATCAACGCAGGTCAGTGCTCACTGACGAGCTTGAGCGCCGGACAGGGGCCCATCCTGAGGTACGACGTGGCACGATCGGCGACGGAGTTGATTCCCGTCAATACCTTTCCGTTTGGCATCGTCGAAGATCTCAGCGTCTCCCCGCCCCAACCAATCCTTCTGAGGCCCGGCGACATTGTGGCCGTCCTGTCGGACGGCATTTTCGAAAGCGCCGCAAGTTCGGGCGAGCTGTTTGGGCTCGATCGTGTATCCGACCTGCTGGTTCGCCACAAGGATGCCACTGCAACCGAAATCCTCGACGCAGTCCGCGCCGAACTCGACGAATTCACCGAGGACGTGCCTCCTGCGGACGATCGCACAGGCATCATTCTGAAATGCACGGAGAGAGGCGCGACGCCCGCCCAATGATCCGGCGCGCGAACACCCGCACTCAGACGGCTCCTGGACGACATACACGCAAGTCGGACCAAGGCACGTGGACGTTGATCGATGAACCTCCAGCACCGGGCCCGTTCGGCCTGATTTCGATCGTTCGCCCGATTGGAAGCGGCGCCATCGGCCAGATGTGCCCGATGTCTTGCGTCACGAGCACCGGCGGCCCTCCGCGCCCCAGTTGGAGCTTCAGACATGCCAGCGCTGAGTCCGTCATTTCTTTCTGCCCGTGACGGAATACCCCGACGAGAATCCCCTCATAACGGCTTAACCACGCTTGGAGCGTCAGGTGTGCCAGCATGCGGTCAATCCGCTCCGGCAGCTCCCGCGTGTCCTCAATCAGCAGCCAGCGTCCGTTCGGCCGGAGCACGCGTCGATAGGGCGAGCTCAGCAGTGTGATCATCGTTGTCAGGTTGCCGCCGCCGACCTTGATTCGTCGCACTCGACGCAACGATCCGTGCACCTGTCGCAGAGTTATCGAGCGAACGCTCCCTTTCCCTTCGAGGACGCCGACGACGTCACGGAAGAAGCTGGCGAATTCGGCGCGGAATCTGTCTGTCGCCCACGCATCGGCGAACTCGTCGAGCGCGCGATCATCCGGCAGCGCTCGACCGGCCAGTTCCGTGGCGCGCTCCCGGGCATATTCCCGTAGTCCACACTTGACGAACCCGGGGCAATAGTCGTGGTAAGCGTATACTTTGGGGTAAGCCGCGGTGATGTTGAGCAGCGGCGTCAATTCGCTGAAACCGAACAACGCAATCCGCTGCCGCCGGTCCCGCAGCACGTTGAAATCGATCCGCGGTAGAATTCGCGTCAGCCACGCGCCGCCGCGAAGGGCAATCGCCGCCGCGACCCGATCATCAGCCAGTGTGCGTGTGATCTCGCGAGCCCGAGCGGCGTCGTCGAACCGGCCGCCTCGATCATCACACTCGTCGGCCTCAATCTGCGCCGTGTCGCCGGTGACGCGGTAGCCGTCCCCTACGGCGTTTTGGACAAGTTCGATGAGATCGCCGGCGTTCCGGCATCCCAGCGGCTCCAGCAAGGACTTGAAGGAACTTGCGATCGACCACAGCCGAATGATGGGTCTGCGCGAACGAGTGGATGACATGTCAACCGCGTGCCGCTTTGACGAAAGCGGCCGCCCGGTCAGGGTCTACCGGCCGGTCAGGCCGACCCGCCTCTTTGATGTCCGTGCCGACGATCACGCCATCACACAACTGAAGAAGTTCCGTAACCGTTTCAACCTGCGCTCCACTTCCCACGAGCACCGGCCGATCCGGCACCGCCTCTTTGACCTGCCGGATCTGCTCTTCATCCGCACCGCGACCTGTGGTGGAGCCGGAGACGATCAGCACGTCAGCCAAACCGCGGTAGGCCGTCTCCTCGGCGGCCAGCTTGATGTCGGGCTGGCTTACCGGTTTGGCGTGCTTCACGTGGACATCCGCAAAGATGCCCACGTCCGCACCGAGCTGATCCCGGTAAGCCAGCGTCTCGGCAGCACGACCCTCAACCCACCCTTGGTCCGTAGCCGAGACGCCGGTGTGCACGTTCACCCGGATGAAATCCGCCTCGGCCGCCACGGCGATCCCCAGAGCGGCTCGGGCGTCATTACGCAGCACATTGACCCCGATCCTCAGCGATGTCGCTTTTCGAACGCGGGCGGCCACAATTGCCATCGTCGCGACCCTCGCCGGATCCAACGGCTCGATGCTGAACGGCACATCACCGAAGTTCTCGATGATCACCCCATCGAAACCGGCTGTTTCGAGCACCGCCGCGTCGCGCACCGCACCCTGGACGATTGAATCGATCGAACGACGGGACTGGACACTGCCTGGCAGAGGCGGCAGGTGCGCCATGCCGATCAGGAAAGGTGTTCGCAATTCAAACAAGGGTCCGACCTTCCAACGCCATCCTCATAGCATCCTAGTCCCTGATCAAGCGTGATTGGTTCGCTTGATTTCAAAAAAGTACTCGAAATG
>CAZNPL010000071.1:0-14103 GCA_964574815.1 uncultured Phycisphaeraceae bacterium
GCACCCCCGGGCACCGCTCAACAAGGCATTATGGTACGCTTGTTTTGGGCCTAGCTCGCGGACGGACACGCTTCCGCTAACCTTTGTAGAGTTCCTTCGCGATCCCGTCTCCCGCCTGATAGCCAAGTACACAACCCACGCACCCGGCCAAAACCGTCTGGATGAACGCTTCGAGACCATACCCCTTGTTCACGGTCACCACCTCCGTACTGGGGTACTTGCATCCAAGGAAATCTCTCGTTGTGTGGACGGTTTCGAGCTGCGTGTCTTGGTCGATGAACCCAAACAGGAAAGCCGCACCGATCAGGAGGACTCCGCCGAGAATGGCCCCCATGATCCGAATGGTCGCCTGTTCGTCTCTCTTCATGGCACGAAACTCCGAGAGGCGTTGACTCCGCGAAGGCGTAGCGGTCGCACAAGTGTGATGCTAGTTATACTCGGTCGAACAATACGATGTCAACCGGCACCCTGGGAGCATGGCCCGCAAGAAGGATCGTGCTCTCGTTCGGCTCGGCAACAACCTCCGCAGGGCGAGGGAGGCCAAGGGCTGGTCTCAGGAAGACCTCGCTTTCAAGTGCGGCGTCCACCGAACCTACGTGGGCGGGGTCGAGCGGGCCGAGTACAACGTAACCATCCTGACCCTACGCCGCTTCACCAAGGCTCTCGGTATCTCCCTTCGCGACGCTATCCAGGGCATCTCGTAGCCCCGTCCCCGTGCGGCGGACTCGATTCTTCCTGCATTTCGAAACGGGCGAAAGGACCATATACATGATCGAGAATCGCCTCGATGCACGCTAGAGACTCACCCGACATCGTTGTCAGGTTCATCCCTTGAAGACCGCTGAAGAAAACCTCCGCCCGCGAGAGGCCGAGCCGCCGAGCGTTTTCCACGGCTATTAGTGTGAATTCCACAGCATCAAGATCGGCGGAATTCCTGATGTTGCATGGACCCGAGAGTGATGCCGGAACGCTCGTAACCCGCCCCGTCTCTGCATCCGCCAGATAAAGAAACTGATTGCCGCAACCCGCGGCCAGCAGTACCAGACTAACCACTGCGTACTTTCTCATGCGGCACCTCCTTGACGTGACACGACCCACTTTACCGCTGAGAGTCCTGCAATGTCAAGATGGGCATTGATTTCGGCGGCGAAGTAGCTATGACCGACCTGTCGGCTCCTCCGGCCTGTGGCGGGTGCGACCGATGTGACGGGTACTGGCGATACCTCCCTATATCCCCCTTATAGAGAAGAACCCCAACCGTCCGTCACACCCGTCATCCGGCACCAAGACCAAGGCACTACCGATCCGGACCAAGGATGGCCCGGCCGTTTTGCTAAGGCCGCCAGACGCCGTGCGGAGCGTTGGCGGTCTTCGGAGAACCCGGTACGATATCCTCCGGCCAGGATGTTAGGAACGTCACTGCGGCACCCCTTACCGCGGTGGCGACTGTCGGCTGGCTTGCCACGATCCGTGGGGGAAACCACATGATCCGAAAACCGTCACGGCTACGACGCTGGCTCAAGTGGGTGGGGCTGGTCGTGTGCCTGTTGACGCTCGGGGTCACGCTGGTGGCCTGGGTAACAAGCCATCTGGGCGGCGTGTCCTGGCATACCCCCAATCCGCCCCCTTGGCGTAGCGTCGTGTTAAACAAGGGGACGGTCGGTCTCCGCTACCAAGGTCCGGGGTTCGTTGATGAACGGGTCGGCTTGCCAGCCGAGTTGCAGCGGGAGTTCCAGCACCAGATCAAGGATCTGGAGCGGTACGGAGTTGAGGACCCGACGATACGAAAGGAAATGAGGCAGCGACTGTTAATGGACCTCGTGCGGGAACATTGGGCGAGCCTGACGCACCTGCGTTCCTCTGTGTCGCAGGTTTCTTTCCTGGGGTTTCGGTGGGAGTACCGCCGCAACCAAATCGGCGTTCCCGTCGATCTCACGCTTCGAGTCCCACTATGGCTCCCGGCTCTTGTCTGTATGGCCATTCTGTGGGCAGGACCGCTTCGGCAGGCCATACGGCGGCGACGGCGGCAACAACGGCGACTCCGGGGTCGGTGTGAATCCTGCAACTACGACCTCACCGGCAACGTGACCGGCCTGTGTCCCGAGTGCGGAGCCACAACCGGGCGTGTGAACAGCGGCCAGCCCGTGACCCCGATCCCCGACGGCCACCGCCGCTCGTAGCACCCCGCCCGACGGGATGGGGATGACGCCGGACCGTTCCGAGTAGGACCGCCAAGTTTCACTACCCCCGTTTGGCGGTCTTTGATTTCTCGGTTCCCAGCCAAAGGCCGCCAACGTAGCCCCATGGGATTTGGCAGTCTTAGGGCCTACTCAGCAGTCAGCACTCAGCACCTTGCCCGGACAGGGGGCGGTCACAAGGGGGAGATTGCTGTTCAGCCCGGCCTGACAAGGGTCATTTCGAGCGGGCCTCACAAACATCCCGGACCGCTGACTGCTGAGTCGGGGAGGGCGGAACGGTCGGAGACCTCCACCAATCTGACCCCCGCCGGTCTCCATAGGACGCCATCTCCCCTGGACCGGGCGTGGCGATCTTTGCGTTTCTGGCCCGTTACCCGAAGGTTGCCAAGCTGGGGTAGGGGGATTTGGCAATCTTCGGAGCACCCGGGGTCCCCCCTGGCCGCCGAACCGCTCAGCTCTCACTTGGATTCCTTGGGGCGAATCGATATGCTGAGGGAACATGGGAATGGGATTGACTAAAGGAGACACAGATGGAGAAGCTGCCTGGCTATTCGTACCTCTACAAGACTTCTTCGCCCGATACGGTAGCCGTGAAATTGCCAGCAGAAGGTGTGTTGGGCGTGCTTGGGCGGAAACAGGAGTTCTTCGTCACGAGAGGCCCGAACTACGCCGACGAGTGTGCACGGGTTTTGGTAAGTCTGCCGCTGTGGGCCGTTGAGCGAGGGATATATGGCAAAATCGAAAACGAACTAGATCGCTGGCAAGCGGGTTGGAAGTCGTAATCCAACGCCCTGGAGAACGGAACGCGATGGGAACGCAACGTAGTTCAGCGTGGGCATCACTGAACCCCGAACTCGTCACACAAATGCGGCACAGGCTCGCTCACGACTTCGATGATTTCGCCGCGATTTGCGAGGACATCGGGTTGTTGAGCAAGAACTTCGTCGCCATTAACGATAACGAACTGGCTATGGCGGATACCGACTTCGCCTGCGCTATGTGTGCTTCGGCGGTGGTTAGTGCAGCTAATCACTATGGCAGCCAGGGTGAGTTTGCTCTTGCCGAGCGCCTTGCTGGCTGGGCGTTGCTACTCGAACCTCATCATATTCCGGCGTTCATGTGCTTGGTGACTGTTTACCAAGTTACCGGAAACGCAAGCAAGGAAGCCGAGATGCGAAACCGTATGGATACGATCATCAAGCAGCTTTCGGTGACACCGGAAGCCCAGCTTTCGAGCTTTGAGCAGGGAATCTTGAAGTCCATGGGAGAATGAGACACGAGTCTCGCGAAGGTCTCGTTGAAGCGAACCTGGTCCTACTGGCTCAATATCCCGCATCAATATCGCCATGACAACATTCCGGGCGGTGCTTGGTGCCGAAAACATCGCCGAGGCGTACGTGACCATCTACGAAGGCTGTGAACTGTTCGATTTCGACGGAGATTCCGACACGAACCTCATTGACTGGGGTGCTTTTCAGGTCGCGTTCCCCGGTGCACAATAGGCACGACCCGCGTGGCCCGGTATCGTCGCCGGCGCCGCGTAGGAACATCAGTTCGACGGTGTCGAGGTTTGCCAGAGACGCCGGAACAGATCGTCCGAAGGGAGATTGATCGGCAGCTTGAAGCCTGCGGGTGGATCGTGCAGGATCGAGCCGAGGCTGATGTTGATGCATCCGTTGGTGTGGCCATCCGGGAGTTCCCCCTCCACGGCGGCGGAGAGGCCGACTACCTGCTCTATGCCGCCGGGAAGGCCATCGGGATCGTGGAGGCCAAGCCCGAAGGCTTCACCCTGACCGGCGTCGAGATTCAATCGGCCAAGTACACAAGGGGCCTGCCCGATACGCTCCCCGCCTACCGCCGCCCCCTGCCGTTCGCCTATCGGACGTTGAATGGGTGCAACTGGGAGGGGCCCAGAAACGAAAGCGACCGCTCAAGGGCGGGCACCGGTTAATCAAAAAAGAGATAGTAGATGAGCAAAAAAACGGCGATTGCACCCACAAACACGTAGCCGACGACAGCCAGCACGGCTACTAAGCCGTCGACGAACTCGTGGGCTTTGCGGCACGAATCGCGCAGCTCATCGGCAGCGATCTTCGGGTCTCCAAGGTCCTTGCCGGTAAGTTCCTTTGTGAAGCTCCTCAGCCAACCCATCGTATAGATGCCAGCACGCTCAAGTCCAGAGAACCTTGTCCCGCCCGTATTATCCTAAATGGTGCGTCTGGTATCAACACCCTGTGCACTCGCGCGGAGGCGGAAACGAGAACGTCGGGGCGGCGCGGCCGGCGATGCTCAATGACCCGCAACGTCGCCCAAGGTACGAGTTCGGCCACCGTTGTGCCGTCTTGCGGACTCCACGAGGGTGACAACCGCGTGCTGGACGTGCTCCGGGAGGTGTGGCGACGCCTGGATGACGGCCACCAGACCGGGGCAGAGTGACTCCTGATGCCAGCGGCAGCCACACGGCGTTGCCGCCAACCGCGACTACCGAAACGAGACCAGGCCGTCCGTGCGGGCGTCACTCCGGGCGTCACTTTTTAGTCGGTTGCTGCCTTTGAGCCGTTATTCAGGGATTCTACAGGCAGTTTTTACCCTGTTTCTGACGCCCCAAAACGGCCATAAGTACAGCGGAGATAACCCCTTATGGACAGCCTGCCGGATTCATAGCCCGCAGGTCACTGGTTCGAATCCAGTCGCCGCTATTATCGGCAGCGTCAGCCTGTCCGAGCGGCGGCGGCACCTTTCCGAGCCGCGCCCGTAAGGAAGCGGACTTCGTCAAGCCAGGCCTGAACGCTTCACAGCTCCCGCACGTGCTGGGCGAAGGGGCGAAAACCCTTCGAGCACCGCTCTTGAAGAATGTGCAGGTCGGCGTTCACCGCGACCCGCCGATACATCTCGGTGAGCCCCATTGAAGAGCCCGCATCGTCGCGCAGGCCTATGCAAACGGCCTTAGGGTCGGCAAGTCGTTCCGGTTGTCTCTGTCTGTGCACGGTCTTTCCGAGGGCCGCAGTCAGGGCCTGCTCGTCCGCAAGCATCCACGCATCGAAGGTTCGGATCGCCACGCCGAGCGCGCGCCGGACAGGTAGATTACGGTCTGATTGGGCGCTGCTGAATTGCTCTTCTCGGTCTCGTTTCCCGTCCTGGTCGATCACGAGTACGAGCGCGTCGAAGGCCTCATTCAATGCGTAGCGCATCCATGCAAGCGCACGCTTGACGTAACGCGCGTCCCGCCCGGGGCGAAAATGCGTGCGAACTCTCGGATCGCTGACCTTCAAGCACTCGGGTTCGATTTCCCTCGACGAAAGTCGGTCGACCAGTGTCGGGAGTGCGCCTTCCAGTTCATTCGCTCCCTCGGAAACGATGAGCGTCCTCACTGCCGCGGCTCCTCCTCGTTCTCCGGGGCCGCCGATTTGGCGATGGCCTCATCCCCTTCGCCGGTCCAGATCTCGCCGAGTGTGAAGACGTCGATTTGCTCACGCACCTTCTGACTCTCTGACAGCCGGCGCGTGGAAATGGAGCCGTCGTCCTCCTTGATGCAGAGCGTGACTTCTTCCGGCTGGAAGAGGTCCACGACGTACGGCGAATGGGTTGTCATTATGACCTGCGTGCGCGACTGCTCTTTCACCAGTTCACGTAGAATCGCCAACACCTCCTTGAGCCGTGCGGGGTGTACACCGTTTTCTGGCTCTTCGACAAGCACAACCCGCGGCGGCGTCGGCAAGTGAAGGATGCAAAGGTAGGCAAGCACCAAGAGTGCTCCATCTGAGACCTGCGAGGCGCCGATACGTGTCCCGTTTCGGAACGCGAATTCCAGTCCCCTCCCGGGACCCTGCGCTGGACTCGGGAATGGCGCGGCGTCGTTCGAAAAGGGTTGATATCCCTGAGTCGGAATGAGCAGAATCGACTCGACATCCGGGAAAATGGCCTTGAATCGAGACTCAAGCGCCATGAAATTCTCCCGGCTTTGGCCCAAAATGTCGTCAAGGCACCGGCTCAGTCCAAAACCCGACATGCCCAACGGAAACGTGTAACTAGCTTCTGCTGCTACCGGGAGGGCTAAATGGCTGGGGTTCCAACGGTAGAGGTGGACACCGTCGATTGAGTCGTACACCAGCCGCGGCAGCTTTACCGCATTGCCACGCTTCTCTTTATCGAAAACATGCAGGAAGGTTGCCTCCCGACCTGCCGTTTCAAAGCCCGAGCCCTTTCCTTGTGTATCCTCAATACTCTCACTTCTCACCTTCACACCGCGTCCTGCGGTGTCGAACTTGCACGAGAGTTTATACGTACATTCGACATCGCTATCGGGGTCCAACACCGTGACCTCAAAGGTAAGCACTTTGTTCGGTGGCGAACGACGCCAAACGAGTTCTAGGCCCTCCCAATTCCCAGAGAAGGCACTCGAAAGGCTACGAGTCGCAGTCCGGCAAAGGGCTCGGATGGCCTCGAGGATGCTGGTTTTACCCGAGTCGTTTGGGCCGATGAAGACGTGGATTGGCGTAAGATCGAGCGTTACGTCGCGTAGGGCTTTGTAGTTTTGGACGCGGAAGCGTTTGATCATGGCCGTCTTCTCAAACCCGCACTAGTATCGGTCGCCCGTCAGGCGATCATCCAGAGTTTAACCCGGCATCGCTTTTCACACCACCAATCCGGCAGCGCATACCCAGTCCACGGTGCATAACAGTTCGGGCGAGGTCGCTCGCCACGTCTTAGAATCGCCAATCGGGGCGGGACACGTGTACAACACCAGGAGCTTTCCCCGCTCCCTGACGGTCGCGGCTCGGATCGGGCGCCCCCTTCTCGCCGAAACCGTCATGCACGACGAGTGCAGGACCCCGCCCGCCCGTGCAGCGGCGATTCCTCACGACCACAGAATCGGGGCGTTTGACAGGCAGGCGCAGCGGAGAGGAACATCCGCCTATGTTTGCGTTCGAGGTGACAGGTTGTGACGCTGAGAGTCGGGCCCGGGTGGGACGCGTGGTGACGGCTCATGGAGCGTTTGATACGCCGGCTTTTATGCCGGTGGGGACGGCCGGGTCGATCAAGGGGGTGTTGCCGGAGCAGGTGGCGGGGACGGGGACGCAGATTGTTCTGGCCAACACTTATCATCTTCAGCTTCGGCCTACGGCGGAGGTTGTGCAGCGGCTCGGGGGGCTGCATCGCTTCATGGGCTGGGGCGGGCCGATCCTGACTGACAGCGGCGGCTACCAGGTTTTCTCGCTGGCGAAGATCAATTCCATCGACGACGACGGCGTCGAGTTTCGATCGCATATCGACGGGGCCAAGCTGCGGCTCGATCCGGAGATTGCGATCGATATTCAGAACCGGCTCGGGGCCGACATCATCATGCCGCTGGACGAATGCCCGCCGCTGCCCTGCAAACCGGCGGTGGCGGCGAAGGCCGTCGAACGCACCGTTCGCTGGGCGAAACGGTGCAGGGTGGCCCACCGGCGCGCGGATCAGCAGCTTTTCGGGATCGTGCAGGGCGGGCTGGATCATGATCTGCGCCGCGAGTGCGCCGAGCGGCTGATCGAGATCGGTTTCGACGGTTACGCGATCGGCGGGCTGTCGGTGGGGGAGTCGCATGAGGAGATGGTAGAGGTGCTGGAACGTCTGTGCCCGATCCTGCCGGACGACCGGCCTCGGTATCTGATGGGCGTGGGCATGCCTCGGGACCTGTATGCGGCCGTCCGGTTGGGGGTGGACATGTTCGACTGCGTGCTGCCGACACGGAACGGGCGGAACGCGTATGCGTTTACGGCCTCCGGTGCGGTGCGGATGCGGAACGAGGCTCACCGGCTGTCGGATGAGCCGCTGGAGGCCGGCTGCGACTGCGCCACGTGTGCCCGGTACTCGCGTGGCTATGTCCGCCACCTGTTCATGTCCGGCGAGATGCTGGGGCCGATTCTGACATCAATTCACAACCTGCGTTTTTTTCAGCGATTGATGGGCCGGATGCGGGATTTGATTCCGCGGGGTGAACTGGCGACAATCGCGGCGGAATTCCCGGCGGTGCTGGGAACCGAAGGGCCGAACCAGGCTTGAGGAGCTACGATGTTCGAAAGCATGATGCTGGTGGCACAGAACCAGCCCGGCGGACCCGGACCGCAACAGCAGCAGCCGGGCGGCATGATCTTCCTCGTCGGGATCATCCTGTTCATGGGCGTATTCTTCTTCATGAGCTCGCGGTCATCGCGCAAGGAGCGTCAGAAGAAGGAGGACATGATCAACAATCTGAAGAAGAACGATCGCGTGATGACCATCGGAGGGATCATTGGGACGGTGGTCAACGTGAAGGACAACGAGGTGGTTCTGAAGGTGGACGAGGCCACCAACACCCGCATGACGTTTCTGAAGCGATCCATTCAGCAGGTGGTGACGGGTACCGAGGACTTGCAGCTCGAGCAACGCTGATTGGTCGGGGAGGGCGTGCATGAGTGTCGGGGTAGTGATTGAGGGAGCCGCCGGACGGACGGAACGTACGGGCAAGCTCCGCCGCTGTTGGTGGCTCCGCTTGCCCACGGCATCCTCGCTAAACTCGAACCCCCACGAGGGGTGATGCTACGTTAGAGGATTTGTTGGTCGCGCATTGCGGTGAAGAGCGGGTCGTAGGTGACTTGGGACGCCGCGAAAAGTGGCAGGTCGCGATCGGCATGATCGGATGGATGCGGCAGCTCGATGTCTTTGCCGGTCAGGTCGGTGACACGGCCGCCGGCTTCTCTGACCAGAAGCACGCCGGCAGCGATGTCCCATAGTTTGCACTCGTAGCAGACGGCGGCGTCGACGGCCCCGGCGGCGACGTATGCCATGTGCAGAGCGGTCGATCCGACGTTTCGCAGCACGTGGCGGTCGGCCCACGCCCGGATGATCGGAAAGATGGGGCGGCGCCGGCCGGAGGGGATGGCGATGAGCGTATCGCGATCGATCGGCCTGTCTGCGACGCGAACGGGGCGGCCGTTGCAGAGGGCGCCTTCTCCGACGGCGGCGGAACAGGTCCAATCGCTGCGATGTTCGTGGATGACGGCGACGACCGGCTCGTTGCCGCGGAGAAGCGCGACGGACGTGGCGAAGACGGGGAAGCCGCGGGTGAAGTTGCGCGTGCCGTCGAGGGGATCAACGACCCAGCAGTACTCGGCCTCTTCCGGGGGCGGGAGTGAGGAGGCCTGCCGCTCCTCTTCCTCGGCGACGCAGGCGTGATCGGGGTAGTTTTCGGCGACGGCCTCGATGATGTAACTTTGGATGCGGTGATCGGCCTCGGTAACGGGGCTGTTGTCGTCCTTCCGCTCGACAGACGTCCGGCCGAACAGCGACCGGCTAATGCGGGCGGCCTGACGGGCTAGGGTCTCGGCGAATGATCGAGCCAGTGGCAGATTGGGCGAGGTCATGTCCGGAGATCATAGCCCGCCGCAGCCTGCAGGCCAACGCACTTCGCGAGCTGATGATATGAGCATGGAGCGACCTCGGATTCTCGTGGCGGAGCCGTTGAACGAGGGGGCGATGGAGCGCCTGGCCTCGGTTGGCGAGATCGTCGTTCCGGCTTCGTGCGGCGAGGCCGACCTGATCGCGGCCATCGGCGACTGCGACGCGGTGGTCGTTCGCAGTGCCGCGCAGATCACCGCGACCGTGTTGGACGCGGCCCCGCGGTTGAAAGTGGTTGGCCGGGCCGGGGTCGGGCTGGATCACATCGATCTCGAAGCGGCGAAGGCGAGAGGCGTCCAGGTCGTCCATACGCCACATGCGCCGACAGTATCGACAGCGGAGCTGACAGTGGGGCTTATGCTGGCGCTCGAGCGGCGTCTGGTCCTCGCGGATGCGATGGTGCGGGATCAGCGATTCGCCGAGGCTCGCCGGGAGTTGATCGGCCGAGAGCTTCGCGGCTTGACGCTGGGCGTGGTCGGCATGGGTCGCATCGGCACGACCGTCGCGCGGATATGCCATGACGGGTTGGGTATGCGCATCCGGTACAACGACATTCGCGAGATCGGCCCGTTGCCCTTTGATGCGGAGTCCACGACGAAAGAGATGCTGTACGCCGAGTCGGACGTGGTCACGCTGCATGTCCCGTTGACGGAACTGACGCGCGGGATGATCGATGCTGCGGCCTTGCGTCGGTTCAAATCGACGGCCACGCTGGTCAATACGTCACGTGGACCCGTGGTTCGGGCGGACGCATTGGCCGACGCGTTGCAGTCGGGTTCGCTTGCGGGTGCGGCGCTGGACGTTCATGACCCGGAGCCGCCGGGGCGGGACCACCCGCTTATGGTGCTGCCGAACGTGTTGTTGTCGGCGCATCTTGGCTCGCGCACGCACACATCGCTTGCGGCGATGAGCACGGTGGTTGACGACGTGCTGGCGGTTTTGGAGGGGCGCCGGCCGGCATATCCGGCGTAGAACCGATCCCAGCGCCGAATCCAAGACGGCAAAGCACTGGCGGAGAAGCCGCCAGTGGTATCCATCGCCGTTAACCAGAGGGGGCGACGCTTTGCCTCAAGAGTTCGTTCATTCGAATCCTTTCGTGCCGATTCGGCCTGCGCAATCTGGCGGGACGAGGGGGCGACTCCTTCTTTTTGTGTGGCCAATCGCGAGCTCGTTTCGTTGAACGCCGGGTATAGCGATCCTTGAGCGCAGCCCGAAGCAACGTGTCGAAGTGGGTTGTCGGCGCGCACCAGCGCATGGCTTCGACTGCACGGCGAACCACTTTGAGGGCCAAAGAAACGCTCAGTTGCGGGATCCGCCGCCCGAGGGCCTAGGCGCCCTGTAGCATCAATAACGCCAAGGCCAGAACGCTCCCCGCCAACTGCATGGCCCCTGCTGCCGGGGTTTTGGCCAGGACTTTGCGCCGCGCCAGCGTCTGTTTCAGGCTCCGGTACTCCACTTCGGTTGACCAGCGGCGATGGTAGAGATCGACGAGTTCGCTGAGGGCAGCGATTGCGGATCGAGGAGTGAGGTGAACAGCCAGCTGGGCCTGAAGCCGGGCCACTGGTAACGAAGCAGACGCCCGCTTAAGACCTCGCAAAGATCAGGATCTTTGCGACGGATTGCGGAGGTGGGATGGAACCCAGCGATCCAGGCGTCCCAGGCCAAACGCCGCCGGGCCTTGGCGCAACCGGCGTGCTGATCAGAGAGTCGGATTGAGGACATGCGCTCGCCCCGTTTGATCAAACGCCCCAACACCGCTATCCTCTTACACGCAGCGAAAATCGCCGGACCCGCCGCCGAGCCCGCCGCCCCACGGGCGGCCCGCAGCCGAAGCACGAAGCGAGACGCGGCAGCCGAGCGAAATCACATGGTGGGCGTAGCTCAGTCGGAAGAGCACTAGGTTGTGGTCCTAGGGGTCGCGGGTTCAAATCCCGTCGCTCACCCGTTCACGCAATCAACGATGCGGCAACATTCCTCGCGCCGGGAGAACGGCCGCGTGGTGGAAAGCTATGACTACGACGCTTACGGCGACGTCACCGTCACCAACGAGCGTCTCGAGGCCGTCGGCTGCCGTTACCTGGAAATCTCGCCCCCGCCAGCCTGCGCCCAGCCCTACGCTCTGAAGGTCACCTCGCCGGACTATCCGGAGTGGGGCGGGCTCTACATCGACGGCAACGGCGACCTCACGGCCGCCCCGGTGGTTCAGGACGCTGCGGCCTGGGGCGCCGGGCCGCTTCACGTCACCGGCATCGACATCATCCCCGCGACAGTCTATCGCGTCGTGGCTGAGGACGCCGCCGCCGAGATGATCGCCGACCTCGGCATGGCCCGCACGTGAAAGTGGGGAGACACCGATGGAAGTGACGTGCTGAATCTCTTCGATGTTTTCTGCGTCCTAGACATCATTGGGGGCACGCCCCCCGACGACGAGAACTGTACGCAACAGAGTGCCGACATCACGGGAGCCGACCCCGACGATACGTGTGTCCCCGATCGGCTCGTCAATCTCTTTGACCCGACCAAGGTTTCCGAAGCGATAGCAGGCACGTTCGCGGGTGACTGCCCCGGCTACTCGGTTCCGGACCGGCTGGGCGATACTTACGCAGGCCCAACGGACATCCCCGACACCAGCCTGCTGAACCCGTACTTCTTCACCGGCCGCCGCCTGGACGTCGTCTACGACGACACCGGCCAGCCGACCCCGCTCTACTACTACCGCGCCCGCAACTACGACCCGGTCCACGGTCGGTTTCTGCAACGGGATCCGGCGGGCTACGTCGATGGGATGAATCTCTACGAGTATGTCAGCAGCAGCCCAAGGGTTCTTTCCGATCCCACGGGTCGTTGGGGTTTCGATGTGCATGCAGAGAAAACTCTGTACTGGGCGGTTGCGGAAGGTATGAAACGGCGCGCTGCGCTGAGAGTAGGTCTTGACAATCATGGGACAGACTCATTGATAGGCACAGGATTTCTCCCTATCGTTGGTGAGCAGTCCCGTCACTTCAACCGAAACAGTGGTGGACAGGATAGCAGGCTGCGCTGGGCGAGGGAGGAGATGAAGAACGCCAAGGGTTGGTGCGACAACACGGGGCATTGGTCTCCGCTGGTCGCCGCTAGAGACTTGGGGCGCGGATTGCATAGCCTTCAGGACTGGTGGGCTCACGGCGAATACTCATCCGGTAACAGCTTTGTCATCGAGCCGCATAGCGCCGAGTACGATGTATGGAGGCTGGACGCCGTGTGGGAAAATGGGAGCCCGACGCCTCAAGGGCGGGCCCCGCAATACTTTGTGCAGTCGTATTGGTTCTTCGCATCAGAAACAAGCTGGCCGAATTGGGCTCCCGGGACACTCCGGCAGAGCGGTACTGAGCGTGATAGCAGAGCGTACATACGAGAGTTCTTGTCGTGGTTACGGTCGAGTGGGCGTTGCGAGTGCAAGAAGTACTTCCTCAAGAACTGAGACTGCGCACGCTTCCGCTCAGCCCCTGAATCCGGAATAGATGGGGACCCTGAACCATGCGAGTGCCAATGGACGCAGCAGAGTCAAGGCGTGTCATACGGTGGGTGATAGGCAGCGCGGTCTTTGGAGCGGGTTCGGCTTTCTTGGCGGACATCTGCCTACTTGCTCTCCCGGCGATTCCCGGAGCCGCAGTGGGCAGCTTACTGGCTGGCAAGGGAATCCTCACTGACCACGGTGCGGATTTGAAGTGGTTGGTTCCTGTCAACACAGCGATCTATGCGCTAGCTGGCTATGGTCTGGGCGTCTACCGGGTTCGCGCCAAGCGAATGGCATGTAACGAACCCCGATGCGAGAATTGTTCGTATCTGCTCGTCGGCAACCGGTCTGGTCGATGCCCTGAATGCGGGACGCGGGTATCCAGGAGGTGCAAGAAAATGCTCGCCGTTATGGGTTCGCGCGATGGAGCCGAACCTTCTGGAGGCCCAGGGCGGGGACAAGATCGACGATTGGCCCTGAGCGAAGGAAGGGGGGCCGCTGTACGTCACCGGCGAGGACTTATATCGCCGATGGCCCGCGATGGAAGCAGTACATGGAGCTCAGTGAGCTTCTTCGACGACCGCTGAAACCGAAGCTTCGGCTCGAGGCCCTTGACATGTACATCGACGAGCGCATCATGTTCCACGACGCCAGCGGCGACTACTACTACCGCAACCGCGAACTCTCCACGCCCGACGCCCTGCTGGATACCAGCGGCCGCGTGGTGGAAAGCTACGACTACGACGCCTACGGCCTGGCCACTCGGAACGTCAAGGCCGTCGGCTCGCGGTACCTCGAGGTCAACCCGCCCAACAGCGGCGTCGACTACGCCCTGAAGCTCGTCTCCCCCGATTACGCCAACTGGCCCGACAAATACATCGACGCCGCCCCGCTGTACGTCACCGGCGAGGACGTGTACCCGGACACCACGTTCCGCATGCTGGCCGTGGACGCCTCCGACAACGTCCTGATCGACCTGGGCATGGCCCACAC
>CAZNPL010000072.1:0-13858 GCA_964574815.1 uncultured Phycisphaeraceae bacterium
CGGCCGCCACCGGAGAAAAAACCCGCACGCAGCCTTGCCGGAAGGACACGGCCAACAGCGCCCTCGCCGACGGCGGCGGGCTGCTACTTGACAACTCCTCGCCGGTCATTTCCAACACGATCGTCGCGTTCAACTCATCCGGGATATATCGTTCGAGCGGCGCGCCGGCGCTCCGATACAATTGCGTCTACGGCAACTCCGAGTACGACTACTTCGGAATCACTGACCCCACTGGAACAAATGGCAATATTTCCACCGACCCGCGGCTGGTCGATTCAGCGTACGGCAACGTGCACCTTCAGCCACACTCGCCCTGCGTGGACGCCGGGAACAACACGGACGTGCTGGCCCAGGTCGACATAGACGCCCAGCCCCGCATCCAACCCTCGGAGGGGAGGGTCGACATCGGCGCCGATGAATCGGACGGAACGAACTGGTCCGCGGGGCCGTATGCCGTCGTACGGGTCAGCCCCATGGGAAACGATGCGAACGACGGCTCATCGTGGCCCTCGGCGAAGCGCACCGTTCAGTCGGGCATCAACGCTGCGTCGGCACTTGGCGGCGAGGTCTGGGTGCAGAGGGGTACCTACGAGGAAAACATAAGACTGCGCCCCTATGCATACGTCTATGGCGGCTTTGCCGGCGACGAAGCGACTCGCGACGATCGGGATTGGCGTGCCAACGTCTCAGTCCTCCGCGGACTGCCGCAGATTTGGCCAATCCAGCGCGGGCAGGAGCAACGCTCGTCAATCCTCGGCAGTCAACAGAAAGGCGCGGTCGTGTCCGCCGAAGCGGGCTATGGAGAAACCGGGGCTGTCGATGGCTTCACGATTATCAACGGCGACGCGAATTACGGCGGCGGGCTGTACGTGTGGAACGCCTCCCCGACGATCGCCAATAACACCGTCATGGACAACAATGCTTGGCGCGGTGGCGGGCTTTTCCTGAGCTGGTCCTCCTCGAAGGTTTTCAACAACACCATCACGGGTAACAGCGCCTATCATGGCGGGGGGATCTCTCTCCATGACGACGCCTCACCGGAAATCGTCAACAACACTGTTGCGGGGAACAGAGCCTACGACGGCGGCGGGCTGTATCTGGAAAACGCCTACCCGACGATCGCAAATACGATCGTCGCGTTCAATTCCTCGGGTGTCCACCAAAACGATGCCGGCGGTACGGCAACGCTGCGCTTCAACTGTGTCTACGGCAACGACGCGTACGATTACTTCGGACTCGCCGACCCGACAGGAGCGGACGGCAACATCTCCGCGGACCCATCGTTTGCCGACTTGCGGTATGGGAACACGCATCTCCAGCCGAACTCACCCTGCGTGGACGCCGGAAACAACAGCGACGCGCTCGGCGAGTTCGATGCTGACGGCGAGCGCCGGATTCAGCCCCCGGGTGGAAGGATCGACATCGGCGTCGACGAATCGAACGGTACGGTGTGGACAGAGGGGCCCAATACGAGGGTCCATGTCAGCCCGGCAGGAGACGATGCCAACGATGGCTCATGCTGGGCCTCTGCCAAGCGCACGGTTCAGGCAGGCATCGACGCCGCGTCCGTGCTGCGCGGAGAGGTCTGGGTGCAGTCTGCCAAATACGAGGAACGCATTACGTTGCGTCCATACGCCTTTGTCTACGGCGGTTTTGCGGGCAGCGAACTGTTGCGAGACGAGCGGAATTGGGTCACCAACGTCACAACCCTTGATGGGCAGCAGCAGGGCACGGTGGTGACCGCGCAAACGGGTTTCGGATTGATCGCCGCAGTCGATGGCTTCACCATCACGCGCGGGAGGGCCCACGCCGGCGGCGGACTGTACATCTACGGCTCCTCCCCGGCCGTCGCGAACAACATCGTCACAGGCAACGCCGGCGTTGCGATAAACCTGGACAGCTCCTCCGCGACCATTGCGAACAACACGATTCTGCGCAACGGCGGCGGGTTGTACATGATCGAGTCGTCACCTGCCATCGTGAACAACACGATCGCCAAGAACCGCGGGGGTCTGTACCTGTCCGCCTCCTCCCCGACCATCGCCAACACAATCGTGACCTTTAATAGAACTGGGATTCGCCGCAACAGCAGCGGCTTCCCGGCGCTGCGCTTCAACTGCGTCTACGGCAACACTGAGTACGACTACTCCGGGCTCGATGACCCCACTGGCACCGACGGCAACATCTCCGCCGACCCCCGGCTCGCCGGCCCGCAGTATGGCAACATGCACATTGAACCGGACTCCCCGTGCGTCGACGCCGGGAACAACGCGGACGCGTGGAGTGACTACGACACCGACGGCGAACCACGTATTCAGCCGGCGGGTGGGACGGTGGATGTCGGCTCCGATGAATCCGATGGTACGATTTGGGGGGACGAGCCGTATACCATTGTGCGGGTGAGCTCGCTGAGCGACGACGCGAACGATGGCTCGTCCTGGGCCCTGGCCAAGCGGACGGTCCAGGCGGGCATCGACGAAGCGTGGTTGCGGGGCGGCGAGGTCTGGGTACAGGCCGGTACGTACGAGGAGCTCATCGACCTGCCACCCTATGCATTCGTGTATGGCGGTTTTGCGGGGGTCGAAACGGTGCGGGACGACCGGGACTGGCGCACCAACGTTACCATACTGGACGGGCAACAACAGGGTTCGGTGGTCACCGCGCAAGCCGGCTGGGGAGCGGTCGGCGTGGTCGACGGCTTCACGATCACCGGAGGCCTGGCTTCGCACGGCGGTGGGCTACACCTGCGGCATTCCGGCACGACGGTTACGAACAACACAATTGTCGGCAATCGCGCCGACATTGGCGGTGGCGGGGTGCTCCTGGACGGCTCCACTGCGACCGTCGCGGGCAATACCATTACGCGCAACGTCGCCCACCAAGGCGGCGGGCTGCTCCTGTTCGACTGCTCCTCGACCGTTGCGAACAACACCATCGTAGGCAACAGCGCCGACGGCGGCGGCGGGCTGTACGTGCGCGGATCCTCGCCGATCATCGTGAACAACAGCGTTACGGGCAACAGCGCGATCGGCGACGGCGGCGGGCTTTCGATGATCTACTCCGCCCCGGTGATCGCGAACAACACGATTGCGGGCAATATCGCCGACAACGGAGGCGGGCTGTATCTAGCGATGGGATCCTCTCCGACAATTACGAACACGATCGTCGCACATAACTCGTCGGGAGTATTCCAAGTCCTGCAGTACGCTGGCACGCCTACGATGCAGCACAACTGCGTCAACGGCAACGCCGAATACGACTACGCCAGCCTCGTCGACCCCACCGGAATCAACGGCAACATCTCCGCCGATCCCCTGTTCTTGCAACTACCCGACGCCGGCCTGGACGGCGTTTGGGGCACGCCCGACGACGACTTCGGCGACCTGCAACTGCTGACCGCGTCGCCCTGTATCGATGCCGGTGACAACGAAGCTGTTCCCGAGGATACGATCGATCTGGACGGCGACGGCGACATCACCGAGCCGCTGCCGATCGACTTGGCTGGCGAACCGCGTTACGTGGACGCTCCGCTCACAGCGGATACGGGGAACGGTACCCCGCCGATCGTGGACATGGGCGCTTACGAGTACCAACCGGATTGGCTGGTTGATCTCGAGACCGCCGTGGTCGCCCTGCAGCTGCCACACGGAATCGAACGAAGCCTGCTGGTCAAGCTGGATACGGCCGCCCGTCTGCTCGAGGACGGAAATCCCCGCAACGACGCAGCCGCCTGCAACGCGATCCACGCGTTCATGCACACAGTGCAGGCGCACAGCGGTCGCCAAGTTTCCGAAGCGGAAGCGGCCACACTGATTGATATCGCCCATCAGACCATCGAGGCCCTTGGATGCCCGGACAAGCCCGCGGGTGCCCCTGGTCGCGGGTTCATCATGCACGAGCGCCGGGCGCCGGGCGGCTAAACGCCGGCGGGCGGGGGCCGGCCGCCCTACGTGTTGCCAGGCGTTTCGTCGTCCCGTCGGACGGACCGTAATTGCTCCGGCGGGATGATCTCCTGGCGCTTCAGGCGGCGGTCGGTGGCCGGGCGGGTCTGCGTGCCTCCCCCGCAGTCCGGGCCCTTGCGGCCACTGGCGCGGCAGGCGAAGTGACGAATCAGCCACGCGGCCGCGGCAATGACGATTGCGGCTGTGATCCAGGTCTGCCAGTGGGGCATGCGCGCCTCCGTGATGTACTATAGAGCATGAGGTTCCGTCGGAGTTCTGCGCTGCGTGATCCGCGAGCGGCATCCGCTCGGTGGTGCATCGAGATGCACCCTACGGCGGCGGGTGAAGCCCGCCCTAAGATTGCTCCCGCCTGCATGCCCATGCGAACGCGGGCATGGCACGCGTGCGCATCCGTCCCCCACCCTTCGCTTCACAAAGGAGGGGCCACCCAAAGCACCCGTTCCTTCGTTTCGTTGACCGGGCTTCCGGCAATCGATATGGTCGCCGCGACCTTTGCGGAGTTGCAGACCATGTGGTCGATGCTTAACGGGACCATATTCAATGCCTTGGCCGTAGCGGTCGGGTCCGGCACTGGACTGATCCTATCGGGGAAGCTGCCGGATCGCTATCAACGCATCGTGCTGCAGGCGCTGGGGTTGATCACGATTACCCTCGGCGTCGATGCCGGCGTCATCGTCCTGAACGATACGATCGCACGCTACCGACCGGCCGGCGACGCGGGAAAGACCTACGGGGCCGTGCTGGCCATGGTGAGCGTCGGGTCGCTGCTGATCGGGTGCCTGCTGGGCACGTGGTGGCGCCTGCAGGAGCGGGTCGAAGGCCTTGGCGAGGTGATTCACCGGCGATTCGGCGCCGGCGATGCCGGGACGTTCGCGGAGGGGTTTCTGACGGCCAGCGTCATTTTCTGCGTCGGCCCGCTGACGCTGCTCGGGTGCTTCGAGAACGGGGCCCAGGGCGATCCGAGCCTGTTGATGATAAAATCATTGCTGGACGCGTTCTGCTCGATGGCCCTGGCGGCCAGTCTGGGTTGGGGCGTCGTCTTCAGCATCGTGACCGTACTGGGTTTCCAAGGGGCGCTGTCGATATTGGCTGCCTACTTCGCCGACGCCGTCCCTGACCTCTCGCAGCAGATGATGAACGTGGTCGGAGGGGTCATTCTGATTGCGACGGCGTTGGTTTTGCTGGACGTGAAGAGGATCCCGGTGGCCAACATGCTGCCGGGGATCTTCCTGCCGCCGCTGGTCGTCTGGATTGTCGAAACAGTCTGGCCGGGGTCCTTGCTGGGCGGCGTGATCGGATGATGGTGATGAGTCCTCGCAAGTTCAGCCCGCTCGAGCCGTACGTGGACGAGTTTCTCATGCGAGGGTCGTTGTCGACCAGCGAGGAGCATGAATGCCCCTACCTGCCCGACCTGCGAGCGAGAAACGAGGGCTTTGCGGCAGTGCAGATGCCGGGCGATCTGTACCGCGTGCTGATGGACCGCGGTTTTCGGCGCAGCGGGCGGTTGATCTATCGGCCGGCGTGTGCGACGTGCAACGCGTGCCGGCAGTTACGTGTGCCGGTGGCCGACTTCGTGCCGACGCGCTCGCAGCGACGCATCCGGCGGAAGAATCGCGACGTGACGGTGAGCTCGGAGGACGACCCGGAACCGACGGCGGAGAAGTGGGACTTGTTCCGTTCCTATCTGGATTTCAAGCACGACGGCAAAATGCTGGAGGACTACGGCAGCTTCGTAGATTTCCTCTACGAATCGCCCGTGCCTACCCGGGAGTTCAGACTCTTTATCGAAGGGGAACTGGCCGGGGTCAGCATCGTGGACGTCTGCCCGGAGGCCCTGAGCAGCGTCTACATGTACTTCAGCCCGGAGTTCCAGGCGCGCAGCCTGGGCACGTTTTCCATCTTGTGGGAGATCGACTATTGCCGCCGCGAGGCGATCCCCTATTACTACCTTGGATACTACGTGGCCGGTGCTCCGACGATGTTGTATAAAGGGCGGTTTCGGCCTCACGAAGTGCTGGATGAGTCGCTGACGTGGCGCCGCGTGGAACACTGACGCAGCCGAAGGACGATCGAAAGGTGGGCGGGCACCCGCTGGCGACGCGCGAATTCCGGAGCGTATTGCTGGTCAAGCCGAGCTCGCTCGGCGACCTGATCCACGCCCTGCCGGTTCTTCGGGGACTCCGCCGACGCTATCCGGACGCCTCGATCAGTTGGCTGGCCTTCGAGCCGTTCGCGCCACTCATCGAGAACCATCCCGACCTCGACGAAGTCATCCGGCTCGATCGCCGCGGTTTTCAACGACGGGGGCTCGGGGCCAGCCGCGAATTTGTTGACTTTGCCAGGAGGATTCGTGCGCGCCGATTCGACCTCGTGATTGATCTTCAGGGGCTCTTTCGCAGTGGCTTGATCACCTGGGCCGCCGGCGCAGCCGTGCGAATCGGTTTTGCAGGCGCGAGGGAATTCGCCTGGGCGTTTTACACGCATCATATTCTCGTTGAAGACCCGGACGCCCATGCGGCCGAACGCAATGCCGAGGTCGGCCGGATGCTCGGCTTTCGCGATGTGGAGATGGAGTTCGACTTGGCCGTTACGGACCAGGAACGACGGCGGGCCGGGCGACTGGTGCAGGAGCTTGGCCTCGGCTCGGGCGAGCGGTTTCTGGCCGTGCTGCCGGGGGCGCGATGGGAAACCAAACGCTGGGCGCCCGAGCGCTTCGTCGAGGTGATTGACCGGATGTGGGCGGAAGTCGGCCTGCGCAGCGTGCTGCTCGGCGCGCCCGACGAGGCGGAAATCTGCTCGGCGGTGGCCGCTCAATCCGGGTCGCATCCGATCAACGCGGCCGGCCGAACGGGCATCCGCGATCTGGTCGCGGTCCTGGAACGCTCTGCAGCGGTGTTGGCACATGACTCCGCGCCGATGCACGTGGCCGCTGCTCTGAATCGCCCGCTCGTGGCGATCCTGGGCCCGACGAATCGCTGGCGAACCGGCCCCTACGGCGCGGACGGCGCCGTTTTGCAGGCTGACTTGCCCTGCGTGCCCTGTTACTTGAAGCGGTTGACGCAGTGTCCCTACAATCATGAGTGCATGCGTTCGGTTGGGGTTGAAGCCGTCGTTTCTCGCCTACGAACGCTCCTGGAACGGGAGAGCCGCTGACTTCTTTCCTGCTGAATTCGCTCTTGCCGGAGTCGACAGGCGGGGCATAGCCCAGAAGGCGGTCCGTTTCTCCGATAAAATGATCGGTTTGCCCGGCGACCGTCCGGGCGCTCGGCTTCGCGGTGGGAGTCATCGTGTCGGATCTTTGGCGCAAAGCTCGCAGGTATTTCATCGTCAAGGTGTTGCACGCCGACGACACGCCGCACCGTATTGCGCTGGGGATCGCAATCGGGGTGTTCATCGCTTTCACCCCGACGGTTGGCATGCAGATGATCATCGCACTGGCCCTTGCGGCTCTGCTGCGCGCCAACAAAGTGGTCTGCCTGCCAATGGTTTGGATCAGCAACCCCGTCACCATGGTTCCGATCTACCTGGTGTGCTTTCGCGTGGGCAGCGCGCTGGTGGGATCGCAGACGGCGACACCGGCGCAGGCGATTCAAATCCTCGAGACCGTTCCCGGCGAAGGCGGTTGGGGGAAGTGGCTCGATCTGGCATTCTGGCGGGAGCTTCTGGCGATCATGACGCGGGTCGGCGCCGAGTTGTGGGTCGGGGCGATTGTCGTGGGCCTGCCGGTGGCGGCACTTTTCTACTTTGTCTCGCGGAAAACCGTGCGCTTTTATCGGGAACGACGCGCCCGACTGAAGGCGTTGCGCTTGGAGCGGCGTCTCAAGCGACAAAAGAAGTTCGTTAAAGGCCTTCGCTCCCGTCGCCGCTCGTTCGAAGCCTGATGCGTTCGATCGGTGCCCACGATATTCCAGGATGCAATCGGCTCCGTACTCGCTCAGGCGGGTGCCACTGGCAGCTTGCCTGCCAGTGTGAATACCCGAACCGCCAACCACGCATCCGCGCGTGTGGACTCACCTGAGCCGCGACTTGCGGTGAGTGCGTGACGGAATCGGCGGGCAGCAGCAATTGCCGCATTAAGGGAGGGCGAGGCTCCTGCCGAGCCGCAATCGCTACAAACCACAAACCTCAAGGCTCGCCGGGAGGCTCGCCCCCCCGGAGGTCCCGCCCAAACTGTCACGGACCACTTGCGGTGCACTCGCGCTCGCGTCATTGCCGTTTCAATCCCCTTCGAGTAAGAGTCGCACCTCTATTGCGACGGTTGATGAGTCCATAGAGGCGGGGCTGATGCACGAAGAATCGCGACACGAATCGGGGCCTCACCTCATCTTGGCCTCCGGCAGCCCGCGCCGTCGCGAACTGCTCACCCAGGCCGGTTACCGATTCGACGTTGTGCTCCCGCCCGACGGCGAGCCGGAAGAGCTCGCGTCGGATACGTCGCCTGAATCGCGGGCCGAAGCGCTGAGCTATTTCAAAGCCCGCAGCGTGGCGAACGTCGTCGGCACAGGCGTCGTCCTGGCGGCCGATACGGTAGTTGCACTCGGTGACGAGGTCTTCGGCAAGCCGGCGGATATCGATGACGCCCGGCGAATTCTCGGCACCCTCGCCGGCACGACGCATCGCGTGATCACGGGCTTCACGCTTCTGGAGGCCGACGGCCGCCGGCGCGTTATCGGCCACGACGTCACGACGGTTCGTATGCGACCGATGCCGGACGTACTGATGGAGCGGTACCTCGCAAGCGACGCCTGGCGCGGAAAGGCCGGTGCCTACGGAATCCAGGACCACAGCGACCCGTTTGTGGAGCGGGTCGAGGGGAGTTACACAAACGTCGTGGGCATGCCGATGGAGCGGATCAGCGAGTTGCTCGAGAAATGGAGCGTCAGACCGGGATGTTCTTCATCGTCGAAAAGCACCTTCGACTAGACGCTGCCCCGATTCCACGTCGAAGACGGCCGCTCACAAAGGGTGGCGCCGCAGCTCCGCCTCGCGCGTCGGCCTCGGACGTCGTCCGCCCGTCCCATCGCAACCGAAGGAAGTGCAACAGCCACTGCAGGCGTTCGATCTGGGTACGATAACGCGCAGTGGGCAGCTCCGAAGCCGTCGGCTTCGTATGCCGATCTTAGAGCACGGCGGGTGGTGAGGAGTGCGCGCAAGCCACGACGCCGGATTTCCAGGCGAGCCGTGACGTTTGTCGATCTTGCGGCCTATGGCTCGGCGGGATCCTCGGCCCCAGGCTTTGCCCGCCGCCGTTCGGCGGGTGCTTGCGGCCTAGAGGGTGGCCGGCAGCCGTCGTGAGGCCCGTGGTCAGAGGCCTATAATCTGGTATCTTACGAGGCTCGGACCGGGGCGGCCGACGGCGACCGGGTAGGGTTCTCAGGCAATCATCAGGCAGGCGGATGGCGCCTATGCAACGTAGACGTCTGGGCATACTTGCAAGCGGTGGACCCGCACCGGGGATCAACGCGGTGATCGGGGCAGCCACCATCGAGGCCGTCAACCGCGGCTACGACGTGGTCGGCTTCTACGACGGCTTCAAGTGGCTCTCGGCCGAGACCTTCGATCCGCAGAAGCATGCCACCCCGCTGGACATCCCCCGCGTCGCCCGGATCCACTTCGAGGGCGGCTCAATTCTAAGAATCTCACGGGCCTCGCTGATCGACGAGGCCTCCCTCAAAACCGGCGGCCCCGTCCGTGCCAATGCGATGAAAGTGGCCCGCGTCCTCGAACGCCTCCGCGATCTCGGCGTGACCGATCTGATCACAATCGGCGGCGACGACACAGTTCTCGGCGCCAGGTTCCTGATCGAGGCCGCCGCCGGTGCTCTGCGGTGCGTCCACGTACCTAAAACGATCGACAACGATCTGCCGCTCCCGCACGGTGTCGAAACCTTCGGATTCACGACGGCTCGGTTTTGGGGCACCCAGATCGTCAAGAACCTCATGCAGGACTCCCTCACCACAGGCCGGTGGTATTTCGTCACTGCCATGGGGCGATCCGCCGGCTGGCTCGCCCTGGCAGTCGGGCAGTCGGCCAGTGCCACGCTCACCCTCATCCCGGAGGAATTCGAGGGCAAAACGACGCTCTCCCGCATCGCAGACGTGATCGAGGGGGCCATGATCAAGCGCGCCGCAATGGGCCGACCGGACGGGGTGGCGGTCTTCGCCGAGGGGCTGGCCTTCCGTTTAGGCGATCGTGACGAGCTGGCCGGACTTCTCGGCCGAGATCTGCCCGTGGACGCCTCCGGTCACGTCCGTCTCTCGGAGATCCCCCTCGGCGCCATGCTGCGAAAGGAAATCCACCAGCGGTTTGCCGCCCGACGGGAGAAGATCACGATCGTCAGCCACGAACTGGGCTACGAACTTCGGTCCGCCGATCCGACGCCCGCAGACATGTCCTATTGCCGCAGCCTCGGCCACGGGGCCGTCCAACTCCTCCTCCGCCAAGGCGACCAACCGGAAGACGGCGTGATGGTCACCCTCGAGAGCGGTAACCTGGTCCCGATGAAGTTCCAGCAGATGGTGGATCCGGAGACCAACCGCACGCGCATTCGACAAGTAGACGTCACCTCCGACTTGTACCGCGTCTCCCGAGCCTACATGATCCGCCTCGAACGCTCAGATATCGAAGACCCCGATTCGCTCAAGCGGCTGGCCGACGTCGCCCAGATGAGTCCCGAAGAGTTCGCCATCCGGTTCCGCCCGGTCACGACGACGCCGATCATCGGCGAAGTCGCAGAATGACTTGGCATGGCGGGACAGGCCGCAATGACCTCCGTCTACGACGCGTGTTCCTTCAAATTAGGAACGACAGCACAGCTTTAAGCTTGCCCCGTCAACAGCTGTGTAGGCGTCACTTCGCAGCGCAACTCATTTGAAAGCAAGAGATTACCGAAGGAGGCGGCTCGCCATCAGAACGGGATGTTTGCGCGGTCTGTATGGCCTATGGCTTTTATGAGGGACTAATGGACCGCCAGCATCCGGATTATCGTTGACTGGGACCGCCGTTTTGCTAGCATCTAATTGGACATTTGTCGCGATGAGTGAGTCGAGAGGCGACGGGTCCCACGATCGGCCCCGTGCCCAAGAGCACGGCGCATTTCTCTGGCCAGATCGGTCCGGCCGACACAGTCCCGTTGCCGCCCAATCGACCGCGACCCCCAACGAGAAAGGAGGCCGTGAATGTTTGAGCTAACCTCATCCACTACCGGTGTCTCGAAACAGCCCGCTCAGCGGGTCAAGTATATTCGCAACATCGACAGGATACAGAGTATCCCGCCTGAGGAGCGGGAGAAGCTGAAGAAGGTCGCCGAGAAGTACGTTTTTCGGGTCAACGACTACTACCTCAACCTGATCGACTGGTCTGACCCGAACGACCCCATCAAGCAGCTCATCATTCCTCGAGAGGAGGAGCTGAACGACTGGGGTAAGCTCGACGCCAGCAACGAGGCCTCGGTCACCGTCACGCGCGGCGTCCAGCACAAGTACCCGCACACCGTCCTGCTGCTGTGCAACGAGGTCTGCGGGGCCTATTGCCGCTACTGCTTCCGCAAGCGGCTGTTCATGAACGAGAACGACGAGGTGACCAACGACGTCTCGGGCGGGCTGTCATACATCGCCGAAAACCCCAATATCACCAATGTACTCCTCACCGGCGGCGACCCGCTGCTCATGAGCACGCGGCGGCTGGTCGAGATACTCGCGGCATTGCGGGCGATCCCGCACGTGGAGATCATCCGCATCGGTTCCAAAATGCCCGCCTTCGATCCGTGGCGGCTGACTGGCGATGAGAAGCTCCAGGAGGCATTCCGCCTGTTCTCGACGGCGCGGAAGCGCATCTACCTGATGGCCCACTTCGACCACCCCCGAGAGCTGACCGACGAGGCCGTCGAGGGAATCGACTGCTTCATTCGCAACGGCGTGATCTGCTGCAACCAGTGCCCGCTCATCAAAGGCGTCAACGATGATGCGCATGTGCTCGCCGACTTGTATCGCAAGCTCTCCTTCATCGGTTGCCCGCCGTATTACCTCTTCCAGGGCCGCCCGACCGAGGGCAACGAGCCGTACGAGGTCCCCATCGTCCGAGGCTGGGAGATCTTCAGCGAGGCGATCCGGCACGGATCGGGCTTGGCCAGGAGGGCCCGTTACGTCATGTCCCACGAGACCGGCAAGGTCGAGATCATGGCCGTGGACGAAAAGCACATTTACCTGCGATATCTCCGCGCGAAGGACGAGGCGCTACGCGGCCAATTCATGATCTACAAGCGTAACGATGACGCGCATTGGCTCGACGACCTGGAGCCGGCCGAGGGATCGGGCGCCCCCAAGTTCGAACGCACACCCTGCGGTTTGGTAGACGAAGGCCCTGAGTAGCTGTCAGGGTGAGTAGCAGGAGTCCTTCCCGACCGGCCGGTCAAACACCGCTAAGACGCGGCTAAGGCCGCTGCTTTCGGCCCAGGAGTTTTCCGAAAAAACTGGCTTGGTCGATGTGAGCACCTGTTGCACCGACGAATTCGGGCGCAAGTTTTCTGGCGATATCCTGAATGGCGCTCCGGGCGCGGCTGGCGGGAGCGTCGGCACCGAGCGGATGACCTAGATCCAGCGACGCCGACACAAACTGATAATCATTGGGAATAATGCCAAAGATCGGGCGCTTGAAATGCTGTTCAACATCCTTGACCGTGATCCGCTCGTAGTCCGCGTTCGATCGGTTGAGAATGATTTGAATGCGATCCTCGTCGGTGCCCATTTGAGACAGCGTCTGGTAGATGCGCGTGGCGTTGCGGATGAACGGCACCGCAAGCTGGGCGACAATGAGCACGGCGTCCGCCCGCAGCGCCGCCGCGCCACTCAGGTAGCTGAACCCCCGCGGCATATCGACCAGCACATGTGAAAACTGCTCCGAGAGCAACCGTAACATGATCTCAACGGACTCGGGGGCGACTTCGCGGGCGTCCTCGATGCGCTCCGGACGGCCCAGCACCGACACGTTGCACGGCAGCTCAACCAATGCCGCGTTAACCGTGTCATGGTCCAGCTCGGCGTCGGCAGTGCAGATGTCGGCAACCGTGTACTTCGGGTGGCAGTCGAACGCGCAACAGACGTCGCCGTACTCCAGATTCAAGTCCACCAGCGCCGTGCGTCGTTCCGTGAGCTGAGCCAGCTCGATGGCCAGGTTGCATGCGACCGTTGTCGCCCCGGACCCGCCGGACGAGCCAATCACACAAATTCGCTTCGAGATGTGGGTCTTCTTACGTCTGGCCGGACGAATGCGCTGGAGTGCAGTCTCCAGGTCGTGCTGATCAATCGGGTAACAGACGTACTGCGCGCATCCGGCCCGCATGGCCCGGATAATGAACGATGCGTCCGTTTGCGCCGCGATGCCGATAATGGAGCACTCAAGGGGGAGGCGCACAATTCGCTCGACCGATTCAAGAACCGCCTCACCTTGAAGGTTGGCTGCGACGGCATCCACGGTCCCGCGGCCGAGGCAGGCGTTAAGCGACTCCCAGTTGGAAAAAACGCCGACAACCTGCACGCCGTCGATCTGCTGCAGTGCCGCCGTCAAGGGCTCGACGATCTGCCGACCCTCGTCGTAGATGCAAATGCGAAGCTCTGAATCCATGGGCTGGGTGCGATGTCGGCTCAGGCCATTCCCGTCCGTCGGCCGCCTCAGGCCGCCGAAATTGGCACACCCAGAGCATCGACCATTTTTGCCAATTCGTTTTCTTCAAAGTCCGGTGAGCGCGCCGCGCGGTGCACGACCGCGAGGGCATGGGGTCCCGCATCAATCGAAGCGCGCCGGGGATCGGTCGGTGGCGACGTTCGCCATTATCGGACGACATGCTAGGCCCAAATTAAGCGAGGATGATTGGCTCGGCGCGTTGGAAAAGGCCTTCA
>CAZNPL010000073.1:0-11849 GCA_964574815.1 uncultured Phycisphaeraceae bacterium
TGACAATACCGGCCCGCTCAAACCACTTCATGCACGCTTACCGGAAGGACACGGCCAGCCGCCGGCTGCTGCGGGGCATGCCTTGGGCCTGCGTTTTGTTGCTACGTGATCGGGAGTGACCGGCACGCCAGCTCACACGGTCGTCAGGATGGCGCCTATTGCCAGCGCCGGACGGCGGCGATAACGTGCGTCGAATCGATCTCGGCATAACCGATGGAACGGCGGTGGTGATAACTCCGCAAGCAAATACCGAGTCCGTGGTCGCGCGCTTGAAGGAGTTTGCGCGCACGTTTGATGCTGCGCTGGCGCAGTTTCTCGAGCCGGTGGAGCAGGTGCCGTCGCGGCTGGTCGAGGCGGTGCGTTATTCGGCTCTGGCTCGGGGGAAGCGGGTCCGTCCGTTTCTTGTCGCGCGGTTTTGTGAGATTCACGGCGGGTCGTTCGAGGCGGCGGCGCCTGCGGCCGTGGCCGTTGAGTGCGTTCATGCGTTCTCGCTGGTGCATGACGATCTTCCGGCGATGGATGACGACGATCTTCGCCGCGGGGAGCCGACCTGTCATAAGAAGTTCGACGAGGCGACGGCGATCCTGGCCGGCGATGCGCTGCTGGCGCTGGCGTTCGAGATCATCACGCGGCACGTGGACGATCGCCGCCGGGCGGCGGCGCTGACGTTCGAGCTGGCGAGCGGGGCCGGCTGGTCCGGGATGATCGGCGGGCAGATGGCGGACATCCTGGGGGAATCGAATCCGCCGTCGCGCGAACAGGTGGACTACATCCACGTACGGAAGACGGCGAGGCTCTTTGAAGCGGCCGGGAGGATGGGGGCGATTGCCGCCGGGGCGAGCGACTCGGCGGTCGCGGTAGCCGGCCTGTACGGGCATTGGCTGGGGCGTGCGTTTCAGATCGCCGATGATTTATTGGACGTGACGGCGACGGCCGGCGAGATGGGCAAAGGGGTGGGCAAGGACGCGGCGGCCGGCAAGCAGACGTATCCGGCCACGGTGGGACTGGAGGAAAGTCGCGTTGCGGGGCGTCGGGCCGCCGCGAACGCGATCGAGGCGCTCGCGTCGCTCAGCAAGGAGGCGGATGACCTTCGCGCCCTTGCCAACTACGTCGTTGAGCGCCACCATTAGCCGAATTGCGCCATAGGACGGAAGCAGGCCGGGTTTTGTCATGCAACGAATGGCCCCGCGTCGATGAGGGACCGCGTGGAACCCCGGCTTCAGTTCAGATTAAACCGCGTCTGGAGGTGAACGCATGACGCTGTTGAGCCAGATTCATTCGCCCGCCGATCTGCGGAAGCTCGGCGTGGACCAACTGCCCGAGCTCGCCCGGGAAATCCGCGAGCGCATCATCGACGTGGTCGGGCGGAAGGGCGGCCACTTCGCCAGCAACCTGGGCGTGACGGATCTTACGATTGCACTGCACTACTGCTTTGACTTTGCCAGAGACCGGCTGCTGTGGGACGTCGGGCATCAGTGTTATCCGCACAAGCTGCTGACCGGACGCAACGAGCGGTTCGATACAATTCGACAGGCCGGCGGGCTGTCGGGTTTCCCCGAGATTCACGAGAGCGAATTTGATCTGTTTAACGTGGGGCACGCGGGGACGGCGGTCGCGACGGCGGTCGGCATGGCAAGGGGCGACGCCCTGATGGGGCGGAAGAGCCGGGTCGTCGCGGTGGTCGGAGACGCCAGCATCGTGAACGGGGTGGCGTTCGAGGGGCTGAATCAGGCGGGCACGCTCGACCGGCAGCTTCTGATCATACTGAACGACAACAAATGGGGCATTGCGCCGTCTCAGGGCGGTGTGGCCGAGCATCTGGCCAAGTTCCGGGCCAGCCCGGTTTACGAGGAATTGAAGCAGCGGGCGGCCGGCATCCTGCCGAAGGTGCCCCTGGTCGGCAAGACGATGGCCGAAACGCTGACGCATTTGAAAGAGGGGATCAAGGCGACGCTCAGCCCGCACCAGGTCTTCGAGGCGATGGGGCTGCTGTACGTCGGTCCGACGAACGGGCATGACATCGCACACCTGATCGACATGTTCAACGCCCTCAAGGACGTGAACCGGCCGGTGGTGTTTCACGTGCATACCGACAAGGGGCGTGGGTGCGAGTGGGCGGTGGCGGAGCCGGGCAAGTTTCACTCGCCCAAGCCGTTCGTGATTCAGGACGGCAAGGCCACGATTCAGTCCGGCGCCGGCAAGAGTTGGACGCGGGCGTTCGTGGACGCGCTGATGGAATGTGCCGCCACCGACGAGCGTATTTACGCGTTGACGGCCGGGATGCCCGACGGGACCGGGCTGGACAAGTTTGCGGCGAAGTATCCGAAGCGATGCCGGGACATCGGAATCGCAGAGAGTTGCACGGTGGACATGGCGGGCGGGATGGCCAAGAGCGGCTTGCGGCCCGTTTGCGCGATCTACTCGACGTTCCTCCAGCGGGCGTTCGATCAGGTGTTCCAGGAGGTGGTGCTGCAGGGACACCCGGTGGTGTTCTGCATGGACCGGGCGGGCCTAGTCGGCGGAGACGGCGCGGTTCATCATGGTTTCCTTGATATCACTTACTTGCGCGGCATGCCGAACATGGTGCTGATGGCGCCAATGGACGAGCCGGAGTTGCAGGCGTGTCTGCGACTGGCGTTCGAGTTGGATCAGCCGGCGGCGATCCGATACCCGCGGGACGTCGTGCCGGAGCCACTTGGCGAATGTCCGGCGTTTGCGCCGGGCGTGTCGCGGCGGCTGCGCGAGGGGGAAGACGCGACGATTCTGGCATACGGCGTGATGGCAGTCGAGGCGATGGCGGCGGCGGAGATGCTGGCCGCGGAGGGAATCGAGGTGGCCGTCGTCAACGCGCGTTTCGCCAAGCCGGTGGATCGCGACATGGTGCGTCGGGCGATATTGAGTCGGCGACCGGTTGTGACGGTTGAGGATCATTCGATCGAGGGCGGATTCGGCTCGGCGGTTATCGAGGCCGCGGTGGACATGGGGCTGGCGGTGCGAGACTTCCAGCGTCTTGGTATGCCGCCGGATCGGTTTATCGCGCACGGTTCACGCCGCGGACAGATGGCGGAGGTCGGGATCGACGCGGCGGGGATTGCGGCCGCGGTTCAGCGAATGATCGAGTCGGGCGCCGAGTCAGCGCCCACCGCGAGTCGGGTTGGTTGGGCGGCGCAGCAGGAGGTCAACCCGCGACGCGGCGCCCCTGTGCGGTAGCCGCGTTTTTTGCCGCTTCTGGTCATGCCGAAAAGCACATCCAGTCGTCGTTTGTTCGTGCTTGGGAACCCCGACAAGGAGGGGGTCAACGAAGTTATCAGCAAGGTGTGCACGTTCGCTTCTTCGCGATGCGAGGTCGTGGGAAGTGCGTTGACGCTGGATGGCCGAGCGGCGGCGGAGGCCGGGGCGGATCTGATCGTGGTGCTGGGGGGCGACGGCACGCTGCTTTCGGTCAGCCGCTCGCTTGGTGCGCATCAGATTCCGCTGATCGGGCTCAACTTTGGCAAGCTCGGCTTTCTGGCCGAGTTCACGCTTCAGCAGTTCAAGGCGAATTTCGAGACCGTGCTGGCCAACGGGAAGCACGTGGCCGAGCTGATGATGCTGCATCTCTCAATCAGCCGGGATCATTCAGTTCAGTTTGAGGGGTTGGCGATCAACGATTGCGTTGTTCATGCCGGTCCTCCATACCGTGTGATTGAGCTGGCCGTTCAGATTGGCGGCATCCACCTGACCAACATTCAGGGCGACGGCCTGATCGTGTGCACGCCGATCGGTTCGACCGCGCACAACCTCTCGGCGGGCGGGCCGATCATGCAGGGGGGCGTCCGGGCGATCGCGTTGACACCGCTTTGTCCGCATTCGCTGACGCATCGGCCGCTCGTGGTCGAGCATGAAGCCAGAATTGAAATCATTGTCAAACGGGCGAACGAGGGAACCATGGTGAGCGTGGACGGTCAGGTCGGTTGCCCGTTGGACAGCGGCGACCGGATTTTGATTCAGCGATACAGCTCGAACATGTTGCTGGTTCGCAACCCTGCGGCCCCGAAATGGCACAGTCTGGTCACGAAAATGCACTGGGGCCAGCCCCCGGCGTGTTAGCCGCAGTTCTGATTTATTTCCTTTGAATTGGTAGTAGGAAAGCATGGGGCTCCGCTGTGGTGGTCTTTGCAGGAGGCCGCCCCTGCGATACGGTATGCGGGCTTCCGTTTGGACGCCGTGGTGTTGATCGGCGTCAAGCCAGCAGGGCCTCCGGGGGCGCCATGGCCGGGGGCACTTGCTTCGGGCCTGCCCGCCGAGGTTGAGGGAACGCGGCAGGGCGGGCCGTTGATACCGGGCCTGATATCATCGAGACAACGCAGTTGATCGGTCTCGGCGGGCCACCAACCGGCGTTCGTTTTTGCCTGTACAGAAAGCAAAGAGGTCCAGAGCCTGTGCCACGCAAGAAGATCAGGTTCAAGCAGAAGATCGAGTATCTGTCCATCCTCGATGAGAAGGGCGTCCTCGATGAGGCGCTGGAACCCGACCTCAACGGTGATCAGCTTCTGAGCATCTACCGTTCGATGCTGTTCACCCGGCTGTTCGACCAGCGGATGCTGGCCTTGCAGCGACAGGGGCGTATCGGGACTTACGCTCCGGTCCGGGGTCAGGAGGCCACGCAGATCGGTGCGGTCGCGGCGTTGCGGCCGAGTGACTGGATGGTTCAGTCGTTCCGGGAGCCCGGGTCGTGCTTTCACCGTGGCTGGACGGTCCACAAGCTGATCCTGTTCTGGGGCGGTTATGAAGAGGGCTGCGCGGTGCCCGAGGGCATCAACGACACGCCGATCACGGTGCCGGTGGCCTCGCAGTTGCCGCACCTTACCGGCGTCGCCTGGGGCATGAAGATCAAGGGCGTCGACGACGTGGCCGTCGGATTCGTCGGCGACGGTGGGACGTCCGAGGGGGACTTTCACGAAGCGTTGACGTTCGCCGGCGTGTTCATGGTGCCGGCCATCTTCGTGATCGCCAACAACCAGTGGGCGATTTCGCATCCGCGTGACCGGCAGACGGCGTCGGAGACGCTGGCGCAGAAGGCGGTGGCCTACGGGTTTGACGGGATTCAGGTGGACGGGAACGACGTGCTGGCGGTGTATGCGGCCACGACCGAGGCGATCGCCAAGGCGCGGGACGGTGGCGGGCCGACGCTGATCGAAGCGGTGACGTATCGACTTGGCGTGCATACCACGGCAGACGATCCGAAGAAGTACCGGGATGAGGCCGAGGTGGAGCAATGGGAGAAGAAGGACCCGGTACCGCGGTTTTCGAATTACCTGCTCAAGAAAGGCGTTGCGGACCAGGAGACGCTTGACTCGGTCGAGGAGGATCTGAAGGCGATCATCAAGGAGGGCGTTGAGCAGTACGAGGCCGGACTGGCCGCAGATCCGCTGCACTGCTTCGATTACATGTATGTTGAGATGCCGGAGGAGTTGAAGGTGCAGCGGGAGGAGTTCGCCGCGGCGTTGGAGCGTGAGGGGCATAAGCACGGGGGCGGACATTAGTGGTCGGTGCAGGACTTTCATCGGATGCCACATGTGGATTGCCTTTCCGTGCCGCCGTCGAACGGGGATTCGCACGGGCAAGCTCCGCCGCCGTTGGCGGCTCCGCTTGCCCATGGCACCCTCGGTCAGCACGAGCCCCCACAAGGGGTCACGCTATAGTTCACTGCACCCAGGATTGCTGAAGGAATCACGATGGCACAGATGAACATGGTCAAGGCCATTAACCTGGCGCTGCATGAGGCCATGCGGGAGGACGAGGACGTCGTCGTGATGGGCGAGGACGTTGGCTTGGACGAGGGCGTCTTTCGCGTGACGGAGAACCTGCTGAAGGAATTCGGGGAGGTACGCGTGATCGACACGCCGCTGGCCGAGGGGGCGATCGCGGGGTGTGCGGTGGGGATGGCGTTGTACGGTATGAAGCCGGTGTGCGAGATGCAGTTTTCCGGTTTCGCATACCAGGCGTACCACCAGATCGAAGGGCACATGTCGCGCTACCACAATCGGACGCGCGGTCGGTTCAGAATGTCGATGGTGATCCGCATGCCGTACGGCGGGGGGATTCGGGCCATCGAGCACCACAGCGAGAGTCGCGAGGCGTTGTACGCCCACAACCCGGGGCTGATGATGGTCATCCCGTCCACGCCGCGGAACGCCCGGGCGCTGCTGCTTCAGTCCATTCGCAGCCCGGACCCGGTGATCTACTTCGAGCCGAAGGCGGTGTATCGGGCGTTCAAGGAGGAGGTTCCGGACGAGCCGGAGACGATGCCGCTGGGCAAGGCCCGGGTGGTTCGCGAGGGGGATGACGTCACGTTAATCTCGTACGGGGCGATGATGCGGCCCACGCTGGAGGCGGCCGAGGACCTCGGCGATGAGGAGGGGGTGTCGGCGGAGGTAGTGGACCTTTTGACTGTCTCGCCTCTGGATACGCAGACGATTGCGGATTCGGTGACGAAGACCGGCCGGGCGGTGATCGTGCACGAGGGGCCGCGGACGTGCGGGATCGGGTCGGAGGTCGTCGCTCGGCTGGTGGAGAACGCGTTCTTCTATCTGGAGGCGCCGATTAGACGAATCACGGGATACGACGTACACTTCCCCTACTTCGCGCGTGAGCGTGCGTTTCTGCCGAATCCGGAGCGGATCAAGCACGCGGTGAAGGAGACGTTGACGGCCTGAGGTCCAGCATTTACGCCAAGGCGGGATCGCCAGTTCCAAATGCAGCTTGCGGGCTTATGCCCGAGGACGGATGACCATACCGTCGTGCGTTACCCACGAGGGGTGACGCTATAATTGGTTTGAATCTGCCCGTGGAGCGCGTTGCCGGTCGCGCCGCAACGAGTTGAACTTCGGAGAAATCAGATGTCGCGTGATTTCCAACTGCCCGATCTGGGAGAGGGTATCACCGAGGCCCAGGTCATCAGAATACTTGTTAACGAAGGCGAACAGGTTGAAGAGGACCAGAGCCTGTTCGAGGTCGAGACGGACAAGGCCGCCGTCGAGATTCCCTCGCCGTACCAGGGCGTCGCGTCCAAGGTGCATGTTTCCGAGGGGCAGACCGTTAACGTCGGCGACGTGATGATCTCTTTCGACGGCGATGGGAAGGAAGCCCCCGCCAAAGAAGATAAAGCGCCGGCGAAAGAGGCGAAGAAGGCGGCGCCGTCCAAAGAGGGGAAGGCAGAGAAGCAGAAAGCGGATGAAAAGGAGGCCAAGGCGGGCGATGAGGAATCGGGTCGTCCTGCAGCGGCCAAACGCACGTCGGCTGCGGCGGCGCCGGCGGTTCGCAAGCTGGCACGCGAAAAGGGCGTGGACATCGACACCGTCGAAGGATCCGGTCCGGGCGGACGGGTGACCAAGGCCGATGTCGAAGCCGCAGCCGGTGGAGCGCCGCGCCGCGCCGAGGAGGCGGGTCGCGAGAAAGAGCGACCGGCCGAGCCGGAGCGCAAAGCGGCACCCGAACCGCCGCCGCGACCGGGCGTCGAGGACGCCGACAAGTGGGGTCCGGTGCGCCGCGAGAAGATGTCGCAGATTCGCAAGACGATCGCGAATCAGATGATTCGATCGGTGTCGAGTGTTCCGCACGTGACGCACATCGACAATGCCGACATCACCGAGCTCGAAGAGTGGCGGACGCGGTATAAGGAAGCCCACGAAGGCGACAAGCGCGTGACGGCGATGGCGCTGCTGATCCGCGCGGTCTGCAAGGCGTTGCACAACCACCCGGTCTTCAACGCCAGCATCGACATGGAGGCGAGCGAGGTCGTCTACAAGGACTACATCAACATCGGCGTTGCGGTGGACACCGAGCGCGGGCTGGTGGTTCCGAACGTGCGCAACGCCGATCAACTGACGATCGAGCGGATCGGCGCGGAGCTGGCCCAGATCGCCGAGAACGCGCGGACGGTGAAGTTTGCGATCGAGGACCTTCGCGGCGGGACGTTTACGATCACCAACGTCGGTGCTCTGGGCGGCATCTACAACACGCCGATCATCAACTACCCCGAGTCGGCGATCCTCGGCGTCGGCAAGGCACAGGAGATGCCGGCCGTGGTGGACGGCGAGCTGGCCGTCCGCACCATCATGCCGCTGAGCCTGTCGTTCGATCATCGGATCGCCGACGGGGCGCAGGCGGCGCGATTCTGCAGCGAGATTATCCGATACCTCGAGAACCCGGTGACGCTGGTGTTTTAGGCGCGCCGCATTCAGGATTGACAATCATGGTCGTTGGCGAGTTTTCCCAGGAAACGAATCTCCTCGTCATTGGGGGCGGGCCGGGCGGTTACTCGGCCGCATTCCGGGCCGCGAAGCTGGGCATCGAAACCACCATCGTCGAGGAGCGCGGCTCGCTGGGCGGCGTCTGCCTGCACATCGGCTGCATCCCGTCGAAGACGCTGCTCTCGATGGCCGAGCTGATCCACTCCGCCGAACGCGGCAAGGAGTTCGGGCTGGACTTCGGTAAACCGAAGATCGACGTCGAGGGCATCCGGAAGTGGAAAGAGAACGTCGTCGGCAGGCTCACCAAGGGCCTGGACGCGACGGCCAAGAAGCTCGGCGTCGAGCGCGTTCAGGGGCGGGCCGTATTCGAGGACTCGAAGAACGTCACGATCTCCGGCGAGAAGAGCTCGCGCATCAAGTTCCGCCGGGCGATCATCGCGACCGGCTCGAAACCCATCGTTCTCAAGGGGATCCAGATCGATAGCCCGCGCGTCATCGACTCCAGCGGGGCGCTGGCCGTCAAGGAGATTCCCAAGCGAATGCTGGTGATCGGCGGCGGGTATATCGGGCTGGAGCTCGGCGAGGTCTACGCGACGTTGGGGACCGAGGTCACCGTCGTCGAGATGCTCGATTCGCTGCTGCCCGGGTGTGATCCCGACTTGGTCAAGCCGCTGTCCAAACACATGAACAAGCTGCTGGCCGAGGTGTGCCTGAAAACGAAGGTCACCGGGATGAAGGAGGCCAAGGACCACATCGAGGTCGTCTGCGAGGGCGAGAACGTCCCCAAGCAGAACAAGTTCGATCAGGTGCTGGTTGCGGTAGGCCGGACGCCCAACTCCGGCGAGCTCGGCCTGGAGAACACCAAAGTAAAGGTCGAGAAGGGCTTCATCCAGGTGGATGAGCGGTTCCAGACGGCCGATCCGAAGATCTTCGCGATTGGCGACGTCATCGGGAACCCGATGTTGGCGCACAAGGCCGTGCACGAGGGGCACGTGGCCGCCGAGGTCATCGCCGGCAAGGAGAGCGTTTTCGATCGCCGGACGATCCCGGCCGTGGTCTTCACCGACCCGGAGGTGGCGTGGTGCGGCATCACCGAGGCCGAGGCCAAGGACCAGGACATTCCCTACGAGGTCAAGAAGATGCAATGGCTGGCCTCAGGCCGAGCGGTGGCCATCGGCCGCACGGACGGTCTGACCAAGATCCTCTTCGACCCCGAGACTCAGCGCGTCCTGGGCATAGGCATCACCGGCCCCCACGCCGGCGAGATGATCGCCGAGGGCTGCCTGGCCATCGAGATGGGAGCGGTAGCCACCGACCTGGCCGAGACGATTCATCCGCATCCTACGCTGAGTGAGACGATCGGCGATGTGGCGGACCAGATGCTCGTTTAGGGCGGGCCCTGCCCGCCGTGTGCCGTAATCTCCAAGCGGAAACCGCTTATCTTTCCCACGGCGGTAGCTCATACGAGCGCAGTCTGCAGGTTCACTCTCCTCGATTTTTCAGGCCGAGTCCCCGCACAGACTCCTCTTCGCCGCGCCTTTGCCAGCGCTCACGGAATGCCCGTGTGTATTGCGCCGGCAGCGATCGCGCCAGGCCGATCCGCGCCAGGGCTTCCTCGAGTGAAAGCCCCTGCTCGCTGCGGGCCAACTGCGCCAATACGCGAAACACGATCGCGTCGCTGGAGCAGATCAGGCAGGGGTCGGACGACGACGCCAGGTAAGCAAGCGATTCCGCTTCACCCGGGTCCAGCGCGTCCAGGTACGTCGGATCAAACCGATTCATAAAGCGTCTCAACTCCGCCAATTCAACCTCGACGACTTCCAGCCGTTTGGCGGCAATGTCGCCGGCGAGGTCGATGGCGTGCTGCTCTTGGTCGACAAAGTAGAACTGCGCTTCAGTCTCGACGACGGTCCGTGACAAGAGCACATCGCAATTGTCAAGGAAGTTATCCCACAGACCCAACTCGAACAGTTTGATCACGACGTTGGCATCAAGCAGCAGGAATCTCAACCTCTTCATCGTCCCGAGCCTCCTGCTCGGCTATATCCGTGGCCTTCTTTCTGCTGATGCCCAGGTACTCGGCCAGCCGACCCTGTGAGAGCCGGCCGTTGCGAATTGCCTGCCGGGCGAGCGCGACGAACCGAGGCGGCCGGCAGGGAGGCCGGTCTTCGTCACGCTCCTCCCATTTGCTGCGGTACGCCCGGTGGCGCTCAATGTCCCGCCGTGTGTCGTGCTCGCTGCGGTTATACAAAAAGTGAAGGCGCCACAAAAGGGCCTCGACCGACACGTCGAACTGGCGGGCGATCTTGTACAGATCACTGAACCTGACGGTGCCGTCCTTGAGCTCTTCGGAAATCGCCAAACGAGTGACGTCGCTCGGCATCAGAAGATGACTGGCGAAGCAGGTCGCGAGTTTCTCCTCCTGCTCGCCGGGCCTGTCACCCTCAGGCAGCCCGCTCCGGAAGATGTTCCACGTCAGAACATGGAACAGTTCATGGGCCAAATCGAAGTTGCGGCGCCAGCGGACGTTGGCCGAGTTGAGCAGGACGGCCGAACCGAACGTCTCGCTGACGGTGCATGCGGCCGTCCCGGTGGGCTCGAAGGGAAGATGGAAGAGCTTCACGCCGCAGACTTCCTCGAGCACGGTGCCGAGGCTCCGCCCCGGACGATCCCCAAGGCGCAGGGCGCCTTGCACCTGGTAGGCCAGCCGCTCGGCCTCCGCGTAGCGGAAGGCGTCCGCTTGCCCGGTCGCACGTGGAAGTTCGTAGCGGCGGTGCTCATCGCACCACATCTCGAGGTTGTGATACTGTTCGCAAAGCCGCAGGAATCGCGATTCGATGTCGGCCGCGACGGTTTGTACAGGCTTCTCACGCCACAGCACGACCTCAGGCCGCACCTCGCCCTCGGCAAGGAAGAAGGAGATCGACCGCCGATAAACCCCGGCAAGTGCCTGGAGTTGGCTCAGGCGTGGTTCACGTTTGCCGGCCTCGAACTCGCAAAGCGAAGACTCACCGATCCCGGTCCGCCTCCCGACCTCTTTGAGGGTCAGCCCGGCCTTCTTTCGCGCGTAGGTCAAAGGTTTTGCCAGCGACATCCTTGATTTCCTCTAGCCGCGCCGCACCCCCCTCACGCGGTGATTAGCCGCTCTACCAGAATATTATTGCATCATTTCCGGCCAATCGCAAATGCAAAGTTCTGGATCTGGGAATAGCTGTTTGGGTCCATCCGCTGTCGGGAACATGGTCGATCCCGCCGACAACCGAGATATGCTGGTGCGTTGGCCCTACACCCCCCACAGATAGTGCTTATATCCCGAGCAAGCTTGCACCGCGAAAAGTGGGGGAGGGCGCAACGGCCGCGGCGACGAGAGCCGTCACGACACGCCGGGGGGATGATCGTCGAGGGCTGCCTGGCCATCGAGATGGGAGCAGTAGCCACCGACCTGGCCGAGACGATCCATCCGCATCCGACGCTAAGCGAGACGATCGGGGATGTGGCGGATCAGATGCTCGTGTAGGGCGGGGCGTGCTCAAATGTGGGGTAGGCTCCACCCGCTGGAGCGCTAACCCAAGTTGAGCAGCGTAGGGGGCATTTCACTTTTTTTCGGCATGGTGA
>CAZNPL010000074.1:0-11633 GCA_964574815.1 uncultured Phycisphaeraceae bacterium
GGCCCTTTGCTCTCCCGCTCTACGCCTAAAGAACATGGGAGTTGTTCCATGTTTTTGGGGTTTTTGTTGTACAGGTGATATCACGTGCGTGGGGGCGGTTGTTATGGGACTAAGGAGTCTTCAGCCGTCAGCCGTCAGCCATCAGCCGGATGCGGTCGAGCGTGGGTTGGTGATCGTGGCGTTTGTTTGCCGGCTTGAGTAAACAGGTGTATCAAGATGCACCCTACGGTGTCCGTCCCCCCCGGCGGAGCGCTCGTTGACACTCGCGGTGCTGATCGGGTGCGGGCGTGACATGTACGCTTTAGCGAGATGCATGCCCACGCGCGTGGGCATGGTATCGGCGCGAGCCGGGGCATCCGGTTTGGGTTTGTGGAGGTGGGGGTGGCGGTCGGCTGCAGCTGGTGGGAAGATAGACGACCCCTTCGGGGTCGGTTTCTTTTAATACACAGAATCCGGGGGCGGGCTGCCTTCGGCAGCCGGCCCCCGGCTACTATAGAGCAGGCCTTCGGCCTGCCGCGGTCCGTCGCCGACCCTTCGGTTCGCGAAGGATGGGGCTGGCGCAGTTGTCAGTGGTCAGTTTTCAGTTGTCAGGAAGAAGCCGTCAGCCGTCGGAAAGAGCCATCAGCCGTCAGCCGTCAGCCATCAGCCGGATGCGGTCGAGCGTGGGTTGGTGATCGTGGCGTTTGTTTGCCGGCTTGAGTAAACAGGTGTATCAAGATGCACCCTACGGTGTCCGTCCCCCACCCCCTCTTGGGTTGGGGATCGTGGGCGTTCGTTTGCCGGTTTGAATTTCCTTGCCTCACGCTTCGCTTTGCGACGGTGTGGGGCACCCGCGGGGTGGGCTGGTTTGCCGGTCGCTTGTTGACGCTCGCGGTTGTGATTGGGTGCAGGGTTCGTTGTGTTGCGGCGTGTTTGCGCGGTTCGGAGTCGGTTTGCCGTCGAGTTGTGAACGCGATCTTTCCCAATGCCGGGATTCTTTCCCAATGCCGGGGTTGGGCCACGGCGGCATGGCTGTCGGCCCTCCCACGCGGTGTGTATGTCCACCCCCACATCTTGGGTCGCAGGTTTTGAGGTGCCGGCGCGACCGTTCTTTGACCCGAAAGAAGTTTCCTGATGCCTTGTTTCTAGCGGGTTATGTTTTTGAGGTGGGTTGGGGAACTGATCTGGTTCAGAAGGTGGTGGTCTTTGATGGGGCGGTCGGCGGAGGGGGGGATGTAGAGGGTGAAGCCGGCGTGGAGCACGTGGGCCTGTTCGCTCAGGTCTTCCAATGCGAAGCGGTGGATTGTTGTCGGCATCAGCGGGTGCGGGGTCGAGTAGACGGCTGATGCGTGATGTTTGGGTGGGTAGAAGCGCAACAAATGGGTTTGGAGGCGGCGGAATCGGTTGGGGCGGGAGGGGCGCGTGGAATGGAGGGCGGTTTCGACGGTGCCGATCTGCCAGATGAGGGCGGGGACGTCGGATTGCAGCGGCCGGCGACGCAGCAGGAGGTCGGTGGCTTCGTACATCTGCATGCCGGTGACGCATGGATCAATGGCGAGTTCGGCGAAGATGCTGTCCATGGCCGAGATGCCGGGGAGGATGCGGACCTCAAGTTCGAGGACGTTGGCCATGTCGATCATGAGGAATGGTGCGTAAGCGCCGACGAGGGGGTGGCCATGCATGGCGAAAGTGACGGGGGGATGGTCGAGGGCGGCGTCGAGGACTCGGGCGGCCATGTGGTGGTAAGCGTTCATGCGGTGGTCGGACTCGCGGTAGCTGCTTTCGTAGAGCGAGGTCACTTTGTGGCAGAGTTGTTCGAGGCAGGCGCGGGTGGCGACGCCGGTGTCGAGATAGAGCACTTCTTTCGAGCGGCGGATGGCTCGTTCGGTTTCTCGGGTGATCTGATCGACGTTGAGGACGCCGAGGCCGACGATGTAAATGTCAATCACACTCGTCTCCGGTTTGCAGGGCGCGGATGAGGTCGAGGAGATTCTCGTAACGTTCGGTCGGGTCACATTGGCGGACGTTTCGGGCGGCGACTCTTGCGGCGGCGGATTCGGTGTGGTGGTTCCAGGGCGGGTTTGCGGGTTGCGCGATCGGGTGCTGGGGCGATGGTTGCGGTTCGCCGGATTCGGCGGTGAATGGGTGGATGGAGGCGGAGTAGGAGACTTCTGTTCCCGCTTCGTGCGTTGCGACTACGGTCGGAGCAATTCGGATCATCCATTGGACGGCGGGCGGGGCGTCGGCAGGTGCGGGCTCGGGGTCGGGTGGTGCATTGCCGACGTTCGGCGCGGGATTGTGGGGCCAGGGGTGCAGGGAGGCCTCGTATGAGAGTTTGGAGTTCGACGCGGCGTCGGTGGCGACGAAGGGGGTAAGTCGGAGCAGGATCTTGACTTCGGGAAGGGTCGGCGGCGGCGATGGAGGCGGGGTTATGGAGCGGCGAAGTTGGTGACTGGAGGGGGAATCGGTTTGCTCGACGGGCTGACCGAGGAGTTCGAGTAGACGTGCGTCGTTTGCGAGGAGGATCTCGCGTTCGCGGTCGGCGAGGTCGTATTCTTCAAGGGCGTGGTGCGGGTCGTTGAGGGCGAGTTCTCTGAAGGCCTCATCCAGGACAGTTCGGATCAGGAAGTCGGTTGCGGATTGCGTTGACACTATATTGTTCCCGTCCTGGCCGGGGCGTTTGGCCGATGGTGTTTTATAGTAAATAAGGAGCGGGTGTGTAAGCCGAATTCTGTTCGCCGGCGACGGCTTGGCCGTCGGCGGCGGGCGATCATTTATCTTGGCCGCCGGTCGCCCGGCGGCTCGAGCACCCTACCCGCGGCTACGAGCGACGAGTTTGAAGTCGTCGCCTGCGAGGCGGGCCACCTCTAGCCGCTGCATGGGCTTGCTGGCGGTGGGGTTTGCCGTGCCGTCGATGTCGCCATCGACGCGGTGCGCTCTTACCGCACCATTTCACCCTTACCTGCCCGGAGGGGTGCCTCCGGACATCGGCGGTGTATTTTCTGTGGCACTTTCCCTCGGGTCGCCCCGGGTTGGCGTTACCAACCACCGTGCCCTGCCCAGTTCGGACTTTCCTCCGGACCGGCCGATTTGTTTACGGCGCCGCGAAACGGCACCGTTCCACGGTCGGACCCGGCGATCGCCACTGCCCGCTCCTGGAGTATCCTATGGGCAACGTGGGCGTTCTCCAACCGAGGTCTGGCAGCACCATCCTTACAGAACACACCAGGCCGCGAAGGTTCCTATCGCCCACCCCAAGCGGGAGCCGTCCCCGACGAGCTTCGGCTGATCCGCCTGAGGCGGAATGGCTGACGGCTCCGGCCTGACAACTAGCGCTCCGCACTGGCGGCGTGCCCGCCAGGCTCTTGCGCATGCAGACGGATCCTCAAAAACTATAGCCAAACCGCCGGCTTGACGCGCCTCAGCAGCGCGGCGCGTCCTCGATCGGCCGGCGGCGCTGGACACTCACCGCCGGCGCAGTATGAATACCAACTGAAGCCGTTTATCCGGGCGCGGTAGAGTCGAGTCGCTGGGGAGACGAATCCCGATGAGCCGAACGTATTTTGTCGCCGGCAACTGGAAGATGCATAACACGCTCGAAGAGGCTCGGAAGCTGATGAAGGGGCTTCGTGAGAGGCTGCCCAAGCAATCGCCCGTCGAGGTTGCTGTTTGCCCCCCCTTCACCCTGCTCTACCCCATGAACAAGGAAATCGAGGGGACCGAAATGAAGCTGGGCGCCCAGAACTGCTACTTCGAACCCCAAGGCGCCTTCACCGGCGAAATCTCCCCCGTCATGCTCAGAGACGCCAACTGCCAATACGTCATCATTGGCCACAGCGAACGGCGTCATAAACTCGGCGAATGGGGTGATACTCTCCGCCGCAAGGTCGCCGCCGTCCTGGAGCACGGTCTCGACGTGATCTATTGCGTCGGAGAGACCCTTGACGAGCGGGAATACAACCGCACGACGGAGGTTGTCGAACGCCAGCTTGACGAGGCGCTGACGTCCGAAACCGACCTGAACCGGGTGACCATCGCGTACGAGCCGGTATGGGCCATCGGCACCGGCCGAAACGCCACGCCGGACCAGGCTCAGGAGATTCACGCGTTCATCCGCGAGAAGGTCGGCGAACGCTTCGGGGCTCAGGCCGCCGGCAGAATGCGGATCCAGTACGGCGGGAGCGTCAAGCCCGACAACGCCGCCGGGCTGCTGGCTTGTCCCGATATCGATGGGGCGCTCGTGGGCGGCGCCTGCTTGGTAGCGGAGAGCTTTGCGGGTATTATATCCGCCGCCGCCCAAGCCCCGGCCGCGTGACGCTTCACCGCCCGCGGGGTGCCACTCTGCGGGGTGTGCCACTGCCCTCGAGCAGTGGCGAAGGACAAGCGTGCCGCGGCTGTCGAGTAGCGTAGAATTATCATCCGGACCGCGGGTGACGGTCTCGCCCGGAGAGCGAGCGACCCTAGCCAGGGACTTCAGTTTCTGGAGAGGATTGAGACCCACGACTAACGAATTTCCGCCCGCGGGGCGGGCGAAGCACAACTTGAAGCAAGGTGGATTTTGATGAGTTTACTGGCGTTTTCTTTCCTGCAGACCTTACTGGCCCTCGGCGTGATCGTCGTGTGCGTGCTGCTCATGCTGGTCATCCTGGTGCAGCAGGCCTCCGGCGGCGGACTGGTCGGCGCGTTCGGCGGCGGTGGCGCCGGAGGTGCCTTCGGCGCCAAGACCGGCGACATTTTCACTGTGATTACCGTGGTGCTGGCCGTGGTGTACCTTCTGTTCAACGTGGTTGGCAACTACGCCTTCAAGCCTCGGGCCATCGCCACTGCGACGCCGGCGGTCACCACCGCTCCAGGGACGCCGGCGCCGATCGAAGGCGGCGAGACGACCCCACCCCCGGGAGAAACCGCACCCGGCGCAGGTGAGCCCCTGACACCGACGATGCCCGCCCCGGGTACCGAGACGGGCGGCGGTCCCGCCGAGCCGGCGCAGTCACCCCCGCCGTTGCCTGAAGGCGCCGGCGGCGGACAATCGCCCGGTGGTGAAAATCCCCCGGATACGGGCGGAGGATCCGGCTTGCCCCAGTAGCCCACGGTCCATGATCTCGTCGATGACCGGTTATGGTGAGGCGCAGCGGATGGAAGACGGAGTGCACTTCTCCGTCGAGATCCGCACCGTCAACAACCGCTACCTCAAACCCTCCATCAAGGTCCCCGACAGCGTCATGTTCGCCGAGCCCGTCATCGAAAAACTGCTGCGCGAAAAGCTCTCCCGCGGTAGCGTGGCCATCACACTCCGCATCCGTAACCAGACCGAGACGGCCGCCTACGACGTCAATCGCAGCGCCCTTGGCAAATACGCCGACACGCTCGCGGGCGTCGAGATGCCCGGCGGAGTCCAACCGATGATGGACTTGGCCTCGTTGTCCATGCTCCCAGGGGTCTGCCAGATGCCAGAACTGGACGAATCCGAACGGACCCGCCGCACCGCCGTCATTGGTGAGCTGACTGAGCAGGCCCTCACCAACGTGCGTCACATGCGGCAGCGTGAGGGCCAGATCCTGCGTGACGATCTCGTTCGCCTGTGCAACGAATTGAAAGCCCAGCTTGCGATCGTGGCCGCCCGCGCTCCGGTCGTGATTGAGGAATATCACGAGAGGTTGGCGATGCGCGTCCAGGTGCTGGTGGACCGGGGCCGCATCGAGCTCGACAAGGAGGCGGTCGCCCGCGAGACGGCCCTCTACGCCGAACGAAGCGACATCAGCGAGGAGCTCGTCCGCCTCCGGGGGCATCTCGACCACTTTGTCGAAATCTGCGACGCGGCCGAACCCGTCGGGCGGAAGCTCGATTTCCTCGCCCAGGAGATGCTCCGAGAGGCCAACACCATCGGCAGCAAGAGCAACGACATCACGATCGCCCGCGCTGTCGTCGAACTGAAAACCCTCATCGATCGGCTCAAGGAACAGGTCCAGAATGTCGAGTGAGGCCACCACTTACGACGCCACCGGCAGAGGCTGCCTGGTTGTCATCAGCGGACCATCCGGCACCGGCAAGACCTCCATCTGCAACGCCCTGCTCGAGCGGCTTCCCAACGCCACATGGAGCGTCTCGGCCACCACCCGCACGAAGCGACACAACGAAACCAACGGCCACAACTACCATTTTGTGTCCCGCGCGGAATTCGAGGCCATGAAGCGGCACGGCGAGTTTCTCGAGACGGCCGAATACGTCGGCAACCTTTACGGCACGCCCATCAAGCCGGTGCAGCAGGCCGTCGCCGAAGGCAAGGCCGTCATCATGGAGATCGAAGTCCAGGGTGGAATCCAGGTCGCCGAGAGAATGCCCGACGCCATCCGCATCTTTGTCCTCCCGCCGACCCGGGAAACGCTCGAGGCCAGACTCAGGGGCCGCAAGACCGAATCACAGGAACAACAGGAACGCCGCCTTCGCGAAGCTGACGGGGAGATCGCCGTCGCCCGCGACTCCGGTGCCTATCAGTATTTTGTGACGAACGACGTACTCGAGGATACCATCCACGAGGTGCTTGAGATCATTCACAAGGAGACGCAAAGCCTATGATAGAGGCCCTCAAGAGCGACGAGATCATCAACAAGCTGGGCGGGCGGTTCAAGCTCACCGCCCTGATCCAACGCCGCTGGCTCCAGCTCATGCAGGGGGCCAGACCCATGGTCGAAACCAAGGGGCTGACCGAGCTTGAGGTGGTCGTCAAAGAGATCGTTGAAGGCAAGATCGAACCGGTGCTCCTGTCCGAGGAGGGTGAGCCGGAAGATGAAATCTGACGGCCCGGCCGAGACGACTCGCAATCTCGCAGGCCGTGAGGTTGTCGTTGCGCTGACCGGCGGCATCGCCTGCTACAAGGTCTGTTACGTCGTCTCGAATCTCGTCCAGCGCGGCGCCGGGGTCACGGCCGCCATGACGCAGGCCGCCACCAAGCTGGTCGGCGTCAATACGCTTCAGGCACTCACCGGCCGTGCCGTCCTCACCAGCCTCTGGTCCAGCGAATACGCCCACGACCCGCAGCACATCCGCCTCACCCGCGAGGCCGACCTCTTCGTCATCGCACCCGCCACGGCCAACATCATCGGCAAGCTCGCCAACGGCATCTGCGACGACCTCGTCAGCACCATCGCGGTCGCCGCCCACTGCCCCCTCATGCTTGCACCGGCCATGAACGACCGCATGTGGGCCCACCCCGCGGTTCAGGCCAACGTCGCGCGCCTGCGCGAGTTCGGCTACCACTTGGTTGGCCCGGCGGAAGGCTGGCTCGCCTGCCGGACCCAGGGCCCGGGCCGGATGGTCGAACCTGACGAAATCGTCACCGCCGTCACCGGGCTTCTCTCCGCGACAACCCCGAAGGGGAAATCCACCTGATGCATGAGACGCACGCCGATGCGTATTCTCGTCACCGCCGGCCCCACACAAGAGTACTTTGATACCGTAAGGTTCATCTCCAACCCCTCTTCCGGCAAGATGGGTTACGCGCTCGCGTCCGAGGCCCATAACAGAGGCCACGAAGTCACGCTCGTCTCCGGCCCGGTGCAGATCCTGCGCCCCGACGGCGTCACGCTCATCGACGTCGTCAGCGCCGAGCAGATGTTCGAAGCCTCCGTCAGCGCATTCGAGCAGTGCGGCGCCGCGATCATGACCGCCGCCGTGTGCGACTACCGGCCATCACGAAGACTCGACCACAAGCTGTGGAAGCGCGCCGAAAACCGCCGCGTCACGCTGGTCCCCACACGCGACATCAGCGCACATCTGGGGCGCATCAAGGGCGACCGCATCCTCGTCGGCTTCGCGATGGAAGACCACGATCACCACGCCCACGCCGAGCAGAAGCTCCGCCGCAAACGCTGCGACGCCATCGTCCTGAACGGCCGCGAGAACATCGCCGCGGAGGGTGCCTCGATCGAAATCCTCCTCGCTGACGGAACCTGGATGCCCCCGCGTCAGGGAACCAAGAAACGCATCGCATCCGTCGTCATCGATCTGGTCGAAGAACTCGCCAGAGATTGACGAGATCAATTGACGTGCACGCCGAACTGGCCCGGGCCGGTGCTTGACCAACGCTTACTGCGTCACGGAATCTCCGCCAAGACGTGTCCGCGCCCAGCGGCATCCGGGGTCCACCCGAAGCGCAGATTCGTAGCAAAGCTTGGCTCGCACCGGATCGCGTCGGTGACTGTGAACCTCGCCGAGCAGACAAAGCGCCTCAACGTGTTCAGGATGATCCGAGAGGATTTTCCTCAGAATCGTTGCGGCCGCGTCCAAATCCCCCTGGTGCCACGCGAGATAAGCCTCGATCAACCGCCACTGAGGCTGATCGGGCGCCAGCGACCTCCCTGCACGAGCACATTGCCGCGCTGTCTCCCAGTCCGCCATCCGCAACGCCGCCTCCGCCCGAAGCCACAACCCCTTCGCGTCGGCCGGATGAGCGTGGAGATGCTTATCAAGAAGTCCGGAAGCCGATTGCGGTCGGCCCGTCCGGTTGTAGCACGACGCCAGCGCCCGAACCGCAGTCGGTCGCGGCGCATCGACCACGCCCGCGGCGCCGGTCAAAGGCTGCCCCACACCTACGACCGGCTCAAGCGCATCAATCGCGGCTTGGTACCGGCCCGTGCGCATCAACGCCAGCGCATACTGCTCCACGTGCCACGGCGTCTCGCGCGTGGCCGCACCGGCCTCGGCAAAATCCGCCGACGCCTGGTCGACGTCGCCGAGCAACAACGCGACATGTGCCCGCAAAATCAGAAGCCGCGGATCCCGATCGAAATTCACCAGTCGCCGCTCAATGAGTTCCAGTGCCTCCTTGCTCCGCTCGAGCGTCACCAGCGCCTCGGCCTCCGCGAGAAGATAATCGATGTTCGACGCCTCCCGTTTGCGAGCCGCGGCGAAGTATCCGAGAGCCTCATCCATTCGTTGCCGGCGCTGCGCGATCATGCCTAGCACGTAGAAGAGGTCGGCCGACTGGTCTTCGAGCCCGACGGCCACGTCCGCTGCCGCGGCTGCCGCGGCCACCTGCCCCTGCTCCAGGTAACACTTCGCGAGCGTCCGGTGATACTCCGCATTCTGCGGATCCAGGCGAATCGCTTCCTGCAACGCGTTCGCCGCCTCCTCGACCAGTCCGTTCTCCAGCGCCTGCGACGCCAACTGAAACTTCACGCCCCCCTGAAGACGATTCAGGTTCTCCTCCGCCGCCACGCGATGCTGATGATGCGGCGTCGTCTGGCACCCGCAGAGCACCATGGCCATCAGCGTTGCCGCCATGGTCCGCTTCATCGCGTACGGTATGTCCCGGCTCCGGTCTACCACATCACCGCTCCTCACCTTCCATACGCTCCCAGCGTGCGTCACCGGGATCCCCCTGATCCTCCCCGAACGGCCGCACCGGCCGGTCAAACACGGGTCCCCCAAGTCCTTGTTCCCGGCGTATCAGTTCGTAGATGAAGGCACGCGACATGGCCGCGTCGTCTTCCCAGGCACGTGACTGCTCGATCTCGTCTTTGAGTTCGATCGCTTCGAGAAACCGAGGGTAGTTGTGCAGCGCCATCTGAACGTGCCACCTGGCCCGGTCCACATCGCCACGCTCATAATACTCGAGGGCCTTGCGGTAAAAGGATTGCGCCAGCCGTTCGCGCCCGTGCCACATCATGCCCTTTCGCAGCCCGACGCGTGTCCGCTCGATCTGGTAGAACTTTTCCATGCTTTTGTCGGCGTAGGCCTGCTCGTCCTTCACGATGTGCACGGTCAGCAGAATGATCACCTCTTCGCGATCCAGCTCGTCGCTGCGAGATCGGAACAGGTTGCCCACGCCTGGAATATCCCCCAGCAGCGGCACCTGGGCGCGCGAGTCCGAGCTGAGCTCGCGGAACAGTCCGCCGATCAGGATCGTGTGCCCGTCCCGCACGATCACGTTCGTCGTCACCTCGGTGGTCTGCTCGAACGGAAGCTGCGCCGGCGTCAGTCCACCCACGCTGTCCTCGGGGTGCAGCTCGACGCGAACGTACCCGTCGGTGCCGATGAACGGCCGGAACGTCAGTTGCGTTCCGGTCTCCAGGAACTCCACCTTCTGCACTGCCTGGGTCTCGGTTACGGTCGTCGTGATGTACCCGTCGCGGCGTCCCACGATCACGTTGCCCACCTGTTTATTCAGCGCAAGCACCTTCGGGTTGGCCAGCACGCTCGTGTCCGTGATTTCCTCGAGCGCCTTGATGAAGAGCGCCACGTTGTCCTTGATGATGCCCAACTGCAGGCCGCCGTCCGGCAGGTTGTCGATAAAGTCGGTCACCGCGCTGGCGTTGAATTGCTCGAACCGATCCTGCGGCAACTGCCCCAGCACGATGTCCTGCACGCCGATGGAACGGGAATTGAGAAGCTCGAGATCAACGCCCGCCACCAGTGTGAAGTCCACCCCCAGAGCGTTGTCGTCGGTGAGGCGCGCCCGCAGGATCGTCGCCTCGATCAGCACCTGCCGAGGCCGAACGTCGAGCTGCGCCAGCACCCGCCCGATACGCTCGAGAGGAGCCGGATGGTCGTAGACCACGAGAAACTCGTTTCCGGCCAGGTTGTCGCCGCCGGCCGACTTCCCGCTCACGTCCAACCCGACGTGCGACGGCGCCGACCGCGTGATTTTGCCGTGTTCGCTCAACAGCGGCTCCACAGCGCCGGCGGCATCGTCAGCTTTGATATAGTTCAGGGTGAACACGCGGACAGCCAGCGGCGACTGCTGCGCGGCAATCTCGGCCAGCTCGTTGTTGGTGTATACATAGATGACGCCTCCCTCCTCCAGATAGCCGGCGCCGTTCGAGAGGAGAATCGCGCGAAGGGCCTCCTCGAGCGACACGTCGAAGAGGTTCGCCGTCACCGTTCCCGTCACATTCGGGGAAGCCACGATGTTGCGACGGCTTTTGACGCTCAGCATGCGCAACGCGGTGGACAGGGGCATGTCGGCGGCGTGAAAGTGCTCGAGCTTCTCGTTCGACAGCTTGATGCTGTCCTGATTCGAGAATCCCGGCAGGGCTGGCTTGTCCTGCCCCGGGGCGCATACCGCAAGCCCGACGACGGCGATCGTCGCACCAACCAGGGTCGATCGATTGGCGGGCCTCCCCGCACGCATCATGGTGCACTCCCGGCACGCCCGCCAGGCCTCGGACCCGCGGGGCGCCGTCCCGCTCACCGAACGTTCCCGCCGGGCGCGGGCGCGACCTTCTTATCGGTACCGTCAAGTCGGACCTGAAGCGTCTCGGTCCGGAGGATCTCGACCAGTTCGGCCAGCAGTTGATTGGTCCTGCGCATCTCCAGCAGCATCTGCTGCCGCTCCGCCGCCGGATTCGGCAACATTTGCGCCGAGGCCGTCGGCAGAACCTCGCCCGATCCAAACCAGACGTGCCCTGCCCCAAATGCCAAAACGGCGATCACCACGATCCGGATCGCAGAAGAGCCTCCGCGGTGGAATTGAACGGACATTTGAGCCTCCTTGCTCGACTCGAGACTTGCGGCGTATTTGTGACGGGTGCCGCGCCCACGCTTGCGCGGGCATGCGCCAGGCAAGCCGTCCCGGGACGCCGTGCCCCAGCGGGGCACTCTAGACCCAAAACAAGCGTACCATAATGCCTTGTTGAGCGGTGCCCGGGGGTGCG
>CAZNPL010000075.1:0-11350 GCA_964574815.1 uncultured Phycisphaeraceae bacterium
CAACACCAGACCCATCATAACACCAAGAAATACCGCGGAAACTGTCACGGACCCCATCATCTGCGGTCGCCGACCCGGGTCTCCCGCACGCGCGCCAATCGACTATGATGCAACACATGGCGAAAAACGCCCCGCATAATCGATCCCAACCGCGACGACGGCAAGAGAAAGACCGCGCTGTGAATCGACAGGCCCCCTCGAGCGCGCCGGTGTGGCTGCCGCTCATCATCATCCTGGCCGGACTGGCCGCATACGCGACCAGCTTCGACGGCGTCTTTGCCTTCGACGACAAGCCGAGCATCATCGAGAACGAGTCGATTCGCGATCTCTCCGACCCGGCCGCAATCCTCAGCCACGACCGCCGGCCGATCGTCAACCTTTCGCTGGCGATCAACTACGCGCTCGGCGGCTCGGACGTCGGCGGATACCACGCATTCAATCTCGCCGTGCACATACTGGCCGCCTTGACCCTCTACGGGCTCGTTCGCCGGACCCTGTTGCTTGGCGTCCTGCGCGAGCGGGTGGGGCGCTCGGCACCGTGGATTGCCACAGCCATCGCGACCATCTGGGTCGTTCATCCGCTCAACACGCAGGCTGTAACCTACGTGATTCAGCGCGCCGAATCGATGGCCGGCCTCTTCTACCTTCTTACCCTCTACTGCGCTGTCCGCGCAGTTGATTCACCGCGCCGCTGGCCCTGGTACGTCGCCGCCGTGGCCTCGTGTGCGACGGGCATGGGCTGCAAGGGCGTCGTGGTCACCGCCCCCGTCATGGTGATGCTGTTCGACTGGGTCTTTGTCAGGTCTTCGACGCGAAAGACGAGAGGGCGCCGCTGGCCGCTGTATCTGGGGCTGACGGCGACCTGGGTTGTCCTGGTTCCGACCGGCGTCATCAGCGTACTCGCGCCGGACGAGACCGGCCGAAGAGGCGTTGGATTCGGCGTGCCCGGCGTCTCCGCGCTCGACTACGCCATGACTCAGCCCGGCGTCATCCTGCATTATCTGCGGCTCTCCTTCTGGCCCCACCCGCTCTGTCTGGACTACGACTGGCCGCTGGCCGACGACGCGATCAAGATAGTGCCCGCTGCCGTGGTGATCCTCATATTGCTCGCCGGAACGCTCTGGGGATTGCTGCGACGGTCGTGGCTGGGGTTCGCCGGCGCGTGGTTCTTCGTCATTCTGGCACCCACGTCGAGCGTCATCCCGATCAAGGACGCGGCGTTCGAGCATCGCATGTACCTGCCGCTCGCGGCAGTGGTCGTCGTAACCGTGGCGGCCGTCCGCCTCCTGTTGCGGCAAATCCAACGGAAAACCGACCGCGCCTCGCGAGCACGCCCTGTCGGCCCCGCCCTCGCCGCCGCCTGCACGCTGGGGCTGGCCGTGCTCACCGCGAACCGCAACCTCGACTATCACAGCCGGGAGGCTTTGTGGCGATCGGTCGTCGAGGCCGCCCCGCACAACGCCCGCGCCTGGAACGGGCTCGGCTTTGCAATTGCATTAAAGGGACGCCCAAAGGAGGCCGTCGAGCCTTACCTGCGCGCTATTGAACTGGATCCCGACTATCCCGAAGCGCATTACAACCTCGGCAACGCATTCCAGGCCGTGGGCCGCTTCGAAGAAGCCATCGAGCAATATCGTGAAGCGCTCCGCGCCCGGCCGGAGTACCCGGAGGTCATCAACAACATGGGAAACACGTTGTACGCCGCGGGCGACTACAAACAGGCCATCACGGTATACGAGCGCGCCGTGGAGATTGATCCCAAGTCATTCTTGTTTCGGAAGAACCTGGCCAATGCCCTCGTATCGGACAAGCGCGTGCCCGAAGCGATTCTGCACTACAAAGAGGCGCTCCGCATCCGTCCCGACGATTTCGACATCCACATGAACCTGGGAGCGGCGTACGGATCGAGAAGGCAGGTAGCCCAAGCCGTCCGGCACCTGCGCCGGGCGATGTTGATCAGGCCTCGCGCACCTGAGGCGCACTTCAACCTGGGCGCTGCTCTGTGGCTGGATGACCGGCGTGAGGAGGCAATCCACCACTTCCGTGAGGCGCTCCGTTTGAATCCAGCAGACGCTGAGATTCGACAACGACTGGCCGACGCTCTTCAGGCGGTCGGCCGGGGCGATGAAGCGCGGGCGATTCTCAACGAGTCGATCGCCCGGCCGGGAAGCGACGCGCGCCGCTGACCGCCTCCTCCCGGTAGTGGTCCGGGCCGTGCGCGACGTCGATTCAACGGCGTGTGGCATCACTGCCGGCCGCAGCTTATTCTCACCCCGAACGACGAAACGCGTGGTTCCCGACAGGCCTTGAGAACTGGTGCAATGGGCCATCGCAGAAAGCCAAAAACCGCCGAACGCAAGTCGATTCGCCGGCGGGCGCCCCAATCGCGACGCGCGGGCAGCGCAGCGGCTTGGGCAGCGGGCCTGTCGCTCATGGTGATCACGGTGGTCGCATATCTGCCCGCAGCGGAGTGCGGATTCGTCTGGGACGACGACGTTTACGTGGAGCAGAACGAAACGCTTCGCGATCTGGAGGGCCTGAGCCGCATCTGGTTCGAACTGGGCGCTATCCCGCACCAGTACTTTCCCATGGTGCACACGACGTTCTGGGTGGAGTATCAGCTGTGGGGTCTCGACCCGGTCGGCTACCACGTGGTCAACATTCTTCTGCACGCGGCCAATGCCCTGCTGCTGTGGCGCGTCCTGCGGCTTCTTCAGGTGCCGGCCGCCTGGGCGATTGCCGCGATCTTCGCCGTGAACCCGGTTCACGTAGAGTCCGTCGCATGGATCACCGAGCGCAAGAACGTGCTGTCCACGTTCTTCTACCTGGGTTCGGCGCTGGCCTATTTCCACCACGCGCCGATCGGGCGCGACGCCGCTTCCGACGGCCGTTCGCAACGATATTACGCGGCCTCCCTGGTGCTGTACGTTCTGGCCTTGCTGAGCAAGAGCGTGGCGTGTTCACTGCCGGTCGTTCTCGTGCTCGTACTCTGGTGGAAGCGCCGGCCGTTCGACCGACGCACGCTGGTCGAGCTCGTGCCGTTCTTTCTCTTCGGTCTGGCCCTGGGACTCCTGTCGGTCTGGATGGAGCGTCACCACGTCGGCGCCGTCGGCGCGGAATGGGGCTATTCACCGATCGAGCGCTGCCTGATCGCCGGACGCGCCTTGTGGTTCTACGCTGGCAAGCTCGTCTGGCCCCATCCCCTGATGTTCATCTACCCACAATGGAACATCGACGCCGGCGCCTGGACGCAATACCTCTATCCCGCGGGCGCAGTCGGGGTGCTATGCGCGTTGTGGCTCCTGCGCCGCCGCCTTGGCCGCGGGCCGCTGGTGGCAGTACTGTACTTTGTTGTCACGCTGTTTCCGGCCCTTGGCTTCTTTCACGTCTATTTCATGCGCTATGCGTTCGTCCAGGACCACTTTCAGTACCTCGCCAGCATCGGAGTCATCGGCCTGATGATTGCCACGGTTCGCTCGCTGGTTTGGCGGTCAAATCGGCCTGTCCGCATTACCGCCGCGATCTGCCTGGGCGCCGTGCTGCTGGTTCTCGCTTCATTGACCTGGCGGCAGACGCAAACCTACCAGGACCGCGAAACGCTCTGGCGAACCACGCTCAACAGAAACCCCGACGCCTGGATGGCCCACACCAACCTGGGCGGCGTCTTGCTGGGCCAGGGCAAACCGCGTGAAGCCATCCCCCACTTCCGCCAGAGCACCCAACTCAAGCCCGACTACGCCAAGGCCCACGCCAACTGGTGCATCGCCCTGGGCATGTTGGGCAACTACGACCAGGCCCTCGAACAATGCCGTGAGGCTCTGCGCCTCGAACCGGAATCGGTCGAGGCCCGCAGCAATCTGGCCAACGTGCTCGCCGCCATGGGGCGTCTCACCGAGGCCGTCGAGCACTACCGCGTCGCCCTCGAGATTCAACCCGACGACGCCAAGGTCTATTACAATCTCAGCAACGCCCTCCATCGGTTGGGCCGATATGACGAAGCCCGCCGCGCCCGCGCCGAGGCCGCCCGCCTGAAACCCGAGCATTACGGCCCAGGGGCGCGACGGCGTTAATCAAGCCGGTCGGCCAGGATGGCCAGCAGCTCGCGCATGCGGACCGTATAGGTATGCTCGTTGAGGGTCCGCCGCTGCCCGGCCCGTGCGATCGCGGACCGCTGCGACTCGTGGACCAGGTAGTGGCGAATCTTCTCGATACACTCGTCCTCATTGCGGTACGTGACCACCTCGCGGTCCGGCTCGAACATCTCGTGCAGGTTGGACTTCGCGTCAGTGATCAGGCACGTGCCCATCCCGGTGGCCTCGTACAGCCGCATGTTGTTGGCCACGTCGGGCGGCTCGTCGGCGTCGACCTGAATGACCGCATGACGGTTCAGCGTGATACGCGAAGAGGCCAGCGTCTCGAACATCCGCAACCCCCACACCGGCCCATGGTGATGATCGCGGATCGGAGAGTCCTCCGGCACGCGCTCTTCGCCGTACCCGAAGATGTCGATATTGACGCCCTGCAACAACCGTTCGAGCCATTCCATCCGATCGGGATGCGAGGGAGCAAACCCGCCAATGAAGGTGACATCATAACGAGCAGGCTGCGGCGGCACGCGTCTCAGAATGCGCTCGTCGAACCCCAGCCGCAGCAGCTCCGACGCAATCCCGCGCCGCCGGAAGTGATCCACAATCGGCGGGAAAGAACTGATCATCAGATCGTAGGCGTCAAACGACCGATCCGGACGCAAGGGAGAAGCGATCTGCCCGGCCAGCAGCCGGACCCGGGACTTCAGCTCGGACAGGAACGCATCCCCCAGCGGCGACCACTCGAACACGTACGCCACATCCGGGGCGAAGGCCTCGACCTGAGCCATCACGATCTGCCGCCGCTGATCGTGTATGTCTCCCTCCGGCGCCAGACCATGCTGCCGGGCCCAGGTACGCTGAAGCCGGTCAGCGTTGACGATAACGACGTCGGTCTCACACCCCAGCCGCCCGAGACCGTCGGCATAAGCATCCGTCGCACCGAAACCCGCCCCTTCGAGGCGCCGCCGCTGCTCGGTGTACTCCAGTTCCCCCAGGGAAGGTGTCTTCAGATAAAGCTGTTCGAGAAATTCCGGGTAGTAATGCGTAATAAGCGAAGTCCTGGGAGGCATCCCAAAATGCTACCCCCTCCCGCCACCAGTCACAACAATTGCGCGTTCAATGCCCTGGCAAGACCGGTCGCAGTACAGGCACCCGTCGAATCCGGATGCCACTGCCGACTTGGACGTGTTCAGCGTGCTGAAAAGGGTGCCGCCGCCGAACGGAAGGAACACCGGGTGCCACTGGTCCGCCTCAGGCGGATCCTCCCGTGCTCTTCGCGCACTCGCCCGTATGCCCTTCGCTCGAAACGTCCTTCCAAAAACGCCCGGCCGAACTCACTCCACCTGCGTATCAAAACCCTGCTCGCGCAGCAGCCGGCCGACGTCCATCCGCTTCCGAAAGATCGCCAGCCGCTGAGCCATGATCGAACTCCAGCGAGGATCCTCCGGTCGCACGCCAAGCGTTTCATAAAACGCAGCCAGAATGCCGTCGTACGCCTCGATCAGAGCGTGCAGCTCCTGGTCACTCCGGTATCGGTCCCGATGCCACACCGCGTCCAGCGGAAGCCGCGGCTTGGGCTCGTGCTGCTTCGCCGGCCAGCCGATGCACATCCCCGCCACCGGAAACACGTGCTTCGGCAGAAACAACGCCTCCCGAACCTCGAACGGCTCGTTCCGCAGCGCCCCGATCATGCACACGCCCAGCCCCACCGACTCGGCCGCCACGGCCACGTTCTCCATCACCAGCGCCGTGTCCACCACGGACATCACCAGCGCCTCGGTGATCCCCAGGTCGAAATCCTCGACCCCGTGCATCTCGGCGCACAGCTTCAGCCGATAGAGATCCGCACAGAACGCCAGAAACACGGCCGACTCGTGAATCTGTCTCTGATCCGCACACAGCTTCGCCATGTGCAGCTTCAGCGACGGATCGGTGATCGAAATGACCGTGTACGCCTGCATGTTGCTCGACGTCGACGCCCGCGTGCCGGCCTCGATCAGCGTTTCAAGTAAATCGTCGTTGACCGGCTCCGGCGAGAACCGCCGGCACGAGAAATGTCCGTGCATCACGTCGATCGCGGTGCGGTGCGTTTGCTCTTCCCGGCCCATCGACGCGCTCACTCCGTGAAGACTTCCTTCGGATCCAGCTTGGTAAACAGGATCCGAGCCTCTCCCAGCGAGGCCCCCTCCGGCAAATCCACCCCGACCTTCTCCCACATCAACTCCGACTCCTCCAGTTGCAGCATCTCCCGGCATTTGGCCGCACTGTGCGGCAGGAACGGCCCCATCAGCGCTGCCAGCGACTTGACCGTCTGAAGACAAACGTTGATCGCCCGGCCGCAGGCGTCCATATCGGTCTTCCGCGTGCGGAACGGCGCCGTCGTGTCGAAGTAACCGTTCGAATCGCGAGCCAGTTGCATCAGCTTGCCCAGCGCCGACTTGAAGCGAAAGCGCTCCAGCTCCTCGCCGATCTCCGCCGCCGCCGTCCGGCACCGCTCCAACTGATCGTGATCCACCGGCTCGCGCGTACCCGCCGCCGGCACCTTCCCGTCGAAATACTTGTGCGCGAACGTCATCGACCGGTTGACGAAGTTCCCCAGCGCGTTGACCAGCTCGCCGTTGTTGCGCGAGATAAAGTCATCGACGTCGTACGCCGTCCGCTGCGCCTCCGGCGCAATCGCCGTCAGATAATACCGCAGCGGATCCGGATCGAACGACTTCAGATAATCCTCGATCCAGATCGCCGTCCCGCGGCTCTTGCTGATCTTCTCCTCCTCCTTGCCGGGAAATCGAATGTTCAAGAACGCATTGGCCACCACGTGCGCCGGAAGCTGGTACTCCCCCTCTTCGCCCTGGATCGAGTCGCTGTCGTGCGTCGCCAGCAGCATCGCCGGCCAGGTCAACGCGTGAAACACCGTGTTGTCCTCGCCGATGAAATGGACAATCTCGCACTCCGGAGACTTCCACCAGCGCTCGTAGCCCTCCCAGCCCTCACCCAGACGCTCGCACATCTTGGCAGTAAACGAAACGTACCCGATCGGAGCGTCGAACCACACGTAGAGCACCTTGCCGGCCGCGTCCGGGTCGTCCAGCGGCACCGGCACACCCCACGACAGGTCGCGCGTCATCGCCCGCTCCGGCAAGCCGCCCTTCTTCTCGAACGGCACCCCGGCCTCGCGCAGAATCGCCGCCCCGGCCTCGCACGCATCGCGCGTCTCAAATGTCAGGCGGGCCGGCTCCTCCTGCCCCCGCACGATCTCGTGGTCATGCTTTGGCATGCGGGCGTGAATCTCGGCCATCTGCTCATTCGAGGCGAACTGAGCCTCAATCGCCGGCGTCATCTGCCCCAGACAGAAGTTGATCACCGTCGGCCGCCACGTCGCCCGCTTGCCGTCAAGCCACCACCGCAGCTTGTCCTCGAGCTGCCCGAGCTGCAGGTACCAGTGGACCGTGTCGCGCGTCTCCGGCTTGGAATCAGTCATCAGACTGACCGGCTCGATCAGATCGAGCGCGTCGAGGCTCCGGCCGCACGCTTCGCACTGGTCCCCGTGAGCATTCGGACTGCGGCAATGCGGGCACGTCCCCTTCACGTAGCGGTCCGGCAGAAACTGCCCGGCCTGCGCGTCGTAGAGCTGCTTCGTCCGCTGCTTGGTGAAATAGCCCTTCTCGTTGATCTTCAGGAAGAAGTCCTGGCTGATCCGCTCGTGCAGCTCGACGTACTCCGGCTGGTGCGTCCCCCCGTAAACGTCGAATTCGATGCCCAGCCCCTCGAAACTCCTCTGCTGCGACTGGTTGAAGTGGGCCGTCAGCTCCTCGACGCGAATCCCCTGCTCCCGGGCGGTCTTCAGGGCCGCCACCCCGTTGTCGTCGCTCCCGCAGATGAACCGGACCTCGGCGCCCTTGGCCCGCAGGTACCGGACGTAGATGTCGGCCGGCAGGTACGCCCCCGCAATATGTCCGACATGCAGCCGCCCGTTCGAGTAGGGTAAAGCCGCCGTCACCAGGTACCGTAGCGTTCCCATCACCAACCTCTTGATGCCCTAAATCGGACCCGAGCCCGCCCATCCGCAAGCAAAACCCTCGCCCCATAAAAGTCCGGCAATTCTAGCCGCCCCCCGACGCGACTCAACAGCCGAATGTGCGGGATCAGCGTCGATGAGCGCATTCTCAGTTAGGTGGCGAATGGGCGGACCCGGCTCAAAACCAGCCCCGACCGGGGCGCAGCGGGAACTTAGCCCCGGCTGAAGCGCAACGGAAGCCGGGGTCTGCACGACCCTCCAGGGGGAAGCCCCCTACCTTCTTGACAGTTGTCGGGCCGCTCCTGCTTGCTGGCCACGGGTCGATGTTAAGGAGCAGCGTGCCATGGGCAAGGCGGGCCGGCGCAGAGCGGACGAATCGGCACGCACAAGCTCCGCCGCCGGTGGTGGCTCCGCTTGCCCATGGCACCCTCGCTAAACACATACTCGCTGCACGCGGGGCTACATTGCTCAGCCTGCCACGCCTTTCGGGGTTCGAGGTTCAGACGATCGTCCGTCCGCGAGGCCTTTGCGATCTGTATCGTGCCTGTTAAGGTTCTTTCAGGTCCCAATCCGGATCAGGAGGGCGAGACCGGATGCCCAGGCGACACGATAGCGATGCGCAAAGTGAGGATTCGCCGACGGGCTTGTCCGAGGACGAAGCGACTCGGCTTTGGGGGGAGTTCTGTGCTGGCGAGCAGCCGGCGGCACGAGACGCGCTGGACCGCCTTTATCGTGGCCTGCGCCGTCCCCTGATCGACTTCTGTAGGCTCAAGGGTTGCGACCCTGAGCTGGCCGACGAGATTGCCGAGGCCGCCTTCGTTCGATTGCTCGTCCGCCGGCCACCGGCCCGCAAGGGCTTCATACCGTTGCTGCGAAAGACCGCCCAAAATCTGCAGCGGGACGCGCGGCGCCGCCTCCGACGGCAGTCGGAGCCACCGGAGAGACCGCCGCCGGGGAACCCCGGCTCGGAAGCCATCGAAGCTGAAACAGTGCGGGCCGTTCGGGGTTGCCTGCGCACCATACCAGCCGAGGACCGCGCCTTGGTCATTTACCATCATGTCGACGGACTCACCCAGAAAGCCGCGTCTGAGTTGTTGGGCCTGAACACATCCCCGGCCGGCTTGACGGCCCGGCTGAAGCGGGCGCGCGAGCGGCTGGCACGTTGCCTGAAAAAGAAACTGATTTTCTAGCGAAATACGGTGGCCCTCGGCAGTCGTACTTGTGTAAGCGCGTCTGTTCGAGCGCGTCGGCGCCCCTCAGAGCCTGGAGCGCCAGCGACAGGACAATCAGAGCCTGGAGCGCGAGCGACAGGTCAATCGGAGCCTGGAGCGCGAGCGACAGGTCAATCGGAGCCCGGAGCGCCAGCGACAGGTCAGCCCCGCAAGGGGCGGCGGACGATAGCCCAGGGCGTCAGCCCTGGGATTGCGGCGCCCGGAACAGGCAAGCCCCAGCGGGGCGACGGAGGACAACGAGGATGTGCTATTGCCAGAGAGTCCGCCGCCCCTTCGGGGCTGAGTGATCGCCGCCTCATGGCGAGCGGGTGGCATGCCCACGCTTGCGTGGGCATGTTGAGCGACCGGCGCGCGGGCTGCTGAAGGCTGGCGCCGGCGCGCCGATACGGATGGCTGACGGCACGATGCCGATGGCTCTCTCGCGGAGCGAGAATATGCCTCAAGAACCGAATATGGATGATCTGCTCAAAAAGTGGGCCGCGGCCGAGCGGGCCGGCGAACTCGGAAAAGACTGCCCCGAGCTGTCGGTCCTGTTCTATCACGTCACGGAAGGACGCCATCTCGACGAACACGCGGACCACGTGGCCGCCTGCCCACGTTGCCGCAAACGGTTGGACCTGATCCGCCGGGAGTTGGCCCGACTACGCGGCCTGCGGGTGCTGGGCGTCCAGGTACGCCGACCGGTGCGCTGGGCCGCAGGTTTTCTGGCCCTGGCCGCGTCGATCGCACTGGTCTTCGCCTTGTGGCCCGAGCCGTCGTATGAGGCCCCTGTGGCCGTCTTCGCCCGGTTTGCCTACCTCCGCCCCGACGACGCCACGTTGCGAGGAGGAGGCACCTCAACGGCCCGCCCGGGCGATTCGATCGCAGGCATGCCTGATTGGGTTAGACAGGTGTTGGCTGACGAGCAGGTGAAGCAAGCCCTCCGCGAGCAAAAGTCCGTCTCCGGCAAAATCAGACTCGAATTGCGATACGAGCGGTTGCTGTTCGACCAGGACCTTGGCCTGACCGTAGCACCCGGTGTCGACAGAGACAGCGATCACGGGCGACTGCTCGGTGATTGGGTCATGCGCGACCGCAAGGCTACTGAACGCATCGTGGATGCCATCATCCAGCACTTGCCGGGAGCAACCGAAACGGACCGCTCGGCGATCCGGCGGGCATTGAACGATTGGCGTGCGGCAGAGGATTTCGGGATGAGGAAGAAGGAGGCTGCAAAATGACGCTCTTCAAGTTGAGTACTATGTTGGCCCTGGGGATTGCCCTCTGTATCAACGCACTTCGAGTCTGCGCTGGCGACCTTGACCCACCAATCGGGCCGATTGAACCTGCGGGTCGATTTGGTCCTCGAACGGAGATCAGCGATACGACAACGCCCGGCGACGCCGACTCGCTCTTCAAAATCACCGAACCGGGCTCGTACTACCTCGCCCACAACACCATCGGCGTGGCTGGCACGAGTGGCGTTGAGATCGGCGCAATACCCACCACCCACGCATCGGGTGCCACACTTCTGGGCGAATGGAGGTTCGATGAAGGCGAGGGAAACGTAGTGCATGATACTTCCGGCAACAATAAACACGGAGACATCGAGGGCGGGCCTGAATGGATAATAGGTTTCTCAGGCTTCGCACTTCGCTTTGATGGTGATGATGATTACATCGAAATTCCAATGGCCATCAACTGGGACTTCTCCGCCGGTCTTACCCTTATGACGCGAATTAGGCTGTTTGGGAACGATTTCAACGATGACACGGTTGTTGCAGGGAACCATAAATCTGGCACGGGCAGCGGGTATTTCCTTGGTGTGCAACAGGACTGTTTTGTTGATTTCCAGGTATACGGCAACGTTTCTACGCCCAGACTCGAAGCCGAGATTGATCGCGATGGCGAGTGGCATACCGTGGTGGGTACACTCGATGCAACGACAGGAATTCAGAGTCTCTATGTTGACGGCGTGCTAGACCCAAAACAAGCGTACCATAATGCCTTGTTGAGCGGTGCCCGGGGGTGCG
>CAZNPL010000076.1:0-10396 GCA_964574815.1 uncultured Phycisphaeraceae bacterium
GACCGGCCGCCACCGGAGAAAAAACCCGCACGCAGCCTTGCCGGAAGGACACGGCTGGCCGGATCAACACCGCGACACCCATGCAGCGATCTTGCACGCTTGCCGGTGCGCGCGGAAAAAAACGTGTATGAGGGACGCACGCGCGCCAAACGCCGGGTGCTGCGTTCCTCGCGAAGCAAGAGGGGGGAATCGACCGCGCAAGCGCCGGCTTGACAGTTGATCACCCGCTCAACTGTTCTACTCTCCCCTTTCAAGCCGACTCGTCGGCTCGGCTGATGGCTCCTTACTGACCACTGACAACTCGTCTCGCTGACGGCTCTTCCCTACCAGCTTTGAATCCGCACGCTCGCATCCTGCACGATGTTCACCGTCATCCCCTCACCGGCCGAGTCCCCCGCCAGCGTCCCATTAACGCCGTCGCCGGGTATAGCAGACACCGTGAACGTCCCGCTCGCGTCCTGTGACGCCCGGAACACAAACGTCCCCAGGTACTTGTCCTCGCTCGAGCTCACGCCGCCGGACGACATCGCGCAGACCGCTCGGGCATCCTCCACGTTCGACGCCTCGAAGAAACCTTGCCCATAGAAGGCGAAGTCCGCCCGCTGATCGTCGATATAGATGTTCTCCAGCGTCAGCGTGCCGCCCGTCCCGCCGGTCACTTGAACCTGAATCTCGAACCCGCGCAGATCGACGTACTCGTCGCCATAGGCCCGAATCTCGACCTGCGATCCCGCCGATATGATCGTCGTCACTCCCTCTCCCATCTTCACATCGATCGAGGTCACGCTCAGCGGTGCCATCCCGCCACCGCCCGTTGCGCCTCTACCGCAACATGGATCGCTTCCCCCAATCGCGTCCAGCACGGCGAATACGTCGAACAGATTGAGCGTAGCGTTGCCTCCGCACGGCTCAATGTCGTCGTCCAAAAACGTGCAGGAGGTAAAATCTCTCCCAATCCCCTCAAGTATGCACAGGATGTCAAACAGGCTCAAAACATCATCGTGGTTCACGTCACCGTAAAGCCATGGCGTATTCGCACACGAGCCGTCCACGCACTGATCGAAAGTACAGTACCACTGTGGATTTGTTCCCGTATCATCCGCGCAGCCGGCTACGTACACGCCGCTCGGGACCGGCGTCCACTGCGACAGCGAGCGCAACGGGTTACACGCTTCGCAAGGGTCGCCAGGGTTCGCGCTGCCCGCCTCAACGCAGACGCCTGCGATGGCGCAGTGCGTCGCTATCGTCGAGCGAACCATCGACAATGCTCGCGTGCTCCCGCTCACAACCGCAAGATCTGCCGCGCCGTTGCCGTCAACGTCGCCCGACCCGAGGGACGTTGGATTCTCCATAACCTCGAGTTCGGTCCACGGCATGGGGAACTCCCCGTACGAGTTATAACCGATCACGATCCGGTCGCCGCCCAATGTCGCACCTATGTCCTGATCCCCGTCACCGTCGAAATCCCCGATTGTCACGGACACCGCGTAACCTCCCAGGTAGTAATCGACTGGCTCCCATCCACCCTGGCCATCGCCGAAAAGAACAGTGACGCTGGCGTCCTCCACACACGCGATCACGATGTCTAACTCATGGCGACCGTCGAGGTCGCCCACCGCGGTCGAGCGGGCACGGCTCGCGGAGCGGTACGACGGCGGCGCAAACGAGCCGTAACAATCGTTGTACAAGCCTGCGATATAATCTATCGAAGGCATAGAGACGATAACGTCGTTCCCGTTCTTCCGATCGAGATCAGCGATCGTGACGTGGGAGGGCCCGGCCATAAGCCCGATTTGAATGCTCGCCAGGAACGAGCCGCCTCCGTCATTGTAGAGGATGGAAAGATCACTGCTGCCCTGATTCGCCACGGCTATGTCCGGATGTGCATCGTTGTTGAGGCGTCCTATGGCCACCCCTTGGGGGTTGCTTCCCACAGAGTACATCTCCGGCGTGCCGAACACACCGGCGCCATTGTTCAACAGTACGGAGACACTGTCGCCGTCCCTGCTCGCCACCACCAGATCCAAGTCGGCGTCGCCGTCGAGATCACCCAATGCCACGCCAGAGGGGCTTGGATCGACCGGGTACGACGCACTGAGCGTGAACGTGCCGTCGCCGTTTTCGAGAAAGACCGACACGGCGTTAGCTGTTTGTTCCGTGACGGCCAGGTCAAGTCCGTAGGCGTCGTCGAGGTTCCCCATCGCAACCCCGTGAGGCTCCCCTCCGAGATCGTACACACCGTCCAGCACGGGCGCGGCCGTGGTCGGAAGCTTGTTGACGCACGCCCCCTCCACGCAGACATCCTGAGTACACGAGAGCCCATCGTCGCACTGGCTGTCGTTTTCACAGTTGACGCAGCCGGGCACGGCCGTGCCGACGCATCGCCCGGCCTGGCAGGATTCATCGACGGTACATACGTCGAAATCGTCACAGCTTTGGCCATCGGCCTGGCTGACATACGAGCAGACGCCATCCTCGCATCGATCGGTCGTGCAGGTGTCGATGTCGTCGCAGTCCGCATCGACGGCGCACGCCGTGCAGTCAGGCAGGGGCGTCCCCGAGCACTGCCCGTTGTTACACTGATCGTCCTGCGTGCAGGCGTTCCCGTCGTCGCAGGCACCCGGAGCGGGCGTGTGCACGCACCCCGTCGCCGGGTCACATGAGTCGCTCGTGCAGATGTTCTGATCGTCGCAGTCCGTCGGACGAGTGGCGCACTGGCCCGTATTCAAGTCGCAATAGTCGCATAGTGAAACCTCCTTACAATCCGCGTCCTGGTTGCAGCAGCCCAACGAGCAGTGCTCGATCGCCAACTCGACGCACGCGGAACTCCAGAACTCCGTGCAGCACTCGCCTTCGCCAAGAACGTTGCACACCGTGTCACGGCACGCCGCATCGTCGCAACCAGACGAACCCGGTGCGTGCGTCACGCAACACGTCGGTGTCGCATCGCCGCAGGCGCACTGCTCGGCCGCCTGGTTGGCACAAGAGTAGAGCGGGTCCGGATCCTCGACGGGGCCCGCGTCGTCCCAGGCGGTCCAGCAGCAGTGCCACCCGAACGAGTCGGCGCATACCGCCTCCACGCAGACCGGATCGTTGCAGCCCGGCGTGCCGTGCTTCACACAGCAGTTCCCCTCGCACTCGTCCGGAATGCGGTCGCGGTCACCGTCCTGACTCGTGCCGGCCGCGATGTCGCACGCATCGGCCACGCCGTTGTTGTTGCAGTCCGGTTCGCATTCATCCGGCACGAAGTTCCCGTTGCAGTCGATCGACGCTCCGCTTCGCACCTCACACCAGTCCGGCACACCGTTGGGCTGACAATCATCGCACCGGTAATGGCCATTGCACTCGTCGATCTCGCAGTCATCCGGCTTTCCGTTGCCTGTGCAGTCGGCGGCGACTCCCGCGGCAAACTCACAGGCGTCGGAGAGGCCGTTCCCGTTGCAGTCTGACGGCGAGGCGTTCTGAAACTCGCAGACGTCCAACACGCCGTTGTGATTGCAGTCGCTCGGCGGCTGATAGCCCGTAAACAGCCTTGCGTCATACGCCGGCGTGTCCAGCACGTACGACGTCGACAGGGACGCCTCCATATCTCGGAGCGTGAGGTCGATCAGCTCATAAGGACCATCGACGCCCAGTAAACCCAACAGGGACGCGTCGAACGTCAGCGTCAGCGTCTCGCCGTTGGCGTCCGCGCTCAGAGTCTGATCCCCGGAGACGGCCGCGGCGTGGCGCGTGCATACCCGAAGGCTGCCCGAATAGTGGTAGCTCCCCGCCGTCGTGACGCGAACGCCCAGATCGATCGTGAGCGTTTCCGCCGTCGCGCTGATACAATTGCGTTTAGTCAGCTCGATGGGCCGGCGATGGAAATCCTCGCAGACGTACGAGACTTGCGTTAGCGACTCCTGCACGATTCGGTCAAGCGGAATCGCCCCGTGGTCGGTGAACTCCACCAGCTCCACCAACGTAATCGTGTACTGCCCGCTGATGCAGTCCTTCCAAAACCGCTTCGCGGGGAACTCGGCGCGCATCCACTGCCCGTTGCCGACGCCAAGAACCGCCCGGTTTTGTCCAAGGTAGCTGCGCCCGTCGGCCCTCTTGAGAATCACCGTCAATCCGTACGAACCGGGTTGAAACACATCCGCTTGAGCCTCAACGACAATCCGGTCGACGTACCCGTCCCCCGGCGGCTCGTCCTCCGCGAAATCTCTCAGGGCCCCCGTCAGTTGTGCCACGCCGGCGATGCCCTCAAAGAGCGTGCCCGCGGTGCGCACGAACGCCGCCCCCTGCGACGTAACACCCGACACATCGGCAACCGCGTTGTGCTCACCGACATCCGAAGGTGTGAATGTCCCGCTGTACAGTCCGTCGCCAGCCTCGAAGTCCGGTGGCACGCCGTCATCGACCAGTGTGACGGTGACCGGGTCGCCCACCGGGCGCAGCACGGTCACTTCGACCGTCGCCCCGCTCACTGCCGTCGTCGCGTCGAACACGGATGCGGTCAGGGTGACCGGCGACCCGAGCCGCGCGTGGAAGGGGCCCACCACCAGGGCCACCCGCACGGGGCTCTCGGTCGTTACCGAGATGATGACGGGCACTTCCTCTGTAAGGCCCGGGTCCGCCTCGGCGTGAACCGTGTACGTCCCCGGCGACAGGGGCGCTGCAAGGGGGAAAGAATACGCGTAGTGGTATCCACGGCCCTCAATCAAGAGACCCGGCAAGAAGCCCGACGGCTCCAGCGCTCCCTGGACTTCCAGCAATGTTCCCCCGTACCCTGCCACAGTGTCGCCGTCGATGATCTGACCGCCTGGGGCCTCGATCCAGATCGCCAGCCCCTGCATCGTCGTCTGAACGTGGACATCGACCTGGCTTTCCCCATCAATCTCGAACGGAGCCTGCGCCGATGTCTCGCCTGGTGCCAAACGCAACAGCTCATGCTGCAGGCTCAGCAGCCCGACCCGCCCGTCTGGCAGCGCGCACTTCCCGACCCTGAATACCGTGAAGATGACCAGCGCCGTCAGGACCACCACGCCGGCGCCTAATCCTTGTTTCGTGTTCATTGATTGGCCCCTTTTTCAACCGGGATGACAACCACGTTGCGGATCCCGTTGATGATGAATCGCTCGTCAGGCATCCAGCAGACGCTGTATCTGTTTTCCTGCGGAATCAGTACGGTCGGACCCACTTGTTCCATCGAAGGCAAACGGAGTACCTGGTGATAGTACGGACCGTCCGGCTCCGAACTAGAACCCGGCCAGAGAGTGAACGGACGCCGTCCCGCGGCAGACACCACGCTAAGGAATTCCTCGCTGGGGCTCAGATACACCCTCAGCGTTGCCCAGGCGGCCGTCTCAACTTCCTTGCCGTCGATGAACAATCGCAGGTCCTTGTAGTCGATACGGATGCGGGGTGACCTGCTGCTCACTCTGAGCAACTGGCACAGAACCGGAGACCCTCCCGATCTGTCCCATGCCTCGGTAGGCGCGGGCTCGAACCGCCCCTCGTCTGCGAGGTATCGGTAGATCGTGGGGATCGTGCCCCCATCGCTGGCGTCGAGTTCCGGCTTGATCAGGAAGTCGCCCCCTTCGGCCCGCTCGTAGCGGGCCCACATCGCGTAGTACGGCGGCAGGTCACGCCATGCCGTCATGGGGAATGCCTCGGCGCGCACCGCATGCGGCAGACTCCGCCGCACGAACGTCCAATACACCGCCAGCCCTAAAACGCACACGACGCAGACAAGACATATCGGCAGCCATCTCTTCCTTCGACGCACTTGTCCTCGATCACCGTTCATCTGAGCCTTGGCCCCTTGTCACCATCCGCCGAGCCCCGGTTCGCCGTACGTTGTTCCCAACGCTGAATGCCGTTAAGATAAGCAGCGCCGTCGAGACTACCACGCCGGTGTGCGGTCCTCGTTTTGTGCTCATTCTCCGGCCCCTTTCTCAACCGGGATGACAACCACGTTGCGGATCCCGTTGATGATGAATCGCTCGTCGGGCATCCAGCAGACGCTGTATCTGTTCTCATCCGGAATCAACACCGTCGGACCCACTTGTTCCAGCGAAGGGAGACGAAACACCTGGTGATAATACGGACCTCTCGGCTTCGAGCTCGAACCCGGCCAGAGAGCGAACGGGCGACGCCCCGCGGCGGACACCACGCTGAGGAACTTCTCGCTCGGACTCAGATACACCCTGAGCGTCGCCCAGGCAGCCGTCTCGATTTCCTTGCCGTCGACGAACAATCGCAGGTCCTTATAGTCGATACGGATGCGCGGTGATCTGCTGCTAACCTCAAGGTCTTTACATCTGCGCTGGGGTGCACCTGCTCTTTCCCAGCTCTCGAAGGGCGCGGGTTCGAACCGGCGGGCTTCAGCGAGGTATCGGTAGATGGTGAAGGTTTTGCCTTGACCGCCGTTGTCCATTTCCGGCCTGATCAGGAAGTCGCCCCCTTCGGGCCGCTCGTAGCGAGCGTAGATGGCGTAATACCCCGGCAGGTCGCGCCATGCGGTCGTCGGGAATGCCTCGGCGCGCACCGCGTCCGGCGGACAGCGCCGTACGAACGTCCAGTAGACTGCTACGCCCAAAACGCACACGGCGCATACAACGGCTATCCGCAGCCATCGACCCCTCCGGCGCGGTTGCGATCGGTCACTGTTCATCTGAGTCGGGGCTCCTCGTCAGCGTCCGCCGAGCCCCGGTTCGCCGTACGTTGTTCCCAACGCCTAAATGCCGTTAAGATCAGCAGCGCCGTCACAACTACGACACCCGTGTCCAATCCTCGTTTTGTGCTCATTTCTCGGGCCCTTCTTCAACCGGAATGACAACCACGTTGCGGATCCCGTTGATGATGAATCGCTCGTCGGGCATCCAGCACACGCTGTGCCTGTTCAAGTCGGGAATCAGTACGGTCGGACCCACTTGTTCCATCGAAGGCAAACGGAGTACCTGGTGATAGTACGGACCGTCCGGCTCCGAACTAGAACCCGGCCAGAGAGTGAACGGACGCCGTCCCGCGGCAGACACCACGCTAAGGAATTCCTCGCTGGGGCTCAGATACACCCTCAGCGTTGCCCAGGCGGCCGTCTCAACTTCCTTGCCGTCGATGAACAATCGCAGGTCCTTGTAGTCGATACGGATGCGGGGTGACCTGCTGCTCACTCTGAGCAACTGGCACAGAACCGGAGACCCTCCCGATCTGTCCCATGCCTCGGTAGGCGCGGGCTCGAACCGCCCCTCGTCTGCGAGGTATCGGTAGATCGTGGGGATCGTGCCCCCATCGCTGGCGTCGAGTTCCGGCTTGATCAGGAAGTCGCCCCCTTCGGCCCGCTCGTAGCGGGCCCACATCGCGTAGTACGGCGGCAGGTCACGCCATGCCGTCATGGGGAATGCCTCGGCGCGCACCGCATGCGGCAGACTCCGCCGCACGAACGTCCAATACACCGCCAGCCCTAGAGCACACACGGCGCATACAACGGCTATCCGCAGCCATCGACCCCTCCGGCGCGGTTGCGATCGATCACCGTTCATCTGAGTCGGGGCTCCTCGTCACCATCCGCAAACACCCGTTTCGCCCGTACGTTTCAAATCGCCGCACAGGTGATTCTCCTCCGCACTCTTGATCCAGGGGATAATGATCTCCGGGATCATCTCATCCGCCACCGTCGAGTGATTCCGCCCGTAGTACGCCGTGCCCGTGGAAAGCCCGGCGAGCGTTACCCACGATCCCCCCGAGGGCGCAATCAGGCTCTCGTAGCTTCCGTGCCCGAGACCGCTTGTAGTTGTCACCAACGTGTCGTTGGGAAAAGCGCCCGTCTGAGGACCCGCCACGAGCTTGTATGATCTCCACCACTGCCTCCTCATCGTGATGTAACTGTGCTTCATCAGGGTTCTGTAAAGCGGGTTTATGAGCAGTATCCTTACCGACTCCGGCAAATAGGCCAGCTCGGGCATATCCTTCTCAAGACCGCAAACCTCGCACTGCGGCCCACTCATGCCGCCTCCCAAGTCGCGATCGGCGTCGGCGCACGCGGCCGAGAAAACGGTCTGCGACTCGGTCTTGGGATGCATTCTGGTCTCCAGCTTTGGAACGTTGAACGTGTTGAAGCCGAACGCGTATACGGTTTCAAGGTACGGATACCCCGTGTTGTACGGAACCACCGAATTCACCAACTCGACGAACTCCTCGAACCCTTCGTAAAACAGCGCCAGCCGCTTGCGCTTGGCGTACTCCCGAGCAGATTTGATATCCGCCAGCACGCTGCCGTTGTGCGGCGTGCTGAGCGTCGTTAGCGATAGCACGCGAACGATGTGATCGTTGTCGCTCTGGTGCTCGGCCAGGTACTCCCGCGCGTCCAAGCCGCCCTTGCTGTGCGCCACCACGTGCACCGAGTCCACACCAAACCGCCGAGCGATGCGTCGCAGGTCAGACTTTATCTCCTGCGCGTTGTTGGGAACGGTTGGCTGCTCGATCGGAGGGTCATCCGGGCGTTTACCTTTGGGGAGGTCAATCGTCTGATCGACAACCACCCCATACCATTTCAGAATGGCCGAGCTTCCGTGTTTGTCAAAGAAGTCCGGCCCCTGTCCGCTCCCATGGATCAGCACGACCGGCGAGGCCACCGCAATCTTCAGCGACGCCCACGCCACCGCCGTGCAGTAGCCGCCCTCGCCCGTGTCCACCGAGATGGTCACCGTGTTCATGGCCGGTTCGGGCGGCACACCCGGCGGCCCCGGCGCCGCCGGAAAGCGGACCAGCTCCAGCGGGACCAAGAACGAATTAAAGTCCCACTGTTCGGATTCCCCCGTCAGGAGCATCGCCCGCTCTCCATTGATGCTCACCTCATCGATCTCGCCATCGTCCACGTCCCACGCCTGAATCGTCAGCTCCGCGAACCCACGGGCCAGCCCGTTCTGGACCAGCCACTCCGCCTCGGCCAGTGTCCCCTCGGCGGACGTGATCCCCACGTACCGCGTGACCGGGATCTCGAACTCAATCGTCTCGGCCTCGCAACGAAATTGACACCAGAGCGGGTCCGGGTTCTCCCAGACGAACCTTCGATCGTTGGGCGTCGGAGCCGCTTCGAGCGGCCCAGCAACCGCCCAGGGCGTGTCGACCAAATCGAGTGTTTGGCTGGTGCAGACGTACAAGCCCAACGGGTCGTCGGTCCGGCCTAGTCCCGTCTCCACTCGAAGCTGCGGGTAGCTATCCACGTCCAGGTCGCACGGCACCTTCAGGGGAAGGACGACCCCCTCGCCCGAACATCCCGACACCCCCGCTGACGCGAAGGCCATGTCCAGCGTCTCACCTGTCCCCGGTATCTTCAGGGCCGCCATCGCCAAGATGTCCGCCCCGCACTCGGTCTCTCCAAAGTGGCTATACCATTTCACGCGCACCAACACCACGCCGCCCGGACCTGTCGTTTGCAGGCCCCCGACCACGCCGCCGCCGTCCTCTGGGGGGCAGCATTTGCACTGCCCCGACGCCGCCCGCGCAGGCACGAGCGCTACCACTACTGCAAAGGGAACCAGCAATGCCGCCCATTCGCGCCAGCCTGGACGCGGGCCGCACCCCAGCCCACCGCGGTTGACACTCACACCCACACCACTAAACCGGAGCATCGCCGAAACCTCCGCCGCTGATTCGCCTCGTTCAATCCACCGCGCCCCAACGCCGCGCGGAATTCCGCTCCTCGCATGACGCATTCCACCTGCGAGAAACTTCGTTCGAGATGTGCAGACAGGCCGCCATCCAATCGCAAGGCCGGGACGCCGCAGCCGAACAACGGCTCCCGGAACACCTTTCTGTAGCCCCGTTCCGATCCAGCGCTTGGCCGACTCTTCCCCGCAGGCGACACCCGCATCGGGCGCAAGTCCACACTCGACAATAGCTAACCTACGCAGCGAGTAGGCATCCATCCGCGCTTGGATCTGCTGACTGGCCTGTAGTCTACCACACTGCCCCCCCCCCGCGAGTCAAGTGTTTTTCGGACGAACTTCCTCAATTGTGCGGACATCAAACAAAGCATCTATACATAAACAAACGGTCACGCCGCATCGCCCCCGAGTCCTTGACCAAGAGACTCAAAAAAGCGCCCCGAAGTGTCCCCTGCACGTTTCCCCGACGCCATTGTACCAGATCGATTGTGCACAAAGGCAGATAATCCCAAAAGAGCAAGCCACATCCCTTGCGAGGTGCTCCATCCCTTGCGAAGCAAGGGGTGGGAAATCACCAACCCATTCCCGACCGCGCGCCGGCTGACGGCTGACAGCTTTTCCTGACAACTGAAAACTGACCACTGACAACTCTTCTCTGACCACTGACAACTCTTCTCGCGAGGTGCCTCATCCCTTGCGAAGCAAGGGGTGGGGAATCAACGGGTGGCCCACCTCCTCCGGAG
>CAZNPL010000077.1:0-9427 GCA_964574815.1 uncultured Phycisphaeraceae bacterium
AGCGACCGGACCCCGAGCACGGCCGAGCCGCAAGCGCCTGCCGCCCCAAAGCGCCAGCGCCAAACGAACCCAAACGCTCGGCCGGCGCCCCTTCGTGCCTTCGTGCCTACGTGCCTTCGTGCCTGTTCTGTCCAAACGAACCCAAACCGACCCCGATGCCACCAGCCCCCCAGCCCAAATCGCCACGTTCCCGGCAACCCACTTCGTGCCTCCGTGCCTTCGTCCCTCCGTCCCTCGCGTTGGTTGGGGCCAAAGGCCGCGCTGCGCCCGCGTGCCTCTCTTCATCCCGTCCGCACGGACGACATGCGCGACGGACGCGCCCTGCGCCTGCTCTGTACTTCAATGCTGTGCCGGCGCTGGCGCGACGCCCGTGCGTTATCGAAGTACTGTGCCGGTCCGACGACCAACCCACCCGAGCCAATTGCTCCCACTTCGGCGGCGCCCCACACCACGCCCAGCCGCCGCGTCAGCCTGCCGTCTCGGGCCGGCGAGTACGGCCGCGCAGACTACCGCCGATGAGCACGCCGACCGCGCCGACGATCGGCGTGAGCACCGCCACCCAACCCGGTTGCCGCGCCTGCGACATCGCCTCGAAAGTGGCCACCGCCTCGTCTCGCGTCGCCGCATCCTGCTCCGGCGCCGTCAGGACCGGGACGGCCATCGCCAATCCAAGGACAAGAACAAGGACCGCCAATCCCAGCGGAGCGCGCGATCCCTTGCCGATCGCCGCGCTCACCAACCCGCCGAGCATCGCCGCCACGAAGCTCAGCACGAAGCTCACCACGATCCAGGCCACGGACACCTCGTACGTTCCCGACTGGAACGCACCATCGGTACCCAGGATCAAGTACGCTATCGAGAGACTCACGAATACGAACGCGAACATCACCACATAGCCGACCACCACAGCGCCAACACTTCGCCACATGCCCGTACCCCCTTTCCGTATTTCCAGGTCCCGGGCCGCGCAGCCGCCGCCGCCGATCCCATCTCCGCAACGGTTTCGACGCCGACCGACAAGTATCGCAGACAAGAAGCGATCAAAGGCCCGAAGGACAACACGCACCAAGCCCGAACGACCGTGCGAGCGGCCGATTATCCCGGCACATTCATTGATGGCAAGCCGATCTCGCCGACGCCACCTGGCCGTGTATACGGCTCGGGATCGCTCCGCAACTGCCGGGCAAAGCTGCTTGACCGGGTTTCGCATGCGACGATAATATGCCTGGGCGCGACGAGATGGACCGTCGTGCCGCCGTTGCGGGCGTAATTCAGTGGTAGAATGCCAGCTTCCCAAGCTGGACGTCGAGGGTTCGAATCCCTTCGCCCGCTTTGAACTGTAAGTGATTGAAAGGCCTGAGCTTACGAGCTTGGGCCTTTTTCGTTGGGGACCTCAAAACGGCCGGAAAAACGCCGTTTTTGGCCCAGTGGGTCAAAAGTGGGTCAGTGAGGATTCGCCCGTTCACTTCAACACCTCCTCGACCGCGCGGCGCGCTGCATCAATGAGTTCCGGCTGCACCTGCAGGTAGTGCTTCTGCGTCGTGCGGATGTCCGCGTGCCCGGCGAGCTGCTGCACGACGTGTAGCGGCGTCACTTGGGCGATGTTGGTGCAGTAGCTCTTGCGCAGGTCGTGAAACTTACAACGTGGCACTCCACTTCGACGGCAGATTACGCGGAAGTCACGGGTGATGTTCTGACGCTTCACGCGGTCGCCGGCATCCGGCCCGTTGCCGTTGACGACGACGTACTGCTGCCCATCGGCGGCCGCAAGCTGGAGTTCCGTGAGCACGTTCACTGCCTGGGCGGGTAGCGGAACAAGGCGCATGTCCTTGTCCTTCGGACACCAAGCCTGGGTCGTGCCGGTGGCCCGCTTGCGGACGACACGGACAACTTGACTCTCAAAGTCCACGTCGCTCCACGTGAGATTCAGGATCTCGCCCTGACGAAGGCCGCAACAATATGCAAGCGTGATCATTCCGCGCCATTTCAACGACGTGCACGCACCGATCAACGCCCGGAAGTGCTCGGCGTTGATGTGCTGCCAAGCGATCTGACCCACCTTCTCCTGGCGAATGCCGTCGAACGGGTTCGACCGGATGAGCGAACACTCGATGGCCTCGCGAAAGATGCGGCGGCACTCGCGGATCAGCTTGTTGACGGTCGCCGCCGCCGGCGTGCGCCCTCGATGCTCACGCTGGCGGTACCAGCTTACAAACTTGCGGGCGTCAAGCGACGTAATCTTGCCGATGAGGCGCTGGCTGCCATGGCGTTCGGCCAGGAACGCAAACGCGCGGCAATGCTCGGTGAGCGTGCCTGCCGTGATGTCACCGCGTAGGCTCACGTACATGCGCTCGAACTCCTTGAGCGTAACCGGCTTCGGCTCGTCGGCCGAGCCCTCACGTACCTCGGCTTGCCTGTCTTCTGCGAAACGTTCGGCCTCCTTTCTGGTTTGAAAACTCCGGCTATAGCGTGTTCCGCCTGACCCAAACCAGCGAACCGCCCAGCGATAGGGACGCTTTCGCGGCCAGTCACTCTTGGGTAACGGTTTGCCGTTCTCGTCGGTCGGAATTTTGCCATGCCACTTCCTGAAGACGCCAACTCTACTTGTCGCCATGATAGACCTCCCGGCCCTGTGGGCCTTGGGCCATCACGTGACGACTGACCGAGCGTCAGTCTATGCGACGACCCACGGGAAAGCGATCCGTTCAATCCTCGGTTTTTCGCTCCAGGAAGCGGTCAAGTTCCACCCTGCGAAACCAGACGGAGCGGGCAAACTTCGTGGCCCGCAGGTCGCCGTGATCACGCCAGTAATTGAGCGTGCGAACGGCGGAATCGGGCGTGTGCCGACCGGTCTCGTCGAGGCGCAGGTACTGGGCGGCTTCAACGGGTGTCAGAAGATCACCGAAGACCACCGGACGCGATGGCCACACGCTCGCACGAGCGTTAAGGGCAGGGTGGTTGTCGATGTCCCTTCGAATCATGATTTACCGAGAGTCAGGTTCCGAATCGCGGCGGCGTTTGACGTTGCGCGGCCTTCGGCGGAATTCGATCTGTCCGCTCTTGATGCCGTTGAGCCATCGAATCAACTCAGGAACGCGGTGATACCACCTGTTCCCAAGCCGAAAGCACGGGATGCTTGTGTACTCGCGTTCTTGACACCAATCGACCAGCGTCTTTGGCGATTTGCCAAGAACCCCCGCCAGCTGTGCCGAGGTGCATGGGTCCGGCAGGCCTGAGAGCTGGCACCCCGTACGGCGGACGGCGCCTGCCGTTTCGCGTTCCAACTGTGTGCGTGCTCGGTAATCGTCGGATTGGCGATCGTGGGGTTGATCGGTCATTTGTCACCCTCCGGTTCAAGATGGTGGTTGGTTTCGGTAGCGTCAGTGGCGGAAGTGCATTGCCTCTGTTTTCCAGTCCCATCATGCAGGGCATCGTCCAGGCGACCGCCGGCCGCCGTTCGTTTCGGGGCTCATGTTGGATGCGACGATTCGTGCGAGCGGACGAGAACGCTGCTGCCGATGCGGAGGCCGACAAAGTCGCGTAAGCGCTGGCGTAATTGGCTTCCGCCTCCTACGTCGCGAACAAACATCGGCAATCTGTACTCGACGCACTCCGCGACGCTGGCGATGTCGGTCTCGGCGAAGACGATCTCGCGCTCTGCTAGACTCGCATAGTTGGCGTCGTGAAAGAGAAGAAGCGCAGCGGTGATGACGAACATCTCCGCATCGTTCGGCAGGGTGCCGCGCGACTCCGCATCGAAGAAACGCGTATCAGTAAGATCGTACTGCAGCATCCCCTCAACCTCCGTGGTTGCTAACTCGTCGATGCCGGCTTCGAATCATCTACCTCGCGAAGAATCAGGTGCTCGTAGGCTCTGGAGACGACAAGCCCGAGCTTGGGCAGTTCGTCGGGTCGGAAGTAGGTCGTGGTCTTCCACTCCCCCGACTTCTCGTCCCGGTAGCGTTTCTGAACGCGGATGCTGTGCTGGGCGGTGCTTCGCCCGTCGATGGTCGTGTTCTTGGTCCAGATCGCGGCAACGACGGTTCCGGCTCGAAACTCGGCAGCTGGTCTGCTCGCTGGTTCACTTGCCATCGCTAGCTCCTTCGCATGTTCGCTAATATGCGTACACTCAGTACAAAAAAACACCTGTTCATCGCACGTCGGCAACACTTCCCTCTGACGCGCTGAACAGGTCACAATGCTTCGGGATTCCGTCAACGATCTCGATGGAATCGAGATTGGCATCTGCCGCTGTGGGCCTCAGCAATCGATCGACCATACTCTGCCGCAAGAGTGGTTTGGCGTTTGAGATGAGCGGTTGAATCTCGCAGCATCGATAAACGGCCGCAGAAAGCGAAATCTCGAAACGCCGAGTGATCATCGGAAGCACCCGCTTTCGCCAGAGCCACTCGGATTCGAGAGTCGATTGCATGAGTTCCAACGTGCAGCGCGCCCGATCCATGCCGTGCTGATCGTAGAGGCGCGCGAGTTCCCGTTCGAGCAACGGTAGAGGGACCAAGAAGGCTGCGGCAAAGCGATCGGCTTCGCGTTCCAACTTGCCGGGCGATCCGGGGCCTTCGTTTTCGGTCTCGTGGAACACGCTTCGGTCTTTGGCGTGCAGCGTGAGGTGCCCAAGCTCGTGGGCGCACGTGAAGCGGCAACGACCTTCGTGTTGGGTGACGCGTTCGTCGATGAGTATCTCACGCTCCTTAACGAAGGCTGCGCCGAGCACATCCTCACCAAGGTACGACAGATCCGTAATACCGAAGCGAATGCCAAGGGGTCCTTCGATCCACTCCTCCACCGGGATGGGTACCGGCACCTCGTCGAGCGCGAGCTTCTTTCGGCATCGCTCCAGGCAGGTCAGGGCACGAGTCTCAATCTGCCGCCTGCCGTAGCGAGGTTCGAAGACGTTGGCTCGTTTCAGCTCGGGCACCTGTCACCTCGTGATCAACGGTTCTTTTCCCCGGTCATACGCTTGGCTTGGCCGATTACCCGGTCCCACTGTTCGGGAGTGAGCTTGCGTGCGCTACGCAGGAACTCAGGAACCTTCTCGGCAGTCGTGGCGTCCTGGTTGGCAACTTCCGCCACGACGGCATCGGCTCGCTGCCAACCTGATCGCAGGTCAGCTTCCGGCATGCCGTACGCCGTAGCGATTCTCTTGAGTAAGTCCTCTGAGGGCGTGCGGCGACCCTTCTCGATGTCCGTCAGATGGGCCGGCGCGATACTGAGGATCCTCGCCATTTCCCGGAGCCCGTTCTTGAGAACCTCCACGCGGCGCGTCCGGAGAACTTCACCGATGGGCTCTTCTCTAGATGGTGTCTTCTTGGCCATAGCGATACTCGCCTTTCTAATCGTTCGCTAACATGCTAACAGCCCTTTGCGGTCGTGTCAAGACTCTGACCATTTTTTTCTATGAGCGTTTCGTGACGGGCGAACACGGGGGCCGTCGCGGGAGGAGACCTCCGGTGAGCCTAGCTTGGGCTACTCAGTGTCGATGCGAATAGCCAATTTACACTGAAGGCAAGGTAGGCAACGTCGATCATTTTCGGGCGCGGGCGAGTACCTGAAGGAGGTAGGCCTAAGCGTGAGTTCGATGCGCTCAACTCCGCGGCTGAACAGTGTGCCGGCGTCGCGCCACGCCATGAGCACGCCTCTATCGTACCCCTCCGGAAGAGCTTCACCTGTGCCCTGCACTTCGGCCAACCCGAGCACGGCCTTCTCCAGGATATCCACGCCGAAGTCCATATTGGGCAGACGTGATCCGGTTTGCTTACGGTCAAAACCGAGGACGGCCGCCGGACTGCCGTGTGTCAACAGCACAAGATCGAGTGCCACCTCCTCCTTGATGTTTCGCGGCGGCTGTCCTCGCTGCACGCTCTCGGCGCTGCCCATCAGGACGCGCCCGGTCCGCTGAAGTGCTTTGTTCAAGTTCGTCAAGAACATCAACAAGTGCGGCACCGGAATCTTGCCGGGACCGACCGCCCTTCCATCGAAACGTATCTTCAACACTGGGTCATGTTCGTTCATGGCTGGGCCTCCTGCATTCCGCCTACTGCCCTCATAGGCTCTTCACGTCTTCGATGCCCGCTTGGCGGAGGATCTGAACGGCGTTGGTCTTGACCACGTCGTCCTTGAAGCCCGCGTCTTTGAAGACGACGCGCATGATCCCCGGCTTCAGCTCCTCTTTGAGCTTGGCAACGCCTTCGACGGCTTCGATGGTAAGCCGAGCACAATCCAGCGCGATCAGCCGGTCCACCAACGCCGAGTAGAAGGCGTAGAAGTGCGTATGCGGCAGCGACGACGCCGCGAGGCTGTCGAGAAACGCGGCCTGCGGTTCGGTTGGCGCAGAAAGGTCAATCCAGTCGGTGGCGTAGAACTCGTCGACCACGATCGCCCCGTGCTCGGCCTGGCTGAACCGCTTGTGCGCGAGGCTCATCACGCAGGACCGCTCGTGAGCGAAGACCACGACGAGCGGGTACGGGATCGCACGGTGGATGACCTCCGCGATGCGGCTGGTCCGATTCCGCGTCTTCAGGTTGACTTCGAGAACTGCGACTTCGAGGTACTCCCGCTCACTGTCCTCGTGGGCCTGGATCGGAATCGTGCTCGGCTTGAGCGTGTACTGCCATAGGATAGTGTCGATGTCGTCCCGGAACGCCTTCTTGTCGGTCACGCCGAGGACGGCGTTCTCCTGGAAGAGCTTCTTGAAGACGCGCTTGCCGAGGTGGCACGGCTCCGGGATTGCCAGCTTGTTGTACAGGCTTTCAATCACGCCGACGTTGCTCCTGCTGCGTTCCCAAGGATTAGACGACCCAATCCGTTCGGACCGCAGCGCGGATCAACCTCTCAAACTCCCTGGGCTGGCGCAACGCGGCAACTTGACCGTGGAACTTGAGCTTGTCGGACCGATGCGCCTCGCGCAGCATGGCGATGAACTTGCCGCGAAAGACCTTGCTGAGAACTCGGACGGGGAGGAAGAAGCCGTCTTTACACGATATCCAGCGGGACCCGTCTGGCGAAAGCCCGCCGCCGGGCACGACGCAATGCAGATGAGGATGTTGCATGAGGTTCTGGCCCCACGTGTGCAACACAGCCAGAAAACCGATCCGCGCACCAAGGTGCTTCGGGTCGGCCGCAATCTGAAGCAGCGTTCTGGACGCGGCTCGGAAGAGAATGTCGTAAACGACGCGCTTGTTTTGAAGGCCGAGAGAACCAATCGCGTCGGGCAGGGTGAAAACCACGTGGTAATACGGCACCGGCAGGAGTTCTGAGCTCCGCGCTTCAAGCCAATCGTGGCGAGCCGCGGCCTGGCACTTCGGGCAGTGCCGGTTTCGGCATGAGTTGTAGGCGATCTCTTCGTGGCCGCAGTGATCGCACCGGTTCTTATGGCCACCGAGCACCGCTGTGCGGCATGCCGTCAAGGCGCCGAGGACTCGCTTGTGTTCGACGGTGGTGATCGCATCGTACCGCGCGAGATAATCGGCCGTGTGCGTGCGAATGACATTGGCCAGTTCGAGTCCGCCGCGGGCGAACATGGTCATGGCGCTGCCGCTTCCACCTTCTTCGCCTCAAGTAGATCGAGCGGGCTGGGCGTGGATTGCAGCTTGGCCTGGGAGACGTGCGTGTAGATCGCGGTTGTGCTCAGCGCGCGATGACCGAGCAGCACCTGAATGGTTCTGAGATCCGTGCCGTGGTCCAGCAAGTGGGTGGCGAAGCTGTGCCGCAAGATGTGCACCGACACGTGCTTGCCCAAGGCGGCGCGGTTGGCGATGTCGCTGCAAAGACGATTGACGGTTGAGGCGTGGATTGGTCGGTCGGGGCGTTCGCCGGGGAAGAGCCATGTAGTTGGGCGGCGAAGGGTCCAATACTCCCGGAGCTCGATGAGCAGTTTGTCGGCAAGCTTAACGTAGCGGTCCTTGAAGCCCTTGCCCTGGCGAACGCGAATGAGCATCCTCGAGCTGTCGATGTCTTCGACACGGAGATTGACCAATTCCGACACCCGCAGGCCGGTCGCGTACGCGGTCATGAAGATAGCCCTGTGTTTGGGATTCTTGATGACTCTGAAGAACCGCTGGACCTCGTCAGGACTGAGGATGACGGGAAGACGTTTGGTCTTCTTGGGGCACGGGATGCCGTCGAGTAGGTGCGGTCGGCCAAGCGTCGTGTGGTAGAGGAATCGAAGGGCACAGAGCGTTTGATTGTAAAAGCTCCAGGAGGCCCGGCGCTCGTTGACAATATGCAACAGATACGTACGGACGTCTTCAGGTTCGAGTTCTTCGGGCGATTTCTGGAAAAACGCGGCGAACCGGGCCACCACGCTCACGTACACGCGCTGTGTGTGCGGCGACAGGTTCCTCATCTTCATGTCCTCGGTCATTCGGGTGCGCAACGGCGTCATGCGAAGCTCCTTCGACAAGGCTAATCCAGCCGGACCGCCCGGCGCGGCTCGGTGTCGAAACGCATGAGAACATTGATTCCCTGAATTCCAAGTCGAGAAGACCGACCGATGACGTGCGGGAATTGGGCGGCGGCGAAACCCCTTGCGCCGACCGCACGATTTATGATAACTGGTTCTATCATCAAGCGCGTCGTTGGGCCGAGACGCAAAAACCGCGGATAAACGGAGGATTTCGACGGTGAGGTCCACGCCGGAATGAGTGCGCACGGAGGCATGACCCATGAGCAACGATACGCCGACCATCGCCGTCAGCCCGATGGTGCGGATGGATGCCGCGTTTTCGGCAATGCCACCAACACTCTTGGGGCATGCGACGCCGGATGTCCGCCGTCGTGTCGAGAAGTTCTATGCGTCGGTCGCCGACTTATTTGAGCTCTGGGTTGCTCGACGGCGAAGCCCGCACACGCAACGTGCGTACCGCCAGGACGTGACCAGCTTCATCAACTTCATGCACTTGCAATGGCCCGAAGAATCTTGGCGGATGTACACCGTTTCGGTGAAGGATGTCCAGGCCTTCCGTGAGAAACTGATCGTCCGCGGAGCCGCGCCCAAGACGATGAATCGGCGAATCTCGTCGTTATCGAGCTTCTACAAGTTCCTCGCGGCAACGGCGGCCGAGCTTCGACTTCCGATCACCGTACCAAACCCGGCACATGCCCAGTTCATCAGTCGGGAATGCAATGACCCCGTCCACGAGACCAAGGCACTATCTGCCACGCGTGCGCGCCAATTGATGAGTATGCCCGCCGGTGACACGCTGGTCGAAGCCCGTGACCGGGCGATCCTGAAGTTCTATCTGTACACGGGCGCACGGCTCGGTGCCGGCTGCCGGCTCAAGGTCACTGACTTCCATCGTGACGGCGAAGAAGCCACCATTCGGCTCAGCGAAAAAGGCGGCCGGCACCGAACGATCGTGTCCTTCCGGCAAGGCTGCGTGCGGGTTTTTTCTCCGGTGGCGGCCGGTCA
>CAZNPL010000078.1:0-6908 GCA_964574815.1 uncultured Phycisphaeraceae bacterium
CACCCCCGGGCACCGCTCAACAAGGCATTATGGTACGCTTGTTTTGGGCCTAGAGACGCTGACCTACCAGAACCGGTATCGGCAGTATGTGCCGTCGTTAAGGCTGTTCGCTCAACGCGATCCGTTGGCGTTTCTTGACGCCGCGTTCCTGCGTCGAGAACACTACGCGGACGGATTGAACTTGTATCAACACGTTCTCAGCAATCCTGTCCTTTACAGGGATGCAAGCGGTATGCAAACGGACGACGGGCATTGCCTGGACGATGAGACGTTCGGTAACAACGAGACAATTACTGCCTGCGCATGTGCTACGACCTGCGATGAGACCTCCAAACTTGTGGCATTTGTAAAGGCATTGACGGCCGCTAACGAAGCGGCATGCGAGCAGTGGACGTGCTGCAAAACTTGTAACGCAGATATCAGGTGTCGCCCGAACGAGACATACGCACCGAAGTGGGAGCAAGGAACTTGTGCGGACACCAATGGCAAGCAGTGTTGCGCGACGCTAACCGGCTGCCTCAGAGGACGTTCCTGCGAGTGCGTCTAGTACGCTTCCTGCAAAGCGTCAGTATTGTCGTGGCTGTCTTTATGGCAGTGTCGAGCGGCTTGATTCTATTCATAACGGGAAACAGGGCACTGGTTGCACGGGGGCCGTCGATCAGTCAAGGCGTTCCTATGATTGCCAGTTTCGATGGACTGATCACGGCGCGTTGGATCGCGCCAGTCGCGAATAGCCCGCTAAATCTGACGACGACTCAGGATTTGGAACGGCTAGTCGATGGACTTGACACGCCCATGGCTCATGAGTGCCGCGACGGGGGCTGGCATTGGTTTCTTTGTGATTTTCCGAAATCCCGGTTCGGCTTTTGCGACGAATCGTGGTTAATGTTTCCGCGCGGAGAAGTATGGAAATTCCGCGTCGTGTCGATTCAAACGCCAGCATGGGTGCCACTCGGAGTTGCGACTGCTTTTCTCATATATAGGGCGTGGAGCGGGCCGTGGCGCAGAATCCGCAGAGTACGCCGGGGCTTATGCATCAAATGCGGTTACAATCTGCGCGGAAATATCTCGGGTGTTTGTCCCGAGTGTGGGCACATGTTCAGTTTGTCCGAGTAAGACGTGAGCCATTTGCAATGGCGTACTCGGGTAGCGGCCGTAGTATCCCGGTTGTCACGTAGGTTTTGAGGGCGTCAGCGATTGTTTTGCTAAGGACTCCGGGGACACCCTCAATCCTGTTCGGCACGGCGATTGCTCTGAGGGCTTTGCACCGGCCGGTGGGTCCGCCGCGTGCACGACAATGACACGCGCCTTGATCTCTACCACAATGTAACCGCCGGCGACTATGACGGCCTCGACCGTTTTGGCCGCATCGTTGATATGAAGCACACCGAGTTCTCGGGCAGCGCCGTGGACTTTGACGAGTTCGAGTACGGGTATGACCGGTACGGCAACCGGACCTACCGCGAGGACGTGATCCACGCCACTCAGTCCTACGAGTATCAGTACAACGATCTCTACCAGCTCACCACCGCCAAGACCGGCTTCCTCAACGACAACAACCAGGTCGAGAACAGCGACGTCAGCCGTGTCTTCGGCCTCGACCTCCTCGGCAACCTCGACGACTTCGATCGCAACACCGTCGAGGACGTCATCAACCACACCACCAACGAGACCAACGAGATCACCAAGATCACCAAGGACAATCCCGGCGGGGCCGCCGAGGCCATCAACGACGACTTCGGCGGCAGCGGTTGCGACCAAGGGCTCAAGATTCCCTCCGGCATCTGGGTCGAGGCCCAGGGCGACTTCGGCATCGCCAACGAAAGCGATTGCGGTTACACGGTATCCAGCCTGGACGGCAACAACCACGCCGTCGCCCAGAGCGAGGGCATCTACACGGGCGGGGCCATCACGGTCGATGTCACTTTCCCGTCGAGTTCCTCCACCAACAAGGCCGGGGCCGTCTTCGCGCACGACGGTGACGACAGCTTCCATGCCGTCGTGATCAACCGCAACACCAGCAAGCTGGAGCTCTACGAGATCACCGACGGAAACTGGAGCTCGGCGCTCGCCAGCAGCTCCAACACCTTTACAATCAACGACGACACCGCCTACACCGTCAAAGTCTTCGTCCGTCAGCAGCGGATGGAGGCCGAGGTCGTGAACCAGTCCAACAGCCCCTTCAACTACTCACCGAGCGGCGCTTTCGCCGAGGGCGGCGTCGGCATGTACTCAGACAAGACCGGAGTCACGTTCCATGACTTCGTCCTCATCGAGGGCGGTGATCGTGTCACCATCGCCCCCCGCTGGGTCTCCACGGCCGACGTCGTGGTTCAAGGAGAGTTGCTCCCCTACATAGACGGCTACATCCAGGTGAAGGGCGCCACCTGGGGCCGTGAGGCCATCCTTGAAGACTTCCACGATGACGACTACATCGTGGAGTACGACGTCAACCTCCAGAGCGGCAGCTCTGCGGCCCTGGTGCGCTACGTCGATCCCAACAACCACTACCGCATCGAGTTGGACAGCTCCAACGTGAATCTCTACCGCGTCTTGCGGGGAGAACGAAGCACCGCCCTCGACAGCGGTACCCACAGCGAAACCGGCGACATCCCGGTCCGCATCCTCGTGTCCGGAACGACGATCAAGGTCTGGGTTAACAACACCCAGAAGATCAACACCACCGACCCCAACATCGCCGACGGCGGCTTCGCCATCACCGGCGACCAACCGAAGTTCGACAACATCAAGATCGGTTACGACGAGAACGCCGACGACGACATCAGCGACGCCGGTGACACCATTGTCTACGAGCTCAACGTGGACATGGACGAGTCCCAGGTCATCGCATTCACGACAACCTACGACAACAACGGCAATCTCACCTACGACGGGTCGTATTACTAAAAGTACGATGCCTGGAACCGGCTGGTGAAGGTCACACAGAAGGCGGACGGCGACGAAACCACCATCGCCGAGTACAGCTACGACGCCCAGGGCAGGCGGATCAAGTCCGTGCTGGCCGCCCGAGGAGAGCTGGACGGCACCGTGTACGCGTATTATAATGACAGGTGGCAAATGCTGGAGTCCCGCGACGGCTCCGAGAACGTCGTCACCCAGACGGTCTACGGCACGCAGTACGTGGATGAGATCGTCCGCTGGTGGCGGGATGGACGTGGCGCCATGTACGTGCTTCAGGACGCGAATTGGAACGTGATCTCCACGGTCGATTACGACGGCAAGGTCCTCGACCGTGTCCGCCTCACGCCCTACGGCATCGCCACGTTCGACACCGAGACGATCAACGGCGACTACGATGGCGACGGGGACACCGATTCCTCGGACAACACCGAGCTGACCAACTGCTACGGCACGGCCACGGGCGCCTGCCGGATCTTCGACTACGACGACAACGGGACGATCAACGTGCTGGACACCCTCGATTTCGCGGCCCTGAGCCCCACCGACAGCGACGTCCAGCGCCAGCCCGCCCGGCGGACGAGTCCGAATCGGTTTCCGTTTGCGCATCAGGGGCTCGTCCTCGATCAGGAGACGCTCGGCTACCAGAACCGGCATCGGCAGTATGCGCCGCAACAGAGGCGGTTTATGCAGCGCGACCCTTTGTGCAGGATCCTAGATTTGCCCCCTGCCTCGGAGTATGACGAGTCTCCCAGCCTCTACACTTATGCGGCGTCAGCACCTGCATCGAATGTGGATCCGTCCGGGCTCGCGTGCGGTCCCGGCGGGTGGGGCGATTGGATTGTCCCCGACCGTCCTTACGGCCACGATTTCACTGGGCCTTGCCAGTTCCACGACGATTGTTATGGAGCGTGTTGGGGCGGGCAGCACGTGTTCTCAAAGGGGTATTGCGACACAACCTTCCTCGCCAGGATGCGCAGCGAGTGCCTTCATCTGTACGCCTTCTGGGAAATCTTCGACAGACGGCACTGCCTCTACGTGGCGCGCGTCTATTACACGGCGGTAGACTGGCTCGGGCAGGGTGCTTACAATCGAGCATGCCCTAGCAAATATCCTGAACCGTGCGACCCCATTGGTGACTGGCCAAAGGTCCGACGCAAGCGGAGGTGACGGATGTTCTCGTTGTCCTTTATGCGTTTCTTGCTGCTAGTGGATACACGGAGCGCGTGCGCCATAAAGCCGCGCTTATTCAATACACACACTCGTGGTGTGCGTTAAGGCGCTTACTATCTCGCGAGCCCCGCGCTCGTTGAGTTGCTACCTCATCGATCGCAACGTTTCTCTAGACGAACCATGCAAGGTGACAGCAATGGTGTTCTCGGCGATATTAGCTCGATTCCTTGGCAATACCAGCACATCGCGAAACGAGCACACGATATCGACGAGCGCCCCCACACACAGCGGCACTGGCCTGTTTCGGAACGCAACGCCATGATTAATCTTGGCCTGTGCCTACTAGTATTATTGTGGGAGCCCGGCGGGGAACTGGAACGCCGCGGCTGCCACGCTGGATGCGGATGCCATAAGCCCCCAGTAGGGGGCATTGATAGGATTGATGAGTGTTGGTCGCCGAACAGGCGGCCTATTCCAATATGTCGATCGTTGTAGTGCGGCGGTTTCCCAACGTCCATGAACGTCATTACGTTCGCAAGGTGCTCGGTCGCAGCGTAGCACAGCCAAGAAGAACCTTATGGCCGCCGCAAGAGCGCTGCACAAGTGGCCGCCTTATAGGTTATCGACGTGCCCTGTTCAATACTCGACTCGTCGGCGACACCCGTGTTCAGTGCCGGGCCGACGTTGAAGGCCAGTGGGCCTGGCCGTGACTTACCGCTATGGAAACGGATCGACTAATGCAGAATTGGCGGTCTCGAAAAGTCGAACTCGTCGTCTGGCTCCTCTGCCTTGCCGTCTCTGTGACGACCACGCTCGAAGCAGCCGGGCATGAGTTTAAAGGAGCGATTGCTGCCCCATTGCTCGTGTGGATCACCGCCCCGTACCTCGGCCTGTGGATTTTTGTAGGTCGAGCGATGAGGTCCGCGAACGACCGTGCTTGGGTGTGGTTCGGCCGTGTTTGCGCGGTTGCCTCACTGGCGTTTACGTCATTCGCATATCTGGATGCAGTGTACTTGCACGTCTCCTCTACGTCAGGCCTAGTCTTCGTTTTTGTACCAGTTTGGTTGGCCGTTGGCGGAGCGGCCAGCGTTGCCGCTGGAAGGGCACTGCTGGGCAAGGGTGTTGTTAACGCAAATGCCCGTTGCCGAACATGCGGCTACGATCTTACGGGGAATGTATCGGGGGTCTGCCCGGAGTGCGGTAAAACGCGACCGCCGAATAGTGCGGATGAGGGTCCTCAAGGTCCATAGCTGTTTGACAGCGACACACCCGCAGTGGCCGCAACGAAATAGTGTTGCGCAGGAATTGCGCGGGAGAGGAGGTGGCCGATGCTCGGCCTACTGGAGTCGCCATCTGCTACGCTAACCAAGTTGTGTGCTGTGAGCCTTTGCCTTGTGATGGCATGCCGTCGCGCTCCGTCGACGAGCGCTCCTCCAGGAGGGCACCTTCCGACGAGCGGAGTCGAAGTTTGTAGTCGGCCATTTGTTGTAACGGAAAAACTGGAGCGCGTCACGGCGATTCACGAGATGGCAGAGTTTGGCGGTGTTGCGGATACGCTTGTTATCACTGACGCTGGGCAAGCGCTTATAGTTGGCGCGAAAGATGCGTCGTTCGTACAGACGGTTCGTTTTCATGCGCCCGGGGCCCATTCGATGCCCTTTGCACGCGGCAAGGGACGGATCGGATACATTGTGGATCGACTCGAAGGCTATCTCGTTTTGGACGACGCCGGGAGCCTCTTGTGGAGTTGGCCCACTCCGGCGCAGGGAGGGTTGGCGCCAAACTGCGCGGTAGCGGCCGACCTTGACGGGGACGGTTCAGATGAGCTCGTCATTGCTACTGCACGTGGCCTGCATGCTCTGGACGGCAGCGGGCGTTCGCTTTGGGTCCACAGCAAGCAGAAGAGCCACTATCATCACGTTGTGGTTGTGGGACATACACGTGGTCGCGAAATCGAGATCCTTGCGCTGCGTGCGCCCAACTACAAAGGCGAGGTAAAGGTTCTGGAGATATTGAGCGCTAACGGCCAGCTTCGCAAGAGAATCAAGCTCCCGACGGGGTTTGGGCTGGATTTTTCGGCGGTGCAGGGGCCAAGCAGCAGCAGCGGGGAGTTCCGGCTCGTGGGATGGCGCGGTTCGAAACATATCGTTGTGATGGATAATTTCGGAAAAGTTATTTACGAATGGGAAATACCGCGCCATGACAGTATATACCACCTGCGGGCCACCGCGGTGAGCTTGTGCGGGGGTGAGCTCGAATGCATAGCGGTGCTCGCGGGATTTAGCCGCATAAAGGGCCGCGCCGCTTTGGCCTTGTTTTCACCTAACGGGGCACTTCTTCATTTTGAAGAGTTGGAAGGGACGGACGGGATGCTTGCACTTAGCAACGCGCACAGCTAATCCGATACACTGCTCATTGGGGATGGCAGAGGTCGAGTATTAGCCTTCAATGGCAAGTGTGGGGGGGACTGGTAGCGTCTGCGAGTGTGGGCAATTCTCGAGCCGCGTGCTTGTTTAACGGCCTTTGTAGAATTCCGGGGACATGTAGAATTCCGGGGACATGTAGAATTCCGGAATTCCGGGGACACCATACGTATTTCCGTTGCCCCGCGGGCGGGAAGTTTGTAGGGTGATGGCATGGCCCGGATCGCTCGTGTCGTCGCCCCTGGTTTGCCGCATCACTTGACGCAGCGCGGCAACCGCAGGCAGCGGACGTTCTTTTCACAGGACGATTACGAGGCCTACATCGACCTCGTGGCCGAGTGGTGCGATGCCTGCGGCGTGGCCGTGTGGTCGTACTGCCTGATGCCCAACCAC
>CAZNPL010000079.1:0-1534 GCA_964574815.1 uncultured Phycisphaeraceae bacterium
CTACGAAAACGGGACGACATTTCATTGTATTTAAGTTTTGTGGTTCTAGAGTATGCTATATATTTTTAAGCGATGATTACGATTTATAAACTAAGTAGGTAGTGATTTTGTTATGAATATTATAAAGGCTTGGAAAATTGCTAAAGCGCAGGCACAGATGAATAATAAGGGAGAAGCTACTAATAAGCTAATTACAGCAGCTATTGGTATTTTTGTTCTTGTTATTGTTCTTCAGATGGTCGGCGATGTGAGTTTCGGTTTGAACATTTCTGGTGCTCCGGCTTGGTTTAACGACAATATCACAAGCGTTATTGCTCTTGTTTTCTTCTTACTAGTTCTTGCAGCTGGTGGAATTTACAAGTTGAGAGGTCGTTAAATTGTTATTTAATAGCAATTCTAAAACCAAAATATTTTTATTATTTTTCTTAATCTTATCCTTATCTTATTCTGTTTATGCTTCTCCACAACTTATTAATGATGCGCGCTCTAATGTAGATTTATGGTCTGGAGATAGTGTTTCTTATGCTGTTGATGATTTGGTTAAGTATGACGGGGTTATATATTCTGTTGTTCAGTCTCATACTTCACAGCTTGGTTGGTCGCCGGATTCTGTTCCTTCTTTGTTTACTGTTCATACGTTTCAGGATTTGGGTGAGATTGGTGTTTGGGTTCAGCCTCTAGGTAGTTTTGATGCGTATAATATTGATGATAGGGTTGTTTTTAATGATGTTGTTTATGTTTCTTTAATTGATTCTAATGTGTGGAGTCCTTCTTTTAGTGAGTTCTGGGATGTTCTTGGTTCTGTTGATGAGGTGTTTTCTTCTGCTGATGAGGTGGTGTTTACTGACACAGTTATTTATAATAGGTATTCTAGTATTGAATCAAATTCTAGTCTTGATTTAGAAAATGTTGTTCTTGATAAAAAAGTTATTTCTGCTAATGAGTTAAGCAATAATTCTTATACTCTTAACTACTTCGTGGGTACTCATAACGTAACTTATGCATTAAGAAATGATGTTACTGATGAGGTGTTGACAGTTACTAGTGTTGAAGGTTTTGTTTCTGCTGATGTTAATCATTTCAGCACGTGGACTGTTGGTTTACCAAATCATAACTTAGGTAATGATGATTCAGAAATAACTATTTTTGATAACTTGGTTGATAATGCTAATGACGTTTTTCAAGTTACAGCAACAGCAACTAGTAACCTAGGTAATACGATAAGTGATTTAACAGTTACAGCTAGTACGGGTAATCGTGTTTGCGATGATGCTTTAAGTGATAATTCTAATTATCATTATGAGTTGTGTCTTGAAGATATTGACGGGCAGCAAAACCAGTTTGATTTACGAAGCAACACGCGTACTATTAAGGGTGTTTCTAATCCTGTTACTGATGAGGTCTGGTCTGTTGAGATAACGCTTAATCCTACTACGCAGAATGATAAGGAGAGTTTTGACGTTAATATAGTTGATGATTCAAGTTCAGGAGGTAGCGGTTCGGGTGGTCTGGTGGCTTCTTATCGTTTTGATTC
>CAZNPL010000079.1:1634-6851 GCA_964574815.1 uncultured Phycisphaeraceae bacterium
TTTAATTCTTCTAGTCACGATTTTGTGGAGATTATTTATGACGAGCACTTCAAGAATTTTGGTGTTAATGATACGGTGCAGTTCAGTTTTAAGTCTGTTGATGGTTCTTCACAAGTACTTAATCATACTATTACAGATGAGCCGTCTCAAACAACTTTTGGTGGTGGAATGAATAATGAAGAACACATCGTTCTTTTACAAAATAGTAATTTGATATTCTTACCTTCCCTTGTTAATGATAACTACGTTGAATTACCGCAATTAATACCTAGTTCGCTTACTATTGAGGACAGTGAGACAAGTGACGTTGCTTTCTCACTGTTTAATATTGAGGTGTTTGGGCAGGTTGAACAAACCGATAAGATTGGGGATATTAATCAGGATTTACTTGATGATACGCTTATTATTACTTTTGGTAACAAAATCATTAATAATGAGTTTACTAGATTAGCTTTTTTGGATGATATGGTTTCGGTTTCTGTTATCTTAGAGGAAGGGCAGACTCACGAGAGTGATGGGTTTAACATAACTTTATCCTCTACTGGTAACGCGATAACGTTTAACCAAAACCGCGTGGACACACTTAATGACTTTGAGATTAACGTATTATTCCACAGTAACCATAGTATTCAAAACTTCTCGCAACAATTCCAGATTATAGAGTCACTTAATTATAGTATAGTAACAGAACCGGTTATACAGTTAACTCCTATTAGTGACTTAACTATACCTTTTAGTTCATTTCAAATAATTGATTTAACTAATAATTATGAGCAGTTTGATGATTATATGATAACTTATACTGACAGTCTCAACACTACTGTCGTTCTTGATGAAGACGGGGAGTGTATGCAGTTAAGTGCTGATAACGTTATAACAGAATTTAACACAGCTACTAATTGTGAGAGCGAGGTTTTTGATAGCGGTTTAACAATACAAAAAACTAGTAACGAAACAATTAAGGCTATATCATTTAATAAGTTTTTTAATCAACTGTTTGATATTAGGGTTTACAGTGGTAACTTAACACAGCAGCTACAAAGCATAACCGATACAACATCTATTGAAACTGGGGGTCAAATAACACACACTACAATACCATCATTTACACTTGACTTACTAGACATAACCGGATTTAACATAGCAGACTTATTTATTAATGAAGAAAGTACGTTCTTCACGTTTAGAGGAGTTACTTTATTACAAGAAGATAGTAGTTTAATATTATTTGATAACACTACAATAGTACAAGACAACATAAATAACTTAGTTAATATTCCTGGTAATGATAATTTTACTTACGCTAATTCAACATTTAATTTTAATAACGTAACTGTTGTGTTATGCTACTCTTGTGATGCAGGATTTGATATAACTATTACAAGCGCAACACAAGAATTAAACGACACAATAACGGTGGGCGGTTACATCGGTGCGTTCAACACGTCTTTCATTAACAGTACAGAAACAGAGTTACAAATATTTGAGGGAGCAACAACGGGTGGTAATACAAGCGATACAAACACCACAAACAATGGTTCTTCTGAGAACGTTTTTCTTAGTATGTTTAACATATTTGATTTACTACCCGACAGCGAGGGTTTAAGTAACGTTCAAAGCATAGGTATTTCTCTTATAGTATTTGCTCTTACAATCATAGCAGCATTTATACTAGTACCTGAGATGAACACGCTACACGTAACAAGCCTTAGTGTAATAGTTCTTCTTGAATTTATCTTCTTATTACTAATAGGTTACATACCCGTTATAGTAGGTATAATGTTGTTTGTACTCTCAATAGTAATAGGTATTATGTTTGTGAGGGGTTTAATATTCGGGAGAGGAGTATAATATTATGTCTGATTATGAAGTAGTGTTTATAGCCTTAATGTATCTTATCATATTACCTATTGGTGTTGGTTACATTGGGGAGGTGTTCTCAACTGATATTGAACAAAGCGTATCTAGTGGTGAAACCACCAACTTTTTTATTAGCTTCTTACAAAATAGCTTCATTTTCTCGGGTCTGGGAGATTTTTTATCGGACATAAGTAGCGGTTTTGATATCCTCCCGTTCTGGATTAATTTCATACTCATATTTAGCTGGGTTATAATATTAGCGTTAATCATAATCAAGCATTTACCAACAACATAAAAATTATATGGAGAAATACAATAAACACCAATGCAGTATATGTAAGAAGTACCGCGTAAGCAAGCCGTGCGAGGTTTGTAGCGAGTGCAAGAAAACGCACACTGAGATAATGGAGTTGAAAACATAAAAATGAATTACACGAATAGCACTATACAAGAACAACTAACTAGTATCCCTTTTAACTTATCCGGAGAACCAACAGCGTATTTTTGGTTGTTCATAATAATAAGTATTTTGTTAATAACGTTGCAGCTACTAAGAGATGATTTATTATTTAATATTGTAGGTGCTTCTTGGTTCTTGCTGTGGACTATTGTGTTTTTTAATTCAGGAGTGCATATAATATTTGCTTTAATAACGTTTATACTATTCATAATTAGTGGGTTAATGGGTGACGCTAATTAATGGTTGATACAAACCTAATAATATTAATAGCGTTATGGAGTATTATAGCTATACACACGTTCTATAACTTATACATAACAGTAAAGTATAACAAGAGAGAAACAAAAGCAGTAATACTTAGTCGTGACTTAGATGATAAGCTAGTTAAGATAAACCCTAACGAAACTGACTTTAATTATAAGAAAAAGAAGTATAGCATATCAGATAAAGAAAAAGCTTTTATAGCAATAGGTCGTAAGAAGTATGCGTTCTATAACGAGAACAACCCAGAACCGATAAACCTATACAAAGAAAAAGACTGTCTTATGAACGCAGACGTACTATATAGTATAAGCGAGAGTAACGCACTAAAACTGCTTAACTCCCATAACGCATTCGCTGGGTTGAGTATTGGAAAAATTATATTGTACGGTGGAATAGCATTAATAATAGTGTTTGTGGTGTTATAAAATGAGTGATAAACCTAAAATTATTCAGGAGTACTTCGTGGAGAAGGATAATAACAAAGTTAATCATTTTGATGAAATGTTTAATCCTAATAAGGATAACATTGACGTACAAACAGAAGTTACTGATAAAGAAATAAAGCTAATATCAACTCTAAAAACCAATGATGAATACCTAAAGAAAAAAATAGGTCATTCAGTTTTTGATAAGTATATAAAACATTTCTTAAGACTAAAGATAAGTAAAGACAGACAGTCAAGAGCTGAGTACGTGGATGTTAATAAGCAAAAAGAGCAAGACGTAGAAGGGCTTTTTAGCAAAATGGGTGTTGGTGGGAGTAGATAATGTCTCTTATAGTTGGTTATCTTGGTCGTCGTGGTCGAGGGAAAAGTCTTAGTATGGTTAAGGACGCTTACAACTATTTTTGTAGAGGTTGGCACATTTACACTAATATGTTAAACGTTAATTTCCCAACAGAAGTCATTAATAATATTGACGTCTTAGATATGGCTGAGCGCGATGAGTTCAGTCATTGTGTTATAGCGATTGATGAGTTACAAGTCATTATTAATAGTCGTCGCAGTCAGCGAGATGAGAACGTCTTATTCCTTAACTTCATTGAGCAGATAAGGAAGCGCAACGTAATACTACTGTACACCACGCAGTTTAATAAGCGTGTGGATATTGGTATACGTGACCACCTAGACATTGAGGCGTACCCTCGTATGTTAATAGTAGGAGATAACACTAAAAACCCTCTTTGCGAGGTTACTTACGTTGATATTACCTCGCAAGAAGAACCGCCTTTTATCCTTGAATCAAGAACTCTAGTGTATGAAGCTAAGCAAGTGTTTAATTTGTATGATGATAAAGAACGCGCTAAAATAGTGAAGACAGAAAAAGAAGAGGACGAGTCTAGTGATGATAAACTACTAGAGAGCGTTAAAGGTAGTAAAGAAACGTCTGTCATTAGTGGACAGAGGGAGTTAATAGATTATGAATGAAGAAAAAGCTTTAATTCTCTTATTCTTATTAGCTAGTATAAGCTTATTAGTAGTCGCTGTTATGCACACAGACATAAGTAGCTTATTTGAAAATAGCGGAAATGATGATGATGATGAACCAATCAATCGTTTAATAACTGATAATCAACCCCGTGATTTGCGAGAAGCGCGTAAGACACCTCTTAATAAGTCGCTTGAAGTATCAAGCCGCTCCTTAAACTCCTTATAATCCTCTGTGCCTTTATAGCGTTCAAGCCCTAAGTAAGCGTGTTCAATCAAGAACTCTAAAGCTTCGCGTCTACGTGCGTGTTTAACAACGTCCGCTAAGTCCATAAACCCAACCATTTTTATATTAACTCCTCGCCTTGTGAGTCTGTGTAAACTGTTGTTGCTAGTACGCACGAGTCGCAGAAGAACCTGTTACTGTGTTTGTTAATCACATCCACGCATCTACCTTTGTATGTTACGAATTCTTTGTGACTCTCTCGATGAGCAACTCCAGAGCAAAGCGGACATTCTATTTTATGACTTACTTTTTGGTACGCAAATTCCATTATGTAAGCAGGCTTATTCTTTCTCATTGTCTTTGTTTATTTATCCAATCAGCGAATACTTCGAAACCGGCTATTATTTCATCGTCTGGTAGATTGTTAATCCTTGCTTGTTGCAGCGCTTCGTGTAACATCTCCATAAATATTAGTTGTTCATATTTTAAGTCTTGTTCTTTAACTTCTTGCTTCTTACTCTCACGAAGTACTAACTGTGCAGTAACCACTTTTTGCAGTACTTTTAAAGTGCTGGTATTGGCTGTTTTAATATCTCCTACTTCAATGTTTGCGATGTAGTTTCGTTGCTCGTACTTCTTTGTCTCTTTGTCTTTTTCTGATATCATTTTATTTTATATTTCTCCTTATGTGATTTGCTACTACTTCATAAGCACTTCCTCTACCTATTAACCAATCATCCATACCGTTTATCTTGTTGTTTTTTGCTTGTTTTATGTTTTCTCTCGCGAATTCTTCGAATAACTCCGCGTCTTTTATTGTTATTTTAATTTTATGTTCTAGTTTTCTCCTTATGTGCTCTGCTGCTACTTCATAAGCATTTGCTCCTCCTCTTAACCAATCATTATAACCTTCTATTTTAGTATATACGCTTTCTTTATACTGTTCTCTCGCGGATTTTTCGAATAGTTCCGCGTCTTTT
>CAZNPL010000080.1:0-6569 GCA_964574815.1 uncultured Phycisphaeraceae bacterium
TGAAGGCCTTTTCCAACGCGCCGAGCCAATCATCCTCGCTTAATTTGGGGCTAGGCGCATTGGAAAACGCTGCAATTTCCGGCTTCTCGAAGGCGGAAGTTCGGAACGTGCCCGAAAGCGTCGTTCAAATCGACCTGAATGGGGACGGCGATCTGCAGGACACTGTTTCCATGCCGGTCATCATATTGAAACGCAATCTGGTCTCCAGCTGCGAACTTGTTGATGTCCCGTCGGACTATCCTTGAATGTCGGAGCAGTCACATGAATTCATCACAATCGCATTGCCTGCCGGTCCTCGCGGCTCTCACGATCGTCCAACCGAGTGTTGGCGACGCGCCCGCAACCAGGGTTGCGCCTGAATTGCAGCGGATCATTGTCTTGGAGCGGCATGCCTATTGCTTTCGCGAAGAGCCCAGAGCGCTCACTACGCCTGCACCGCTTGTCGAGTATGACTGGCACTCAAACGACTCACCTAGAGCCGTACGCGAGTACTATCTGGAGGATGTCTGGACTCAGGTACGAATGCCAATGGCATGGACAATAAGTGGCGGCGCGGTGCATACGATCCTAGACTACGGAGTACTCACCGGGATGCGACACTGGCCGATCGCTGCCCTGGTTCCGGGAAAGAACAGGAGGCACCCCTTGGGACTTGAGAAGGTACCATTTGGCCCAGCTCGCCCAACAGTACATACCGTGCGTCCGATTTTGTCCCTGGCAAGTGGGCGTTACGCCTTGACGGAGACCGGCCTTGATACGCATTCAACGGACGCAAGTGCAGCGGGCTCATACCGAGATGTCTTCGTTGATCTTCGACCGCTGGAAGAGGGGGCGTTCGAGTTGTTCGTCGCCGTCGAGGGGCGGTTGTCGGTGTGGAGTGGCAACAACGAGGACTGGCAATTCATGAGAATCGTCCCTACCCCCGTAAAGAAACCGTTTCTGGTTTTTGATGACGGCAGACGGCTTGTAACGGAACGCAACGGCGATTGGTGTATCATCGGCCCGTTGGAGGCTGCCGAGCCGGAGGCACGCCCTATCATCGCCAAGGATGCCAACAAACCGCTGATTCTAGTTGAGGACGTCGTGGCCAAGAGGAACTACTTCCGAATGGGCGACAACCTCATGGACGATCGTGGGATGGTTTTGGAGCGCCTCGACACATCAGAACCTCTGGAGGATCAAATGCGCGAGGTCGTCTACAAGGTCGTTCTGCGACGTGGCGATAGATGATCGTATCGGTGAACTCCGTGCCCTGGATGACCCTAGCTAAACATGCACTCTTGTTGGTCTGCCTAGCGTGCCCGACCCGCGTATCCGCGCAGGTACACACCCCGCGTGAGTTGTGGACGCTCCAGCGCATGACCGTTGCCGAGGACAATGTTTACGGGTTTGCCAGGTCGGAAGAAGACACACGTGCCGGCCCGCGGTTTGTCAAGATGTCTGTGTCGCTCCGCGGAGAAGGCGCCGAGGAGGGCCAGCGTGACCTGTGGGGCGGGTGGGGTTCAGATCGGCAACGTATCTCGATGCGATGGCGCGTGGTTGGGAATACGCTGTATATGGCATCGTACTCTGACTATGGTACAGGAGGGTATTGGGCCGGACTCGCGCGTTTCCCGCTTCGTTTCCTTATTCCTTATCCGAAGCCTACGGAGGCCTTTGTCCACAGCACCCCTGGATACCCCGAACTGCGAGGGCAGACGACGCAGATTCGCGTCAGCCCAGTCTCGTGGGCGGCCGGGAAAGCTCTGACGCTTACTGAGAGCGGGTATCGTACGAAAGCTCCAGACTGGTTTGAGACTAAGGAGGTCTATTTCGACTTTCGAGTGTTGGACGAGAAGAGGGTCGAGCTGTTGATGACCATGGACGGGAAACCGTCGCTGTGGGAGTACGACGGGACTCAGGATAGGGAAGAGTGGAAGAATCGACCTTCAAGGGCTGGCGAAACCATTATTCGCGACGCCGACGAGCCCGTCCTTCTGGAATCAGGCTGGCACCACAAGAGGAACCTGTCGGTCACGATTGACGGGCCGTTCCTGTGGATGCAGGACCCGAAGTACGCGGTGGCTGAACGAGAGGGCAACTGGTGCGTGATCGGACCGTTAAACGCTGCCGAGGCGGAGGTGCGCCCGATCATCGCCAAGGATGCCGAGCACCCACTGGTTCTAGTTGAGGACGTGGCTGCGAAGGCGAACTACTTCCGTCTGGGCGACAAGCTGATGGACGATAGCGGGGCCGTCATCGAACGCGTCGATGCATCAAAACCGCTGGAGGATCAAATGCGCGAGGTTGTCTCGAACGTCGTTCTGCTCCGTCGCGACAGATAGTCCTATCGGTGAACTCCATGCCTTCGATAACACTAGCGAAAAGTGTGTCTTTTTTGATTTGCCTCGCATGTCCGAGGGGTCTATCCGCCCAGATGCCGAGGCAGGATGACCCATGGACCGTCCAACGCTTGACCATCGCGGAGAAGAATGTCTACGCGATCGTTAAGTCGGAGGTGGGTACGTCCGTTGCTCCGCAACTTGTCAAGCTGTCTGCGTCAGCCGATGGAGAGGCCGGCGAAGACGCCCGTTACGATCTGTGGGGCTGGTGGGGCGAGAGTTGTGAACGCATCCCCGTGCGGTGGCGTGTTGAGCCCGGAACGCTGTACACGGCGTCTTACGTCGATCATGGAGGGCCTGCGCAGGGAAACTCGGCGACTCTAGTTCGTTGGCCTATCAAGGCTCTTCGTCCCGGGCCAAAGGCAATGTTTGTAGCAGGAACTTCCCAAGAGGTGTGGGATCAGACGACGCGCGTTCGTCTCAGCCCAGTTTCCTGGGCCGCTGGAAGAGCTATGACACTTACCGAGAGCGGGTATCGTACGAAAGCTCCAGGCTGGTTTGAGATTAAGGAAGTCTATTTCGATTTTCGAGTGCTGGACGAGAAGAGAATCGAGTTGCTCATGACCATGGACGGGAAGCCGTCGCTGTGGGAGTACGACGGAACTCAGGACACGGAAGAGTGGAAGAACCGACCTTCAAGGGCCGGCGAGACGATTATTCGCGACGCCGACGAGCCTGTTCTTTTGGAATCAGGCTGGCACCACAAAAAGAACCTGTCGGTCACGATTGACGGCCCGTTCCTGTGGATACAAGACCCGCAGTACGTAGTCGCCGAACGGGAAGGCAACTGGTGCGTGATCGGCCCGTTGGACGCGGCGGAGCCGGAGGTGCGTCCGATCATCACGAAGGATGCCGATCATCCACTCGTCCTGGTTGAGGACGTGGCGGCGAAGGCGAACTACTTCCGGATGGGCGACAAGCTCATGGACGATCGCGGGGTCGTCATCGAACGCATCGACACATCAAGGCCTCTGGACAATCAAATGCGAGAGATCGCCTCAGAGATCGTCTTGCGCCGCCGCGATAAATGACCGTACGTTCTGTTCGATAATGGCGATCCGTGCACAAGTGACGCGTGCGAAGGGTGAATGCGTGCACGCACCTTTGAGGGGATCGATCGCGGCGACGGCTATGCATGTACTGACGATTCTTGCGACCCGGACTTGTGCGGCTCGGACTGCCATTGCGTCCACGAGTGCATTCCTCATCAGCCCTGCTCGCTGGAGATCCTGACGCCGGATGTTTACGTGTGTCCCGGCGGGACGGGGGTCATCGAGTTCCGCGTGACCAACTCTGCCCCTTGCGGTCTGATCATGACGACGACGCTGTCGCCCGATGCGGGCAACCTGATCGACATCCTGGCGGTCAACCCGTCGTCCCTGAGCCACTGGTACGGGCCGCATCAAACGCTTCCGGATGAAACGCTTCCGCCGTTCACCGCGGAGGTGACGATCGACGAGGCCTCGCCGTTCGGCACCGGGACGGTGAAAGTCTCGGTGGAAAACAACCTGGGACTATGCTCCGAAGTGTGCGACAGCGGGACGGTGACGGTGCACGTCGAGCGGGTCGTTGATCTGGACGTGGACTCGAACAACGACGGCAGCATCGACGCCGACAACGGCCCCACGGGAAAGGACGACCCGATCGAAACGGAGTTCCCCGGCGACTGGATCTGGATCAACAACGACGACACCGACCCGAACGACGGCAACCCCGGGCCGGACAACGAGGACGAGATCATCAACGGCGTCGAAGATCTCGACGACATGATCCGCATGCGGATCGCCGGGATCGACACGGCCCTGATTCCCGACGGATCCACGCTGACGCTGACTTCGTCCGACCCGTCGGTCGTGCGGGTCTTTGACGGGGACGTGTCGGCGTCGCAGCCCATCATCGACGAGACGCAGGGGCCGACGCACACCTGGGCGTACGCCGACATTCCCCCGCCGCCGTCGCTGTTTCTGCCCGTTGAAGGGCTGGCCCCCGGCTCGGTGACGCTCACATTGGCGCTGAGCGACCCGGATGGGAACCTCATTTGTCAGGACGAGGTGGTGGTGACCGTGATCGGGCTGGAAGTGCAGTGGTATACTTCGGTAGCGGGGCAGCCGGGCGTGCTGATCAACGACGCGAACGAGCCGGATCTCGATGCTCAGGGCAATCCGGTGCCGGGCTCGGCCGCGAACGTGGGCTACCGGTACTTCCCCGGGGCCACGACGCAGGCGGGCGACTGGAACAAGGAGGTCGTCGTGGTGGTCGAAACGGATCCGCCGGTGGGCGGCGTGGATTTGTGGCTCAAGGCCTTCGACCCCGACGATCCGTCGTACGACGGGCAGCCCGTGGACGACAACGGCCCCGACGGCGACGACAACCGAGACCAGGAAGGCGGGATGTTCGGCACGTTGTTTGAGTTCAGCGGTACGACGGCGGCCGACGGCGACCAAATGGGATCGCTGGTGGTTGCCTTCACCACCGCCGTTCAGCCCGGCGACAACCACCGCGTGGCCGCCACGCTCAAGGAATCGGCCATGGATTTGCTAAGCGAACTGAGACCGCCGCCCCAACTGCCGCAGACGCAGTTCCAGGTTCCCGCCAGCAACGACGAGGTTCAGTTGTTCATCGGCGACCTGTCGCCGCTGTTGACGGCCTGGCGCAAGCTGCACGTGGAAACGGATACTATGGTGCGTCCGACGTTCGCGCAGAATACTTGGACGATGGATTGGAACGAGCCGCGTGAGGGCGGCGTGACGACACAGGTAGAGTTTGACGTCGACGATCCCTTTTCCGAATCCCCCACGTTCGGCCGCTTCCAGACTCAAACCGGACAATTCGAGCAGGGGTTCGTCGAGTTGAGAGACGGGGCGGGGAATTCGCTGGCTGTCGCCCGCGTGCTGCAGTATGCGAGTTCCGAGGCCGGAGACGATTCGGTGGTGATCAATCTGCCGGATTGCGGCGGCGGGTTGAGCGGGCTGGCCTGCCTGGGCGGAGCCGAATTTGGAAACGCGACATTCAGCGATGATGACTTGGGCGACGCGGCGCTATTCGGCGCCGGTATCTGGGGATGCGATGACTTGTATGCGGCCGGCGGGACAGCGCTGCTGCCGCCCGATCTGTCAGCCTTAGCCTACCGCTATAGTCCGGCCTACATCGAGCCTCTCCACGAAACAGACGTGAGTGGCGTCGGGGGGCTTGCGAGCTTCCTGCGAAATGTTGATTTCGGCCTGACCGCGAATTACGGCAAGGTTCTGTGGAATCAAGCGCTCCCACCTTTGCGCAACCTGCCCATTTCGACACCTCAGTATTGGACGGTCATGGTTGTGTCAGCTTGGCAGGCGGAGCAGGGGGAAGATAAAGATCCAAACAACGAGCCACCGACCGGCGGAATCTGCACGCATCCAAACGGCTCCACCTCGGCCCACGTGGCACTTGGCTCTTCGTACACAGGGATGTGTGCTGTGTTCAAGGCCGTGAAGCAACTCGGAGCGGCGGAGTCTGACATTCCTGAGGGCTTCACGGTGGCCCACGAGATCGGTCACTCCCTGGGATTACCGCATAATTGGGAAATACCACTGTCTGGTCCTCTTCCTGATCCGGAGGGGCTGATGGACGCGACAGGCCCGGGACAGAACCTGCCTATCGTTCCTGAAAACCTCAAGAGACTGAGAGAATACAATGGACCGTAACGATTATTGCGACATTAGATTTTTGCGCGACCGAAGGATGAATATGCTCGTCCGGGATATCGCTGTTATCGTACTTACCGTGCTGCCTGCGAGGGGACTATGCCAAGAAACCGGGCGAACCGTGTCCTTCCCTCATCATAGCCTTAGCGTGCTTCGTGTGAGTGTTCCCACGGGCGACGCGATTCGCTCCGTCAACTTCTCATTAGTGAAGGACGGCGAAACTTTGGACACGGGTTTTGGGCTCCCCCGGCCCCACGAGAACTTTCTTTCCATGTTTCATAGGTCGGACGGAACGGAAATAGTTCTTGTGGCCGTGGCGCATTGGGCTATGAGCGCTGCAGAATTTGTCTTCGACGAGCCCGGGACGTGGCAGGCAAAATGGACCATCGGACTCGAGGATCGGAGCATGCCCGATCTGGAACTTGTGCAGACCATCGAGGTTGGACCTATTATGACAGCGCTAAAGAGGCTCAAGCTAACTCAGGTCGCGCGCCGATGGGGATTC
>CAZNPL010000081.1:0-6243 GCA_964574815.1 uncultured Phycisphaeraceae bacterium
TCGCTCCGTCGCTCGGGACGATCTCGATCACCTGCCCGTTGTGGTCGTAGAAGCGTTTGGTGAAGGTGTAGACCGATCCAACCGGATCGGCCGTCACGTCGTAGTTCCGGGTCTCCGCGACCAGCCCCCGCGCGTTGTAGATGGTCTCGGAGAGCGAAATGGGCCGCCCGCCGGCGCCGTGGCCCCGAACTCGGCCACGAAACGGACCTGGCCGTGGTTATCGTACCAGGTAAGCGTATGGCTGACGGCGGCGACGAATACAGCGGGTGGTCGCTAAGCTAGGGGATCTTTAGACGACCCGCCCGCCATTCCTGAAGCACCATCTCGGCATCGAAAGCCACGATTCCAGTTCCCCTGCTGACTTCCTCCAGAACGGTGACTGCGATCTCACCGTCTATCAGGAGTAGGTGCGTCGCCGCAGAGCAACGTACCGCGGGATCCGAATGTCCATACAACGGGCGCAACACCTTTCGTCCTTCCAGCGAGGCGCGATCGAGGGCGTGCAACACCTTGATCTTCTTATCGTAACTACGGTTGGCCAGCGTACTGTTGCCGCTCTCCGTGCCTTCGCGATGCGCAACCGCCGCCGCGACGTACTGTTCTATTAAGCTAGCGATCGAATTACACATTCCTCAGAGTCCAAACTCGGCCATCGTCTTCAGCCCGAATTCATACTGCTCCTGCCACGACTGTCCTTTGAGCCAATCCCGCACGCGTAGCCCATTCGTAAAATCCCGTTTCGAGGAATAATACCCGCTGATCTTATCATGGATCTTCTTCGGGATCGATACGATGTTGTCCGTGCTGTGGATCGTCTCAGCGGTGAACTGCCCAACCTTGTTTTTCTCCACGATGTGGTGCCAGACTCTCCCCTTCCCTGGTGAGCCCATCGCCCTCTTGAACGCCCGGAACGACTTGAAAGTACGAAACGTCTTGCCGGCCCGGTGGACTTTACTGCCTACGTAAGCTAGTCTGGCCAAGCGCCCAGCGCCAGCCGTGGCAACGTCAAACGGAAGCAGAATCAGCTGTTCGGCGTAGAAGTCGGCATAATCCGAGAAGCCCTGTGAGACTTCCGCAGCTGCGTGAGCCCCTTTGGGGAGCACCGTCACGTTCGCGCCCCAGAACGCTCCAAACGTGGCCGCGCCTTGCACGCCCAGGTAGGCTTCTCCGCAGCCAACGATCGAATCCCAAATCGCTTGAAAGTTACGGACGAGCAGGAGCTCATCTTCCGGAATGGCGGCGCTTAGCCCCGATGGGTCAACGTGATCGGCGGGATTTGCAGCCGCATACGCGTAAAGGTTCATTCCATCCTTGTATAGACCCTCGATATTGGGCACCGCAGTCGGTACCAAAGCCTCCGCGCCGCTCCGTGCCATTCCAAGCAGCAGTGGAATTGCCGTCTTGTTGGGGTCTCGCTGCGTGAAGCGGCCCAGGCTCGGGTCGTAGCGGCGGTTACGGTTGTCGTAGTGGCCCTTCGGGTTTTGTGTGAACGGGACCAGCGACGGGGCGGCGAAGGGGGCGGTGTCGTAGCGGTCGAAGAAGAGGCCTTGGTGGGCTATGCGGTTATCGAAGGACAGGCCGAAGTCGTCTACCGCGGCGATCGCGCCGTAGGGCGTGTAGGTGTACTGTGTCTTGACCGCGCCGTTCTCGTCGAACAGGCCGACGACATTGTAATTGGCGTCCTGGACGACGTACGCAATCGCGTCCCCGGCCGCGTCCGGCTTGACCTGGGCCACGAATTCGTCCACGTAATCCGGGCCATAGACGTACTCCCGCTCGGCCTCGAAGTCGAAGTAGCCCCAGCACGTGTAGGCGTCGCACTCCTCGGCGTACGTCCCGAGGTTCTCCTGAATCCGCCGCACGCCGTCGTAGTAGTAATGAAGCTGAAACTTGTCCGGGAAGACGCGCCACTCCTTGAAGATCACCCGGCCCAGGCCGTCATAGGCGTACCGCGCCACCGACGTCCCGCCGTCCTTCACCTCGACCAGGTGATTGAACGCGTCGTAGCGATAAGTGTACGTCCCGTCGAACGTGAGATTGCCGTTAGCGTCGTGCTCGAAGAGAACGGTGGAGACTTCCGGCGTATTGATGTCGTACGTGACACTGCCGATCCGGTTGTCGCCTTCGACGTCGTGATGCTGGACGAACGCCGGCCACGTTTCGACCACCCCGTCGTGATCGCAATCGCCATAGCGCGACACGCTTCCGGTTTGAGCGTCCTGGCCCGACCAGTTGCCGAGGTTGTCCAGCAGCCAGTTTTCCAGACAGTTCATCCCCGATGTGGTCGGCTCGTCGCCGTTGAACGCCAGCTCCCCGCGTTCGTGGTGGCGTAACCGCCGCAAGGGGTCGTATTCATAAACCGCCGAACGTTCGTTCTCGTGTCCGACCTGGGTGACCCTGGCCCAGTGGCGATTGCCGGCCGCGTCGTAGCCGTACTGGTAACGATGCTGCGGGAGACCGCCGAGCTTGAAGTTCAGGTCGGTCAGGCGCCCGAACCGGTCCAGCCCATCGTATTCGGCCAGGTCGGCGAGGCTCTGCGTCAGACCGTTCCCGTACATCAGCCCCACGCGCCGCGACAACCCGCCGTACGGGTGTGCTGCTTTGTATTTAAGTGCAGTCGTTCGTCGCGTGGTACAACGAGAGCCGACCGCGCACCGCGTTGGGCGGGCGGACGCCCAACGAAGTCTACTTGCCCCTGCGCCCGGCCAATCGGCGACCGCGCATCGAGCCACGAAGCGTTTGGCTGCAAGCGTCGCCGTGAGCCGGGCCTCACGCGCTCGTCGCGGGAAAACCCGGCGCTCCCTTCACCATGCAAGTCGACTTTTTCGACGCAAGACGGCACCTGCCGATCGTCTCGCTGAAACGCGCGGCGTAGGCCGGCGGTTTGTACCGCGTTGCATTGCCCGCGCCCAACGTCTGCGCCCACGCCTTGTTCTCGCTCTCACGACCTCAAGTCACAAACAAACCGCTTACAGCGCCCTCCCGAGGCCGCAACTTTTCGTCGATTCTCCTCGGTCTTCGTCCCCCAACGGTGGCAAATGCGCCGCGCAAAGGTCGCTGGACGAGCACCGCTTCCCTCAATCAGGGCGGACGCGCTTATCATCTCCCGGTTCAACATGTAAACAATACGCCCCCCATCCGGCGCCCTCGATCTCTTCACGTGTCGGAACATCGTACTCCAATGATCCGTCAAGATCGCCGTAATACCCTTTCTCCCACTCATCGGCGTCGCTGGGACGGTCCCATATCCGAGTGCATTCATCGCATTGAATATACAGTCGAGAACCTCCCTTTTGCTTATTAATGAAGAGCTCGCCCTCTCGCCCGCATCCCGGGCAGTGCTTAAACCAATAACGACTTTTCACGATAGCATCCACCTTCAAACAGTACAGCTGCCATACTCAGTCACGTGCTACATGGGACCCTCGCGTACTGGGTAAGCGGTCACCAGGTTCGTCGTCCCCTCTTCAAGGACGATCCGTACCGATCGTAGCTCAACTCCCGAACCCTCGCGCCCTCCTTCCCATCCCACACGGCGCCCCATGGGGACGTTTATGCCGCCTGTGCCGTCGGGTTCGAGGCCTAGCATTTTCGCTCGAAGCCACGCATCCTCCGTGAGAGGGACACCGTCCCCTTCGAACACCCCGTGGATCTTCTTATTCAAATTATCTTTATTATGCAAGCGAACGTGAGCTTTCCGGTTGCCCCAGTTGAGCTTCCCGAGAAACGGTCGCACCGCCAGTCCGTGGCCGCTCACGGACGTCACAAAGCCACCCGCGGTGTCGACCATTCCCATAATACGTTCACCCCATGTCGTGGCGTCCAGGGTTCGCTTGACGCCAAGTCCCATGAACGAGGGGCCGACCATCATCCCCATGGCACCCATCCCAAAGCTCCAGCTCGCGGCTGTGACTTCACCCGCCACGCCTGCTGCAATCCCAGTTGCGCCGAGACCCATTAGCCCTCCCGCAAGGGCACCGACTCCGGCGCCCTTGAGAACATGCATCACGAACTCCCCGGTACTCATGTTGTCCACCGCGCCGGTGACGACTGCATCCAGAATTGCATAGCCGGCACCGAGAATGCCACCAGCGATGATGCCGGCGGCCACGCCTGCAAAACGACCCGACGGGTCGGTCATCATGATCGGGTTGCTTCCGTAGGCGGCGTAGAGATTGAATCCGTCGCCGTACAAGCCCTTTAGGTTGAACTGGTTCAGCATTGATTCCAGTGCCGTCGCGTTGAAGGCCAGCGCAGTTACAATCGGAGCGGCCGTTTCGTTCGGGTCGCGCTGAGTAAATCGACCGGTCCTCGGCTGGTAGAAGCGGGCGCGGTTGTAGTAGAGACCCTTCGGGTTCTGCGTGAACGACACCAGGGACGGGGCGGCGAAGGGGGCCGTGTCGTAGCGGTCGAAGAAGAGGCCCTGGTGGGCTGTGCGGTTGTCGAAGGAGAGGCCGAAGTCGTCGACCGCCGCGAGCTCGCCGTAGGGGGTGTAGGTGTACTGGGCCTTGACCGCGCCGGTCGCGTCGAACAACCCGACGACGTTGTAATTGGCGTCCTGGACGACGTAGGCGATCGCGTCGCCGGCCGCGTCGGGCTTGACCTGGGCCACGAACTCGTCCACGTAGTCCGGGCCGTAGACGTACTCCCGATCGGCCTCCAGGACGAAATCCCACACAACGTCGTCCCAGTCGGCGAACACCTCCTGCACGCGCCTCACGCCGTCGTAATAATAATGCCGCCGCTGCGTGTCCCAGCCGTCAAACCACTCCCGGAACACCACGCGGCCCAGCCCGTCGTAGGCATACCGCGCAACAAAGACCTGCGTGGCGCCGTCGCGTACCTCGACCAGGTGATTGAACGCGTCGTACAGGTAGCTGTAATCGCCGTCGAACGTGAGATTGCCGTTGGCGTCGTGCTCGAAGAGAACGGTGGAAACGTCCGGCGTGTTGATGTCGTACGTCACACTGCCGATCCGGTTATCGCCTGCGACGTCGTGATGCTGGACGAACGGTGGCCACGTTTCGACCACCCCGTCGTGATCGCAATCCCCCGTGCGCGACACGCTGCCACCTTCCGCATCCCCGCCCGACCAGTTGCCGAGGTTGTCCAGCAGCCAGTTTTCCAGACAGTTCATCCCCGATGTGGTCGGCTCGTCGCCGTTGAACGCCAGCTCCCCGCGTTCGTGGTGGCGTAACCGCCGCAAGGGGTCGTATTCATAAACCGCCGAACGTTCGTTCTCGTGTCCGACCTGGGTGACCCTGGCCCAGTGGCGATTGCCGGCCGCGTCGTAGCCGTACTGGTAACGATGCTGCGGGAGACCGCCGAGCTTGAAGTTCAGGTCGGTCAGGCGCCCGAACCGGTCCAGCCCATCGTATTCGGCCGGGTCGGCGAGGCTCTGCGTCAGGCCGTTGTCGTAGCTTAGCCCCACGCGGCGCGACAGCCCACCGTAGCTGTATTCCGCCGTCACGCTCGACGTCCCGGCATACGTGGTCCGCGTGATGCGGTCGAGTAAACCGCTCAGCCCGTCACCCGCCTCGTGGCCGTAGTCGAACGTGACCGTCCGGCCCTGCGCCGCCCCCGGCAGCACCGGATAGACCATCGTCTTGAGCCGATCGAACTTGGCCCCGAGGTCCCACTGATAATGCACCGTCGGCGTGTCAGCGACCACCAGCCCGTCATGCGACTGGGCCTCCGAGACAAGCTGCCCGCGATCGTTGTACGTGAACTTCGTCTCGAAGACATCGGTGGGATCACCCGGGTTAAGTCCGCCCACGTTCTCGCCCTTCGAGGTCACCCGGGCCAGACCCAGGCTGTCGGGGTCGTAGGCGTACTCGATGGCCGTCACCTTCTTGTGGAAAGGAACGGGGGCTTGGTCGAAATAGAGCGCGTTGGACGCCGTCGAGGGCCCTTCCTTCAGAATGTCCGTCCGGGCCAACCGATCGAGCTCGTCATAGGCGAACCCCAGGATGTTGCCGTTCATGTCCTTGCGGGTGGCCACCTGCCCGTCGTGGTAGTACTCGAACAGCAGGTCGGGTTCGGTGTTGGGGTTGGCCGGATCCGGCGTCGGGAACCAGACCTGTGCAATGAGGTCGTTGTTCCGGCTCTCGTGCGCCCCGTCGTCGTCGAGGGCCTGGGCCTGCGCCTCAGTGACCACCGTGGCCCCGTAGACCAGTTGCGTCGTCTGCAGATCGTTCGCCAGCGCCGGGTCGGCCAGATCGCACAACACCGCAACCTCGGCGG
>CAZNPL010000082.1:0-2532 GCA_964574815.1 uncultured Phycisphaeraceae bacterium
GCAAACCAACGCCTAACCGCATGAAAATCTCACGACAACCCCCCGGCCTCGACGCGTTCCGGCTGAAGGCTTCTTTAGCATCATAGGGCAGGCTCCGCCCGCCAAACCGCCGCGAAGCAGGGCGACGCCCCACCAGCCCCGGCTGAAGCGCAAGCGCAACCCGGGGTCACCTTTGCTTGCGTACGCCTTCATCCGCCGCCGACGCCCCAGACGACAAGCCGTACCTGCCACGCGGCGAGGAGCGTTTAAGAAGAGACAGCCGGGACCCGCATGAGGATCATTCACCTTCACGCTCGATTGCATTCGCATTGCGCCCTATAATCATATGCCGCCACTTAAGACGTGGAACGGCCTTTGTCTGAGGAGAGCGGCTCCGGATTTCCGGCTTCGCCGCGTAAGGAGCTGATCGCTGGCGGGCTACCCGCCCGCACTGTTTCGGATTTGCCTCGCGTGGGCAACGCCACGCCGGGCAGCCGCGTCGCTTTCGCTCCACCCAAGGATCCGTTGGCATCGCTCCGGCAACAGGCGACCGACTGGCCCTCTCAGGGAATCCGAAGCAGGGTCGAAGGCGTTGCCCCTGATGGCACGCGCAATGTTCCGTTGTGCCCTGAAGTACGGTCGTATGCCGTCCCGGCCGAAGGTGCCCTATGACCTCCAACCTGCACGCGTACGCCGACGACCTCAATGACCGGTACGCAGTCCGCCATTACATCGAGCCTGTTTTTATGCTCGAGCGCCGGGGCGCACAGGACGAAGCCGTCACTCGGTCCTTCGACTGGCTCGTCGAGCAGATCACGGCCGGATTTGCCCGAACCTGGTTCGTCATCGCCCCCAGCGGTGCAGGCAAGACGTCCTTGACCTGGCACGTGGGAATCCGCATGGCCCGCGCGAATCGGTGCCCCGTTTTTGTCAGCACCTCCACGTTGAGACTCTGCTGGACCCAGGGCATGTCACCTGCAGAGTTCGCTTTACGGGCCAAACCAAGCCACCTTGACGAGCCCGACTGGCACGACAGCGTGGCCCAGCGTCGGGTCGTCTTCATCGTCGATGCGGTCAACGAACTGCAACGCACCGTCGATCCGGCGCAATGGAACTTCCTCTTGACCATCCTCGCCGGCGGCCACGCGTTTTCCGTGCTCGCCACGTCGCGCTATCCGCTTGATCTGCTGCAGACCCCCGGCCCCGGTCTGCGGCAAGTCGAGCCCCTTAACCTGGAGGATCTGACCGACGAGCAGGTCGAGTCCTACTTGTTGCGGCGGGGACTTCCCCAGGTCCGCGAATGCCTGCGCGAGTTCGAAGCGGCTGGCATGGACCTCGCCGCCCGCAATCCTTACTTGCTCAAGCTCCTTGCAGACCTGCTGGAGCATCAGTCCACCGCGGGTCGCAGGCTGGACGTACCCCGAACGCGGGCAGAGCTGCTCTTGGCCACCGTACACCGGCCCGTTCAGGAGCGGCGCTTGACTTCGGCGGAATCGGCCCTTTCGGACGAAGGTCTCTCCATGGAGGCGGTCATGTCCGCGGCCGCCCTCACGCTCTACGCTTCTGGTGAGCCCGAGACCCGCGTCAGTGACCTCCGCGATGCGCTCGCTCGAGTCTGGAGCGGCACGGATGACATCCAGCACGCTGTACAGGCCTTCATCCACACCCAAATGGCCGACCGCATCGAGCGCGACGGCCAGAAGCTGTTTCGCCTCGCTCACGATTCTCTTCGTGACTTCGGACTCGCCCTTGCATGGCGCGACACGACCCCGCCCGACTTCATCTTCTACCCCGGATATCTGGATCACGCTTTCGCCGACTGGGTCGGCCTGCCTCCCCGACGAGAGGGCGATCACGACGCGGACGAATTGGCCGCTACGTATCTTGGCGAACTCGTCCGCCTCGGAGCCTGGGAAATCATGATCGACGTCGTGACAGCCAATCGCGGACGCCTTTCCCACCAGACGCGCACCGACTATTGGGAGGCGATCGGGCAGGAATTGGCCGAGGCGGATTCCCAGCGCGCTGAGTCACTGGCCGACAGGCTGGCGATCCTTCCTAAGTCGCTCTTGTTTGAAGCGGCCCACTGCGGGGTTCTGGCCGCTATGTCTCAGCGCCTGGCACGCCTGCGCAGGGAGACGCGCAAAGCGGGACGCCCCCATACCGCCGCGGGAAAAGACAACCCGCTGCGAACCGTTCTCGTGCGTTTCGTTACTCGCCGCCTGGACGGTGCCGGCTTGCGTAAGCTGCTCCGTGATGCCGGCGGCGAGCGGCCCGGAACGTGCCATCGACCGACGGCCCCGTGGCCTCAACGTGCTCAGCGAGCGACGGACTCAACGGAGATCAATCATCTCACGGCAACAGTTGACGATCCCGCCGCCTCGAATCGCGCCCGCGGCAGCGCTGCAAAACGTCTAGGCCAGGTTGGCGACCCGTGTGCCGTCCCCGTGCTCTGCCGCGTGCTCCGCGAGTCCGCCGATGAACGCCAGAACATCTTGCGCGGCTCGTGCGCCAACGCCCTGGGGCTGATCGGGGACAAGCAGGCCGTGACTG
>CAZNPL010000082.1:2632-6218 GCA_964574815.1 uncultured Phycisphaeraceae bacterium
ACGCGTTGAACGATGATCCCGACCCCATGAATCGTGGTGCGGCCGCCAACGCCCTCAAGCGCATTCGAGCCCGGTCGGAAACAGAGAGTACGCAAGTACCATTGCAGCATGATGGCGACCCCGAATCGGTCGAACGAGATATCGAAGCGCTGCTGCACGCCCCCGACCCAACCGAACTGGATCGCTTCGTTCTTCGCCTTGCCCGAACGTCCCTTGAACACCTGGAGACAGTCGTCAAAGGGTTGGAAAAACGGCTCTCACAATCGCGCGAAGAGCTCATGAGGGAGGGTGGGAAATCATCCGCGGATCGCAGCCAGGCGCTTATACAGGCCTTGGCGGATTTGGGCGAACGCTTGGAGTCGGCCCGGCGCGCCCGGCGCGACGCGGCTCACTTGAAGGAGCATCCGGAGCAAGTGCTGAAGCACTACATCGAACGCGCCCGCCCGCTCTTCCCCAACACGGGGCCCGAACACCCCCCACAACCTCGTGCCCCCGCACCACCTGCCACGCATCCGGAAGCGGCTCCGACGCCTGAGCAGCTTACGTCGGTAATCGAGGCTGCCACCCGTGCGTTTACCCACATCGGACGTGAACCGGCTCGATCGCTTCCGGCGGACGCCCGATTGTGGATAGACACCCTGGAGGATGACGAGAAAACAAGCCTGGTCCTAGGGTGGGTCCGGCAGTGCCGAGAAAACGGATGGCAGGTGGAGTTCGACCTTCAGCAGTTCCAGGCTCCGAAACAAGGGAAACGCCGGACTTACGAACTGAAGCTGTTGCACTATGCTTTTATCCGGCATGGGGCGAAGTTGCGCAAGTTCTACGAAGTACGCCTGCACCGCAGTGAGCTTTCGCAGCAGTTGTACCGGGAATGGACGAACACGTTTGGATTCAACGCCTTGTGCAACAAAAACGCTGTCGGCTGCGCGAAGGGCACGCTCCTGAACCTGCAGTTTTATCAAAACCTCAAAACCATCTTCCCAAACGACGAGCAACTTCATCCTACGAAGCTACTTCGGCACGACACGTGGGACCCGGATGTGCCCGCCCGGACGGAGCAGGCCCGCCGGGAACCGGAACCTGTAGACCCGGCCGAGGAGCAAAAGGTGCTCGCCGAGCTCGACGAAGTCGCCCACTTGATGCAGCCTGGCCTGGCAAAGACGATTCGCAAGATGTACGACAGCAAATCCGGCGCCATGACGTTGAGAGCCGTCAAGCAGCACATCCGCGACGTCCGTGAGCAGCAGAGAGGCGGCAGACGAGGTCGCCGGCCCCGCTGGTAAGCCACGCTGCCGTCCCGCCGATTACGAGCAGCCCGTAACGCCGTTGGCTCTCCTCCAGCTCCCCGCGCGTCCCAAACTGACCGCACGGTCAATTTGACCACCGCAGAAACCGCAACTCATTGCCTGAAAACAACTTAGCGCAAAATGACCGCGACCGCCCCGCCCCTTTCGGAGGCCCGCGAACAAGGAGGGGCGACGACGCCCCCTCGCGAGCCGGACCCGCAACAGGAGCTGCCAATCATGTATCCGGCCACCAAATCCCTGAGCGTATCGGTACAAACACGCCCTTCGTCCTCGGCGACGGCGTCGGCAACAATCACTCACGATGGCGTTATGTTGCCGTCGGGTGTGGCGACTGCCGGACGATACCTGCTCGAGCCAGCGCCGGCCCTCTCCAACAACGGCGGCGGCAATGGCAATAACGGACGGCGCCGCGTAGGCAACGGTCTTCACGATCAGCCGCCATTTGGAGACGACCCCAACGCCCCTGGGCACGCGGCGCGACGGCGCAAACGAGCGGTCCTCTACTGGGACGCGCCGAACGCGGATTGCCACTATTGCGAGATCCTGGGCGGCCGATTGCCATCGAAAGCCGAGCGAATCGATCAGCACGCTCTGCGGACGCAACTATCGAAGCACGTCGATCTGCGCAAGTGTGAGCACGTCGTCCGACAGGATCCCCGCCGGGACCGCAAGGCCTTACGCGAATACCTCTACCGCATCCACTGGAAAATCATCGAGGCGCGTCGCGCTACCTCCCGAAATGATGACCCGGTCGACTGCTACATCATCGAGCGGATCAACACGGCGCGTAGCACCGTAGGTTTTCTCGGCCCGGATGTCATCTTCCTCGCCACACACGATGGCGATTACCACGACGTGTGTCGCGCCTGGTTGCAGGCCGGTGGCGAACTCGTGCTGCTTGGGTTCCTCCCGTGTTTCAATCGGCGCCTTTACCACCTCACTCAGCACCCCCTGTGTCGCATCCTCGACCTTCGCTACGATTTCGAAGGCGTCATCCCTCCGCCCCCGCCGCCCCGAAGTGGGCCCGCCTCCGGCGAGCCCGGCGCGCCCGACCAGACAACCACCCCCACTTCGCGTTGAGCCCCGCCTCGCCTTCACCAGGGCGGCCCCTGCGCCGCCCTTTCTCATGCGCCTGGCGCCCTTGCCGAAGTGAGGCAGCTGTCCCCCTGTCCCTGCGTCCCCCGCCCCGCCTTGTGGGTCACGCTCCCGCAAACGCTCCACTTCTCAGCCAGCGTTCATGCACCATCAACGGCCCACCGCCCGATTGGTGTGGTTCTGTAACCTGCTCACCTCTCCGGCTTTCCGGTCCCATAATCTCACCCACCACGCGCGCAGCGCCCCGTTTAACGATTTCTCAGAAAACCCCGAACACCCCCCATGTTCTATAGGGTGGAAAGGAGAAGCGCACCCGGACTGCGCGCCGCAGGAGGCATACGCAAATGAGAAGACCATGGCCAACCCGCATCAGAGCCGGGAGCGCCAGCGACCGGACCCGCCAACGCGAGCCGAGCCGCGAGCGCCGGCGCCTGTCTTCTTTACGAAACGGACGCAAAACCGGCTCGGGAGCGAGAAACTCTGCCAGTCGCAGCTTGCCCCGCCCGGAGGGCCATCGCCTCCGTGCCTGTTCTTACCGAACGAACCCAAAGCCGCGCGAGTCGTTCCGCCTCAGGCGGATCAGTTCTCAGTTGTCAGTCGTCAGCTATCAGGCCGCCGAGCGGCCGCCGTGGCCCATCGGAGCCGGGAGCGCCAGCGACCGGACCTTCAATCGCCCACACACCAACAAGCGCCGGCGCCAAACGAACCCATCGCGGCGCGAGTTGTCAGTGCTCAGTTTTCAGTTGTCAGCCGTACCGCGCCCACGCCCAAGTCCCGCCCCCGGCAATCGAGAGCATCGCAAGCGCCCGCGCCAAACGAACCCATCGCGGCGCGAGTTGTCAGTGCTCAGTTTTCAGTCATCAGCCGTACCGCGCCCACGCCCAAGTCCCGCCCCCGGCAATCGAGAGCATCGCAAGCGCCCGCGCCAAACGAACCCAAGGCACCCCTTTGGATCTGCGCCTATCTGCGAAATCTGCGGACCAGATTTCGAAACAAACCCAAGCGGGGCGCAAGTCGTCAGTCACCGCCGGCCGCGCCCCGGATCAGAGCCGGGAGCGCCAGCGACCAGACCCCGAGCACGGCCGAGCCGCAAGCGCCTGCCGCCCCAAAGCGCCAGCGCCAAACGAACCCATCGCGGCGCGAGTGGTCAGTGCTCAGTTTTCAGTTGTCAGAGGTGCCCGCTG
>CAZNPL010000083.1:0-5534 GCA_964574815.1 uncultured Phycisphaeraceae bacterium
ATCCACATATAACATTCGCATAATACAGATTATGCGAACGTGTCCTTGTGTAGTAGTACGATAAATATATAAACTGTATGACACAATAACTTCTTGTTGAAAGCAAAGGCGATAACGCCAAGCAAAACAACAAAACACACGATGGTACAAACAAAAGACTACAAAACAAAAAACAACACCTTTTTAACGATTAACAACGTGAAAAACAGCGACAAAAAAATCGCTACGATACTGCCAGGGAGTGGGTGGACTGAGTTCAGCAACGAAGAAGAAACAATCAAGAAACCATGGGTCACGATAGAACTCGACGGCGAACAACTCGAATGGACGCTCAACAAAACAACAAACGAGCGCCTAGGAGAAGAAATAGGAAGTTTTGAAACAGACGACTGGGTAGGCGCGCAGATTAAGCTGCTCGTTGACAAGCGAGGAGATCAAGAGTTCATCACCGCTACAGTAATCAGTAGCGACTACACCCCCGAGGAAGTAATCGAAGAAGAAGCGCCACGAGGGAAGAAATGAATTACATCACGTTATTATTTCTAGTAACCTTAATAGTGCTTGGGGGGCCAACCCCCCTATTCTCAGTGCCGTTCTTCTTACTAGCAATGTACCTTGTATTGACACCAAACGAGAAACACAAAGCACTAGGCAAAATGGAGGCGTTTGGCGATGATTGATAAAGCGCGCGCAACAAACAAATACGTGAACATACAAGAAAGAACAGAAGCAATACTAGAAATGCACCCAGCAACAAGAAACTGCGACACAAGACTAATACTCACCTACTGGAGAGAAAACCACGGAATACACAGCCTAGCACTACACAGCCACACACAACTAAGCAACACAGAAGAACTAACGAACCCAGGAAGCATCATACGAGCAAGAAGAAAAATTCAGAACGAAAAAAAACTATACCCACCAACCAAAAAACACATCAAAGAAGCACGAGGAATCAAAGAAGAAGCGCTACACGAGCACTTCGCAACAACAACATGACACGATTCGGCGCAGTCAAGCCACGAGACCAAGACCTACTTGACTTCGCGGAGTGGGTGATCGTAACAGAAGACAACCTCTGGGAACAGTGGTGCACGTACGAAAGACAACCAAAAAACGCTTATGGAAGATAAACCTATCCGCTACGACAAAAGAATCATATTCCGTGCGATGAAAGAACTAGCCGCGCAAGCAAAAAAATACGCTGAGATGTACCCTGAGCGCTACGAAAACCTCAGCGAGTACTACCGAGCAGCCGTAGCACAAAAGAACCGCGAACACCAAGAAGAACTACAAGCGACCAAACAAGGAACTAACCAACCACCTCGCACTCACTCACTCCGCGCAGTAACCAACAAACGCTCTCACCATCCACGACGGAGTGAGTGAACTCATACTCATGAAATTACAACAAGACCTCGTAAAAGAGATAAGCGACAAGTACAAGGAGTTCTTCAAGCCGCACATAGACCAAGAAATAGCAGGTCTTAACGTGCAGATTGACGACAGCACCACCGTGAAACACTTCCAGATAAGTATTGCGACGAACGAATACAGCGCGCAAGAAGAAGAAGACGACGCTAGCTTCATGGAGGACGACAAGTAAATGATCGCACAAAAATATTTTTTTTCACAGTATCACCCTCACCACGAGCACCTTCACCTTGGGTTTTTGGCATCTTTCCCCCGAACTGTTAAAGGGCTTGTAGCACATCGAACGAATACGCTATTCATCGAGCGTGGAGTAACGGCTACAAATAGATACTCCGCTGCTCGTGGTGACCTTCCAATATTATGAACCGAGAACGAATCGCTAAGGAAGCGTACGAGAAGTACAGCAACAACCCTGACGCCGCCGCGCAAGCAGTTATTAACAGCAAGCTACGCATCAAGGACATCAAGAGATTGCTTAAAGCAAGGAAGTTTGATAAAGAAACTATCAAGCAAGTAATTGATGAAGTTAAGAAAGCGAGGAGCGAACGTCGTGGCGCGTGATAAGCTGCTGGGCAGCTACTGGTTTGTACCCATAGACTTGCTCATCGCGTTGTTTTATAGCGTGGGCTTTGCTGAAGTGATCGTTATGCTATTGGCGAGCACGGGCTTGGCTTACGCGCTAGGAGTTATTGTCGGCTTCTTATCAAGCTGGTACGTGTTCGTGATGCTAGTGTATTACCGCCTAAGAAGCTACGGAGTGATATGATGGGGTGGCATGATAAACCTGAGAAGGAGAAGGTTAGCGTTGAGGAGTGGAACAGCGCAGATTTTTATGTGCGCACGATTGGCATGCTTGAACTCAAGTACTTAGAAGCAGCAACTAACCAGGATGTTAAAAGCATGTTGCTTCACCTCAATAATCTCTACTCGTGGCTTAAGCGAATGAATCGTAGCAGCCGCTCCCGTAACGACAGCTTGTTTGATGAAGGCAGCGCTACTTGTTTGCGCAAGAGGTTAAGAAAAGCAGAAGATCTATACTTAATTAGTCTTCGCGGCAGTAAAGGTTCTGCGGTTTTGGCTGAGCGAAGAAATAAGTGTCGGCGAGAAGCGATTGAGATGCTTCAAGAAGTGTTCGAGGACATGGGCGACTTCCAATTTACTAATAACTTGACGTTTAAGGAGGGTATTGACGTGTACCGCTCTTATGCCGAGCATTAGGGCGGCCTTTTCTGGCTAAATAGTGCTTTTCGTGCATGTTTAGCGTGAGGGGGCTTAATACAGGGTTTAGATAGCTTGTTAGCGGAATAAGCGTGTGAAGTTGCCTTTGAGCAGCTTATCCGCGCGGGTAGGCTTAGTTGAAGGCACTAATTTAACAGTTGATTTCCTTCTCTTGCTTTTTTTCTTGCCTAGAATCTTGTTTGCTCGTTTCTTGACTCGTTCTTTTTCTTGTTTGCGTAGACTCGCTCGTATTCGTCGCTCGAAATCAGCAGCCATTGTTTAGAAGCCCGCCTTTTTTGCTTCGGAAGCGACTTTGTTTCTCGCTCTTGTTAGCTTATCGCGTAACTTAGTGAATTCGTCGATGCTTTTACGGGCCATAAGAGTTTATGCTGATGAGGATATATAAAAGTATTGCTCGGAAGAACTAACAACACAACGAGGGGCACAAACACCTCGATAGTTCTTCCGAGCAGGCTCGGGCGAGCTTCCTAAACCGAATTAACGGTTGAAGAAACTCAATACGCCAATGACGACGGCCGCGGCGATTACGAGCGCGATGAGCGGGAGCCATCCACTTAGTTCCCCAAGTGCACTAACTCCTTCACTAGTCGCGTTGTAAGCTGCTGTTCCGTTAGTCTGACCTTCCTGCACGCCGTCGAGGATGCTTGCTCCAACTGCGATGACTACCGCGATGAAGACAAAGGCAATCGCCGCTGGTGCGAGGTCGCTCAGAGTCATGGCTCCTTTCTTGTTCTTTGTAAGGTCCATTAAGTAGCTATACATAAAAGGACTTATAAACGTGTGTAACAGTTCGTAACGGGCTTTAGAGCAAGCGATTACTAGCTATAGCGAGCACGAACAACACGAAATGAGCGAGCAACACAATCTCAGGCACGAGAGTAGCAGCCCACAAAATACTAGTTAAGAAAGTACTTATGAACGTAGCACTAGCAAAAGCAGTGCTACTATCGAAGTTCTTCATACTAACAAAAGCAACCACCAAAATCATAGCAGAAACAACAGTGAAGAACATATCGCCTGATATGGTATTCACTGCCTGTGCGACTTCTAAGAAGTCGTTACTCGCTGATAGGTTAGTTAAGTTGTAGTTCATGCGCGCACCTTCATGATCAACGCGATGATTGCGAAGATGATTATTGTTAGTATCGCGAAACTAGCTAGTTCTTTGATGAAAGTCGGTAGGCCGAAGACTTCTAGTGCGCTGTTTATCACGCTCGTTGCTATCGCGAACGGGGTTATTAGCATGTTGATGAGTGCTTGGAAGCCGCGCCCCACCATCGTGACCGCGATGTCTATTACGCTGCTGTCAGCGTCCTCGAGCACGCTCCTGATTTCTTTGAGGCTTTCGGTTGTTCGGTTGCTGCTTTCTTGGTATACTGTGAAGCTGCTCTCATCTTCTAGTTCTGGCGTCGCGTAGTTGTCTGCGAGTCCTCCTATGAACGCGAAGAATGAGAAGCCTGCTGCTGATAGGATGAGTAATGCTAAGAAGATGTTTTGTAAGGGGCCGCTTTCTTGCGCTCGTCGATTAGTTATCATCATTTTTTTTAGTTCCTCGTGAGTAGTATTACCATCGCCGCCGCTATTGTTACGCTGCTTACCGCAGCCACGCCTACAGTGATGAATCCTATGAAGTTGAGCACCCACACGAGCGCGATGGTTACTATTGGTCCTCCTGCGGGGTTGAATAGTCCTGTGAACGCCGCTATTCCTGTCACGAAGAACGCGAAGATGAATAGTCCTAGTAGTCCTAGCTGCGCGCCTATGTTCTGGGTTCCTGTCACGCTCCTGCTGGCTACCGTGTTTTGTGGGCTGTTGATCAAGTATCCTCTCGCGGTGTACTCGTTGCTCGTGTTCATATCTACTGTCGTGCTTATTACTCCGCTGCTGCTGTCGTCTTGACACTCGCTAAAGATGGTTTCTGTGACTCCTCGGTTCCTTCTTTGCACGTCCATGCACGCGTTGATGTTCGTTCCTGCAGGGTTGGTGTAGCTGAAGCTTAGCGCGCTGGTTGCTGGTTCCCAGCCGATGCTGCCTTTGATTGAGAAGTCTTTTACTGTGTTCTCGAACGCGTCTTCTATCAGGTCTATTACGAAGCTTAGGCTTGTGCTGCTGATCTGTTGGTCTACGCTTGTGAACACGATACTTCCTTCTTGTTCTACGAGGAAGCGGTACGTTGTGTCGAATAGTTCTAGGTATAGGAGGCATTCTCCGCTGTTGTCTGTCGTGCAGGTTTCTACTGTGAAGTAGTTCGTTCCTGCTAGGTTTTTTCTTTGTGCTCGTACGGTTGAGTCGCTGATGCGGTTTAGGAAGCTGTCTCTCACCGTTACTTGGGTTAGTTCGCTCGCGTTACTACTTAGTAGGTAGAGGGTTAGTTCTTCTTTTGTTCTGTTGGTTAGTGTGAACTCGAACTCTCTTTGTTCGTAGCCTTGTGCTTCGTAGGTGACTACGTATGGCTGCGGGCTTATCATCTCTAGTAGTCCTGTGCCGTTGGTCGTGGTGTTCTCGTAGCTGATAGTGCTTCCTGTGAAGAATAGCGTTATGTTTCTGTCGTTGATTAATGCGCCTGTTTGTTCGTCGAGTACTTCGTACGTTACTGTGTTGGTTGTTAGGCTGTCTAGCGTTACTTGGGTTAGGTTTGCGCTGTTGTTTAGGGTTACGTTGTAGGTTTGTAGTGCGTGTAGGCTGTCGTTGATTGTTACTGTGTAGTTGCCTGGGGTTAGGTTTGCTAGTATGTTTCCTGTTGTGGTGCTTTGTTGTTCGCTGAAGTTGTGTTCTTGGCTTGTTATGTCTAGCGTGAATTCTTGTTCGCTCGCGCTTCCTGTCACGTTTAGGGTGAAGTTTGCTTGGTGGTCGTAGGC
>CAZNPL010000084.1:0-5274 GCA_964574815.1 uncultured Phycisphaeraceae bacterium
CCCCATCGGCGCGCGACCTGAGTTAGCTTGAGCCTCTTTAGCGCTGTCATACTAGAAAACTAGTTCCTCGAACGAAAATGGGATTGGAAAGTCGAGCGATATCGGCGGTACGCGGATCAAGTCAATATGGTACCAAGTGCTGACGTTTCGCTCCGACGCTCCGTCCGCGATGATGACCACGTCATCCAATGAGACGCGAAGATCACGGGCGAGCCGTCCGAAATCCTGCCCCTCCATTACTACGTGATTATCGAAGAGCGACTCGCTGCCATAGCATGCATGGATGTGCGAACTCAGCCCTAAATACTCGAGCCATTCCCGCGATTGCTTCGCCGTCAAAGCGTCCGAGTACGTGACAATCGTCTTGGAAGAGTAGTGCCTGAGGAAAGCTTCAAAGCCCACGCGGATGTCATCCTTCGTCAATTCCGGGGGCCTCTTCTTCTTGGGCAAGAACGTATCAAACATGTCGATTACAAACACGGGCTTGGCGGGCAGGAGCCGCTCCGCGGCAGCCAGCAAACGTTCTCGGTAGAACTCGGCATCTGACGTGAAGTGCTTCGGTTCTCGGTTGCCACAGATTGCTTTCCACGAGGATTCCCCGCCTGTCAGACGTCAGGCGTCCATCGTATTCGGCCGAGCTGTGCGATTCAACGGAGAACCGTCCCAAACTCTTGTGCCAAGGCCCTCGCGATGCCGGTTCGCCCCCCATCGAACGAACCGCCATCAAGGGCGGGTTGTCGAGGAGGTGTCGAAAATGAACGAGATCGAAAAGCAAGCTCTGGCGCAAGCCATCATCGAGTTGATCAAGACGCATGACGGCGTCAGGCGAGCGGTTATGCACTATGCTTTCTGTTCGCCGAACATCCGGACGGTGATCTGAATGGAGGCGACGCGACACGGGATAAAGACGGCGTGTCCGAGGTGTGGTAAGGGGTCAGGTGAAGCAGTGGAACCCGGAGCCGCGGCGGCTACGTGGCTCAGGACCCCACAGGTCAATTACTTCTTCCCAGAATCTCCTAGCTTCTAGCCTCCTGACCGCTTCAGCTCGTAACATACCCCATGCAGCCCGCTTGGGCAAGACCCCTCAGTGTAACGATCGAATCGCTGCCAGCGGTCCGGCTTGATTTGGGCGCACGGGTCTCGCGTGGCCCTGCCGTGACCGACCGCCGAGCGGGGCCGGAACCGCACTCAGAGGTCTCCAGGGCCGATTCGCACCGCGATATGGGCTCCGGTGGCGAGTTGCCGGGCCTCGGCCCCAATGAAGCAAGATCCCGTCACGCGTGAAACAGGGTCGAGGTACGGGGCAGGCCGCGTGAGTCCGAAGAGATGCTCGGTTCGGTTTGCGGACAGTGAGTGAAAATCGCGGGGGATGCGGAGGTGGAGTTGGCACTCGTCCGTCATGATGATCTCACCAGCTCGTAGAGCCCTTGGCCCGTGTATTTGAGCTTGCCCTGCGCGACGAGCGCGTCCCAGATGGCTTGGCGATACTGATGCGGCGGCGCGATGGCTACGATGCCCGAAGCCTTGCCGCCCGTCATCGCCCCACCGCCAAGGCCCGATTCGTCGTCGAGGCGGGCGAGCTTGAGGCGCTTCTTGAACGCCTTCAGCGTCTTCTTGAGCTCTTCAGAAGTCGGCGTACCAGACGATGATGACGGCTCTAACTCAGGCATATCTCAACGCTCCCGTGGATGACGCCGCCGCAGAGAGATTTGGAACATACACGATCGCGGTTTCCTGAGCCACATGTCGGCGGTTGATGTGCGATTGAACGGTCGTCGGGGCTCGCCCGCGGTGCGGGCGACGACGGCAATACTCCGGTGCCGCAGCAGACCCGTGATGGAGATCCGCCCCCTTCGGCGCCCGAACCCAGAATCCCGTGCCGCGCAATCTCGCCTCCTCGCGCTCGGCACCCCGGATGATGCCGGTTCGCCCAATCACGTGCGAACCGCCATCGAGAGCGGGTCGTCGAGGAGGTGTCGAAAATGAACGAGTTTGAAGAGGAAGCCCTTGCGAAAGCGATCATCGAGTTGATCAAGACGCACGACGGCGTCAGACGAGCGGTGATGCACTGCGCGTTTTGCTCGCCGAACATCAGGACGGTGATTTGAATGGAGGCGACGTCGCAGGGAGTCAGGAAGATGTGCCCGAGGTGCGGAAGGTTGACCAAGCAGGAGTTCTTCGTTGGTTTCGGGTGCATCAGGTGTGATACGATCAGGGGCGACGCGGAGGTGGAGGAGGCGCTCAGTCGGTTTGGGTGATGGTGGGGCACAGGAACCGCCCCGGCGGGTGAAGCGTAACGGGCGGTGGTGGCCGGACATCAAGGGGATACTCAGGGCGACGAGACGACACGGTTCATGCAGTGTAGCGTACCAACGCTGGCGGGCGACTTGAGGTCTGGCGGAGCGCGCTCATGATTCGCAGCAGTTCGACCCAGCTCGGCACGGATCCGGCAAAATGGAAGCGCAGGCCAATGATTCTTGCGCTGCTCGCGGCAGCGGCGGTGTTTCCGATCGCTTTTGTGCCGAGCTATCTTGCGTCCTTGGCCGTGTGCGGCTATGCCGTAACTTGAGCCACATTGCAGGTCCTAATCAGCGAGGAGGTGACCGGTGGAACGAAGCAGCCTTGGCGGAACGTGCGTGGCGCTCGCAATCATGATGCTGTCGGGATGTGCATCCATGCGGCCCACGATCGAGTCCGTGACACCACGCATCGACAGCATTGACTTCAGCGGTGTGACCCTCGCGTTCGACGTTGACGTGCGCAATCCCAATCCGATCAAGCTCAAGGCGCCGGCGTACAGCTATGCGGTTGAAATCGCGGACTCGCCGTTTTTTTCGGGTGACGCGGATGCGCCGCTGGAGTTGCCTGCGGGCAGAACCGGAACCGTCACGCTGCCTGCTCGCATCAACTACGTCGATCTGTGGAACTCGTTCCGCAGCCTGGCCGATGAGTCTGAAGTGCCTTACAACCTCAGCGGCGTACTGCAGTTCGATCTGCCCGTTGGTCAGGCCGAATTGCCTCTATCGCATCAGGGTACATTTCCAGTGCTGCGACCTCCGAAGTTCTCGGTGGTTGACAAGAACGTGTCCGACGTATCGTTGAGCCAGGCGAAGGTCGCCGTGCAGGTAGACGTCGAAAACCCCAACACCTTCTCGTTGGGGATTGCCGGGGTGGGTTACGACCTCACGATTGGTGAGATCGCGCTTGGGAAAGTCAGCGCAGACTCGCCCGCCGCGATCGGCGCGGAGGAATCAGGCCGGCTCACCCTCACCGGTGAAATAAGCGCTAAGGGTGCCCTGATGCAGTTACTTCGTGGCGATGATCTGGGAGCCGCCAAGCTGTCGCCAAACGGCAGCGTAGTAACGCCATTCGGCGACGTTCCACTTCCTTAACGAACGTTGCGAAGGAAACGCTGGATTCCAGAGTGAGGCGTGTACTGCCCAGGGTCCGTCACGCTGACCGAGCACGAGTTCATGGTCGGTCTCGAGTGCATCAGGTGTGACACGACGATGGGGAAGGCGGACGTGGAGTTGCGATTGAGTTCGTTCACTTGCGTCGGTACCATGTCGCCCTGAGCAGTAATCAAGTCGCGAAGGTCGGCTTACTACTCCGAGCATTAAAGGTTGGACATAATTACAGAGCGGCATATGCCACGTGTTTTTCGTGAAAGTAGTTTCGGACGATTGCCGGTTGGCGCTGCGTACTACGCAGGTACGAACGAATGTCATGTATCATGACAGATTGATTCTCGGGGCGGCGGCGTCCGAGGGCGTTGGTCTTGACATCCTGATTGAGCAGTTCATCCGGGTTCAACTCCGGACTGTATCCGGGGAGGAAGAACATGCGCAGGGCGCCCGCATGAGCACCAAGCCACTGTTGTACTTTGCGAGAATGGTGCACCGGATGTCGATCCACGATAAGATAGACTTTGTGGCCGCTGTGTCTTACGAGCCGCTAAAGAAACGTAATCATGAGGGGCGCGGTGAACCGCGCCGTGAACACCATGAAGGCCAACTGTCCGCGATTGGTCACTGTGGAAATCATGTTGCAGCCGAATCTCCGCCCGGTACCCAAGATCACCGGCGTGTGCCCGCGGAGTCCATAGCTGCGACCGGCCTGATGATCCGAGCGAAGGCCCATCTCGTCTCCCCAGTGGATCTCCGCGTTCTCACTGTGTGCTTGGCGGCGGATCGCGGGGTACTCGTGCCGCAGCCAGTGCTCCACCGCCGCCGGGTCTTGCTCATACGCCCGACGAAGCGGCTTCTGCGGCGTCAGCCCCCAGTTGGCCAGATAGCGCCCCACCGTCCACACCGACACGTGAATGTCAAAACGGTCGGCCAGCAACTGTCGCACGGCATCACGCGTTTACAGAGCAAAGGGAAGTTTCATTTGGTCCGGACACCGATCCGTCATCATATTCACGACAGTCGCTGCCTGCCATCCGTGCAGTCGCGAGCGCTTGGGGCGCCCGCGTGGCTTGGACCGCAGGCTCGCCTCTCCACCGTGGTCCATCCTGACCAACCAGTGGTCAATCGAAGTACGCGAAACCCCGAAGGTGCGGGCCGCCGCACTCTTGCCCATGCCTTCGCCCACCGCCCGCACGACCCGAAAGCGCAGTTCCTCCTGCGCCGCCGGCGACAAACGACGTGTATCTCGTGTTTCCATACATATAATATACCCCAAAATCGTAGAATGTCAAATATTTTATGCTCCGATTAGTATCCCTCTTCGTGAAACAACCTGGCCACTTGACGTTTCCTCGACTAGCCAAGGAGACCAGCAGGCTGCCCCATCCGGTTCCGATGCTCAGCCCGCGAACGTGCCGGTTGAATCGCCGCCGTTTACGAATACAGAACTGAATGATCGAAATAATGAGGCGGACGCCGGTGTAGGCCCGGAGAAAACAACTTTCGTCCATGATTGAATTGTGGAGCTCAGATCATGATTCTATACTTGTTTTTGCCAATTGCCATCATTGTTACAGGCCACCCGCCGCGCTTTCCTGATGAACTCTTTCACGACAGGCGTTGCACTCGTGATGTTGCGGAGTTCGACCTCGCCGAGATTGTCGTCAGTGAGGACGAAGTCTGGGCGATTGTCGAGGTCTCAGCGCATAAGTACAGCGGAGCGCCAGTGACACCAGGCCGGTATAGCCGAGGCGAAGACGGCGAGTTGGTGCCAAACCCCGAGGTACATGGGGCGCAAAACGCCCTTCTAATCCCAAATTAAGCGAGGATGATTGGCTCGGCGCGTTGGAAAAGGCCTTCAAGCCGC
>CAZNPL010000085.1:0-4924 GCA_964574815.1 uncultured Phycisphaeraceae bacterium
CCGTGGCGCATCAGAGCCGGGAGCGCCAGCGACCGGACCTTCAATCGCCCGCGCATCAACAAGCGCCGGCGCCAAACAAACCCATCGCGGCGCGAGTGGTCAGTGCTCAGTTTTCAGTCGTCAGAGGTGCCCGCCCGACGCCACCCGCGCCGCCACGCCACCATACGCCAGCCGAGCTCGCGCTGGTCAAAAAACCAAACGAACCCAAACCGAGCCGGACGGCAGAGGCCGCGCCAGCCCGAATCGCCACATTCCTGGCCACCCCCTTCGTGCCTACGTGCCTCCGTGCCTTCGTGCCTCTTCCTTCCAAACGAAGCCACCCAAACCCCGGACCGCCAAGCCCGCCCCGCAGGCAATCCTTTGCAACCTAAGCCGAATCGATTGGCGTCCTTATCGTCGCACTCCACTTGCGCACCGGGAGACCGCAAGTGTGCCACGTACCCCATCTCGGCAAGCTGACAGTTATCGCCCAGGCACGTAACACAACGATTCCCTCAAGTGACAGTTCTTTCCCAGCGCCTTCCGGATGCTTCCCGTTATGATGAGATTTCACAACAATATGACGCCAGCCCGATTTCGCAGGAGGTCCCCCCGATGCACGCTTCCCAGACGTTCCTCGCCGCCCTCAGCTGCGTCTTGATCCCGCCTCTGCCCGCAGCCGGGCAGTCGATCCACCACGTCAATGCCCAAGTCCCCTCCGGCGGGGCGCTCGACGGCTCGAGTTGGGCCGACGCCTTTCGCGAACTGGGACCGGCTCTCGGCGCCGCCGTCGCGGGCGATCAGATCTGGGTGGCCGCCGGCACTTACCTTCCGGACCCGCACGATGTGAGAGCCTCATTTGAGCTGGTCAGCGACGTCGAGGTTTACGGCGGGTTTGACGGCACAGAATCCCAACTCGCCCTGCGCGCAGGCCTGTTCGACAAGACGGTCCTAAGCGGCGACCTGTTGGCCAACGACGGCCCGAGTTTCGCGAACTTCGACGACAACACGTGGCACATTGTCATGGCCCGCGACGTCACCGGGACCGTGCTCGACGGCTTTCTCGTCACCGGCGGAAATGCAGTGGGCGACCGGTATGAAGGCCGCTACGGCGGCGGGCTGCGTGCCCACAGCAGTCAACTCACCGTCCGCAACGTCACGTTTCGTCAGAATCAGGCACAGAACGGTGGTGCAGTCTACAGCGTTGTAGGAGGCGTATCCTTGATGGACTGTAACTTGATCGAAAACTACGCGGAGGAGATCCGCTCTTCGAGGCATCGCCGGGTGCGATGGATGTGGACGGAGATCCTCGTGTTGGCAATTGCCGCGTCGACATTGGAATCGACGAGTCTCCCTATTTCGCCGACTGCAACGAGAATCTCCTCGCCGACGCCTGCGAGGCGGAGACGCAGGATTGCAACAACGATCTTGTTCCCGACGAATGTCAGCTTGTCGAAAACGACTGCAATCTCGACTCCGTTCCGGACGATTGCGGGGCCGACTGCAACGACAACGGTGTTCTCGATCTGTGCGAGCTCGAGGTGGGCAACGCGCCCGACTGCAATGGCAACGAGGTTCCCGACGAGTGCGACCTTGTCTACCCGGGGCGCACGCGAACCTCCGTCCTCAATTCGAACGCCGGGGAAGATGAAGGCCACGACAACGCGCCGCGCATCGCTAGCTTCGGAAACGGTCGGTGGCTCGCAGTCTGGCAATCGAGAGATTCGCTCGGCGACACGGTTGGCTCCGACTTGGACGTCCTCTACGCCCAAAGCCTTGATGATGGCTTGACCTGGACCGCTCCAACGCCGATCAGTTGCACAGCGACCACGGATTCAACTCTGGACCGTAACGCACGAGTGGCGGCTGATCGCGACGGACACGCCGTTGTCGTCTGGCGTCGCGCGTTTGGCGCAGGACTGAACGGCGACGCGATCGTCTCATACAGCCACGACTACGGCGAGACGTGGAGCGCAGAGTCGGCTATGGATCCGTTTCCCGGCCTTGATCATGTCAGGCTCGACTCTCCGCTCATCGAAACCGATGGGCAAGGTCGCTGGATGATGGCCTGGGCCGCCGAATATGAGCCGGCGGGAAGTTGGGGTAAAGACGGTGAACTGTTCTACGCGATCAGTGATGATGCCGGCGTCAATTGGTCGGCCGCTCGCCCGCTCAATGCCGACGCGATGACTGACGATCGCACCGACTACTGGCCGGCGCTCGCCGCCGTCCAGGACGGTACGTGGTGTGCTACGTGGGGCAAAAACGACGACATCCACGTCGCCTGTTCCACTGACAGCGGGCAATCCTGGTCCGCACCAATCGTCGTCAGTTCCGATTTGACCGGCCGCCAGTTCGGACCGAGAGGTCCCTCTGATATTGCTGGCGACGGCAATGGTCGGTGGATGGTCGTGTGGGCCTGTGGAGACGCCGTGTGCTCAAGCATGAGTCTGGATAACGGTGAAACATGGTCTCAGCAGCAGGTGCTCCATTACGACGACGACACCAACGTCGGTCCGATCGTGGCGGCAGACGAGTCCGGAAATTGGATGGTGTCGTGGCACGTGAGAGTAGCTTCCTGGGGCGGCCAGAACCGCATAGCCTTCAAGTTGAGTCGAAACGACGGAGCGTCCTGGACGCCGGCCCGACTTCTGACGCGTCATACGTACGGTGTAAACCAGAATCTCGACATAGTGATCGACCCGTCAGGTCAGTGGATGGGCGTCTGGTCGACGTCGGATCACTTGAATGCCGCGGTGGGCAGAGATGATGACATCATGGTCGCGGCGATCACAACGGAGACGACCGATTGCAATGGCAACGCAAGCCTCGACGTCGACCTGCTCGACTTCGCGTCGTTTCAGATCGGGTTTACCGGTCCGAGGCCGGCTCCCGATTGCTGAGCGGCGGATCCCATGCCGGCGTCGCCTCATGGCCCCGCTTCCGGGCTTCGCGCGTAAAGCGAACGCGCTTGGACCCGTCGTATGAGACGGCCCCGAGAGAGGAATTGACGCAATGACCAGGAGAAGCATCAACACGCCCATAATCAGGTGACTCGGCCATCAGAGTGAACTTCAAGTACACAAACCTTTGTCGTATAGTAAGTTACAAGGAAACCGCTTCGCGTCGAGCACGCCCGCGTTGCGTTATCTGCCGTTCACTTGCCGCATCCGACACGCCTGTGCTAGACTCCCGCCACGATGCGACAACGACGCGACGACATCCGACGTGGCGCCCAACTCACGTAGCGCCCGCCCGGCGCGCGACCCGTCGTATATCCCCCCATATTTCCTGGAAACGGAACGAGAGAATCCTCGCCCCGGCCCGCGCCGGCGGCGAAAACGATCGACAGGAGCTTGATCCGAAATGACCACACACGAGCCGACCAACGCCATCATCATCGGGGCCGCCGGCCGAGACTTCCACGACTTCAACGTCTTCTATCGCAACGACCCGCGCTACCGCGTCGTCGCTTTCACCGCCGCACAGATTCCCGACATCGAGGGCCGCACGTACCCGCCGGAACTGGCCGGGCCGTACTACCCCGAGGGCATCCCGATCTATGCCGAACAGGAGTTATCAGGGCTGATCACCGAGCACAACGTCCACGAGTGTTCGATGGCTTACTCCGATCTCCCCTATGACGACGTGATGCACAAAGCCGCCATCGTCAATGCCGCCGGTGCCGACTTCCGCATCATGGGCTGGCAATCTACCATGATACAGTCCTCCAGGCCCGTCGTGGCCGTCTGTGCCGTACGCACCGGCTGCGGCAAGAGCCAGACCTCCCGCCGCGTCACCGAGATCCTCAAGGACATGGGCAAGAGGGTCGCCGCCATTCGCCACCCCATGCCCTACGGCGATCTCTCCAAGCAGATCTGCCAGCGGTTCGCCAACTACGAGGATATGCAGCTCCACAACTGCACGATCGAGGAGCGAGAGGAGTATGAGCCGCACATCGCAATGGGCAACGTCATCTACGCTGGTATCGACTACGAGATGATCCTCCGCCGCGCCGAGGAGGAGGCCGACGTCATCCTTTGGGACGGGGGCAACAACGATTTGCCGTTCTACAAGCCCGATCTGCACATCGTCGTCGCCGACCCCCACCGGGCGGGGCACGAAGTCTCCTACTACCCCGGCGAGACCAACGCCCGCATGGCCCACGTCGTCGTCATCAACAAAACCGAAACCGCCGACCCTGAGGACGTCAAGACGGTGCACCGGAACATCAAGGCGGTCAATCCGGCGGCGCGGGTGATCAAGGCGAAATCGCCCGTCACCGTCGATGACCCGGCCGCGATCGCCCGCAAACGGGTGCTCGTCATCGAGGACGGACCGACGCTGACGCATGGCGAGATGGCCATCGGCGCCGCCCACGTCGCCGCCCGCGAGCACAAGGCCAAGAAGATCATCGACCCGCGCCCCTTCGCCGTCGGCTCGATCAAACAGACCTTCAAGAAGTGGGAGCACCTGAGCGACGTCCTGCCGGCGATGGGCTACGGCGAGAAGCAGATGAAGGAGCTGGAGCAGACGATCAACAAGGCCGACTGCGACCTGGTCCTGATCGGCACGCCCATTGACCTGGGCAAGCTGCTCAAGATCAACAAGCCCCACCAACGCGTCCGCTACGAACTCGGCAAACCGACCACCAAAGCCCTCAGGGAGGAAATCGAGAAGGCGCTAGCACAGTAAAGTAAAATCCCGCCCTCGGGCGCGGCGCCGCCGGGTGCCATGGGCAACGCGGGTCTCCCCCGAAGGTGAGACCCGCGTTGCCCGTGCCTGCTGAGGTTTCCAGCAAAGAACAGCGTCGCGTTAGTAAGGTACGGCATAAGAAACCAGTCAAATTGGACCGATGACAGATTGCTTATTCTCGCCCTCCAATTCAGTCTAGCCCCAAATTAAGCGAGCGCAGCTGGGTTTTCGCGCCCTGGCGGCCCGGTTC
>CAZNPL010000086.1:0-4880 GCA_964574815.1 uncultured Phycisphaeraceae bacterium
TGACCGGCCGCCACCGGAGAAAAAACCCGCACGCAGCCTTGCCGGAAGGACACAATTGGTTCAACGACGCCGCGCTGGAGCTGCCCATCTTCCGCTGCCCCTCGGACCGCGGATACACCGGCTACCATCTGCCGCCTTGGCGGTCTTCGGGGTTGAGCTCATACGACCACTACGGGACAAGTTACTCGGCCAATGCCTTGTGGCACGCTGATACGCGCCCGGATTGGGAGACTCTGAACAAACGATGTGAGGCGGAGAGCCTCGGTCCGATGTTGCGCCCGATCTCGCGCGTCCCCAATCCGGCGAATACGGTGTACTACATGGAAAACGCGGGGCGCTTCGCTTGGCTCTATAGCCTATGGCTCACCTCTGATCACTACGTCGCTTGCCTGTCGCCCGACGAAGACCCCTGGCGCTTCAATATGGAACAGATCAAGGGTTGGCATGGGCGCACGTTTCACTTCGCCAGCGCATTCGTCGACGGCCACGCCGGCGTTATCGAAATGGAGGGGCGCCAGTGGCCGCCGCCCAAGCTCGCCAGCTACCCGGTACCGTGGAGTATGTCCGGTCACGCCGAGTCGTTTTTGCGCCACGCCTACTCTTCCTACGCTTGTGCGGTTATACGGGGGCCGGGGTGGCAGTTGGACTGTCTTCCCGCAGCAATGGTCAGGAGCGGAGTACCTTGCGATCTGCCGTACGGTGCCTCCGTCGTCACGCCAATGCAGTAGCTCCATCATTTCGAATCCCACGAATGCCCGACATAGTATTCTCGTTCGGACATACGTGCAGTTTAACGTATTGCCGCTTTGCAATTCTGGGGACACCATACTTAAATCCCGCGTTGCGCGCCGCTGTCGGCTTTCAGCTTCGCCCAGCCTAAGCTGCGTGCAAAGAAGACCGCACGCAGCTTGGAACAGGCGGGTTAGAGCAGGTGATCACGTGAACAGACGGGTTTGAGCAATTCTGGGGACACTATACTCATTTCCGATCGTGCCGCGTGCCACGTTGATTTTGCCCGGTTCTGCGTTGCTTGGGCTTTCGGCCCGGCCTGCCCGGGCGGAGGCTGCGGCCAAGACGTTTCTCGAGCTTGGCGATAAACGAGTCCGCGCCCAGCGGTCGGCCGGTTCGCTCATGTTTCCTTAACTGCTCGACCACGTGCGCATCGAGGGCCTGCCGGAGGAACCTGCGCCACGGCCCGGTCAATCCGAGCAGGGGAGCGACTCGAACCAGGCGGTCATCGCGCCGCTTGATATGGGCCGGCGCGCTGCTCCAGCGATAGTCCTCCGCGCGATCCACCAACCCGGCCCTGACCGGATTCATCTCGACGTACCGGGCGGCCGCCAGGAGGTGCGGCTCATCAAGAACGCAGGAGGCGAAACGGCCCTGTCACAGGTGGCCCCGCCAGCGCTTGCGAAAGTTCACGCGACGCGTGTACCGCCGATGGGCCTCGCCGACCGCCCGGCGCAGGCCGTCGGCCGATTCCGGCACCACGATCAGATGCACGTGGTTGGGCATCAGGCAGTACGACCACACGGTCACGCCGCAGGCATCGCACCACTCGGCCACCAGGTCGATGTAGGCGTCGTAATCGTCCTGCGAAAAGAACGTCCGCTGCCTGCGGTTGCCGCGCTACGTCAGGTGATGCGGCAAACCAGGGGCGACGACACGAGCGATTCGAGGCATGGCCTCACCCTACAAACATCCTGCTGGCTAGGTAACAGAAATAGGTACAGTGTCCCCGGAATTATGGTGTGCTGATCTGCATTGGCATGGGGTGACTGTCATTTGCGGAGGAATCGTCGAATGTACGCGCCGACCACGACCTACCGCGGGCCCGGGACGACGACTTGAGCGCCGTATGGCAAATCGCAAGGGAGCCCGCTCTTGATCGTACCAGCCGGCAGGCAGTCCAATTGCCAGCCGGGGCCGCGTATGATCCCACACATCCACTGAGCGTAGGTTCCTGCTGAGGCGGGAAATTCATTAGATAGTGACGGATAGCTGGCGAGTCGGGGCGACGGCCACTGTCGCCCCTCCATTTTAACAACACCAGCATGTCCGTCGACGAACGTGCTGGTAAAGTGAAACGGGCGCCCGTGCCAGCCCTTGATCTGCTCCGGATTACGAATGGAATTTTCGAGGGAATAGACGCAAGCCGGCCACCAGTACGAGGTGCCAGGCTGGTAAACATGGTAGAGCCAAGAGAAGCGCCCTGCGTTTTCCAAATAGTACACTGTGTTGGCCGGATTGGGAACGCGGGAGATCGGCCTCAACAGGGGACCGATGCTTACGGCTTCGCATATCTTACGTCCGGCTTCCGGATAGGTTCTTGCGAACCACAGGGCGTTGGCCGAGTAGCTGGTCCCGTAGTGGTCGTATGAGCTGAGCCCCGACTCTCGCCACGCTCGCAGGTGGTGCCCGACGTGTCCTCGGTCAGACGGGCAGCGGAAAATCGGAAGATCCAACTCGGTATCGCGAATCCAGTTAACGTTATGCGAACCGGGATCGGCGGAGTAATCAGGGAACCCGCCTTTAAACAGGACGGAGTTCAGCGGCCTACTTCCGGGCCCGCGGCCCCATGCGGTGCCCCAGATCGAAGTTTCGGTTAGCCTGCCCTCCTGCGGTTCCCCTTTGCCGGACTTGCCTCCCCACCCGTAGGCGTTGTCAGCGCCCTCCACGTTGGCGAAAGCGGCGTGAACCGGAATGGCCTGTTCGTTAGGGTCGGCGCTGGAGTAGGTGATGCTGGCGGTCGCAATGCCCTTCAGATTGGCAAGGCACCGCAGGATTTTGGCCTGCTCGCGGGCCCTTTTGAGCGATGGCACAAGGACTGTGATCAGAAGAGCAATGATCGAGATGACGACCAGCAGTTCTATGAGGGTGAAGGCATGCTGGAGCCATCCAGACTTCCAGGACTGCCCTCTGCTAGCGACCCTTGCGCTGAACATATTTGCGCCCCCCACCTTGGGAGGAAGACGGCGTGTCAGGCTTAACTCGAAATGTCCGGCGTTGGGATTGGCAAGCCAAGGCCGGTTGACACACCAATTATGAATTATCGGCGCTCCCCTCGCTCTGGTCAATGCCAGAATCAGTTCGGCATGCCAATTGTCGCTAATCAAACCCTCCGTTGTCAGGGCAGTCGGTAGAACGTACTGCCCCCATGGGCAGGACGCGCATCAGCCGCCGCATTTTACCCAACCGGTTCCATCACAACCCTCATCTGGGCACTGGCCCCAGGGGCAGAACTCCTGCTCAGACTCCTTCCAAGCGCATCCTTTCAAGTCGCCCTGCGGATTACAGCACATTGCTTTGGTGACCAGCGCCTCGCACGTGTTCTCGTCGCCGCAGTTCGGGTGCCCTCCGCAACCGATCCTGTCGCAGCAGAAAGGGGTGCCTCCTCCCGCGCGTCGCTGGCCAAGGTCTCGCCATGGACGGTTTGCGCATCCTCCTTCGACGTCCCCGGCTCGATCCTATTCGCTCCAGCAGCGGCCAGGAAGCCCCAGCAACAACAACCAAACAGCACAGCGCCGGTAGATGAGGCTATCGTTCTCATGACCGCACTTCCTTTCTTGATATGATTAGACGACTTGAGGACCTGTCCGAGAGGCCGAAACGCCCACGGATACCACGACTGATCCTATAACTACCTCCCAATCTATACGCGCGGACAAAAGATTGCAACAAGTCAACTAGAATGTAAGAGGTCAGCCGGCTGCAATACGTCGGGGCAATTGACGTGGAAGTTTAGTTGTGCTATGGACCATGGTGTAGTATACCATGAGGCATGCGGCCATGGAAGGCGAAGACTGGCGCTGTCGCGGAGGGACTGATCGAGGCTGCGCTGCGCGGAATGCTCACCGAAGCAGAGGCCGCGCAGTTTGGCAAGGAAAGCCGCGAAGTCCTCGCACTCGCACTTCTTGCGGCCAGCAAACGCATCGCCGAGTTGCAGGGTCTATCCCGAGCACAAGCTCCCTCGCCCGCAACGCCGTCCAGCACGGTGCCCGTTCACACCAAGCCGAACACCGCCAAGCGGCGCAAGAAGCCCGGAGGCAGGCAAGGTCGTCCCGGCCACCGGCGCGAAAGGCCCGAGCGAATTGATGATCATCAGACGCACCGGCTCAAGCGCTGTCCCTGTTGCGGCGGAACGCTGCAGCGTTGCGAGCGGAAGCGCCATCATTGACATAGCGGTGCAAGCCTTCGCCTACTGTGGTCGCTGTTGCGGCCACGCGCGATTAAGGGGGTCAGGCTTACTTCTTTGCCCAAGTCGGCTACGCCGGGCGCGGAGCTGCTGTTAACCCCGTGCCTACGGCACCACCAACGCTTCGCAAGTACCGCTCTGCCCGAGTGACGTCGGTTGCCTCGCGCCCACGCCGCCGGCCCCGGAAGCCTCCCCAGACCGTCCCCCCAAGTCAACTGCTCAACTGTTCTACCCGGGCCTTTCCAGCCGACTCGTCGCCTCGGCCGACCGACCCCCCATCTCCAAGCAGCACCGCGAGTGTCAACGAGCGGCCGGGATACCAAGCCGTCCCGCCGGCAAACAAGCGTCGGCGATCACCAACCGAGGCTCGACCGCCCTCCGGCTGATGGCTGACGGCTGACGGCTCTTCCCGACGCCTCTCTTCTGACAACTGAAAACTGACCACTGACAACTCTTACCGGGCGGCGGACGGACCGCCGCAGGCCGAAGGCCTGCTCTATAGTAGCCGGGGGCCGGCTGCCGGAGGCAGCCCGCCCCCGGATTCTGTGTATCAAAAGAAACCGACCCCGAAGGGGTCGTCTATCTCCCAGCCGACCGCCACCCCCACCCCCCCCCACCTGCACAAACCGAAACCAGATGCCTCGAATCGCGTCGGGTGCCATGCCCACGCTCGCGTGGGCATGCC
>CAZNPL010000087.1:0-4832 GCA_964574815.1 uncultured Phycisphaeraceae bacterium
GCAAACACCGGACAAGCCACCAACAACAGGACCGCGACAACAGATCGGATTCGATTCATCATTTCGGAATATCTTTCACCACGTACTTGAGCCAAACGGTATCCGCCTCCTCGAGCCAGACGAGCTCGCTGCCGTAGGCCCGCATCGATTGATCTTTTGCCGCCTTCGGGCTGACGTCCTCGGAACGCGCCTTGGCCAAACCGTCTCCGACAACAGGCCTCGTGAAGAACCCGGCATCGGGCTCGGCAGTCGTCCATTGGCAGTCGGAGCTGGCGAACAGCAGCTTACCTTTGTGCAGCGCGGCCAAAGCTGCGCCGCGATGGTCCTTGGTCGATTCGGCCTTGAGCACGATGACATCCCCGCGCTTGAGGTTGACGCTGTGTGTCCAGACGCGACCGCTGTCGGGCGTGCCCAGCAGACGGCCGTTGAGGTAGACCTCCCCGCCGCCGAACGTGCGGGCCGCGAGGTAGAAACGCCGGATGCCCTCGTACCGGTCGTCTTCGCCGCCGAGCTGATTGACATCGACCTGGTCCGCGATCGCATCGAGGTCGGCCTTGCTGTAGACGAAGTCGCCAAACGCCATCGGCCGCCGCTCAAAGCCCGGGCCCGCCCAGCCGATCTCCGTGTTCGCATCCCAGTACTTGCTGCCCTGCATGCTCGCCCAGAACTCGAAGGGCACGTAGCCTGCCTTGAGCTTCACGCGGATGATGCGTGGGTACGGTGCACCCAGCGTGGGCAGTTCGGGGCTGACGACCTGGTTGCCAATGACCAATTCGCCATTGCCGCCCGCCCGGTAGTAGAAGGTGTACTCACCGTCGGCGGGCACCTTGAGATAGCCTGCGAAGTTCTGCCGACCGCCCTCGGGTTTGAAGATGTAGTCCCGCATCTTGCCTTCGCTGACACCCGCGTAGCCGGCGTACTTGGCATCAACGGCTCTGCCTTTCTCGTAGCGGCGCTGACCAAGGAAGTGGATCAGCCCGGGTCGGGCGTCGCTTGACGGCTGGGCATTGAGCGCGGTCGCGTCGATGACGACCTGAGCACGCACATCCCGCGGGTCCTCCGGCCGGATGAACCGATACTCGCCGTTGCCTTCCTGCGGCCAGGGCATCAGGTTCGCTTTCACCCTCGGCAACTGCTCTGGCGTGGCAACGATCCGCTTGGGCGTCGTCCGCTTCATCGGCAGCGTCGAAGCGGCGGCCTCGATCCGCCAAGTCGTCTCCGCACCGTCGAGCTGGCGGTTGGGGAAGAACAACTCCTTGACCGACTGTTTCTCGCCATCGATCTTCAGACCGTGGTCATCCTCGGTGATCAGGAAGACTCTGCCGTCTTTACGGACAATCTCCTTGATCTCGAATGCCCAGCCCGCGCCGGTCTGCTTGCACGCCTCCCAGCGTCGTTGGTCGGCCTCCCAGTCCAGCACGAAATCACTGTTGGGGTTCTGCTTCTTTTCGTCCTGATACTTGCCACGGCTGCGGCTGTGGTACTTCGAGTACCACTCTTCCATGCTGCCGTTGATAATGCTGTCATAAAACTTGTCCTGCACGCCATCGTTTTGAACGATGACCCATGCGCCGACCAGCTCGTCGCCGATCGGGGGAAGCGCAGAGCCATTGCCCGTACCGCCAGCCGCGATCTCGAATCCATTGAACCCGTCGCCGTCCCACTCGCGGTGGCTGCGGACGATGCGGCCCTCGAAATGCGGCTTCTCTTTTTCCAGTGATACGCCGTCGGCCATCAGTTGCGTGCCGCCGATCATCCAGGCCTCGGGCTCGCCGTTCGCGGGGCGGGAGATGACCGCGAGTTTGGCGTCGGTCTTCACGCCTGCCGCGTCGTAGCGCAACGGCCGGTCATCGGTCGACACTAGCACCAGGTCTTCGCGACCGTCGTTGAAGGACACGACCAGGGCCAGCGTGTTGTCCTGCCTCGGCAGCCGCCGCACCTGCTTGATCGCCGGCCGGCCCGCGTAGGGCTCGTGGACGCAGACAAACTGAGACTCGCCGCCCATGCCCTCGTCTCGGAAGACGAGCTGGGGCATCTGCTTCATGTCCGCCGTCGAGCCCGGGGCGTCGACCCGGCGGGGGATGTTCGCGAGATAAGGCGTCGCGTCGGGCATACCGATGAAGTGGTTGACCATTCCGACCTCCGGCCTGTCCGGGTCGAGGTACAGGTCGCTCGGCTCGCCGGTGGGCTTGCCGTCTCTGGTCTTCTCGCGCCAGGTGTTGTTCAGCGTGACGGTCATCTTGAAGTCGGTGTTCCTGGGCGCGGCGTGGACGTTGGTGAAGATCCCGTACTTGTCGTCGTACTTCACATCGTCCTTGCCCTTGTCGTCCCACTTCGCGCCCTCCTTCATCAGCGGGCGCAGGCCGGCCAACTTCTTGGTCGGCACCGACAGCTCGGCATGCGAGCCGTGGCGGTAGGACCCCAGCAGCATGTACTCACGCCACTTCCGCCCGCCATCCATGCGGAACAGGTCCACGATGTAGGGGCGCTCGGGGTCGATCGTGACGCTGACGAGGGTGCGTTCGAACACGCCGCCCTCGAATTCGGGGTACATGTTCTCGCCGTCGATGCGGACCGCGGCCAGACCGTTGAACCGCGGCTCGTAGAACTCGGGCTTTCCGTCCCCGACCGGCCCCTTCGCGTGTCCGCGCCCGTCGATCAAGCCGGTGTTATGCAGGAACTCGTGCCCGTAGGTCGAGCGCATGCGGTGCTTGGGATAGGTGATGTCGTCGACGAGGTAGTGGCCCTTGGCGAAGACCTGCAGGCTCATGGTGTCGCCGTGGCCGTGCTTGGAGTCCAGGCCGAACAGCAGGTGCGCCTGGGTCTGATCTTCGCCCACGCCATCACCGAGCACAACATGCTTAAGCCCGTGCTTCATGACGTTGAAGCTGCGTGGCTTGGCTTGCCTCGAGATATAGGAGGCGCTGGGGAACCCTCCCCCGGCGTCGTTGTAGACCACACCCCCGCCGTGGGGCAGCGCGATCTCCCGCTGGATGTTGTACGCCTTGCGATGGAAATCCTCGTAATGCCCGGTGGGGTACCACCAGTTTTCGATGCGCGGGGCACCCTTGGGCGGCTTGAAGCTAGGCGGGTCGGTGTACCCGTTCATATCCCGCATCCTCATCATCGGGTTGAGCTGCAGCGCGGTGTAGCCCGAGCCCTCGAAGTACGCCCCGTCCGAGCCGTAGATGACGAATGGAATGCGTTTCATCTGATCGGCGAACTTGTGCATGTATCGCGGATCGTGAAGCAGCTTGCCCGTCCGGATCCCGTTGTGCCCCGGGCAGCCCTGCTGCCAGCCGTCCCAGGGCGTGTCCGGCAGCTCGCCGTCGGCGAACATCTCAGGATCGATGAACTTGCAGATGTGCGTCAGGTACTTCGCCCGCAGGTCTACACCGATTTGATCCGAATACGCCTTCCAAGCGGTGCTGTTGAAAAACACGTCGTACGCTCGGCCCATGTCGATCGGACCGGTCCACTTCTCACCGCGGCGCGAGTTGGTCCGCGTGTACGTGCTCTTCATCCGCATACCCGGGCTGTAGTCCTTGTAATGATGCGCGTAGCTGGACATGTATAACCAGTGCGGGAACACGTCGCACATCGCGTTCATGATGATCGCGGCCTTCTCGGCGAAGGCCTCATCGCCCGTGAGGATGTACGCGTCGGTTAGGTTACGCAGCTGCTCGCCGGCCCATTGCTGCTTGAAATAGTCGATCTGGCTGTTGAGGTAGTACCGCGGGAAACGCTTGTCGAAACCGTTCTTATCCTTCGCCGTATCCAGCCAGTACCGCCGCTCGATCTTCTCGCCCAGGCGGTTGTGGAAGACCTCCACGTGATCCATCGGGTACTTAGGGTTGATCGGAAACTTCTCGCCGCACTTGTTGCATCTGTACTGCTCGGGCTTGTCCGGGCTCCAGCGCCAGTGGCTCCACTGCCGGGGGAGCTGGGAGGAGTCGTTGAAGTCGTTCTTAGCGTTCTCCGGGCCGGCGTTACACTCGGGGCAGCCCAAGTGCAGTAGGCCCACCTGCTGCGGGATCAGCTTGAGGATCTCGGCTTTACTCATCGACATGATCGGCCAGCGCTTCCACTGGGCATACGCCCCGCCCAAGTCGGCCTCGACCTCCTGGACAGGGTGATGGAACATAGGGTCGTCGGCAGTCTCGAAGAGGACCTGCCAGTCCTTCTCGTTTACGACCGGGTACTCATCCCATCCATTTTCGGCGGCGATGGCGGGGTTGCGGAGCCCGGGAGCCAACGCGAGTAAAGTCAGCAGCAGCAATCCGAAACGTACGTACATAGGGTTCGATCCAGCGTGTAATAGATACGGTCGTTCGCCCACTGTTAAGTGTACTATGTAAGGGTTGTCATTTAACGCGTCGTTCATATTCCACGGCCGGCGCCGGCCACCTCCGACGTACGTTTTCAGGTCCATTCTCGGCAGGCCGGCACACGGCCAGGCGGCAGCAGTTGGTTAAGCCTGTTGATTAATCCCAGCACGGCCATGACTCATTACAACGACGTGAACAAAAACGGTTCAGACGGCGTGTCGAAGATGCAACGCCGTTGATATTCAAAAAAGATAAGGCTACCTTCTTAATAGTCAAAAACCATCATTTTTAAGGAGATAGCCTTATGAGTAGAACGATACAAAAACACGTCCTGAAAGGCAAGAGAATTTACGTGGGATTGGAAGACGCCAAGAAGACCTGGAACCTCTGCGTCAGAAGCGAGGGGATCGTCGCGCACGCCTGCAGTATGCCGGTGCGCTACGAAAACTGTTAAGAAATTCAATCCTATCTCCCGTCACCATGGTGAACTGTTAAGAAATTCAA
>CAZNPL010000088.1:0-4823 GCA_964574815.1 uncultured Phycisphaeraceae bacterium
CCTGAACTCCGCCCGATTTACTCGGGAATTCACTCGGTGCGCACCACGGCGCACAGTCTCCTGGCATCCGGCTCTACGGGTAGCATCGTCGCGACTGGTGAGGCCGCTCTCTTAGCCCGGCTGGTGAGGCCGGGTTTACCGAGTGATGCCGCCCGTTTGTACGGTGTCACGGCAACGTGTTGACGTTCGTGACGGCTATGAGGCCGAAAGCCTCAACCGAATCCATACCGTACCGCAGCTCCAATGTCATGTCAGACGTACCTCAACCATGTCGAAACCTCGACCTACCCATGCGGGATAACGTAAAGGCTTCCAACGATGATTAGTCTTCGTCGACGGAAAAAACCAAAACTCTATAACGGCCATGCGGTTTTCCGCTCGGCTCGATTTCCATTGTCTGCTCGCGCGGATTCGCCCGGCCCAGTTTTCGGCGGTTCTCGCCAGCAAACTCCCGTGCTCGGTCGGTCGCCGTTCCGGAGTCGGGCCCATAGGCCCAGATCTCGTTCTCACCTGCCATAAACCCGGCATCAGCCATCGCTAGCTCCCTAAAGCCATACTTCGGTTACGATCCTAAAGACGTCTGGACCTCCGTCAATGAACCAGGGCCGAAATGGCCCCTTCACTGTCTCCGCAGCACTTGGCTGGCGCGAACTGCTGGTTATCGTCAAACTCGTAGAACGGCGCATTACACGAAAACAGCGTCAGATCTCCGACGGCCACCGTGTCCGCACAAGTTGCTGCTAAGCATCACGATGTAGCCAGCTTGCACCAAGACTGGCCGCTCGCCACGAAGCCTATGCCCACGTTGTGACCCGTCAATGCCCCGTGGTGATGCCATGTCGGCGTAAGTCTCGGTCCCTGACAGCCCTTCTCGGCGCGGGCCCGACTCTGCGAGCGCGCCTGGCTCAGTTCGCCGGCCTTCGCGTCTCGGCTTTCCGCCCGCCGCCCATAACCGGCTCGCCGAAACCGACGTGAGCCCCGGCGAGAACCGCGACCGGTGGTCGTGATCGGAGAAACACGCAGCACGGACGAGAGGAGAAGATCGATGTCCACACGACGTGAGACTCAAGTTCCCATCGAGTCAGCGGACGACACGCCGCGGCATCCCTGTTTGCGTTGGAAATGAGTCATGCCGACCGGCGACCTCACCGTCACTGTCTCCGAAGCATCTTCGCTGGTTGGCGTCGGCAAGACGCCGCTGCGCAGGATGCTCAAGGACGGCCGGCTGAAGGGGTTCATCAGCCCCGCTGGCCGGCGGATGCGGATTTCGATCGCTTCGCTGGTCGAGACTTTTGGCCTCCAGGCAGAGGAAGTGTATCAAGCCGTTGCTGAACGTCGGGATTCACAACGGTATAGTGACGGGCAGTCAGCTCCGGGCTTGAGTGGCCGAGAAGCCTTTGTGTATCAACCAGGGAAACCGCACGCTGCATCCGTGATGCGGCCACGGCCCGGAGGTCGGCAAAACGTAGGCCGTCCAGCCCCGCCTTTTGTACCGCGAGCTTCCACCAGTCCTCGTGCGACTCCTGACGAGCTAACCCCCTCAGCAAAGGCTCTCCTGGCTGCCGCCCAGCGATCTTATCAGCGAGCGCGGGAACAATATCGCGGTGCAGAGGAACCACCAGCGTCTCGGGACGGCGACGACGCGTCTTCGGACGCTGCACCCTGATACACCGCTCCGGAACATCGACTTGGCTCGCTCTGAGGTTCGCGATGACACTTCGATCCAGCCCCGTTGTTACCGCGAGTTGGACTCCCAGCTTCCGGTCCTCTGTGTCCAACGCCGCGATCAATCGACCAATGTCGTCTTCGGTCAAGACAGGCTTTTCCCGAACGACTCGGTCCGACGGTAACGCCGTCGCCTGCTCAAGGGGGTTGTGGAGCGTCATCCCCCGCTTCAACGCCCAGCGAAAGAACCGCCTCAAGGCCCGGACGTGCTTTGCCGTCGTGGCCTCCGTGCTCTCGGCAAGCCGCCAGGTCACGAATCGATCGATGTCCGAACCCGTGACCTCGTGGACATCCCGGTCCTCGACCATCACGCGGAACATCCCGAGAGCGCTCGCGTATTGGACCATCGTGCCATGGCTCAGGGTAGAGCAACCGGCGAGAAACTCCTCGACGGCATCCACGTACGGCACGGCCGCGATCTCAGCGATGGCCCCAAGATCAAGCTTGGCGTTGTATTGCCGCACCCAGGTACGTGCCGCACTAACGCTCAAGAAGTGCTTGCTGTGGGAGATGCGCCGGCCGTCCCCAACGTACTCGTGCCACAACACATAGAAGCCCGAGAGGTTCTTTCCGCGGCGTTTGAGCTTGCCGTCACCGCCCGGCAACCAAGCTTTACGGCGTCTTCCCACGTGGATAAAATCGCGGCGCGCGAAGGAGATGTCAATGCAGAATTGCGTAAATATAGAGTAACCAGCAAGGGACCGAAATCGGACGATCTCGTAAACTACTGCAAAATAACGAGTTAAAGAAAGCCGGAGTGGCGGAATTGGCAGACGCGCGGGATTCAAAATCCCGTTGGGGAAACCCAGTGAGGGTTCGAGTCCCTCCTCCGGCAGTCACGTTTTCTTGCGGCGGCGTCGGCACGTACCCCGGACTGAGCGCGGCGCCGGCCACGCGCTTGAGCTGTCATCACGATCATGCGTTGGCTACTGCGGTGGCCGGCGAGTTGCTCTCCTCCGGCGCGCGTGCGTCGAGCCGCCCCAGTTGGCGAAGGTAGTCGGTGAGCTCGCGGATGGAGAACTCCGCGAGAAACTCGCGCGTGATGCTGTGATTGATCGAGATGATGAGTTCGATGAGCTCCTTCTTGGTCATGATCGTTGCCTCTTTCACGTCGGGGCGTGGCGTGACGGCTGTTTCAGCACGTGTGTATCGGAAGCCGGATTGGTGGTTCTTGAGGCGGTCGTGTCGGCCGGAGTGAATGCGACGGCTTGCTCTTATGAGGACCCTTCAGAAGTACGACGTGTCTCATAAAGCGCGACCGGCCGGCGACGGGTACGAGCGGTCCGGCTCCGCCTGATAATCGGGTTGGATGCCACTGCCCGTTTTGGCCGCCAATCAAGAAGCTGGTCCACGGACAGATCAGCCTGGGGCGGACGTGCGGCGCTCGAGAATCAAGCGATGACCAGGAGCCGGGGTTCTCGGGCCATCTTGTCGCGCGCGGGGAAAAGGACGTTTGACACGCACAAGCGCGCTGCCGGGTCAATCCGGTGCCGGTCTTGTCAGGGCGAAATCGCCACTGACTTCCTGGCCGTAGGACCGACATGCAAGCTGCTGTCTCTTGATTCGCACCTCTACGGCGTCGGCGCAGGTTGACGGAGCGCGCACCGGCGCATAACGTGGCGTCGATGGCGATTCAGTTTGCATGTCCTTCGTGTCAGCGGCCGATCGAGGTTGACGAAGAGTTGGCCGGATCGAAGGCGGCGTGCCCGTATTGTCGGAGCGTGGTGACGGCGCCCATGTCATCGGAGTACGGCCCGCCCTCGACGGTGCCGACCGCGCGAGTGCCGGATCGGGAGGTGGTGTTCGGCACCCCCGAGGTTGCGAGATCCCCACAGCCGCGGAATGCGGCCGCGATCTGGGGATTCGGATTGGCGTGCATTTGCTGGGCTCTGTTCGTGGTCGGCTGGGTGATCTCGTTCAACTCGATGCCGGAGGAGTGGTTGGAGCAGGCGTCTCGGGGTGAGATCATGCGGCCCGGGGCGGACGGCGCTAAGTTCGGGCCCGATTCGGAGCTGCCGCCGGGGTTGGTGCTTGGCTCCTTGATGGTGCTCCTGTCGCTGGGCGTGTGGTTCGTGGCGTTGGTGTGTGTGGTGATGGGGGTACGGGGACGGCATCAACGAGGCTTTGCCTGGGCGGGGGTGGGGCTGTTATCGGTGATGGGTTTCTTCTGGCTTCTGGGTTTCGTGGGCTTGATGGTCGGCGGGGCCGGATTGAGCGCAAGTTATTGATATACATGCATTTATGCGCGATGAAAGCGAAATCTCGCCGATCGGCGACGGCGGCTTGCCATATTACCGGACTTGAATATAAATATCTTGCAAGCGCGGCGCTTGACAGCGTTGCGAGCTGCGTTATCTTACGCAGCGTGCCGGGCGACGATATGTCGGCCGACAGCGGTTGCAGTATGCTCTTTGACAAGTGAACAGGGTTGTCGTCGTGGGAATGTGAGGCCGCTGTGGCTCAGCACCGCCGCGTCCGACGGGCGTGGTGTGGGTCCTGGCGGTCATAACGATGACGGCGTCCTCGTCAGGGGGCGCCGGCGGATCCCGTGTCGAGCGATCGGCGCGGTGGTTCGTGCTCTTACATTCTCACGTGCTTGAGCGTGTAAGCCTGACGTTAGACTGAAATGAACGGCTGTCGCCCTTTTCGGGGCGGCGGTTGTTTTCAGGTTTTCAACTGAAGAGTTTGATCCTGGCTCAGAACGAACGCTGGCGGCGTGGCTAAGGCATGCAAGTCGAACGGAACCAGTTTCCGGGTAACCGGGTTCTGGTTTAGTGGCGAACGGGTGAGGAACGCATGGGTAACGTGCCCCGGACACAGGTATAGCGGCGGGAACTTCGGTTCCCTCGCGAAAGCGCCGGTAATACCTGATGACCCGGCTCCATCGCATGGTGGAGCCGGCAAAGGTCCGCCGGTCCGGGATCGGCCCATGTCCTATCAGCTTGTTGGTGAGGTAACGGCTCACCAAGGCTTCGACGGGTAGCGGGCGTGAGAGCGTGGCCCGCCACATCGGGACTGAGACACTGCCCGGACACCTACGGGTGGCTGCAGCAACGAATATTCCGCAATGGGCGCAAGCCTGACGGAGCGACGCCGCG
>CAZNPL010000089.1:0-4339 GCA_964574815.1 uncultured Phycisphaeraceae bacterium
GGTAGCCGTAGGGGAACCTGCGGCTGGATCACCTCCTTTCTAGGGGATTACCTAGAGCGACCGGCGTTGATTCGCCGGTTGTAAGTGAGCGCATGACCGGTCCGCCTGGTGCGGATGTGCGGTGGGGCAACCCGTCGCCCGACGACAACCTGTTCCTGATATAGAAACGCCCGCGGTGCGCCATCGCTCCGCGGGCGTTTTCGTTTGCTCAGGGCGGGTCGCCCCGAACGCCGCCATTCCCCTGTCAACTGCTCTACTTTCTCCTCTCCAGCCAACTCCGTTGGCTCCGGCCGAAAGCTGCCCGCAATCAGTACCACGAGTGTCATAGAGCCGTCGGCAAACCAAGCCACCCCGCTGGCACACGCTCGCCAACGATCACCAACCCCCGCTCGACCTCCCTCCGGCTGAAGGCTGACGGCTTCTCCTGACAACTGAAAACTGACCACTGACAACTCTTCTCGCCGACGGCTCTTCCCTACCAGCTCTGAATCCGCACGCTCGCATCCTGCACGATATTCACCGTCATCGCCTCACCGGCCGAGTCACCCGCCAGCGTCCCGGTCACCCCGTCCCCCGGAACCGCCGACACCGTGAACGTCCCGCTCGCGTCCTGCGAGGCCCGGAACACGAACGTCCCCAGGTACTTGTCCTCCGTCGAATTCACCCCGCCCGACGACATCGCGCAGACCGCTCGGGCATCCTCCACGTTCGACGCCTCGAAGAACTCCTGCCCATAGAAGGCGAAGTCCGCCCGCTGATCGTCGATATAAATCTCTTCGAGCGTCAGCGTTCCCCCGGTCCCGCCGCTCACTTGAACCTGAATCTCGAACCCGCGCAGATCGACGTACTCGTCGCCATAGGCCCGAATCTCGACCTGCGATCCCGCCGATATGATCGTCGTCACTCCCTCTCCCATCTTCACATCGATCGACGTCACGCTCAGCGGCCCCATCCCCCCGCCGCCCATGGCACTCTCGCCGCAGCAAGGATCGCTTCCGCCGATCATGTCGAGTATCGCGAAGATGTCGAACAAGTTAACCGCGCCGTCTCCATCACACGGCTCGATGTCGGCGTTGCTGGGCGTACACGTCGGCAAATCTGGAGGGTCCCCGCTGATCAGATCGAGAACGCAGAAAATGTCAAAAAGGCTCAGCGCACTGTCGCAGTTCACGTCGCCGTAACCCCGCGGCTCGTACACGCACCCACTGGCAGCGCACGTGTCACACGTGCATGCGTCGGCGTCGGCGGCGCAAAGCTCATTCTCCGGCGTGTTGATGCACTCGTCGCCGACCTCGTCGCAGGAATCCACCGTGCAGAAAACGGCGTCGTCGCAGTCAATCGCTGTGCCCGGCTGACAATCGAGGACCGAGTCGCACGTCTCCGCCCCATTGCAGTACTGCCCGTCGTCACAATTCGCGTCGTTGGCCGTGTTCACGCACGCATCCCCAACCTCGTCGCACGAATCATCCGTGCATGCCACACCGTCGTCGCAGTTAACCAGCGCTCCGTATTGGCAATCCAGCAGCGCGTCGCACGTCTCCGCGCCGTTGCAGAACAGCCCATCGTCGCAGTTCGCGTCGTTGGCCGTGTTCACGCAGGCATCGCCGACCTCATCGCACGAATCATCCGTGCACACAACGCCATCGTCGCAGTTGACCGGCGTGCCCGCCTGGCAGTCCAGGACCGGGTCGCACGTCTCAATTCCATTACAATACTGCCCGTCGTCACAGTACCCGTCGTTCGGCGTATTACTGCACGCTCCGTGCCCCTCGTTCAGATCCGGGTCGCACGAGTCAACCGTACAATCCACCCCGTCGTCGCACGTCGGCGGCGTGCCGGGCTCGCAACGGAACGTCACCTGATCGTCGCACGTCTCCAACCCGTTGCAGAACTGCTCGTCATCGCAATCCGCCACACCGGTGCAATGCATCTCATACGCACCCATGTCCACCTCTCCGTTCTCCGGCCAGATCCGAGGCCACCCATCGAGGTCGATGGGGATCGTCTCATCGGTGATTCCGTCCTCGTCCAGATCCCACTTATCTTTGACGATGTAATCAATCCACCCCGTGCTGCCCATCTCTCTGGCCGGTGACTCCGGAAACTCCTCCAGCCGGTTGTTGTCGTCCAAAGTGCCGATCGACTCGTCCGCGCCCACCGGCTTGATGTAGTCAGGATCCACATCGATGTTCTTGTTGCTCCCGAACGCATCATCAAACGGCACGCTCCCGGCCCCCGGGTCGTCGTCCTGCACGCACGTGTAGAAGACCTCTATCTTCTGATCCAGGTAAGGCACGTTGTCTTCCACCACCGCCGCGATGTCGATCTGTGCGTCCTCCGTCTCGTCCGTCCCGCACGTCGGCGGTTCATCTTCGTGGCAGGGGTGCCGATTGTCCCAGAACACCGAGTTCATCACGCTCAGCGCGCCGTATTCGCCTACTGGGGAATCCGGCGCCTTCGTCGTGTAGACCCCACCGCCACCGCCGTCCCAGTCCTCATTCGGATCGGGAGGGTCCGGCTCCCGTTCCGTTGTCTTGTTCCGGCTGAACGTCGAATTGATGAGCCACAGCTTGTGCTTCTCTCCCTCGGACCCTTCGACCCCCTCCTGATAGATCGCCCCGCCGTTCAGCTCAGCCGCGTTCCCGCTGAAGACCGTATTGATGAATTCCACGACGACAGGCGCCGTTCCCATCGGCGCCGCACTGCCGGCGGTGCCGTACGGCTCCGCCGTCCGCACCCACGCCGCGCCGCCGGCCCCGTTGTCCAACGGGTCATCCAACGTCACTGCTTTGTTGCCGAAGAAGCCGCAGTTGACCACGTCGGCCCGGGTCCCGTTGAAGGCCACCGCCCCGCCGAAATCGGCGTCGCACCCCTCGAACTGCGAGTCGATGATCCACACCTCGCCGTCGTTGCCCGCCGTGGCGTAAATGCCGCCGCCTTTGCCTTCGCGCTCCGTCCCGGCCTTGTTGAGTCGAAACAGGCAGCTCCTGACCTGAGAAAAACTGTTCTCGTAAATCGCCCCGCCGTTCATCCACGCCTCGTTCTCAGCAAACTCAGTGTCCAGAATCCTGTGCACCCCCCCTTCGTTGTAGATTGCTCCGCCGTGCTCGCCGGCCGTGTTCGAGCGGAACTGGCACGACTCGAACTGCCAGTAGTGGTCGCCGACGATCGGGTCATCCGGAAGGCTCGGCGCCCAGCCACCGAGGTTGTACACCGCGCCCCCGCGGCCGATGGCCGCGCCGTTATTGTCGTAGACCTTGTTGTCCTCGAATATGCAGTTCCGGAAGGTGGGCACGAGAACATTGAAGGAAACGTCGGTTTCGGGCACATGGTGGTAGCTGTGGTTATAGACCGCCCCGCCCCTGTTTTGTGATGAGTTCTTCTTGAACGTACAGTTCTCAAAGCTCGGGCTGCTCAAGTGGTTGTAGACTGCACCTCCACCGTCGTTATTGGACTCCAGGAAAGACGTGTTGTTACGAAATATGCAGTCTTCGATCGTCGGGTTGTCGTCCTTCTCAGCCGCCGGCTCTTCCAGGTTGCCGTTCCAGACCCCGTGGTTGTACATGGCGCCGCCGAATTCGGTGCCCTCTTCATCCCCGATCACGTCCCCCGCTTCGCCGTCGCTGATGATAAACCCGTCCAGAACCGCCGTCTCATCCAGCTCAACGTCACCTCCGTGGTAGAAGACGTGAAAGACTCTGCTGCCCCCACCGTATTCCCCGCTCAGGGTCGTCGGGTAGTCCTCGGTATTCCGCGTGTCCGGAGACGGATCCGTCGGACACGTATACTCCTCGTTGATGTCTTCGTCGCACCCTCGATATCCGCCGAGCATCTCCGTTCGGTTCACCATCCGGAAGGACCTGGTCCTGTTGTCGTGCCAGACCCTCTTGGTCGACACGGGCGGAACGTAGACGCCGCCGACTCCTCCGACGGCCCCCGCCACGCGGATCTCGCACGTATTGTTCTCGTCCTGGTCCACCCAGGCGAGCGCCGCATCGATGCCCTCCTGGAAATCGTTGAAGGCTGAGTCCCACCCCAAGCCGTTCTCGCCTTCCTCTGGGGCATCATTGTCCACATAGAAGACCTCGTGCTGCTCCTGCCCGTACGCCGCGCCGCCCGCGAAACAGAGTCCCAACATCAGCGCGCACGCTCTCCGCAAACTGTTGCCAGCCATTTCGATCACTCCTTGTTGTTCTGTGCTACGTCAGCGGTTCCGCGCCGGAACCGTCATCGAATGAACATGCTGTGGGCCACTACGGAGAACTTAATGGTCCGCAGGTTAATCCCAAATTAAGCGAGCGCAGCTGGGTTTTCGCGCCCTGGCGGCCCGGTTCGCGGA
>CAZNPL010000090.1:0-4301 GCA_964574815.1 uncultured Phycisphaeraceae bacterium
CCTGAACTCCGCCCGATTTACTCGGGAATTCACTCGGTGCGCACCACGGCGCACACTCTCATGGCATCCGGCTCTACGGGTCGACATCGTAGCGGTTGGTATACGCCTTCATGCGAAAGCGTGTCCGCTCCCTTAGCCAGGCTGGTAAGGCCTGGTTTACCGGGTGATGCCGCCCGTCTCGATGGCGTCAGCCACGTTGTCCGTCGCCGACGACCACGAGGCCGAAGCCCCGTTCATTCCAGAGTAGCGTACTCGGGAAAAGAAGGCCACGTACTACCGATAGGCGACTCCGGGCTGACTTCGGAAGCTCGGCACTCAGGACCCGCTGGGCGCCCACCGATTCGGCACGACGCTCGACGACCCGTCGTAGACAAATGCAACGCTGTGAAACGCCCGCGTGACGGCGACATGCAGCTTGTCCTTCGCCGTTTCGACACGACTCAGGTCACCACTTCGCAGGTAATCCTTGATCGGGCCGGTTGGGACAATTAGCACCCGGTCGAATTGGAGCCCCTTCGCCAACCCGAAGTTCAGTGCCTCGCACCCGTATGTCTTTGCCCTTTTGTTGTGCCGCAGGACTTGAGGGCTGTGGCGTCGGATATATTCCTCAACTTCGGTTTCAGCAACGAGGAAGACGCCAGCATGCTCAGTTTCGTTGTTCCGTAAGGGCGTCATCGCTTCCATATCCGGCCACAGCGCGTTGGAGAAATCGCAGATCGCACTGTTGCACCTATGTGTAGCAGTCACATGCTCAAGTGAACACAATCCGTCCTTCTGACATTTGCCCACTAGATTCATCACCTTGATCCCGAGATACTGTTTGTTCTTTCTCGCTTGATTCGTGCTGTAGATGTGCTGCCTGGGGTCTCCAACAAGCGTGACTCGAATATCCGATTCCAAGAGCATCCTGACTACATCAAGGTCCCATCCCGCCAGATCTTGGAACTCGTCGATGAAAACATCAGTGTAGATCTTCCGAAGTCGCGAAATGGTCTGTCGGCCCGACTCGCCTTCACACCTCACGACGAACTTTGCGATCTTGTCCGAGTAGATCGCCTCACCGTTCGCGAAGTAATGCAGACGTGTCTTGCTTTCCTTGATTCCTCTTGCCGATTGCCGGTTCACGAAGGCAAAAGACTCAATCCGTCTCTCGGTGTACTTCGAGCGCTGGTATGGCCTCGCACATTCACGCAGCAGGAAACCGAACCACGTCATCACATCCACATACTTCGGCACACCAGAATTCAACTTGCCGAACTTCTTGCTGATCTCCCGCGTGTTGGCGTTCGTGTATGTCACAATGGCGATGCGGCGATCGCGACTGGCGAGCGCCTCAGTGACAAGCTTCGTGGTCTTGCCTGACCCCGCACAAGCGATGACGACCTTGTTTCTACTCAATGGCATTCGCGATGTATTCCGGAGCGTCCCACGTATGATCAGTCTCGAACATTTTGAGAGCACAATCCGTCTTATTGTTGTCCATGTGATTCAGCAAAGCAGCATCGTCCGCGTGCGTCGTCCCCAGGATCGTGTTCAGCTTGTCGCGAGAGTTCGCCCCCAGGAGTTGCGGTTCGAGTGTCGGATAGGATTCGTTTGGATCATAGAAGATGCCAATCGTCGAATTCGCCGCATCCAAGTACTCGGCGTACTTCGCCTTTAGCGATGCCACATCCCCATCGTTGTCCGTCACAACTCTGACATCGAGCCGTAGGAGTCTCGCGATCTCGAGGAATCGCTTAAATGCAAGGGACCCGACCGAGATCACATCAACGCCGTCTTCAAGAGGTAGCGTGCCATGCTTGTCTTTGTACGCGCGCTGCACAATCAGCTCATCCGATGGCCCTTCAACGAGTATGCTCCGCCGGGAGAGAATGAGCCGTAGCGTGTCGTACCCGGGCAGCTTCAAGAAGTAGTCCCCAGTATCCGGCGTCAGCCCTGTGAGCGCCGCGGGTTGGCCGCGGTCTGAGAGCAGGCGGAGATTGTCGATCCCCAGCTTGTTGAGAACAAATGCGCTGTGCGTCGCGACGACGACCTGACGCTCGCCGCAGTCACTCTGAATGTCGTCCATGAGTATGTTAAGGTTCGAATGCGACAGATGGTTTTCAGGCTCCTCGATGAGGAGGATCCGTGACCGCTCCGCCCCTGCGATCGCAAGCCGCATCTGCACCCGGCACTGCTCGCCCTTCCCGGCACAGTCAAACGGTAGGTCATCCAAGTGGGCGGTGACCGTGCTGTCCCACGATGACTGTGAGGACATGTCCATTTGAACGGTCAGTTTCTTCCTCGTTGCAGGGTTGCCCTGCTGCTCAAGATGTTGATTGATGGCCGTGACGCCCGGCTCCTGTGTGAATCCGTGGCGCAGCCTCTTATAAGCAAGTGAGAGCTCCCGTCGCTGATCATCACTGAGCACCTCGCTTATCACCTGAGACAAGTACTTCGTCGGGCCTCGATACACCCGCGCATGACTAGTGTCGATCATCTTAGCCCTGAAGGGTAAGGTCCTCAGCGTTACACTGTTCCCAGCGAACGATCGCCAGGTGACCTTATAGAACTCAACGGGCAGCACGATCGGGTTCGAGTTGTCGCCGGCATAGTCCTTGAGCGCCTCGAGGTGGTCGCTATCGACTTCGATCGTCATTGCCAGTCCGGCGCAGTCTTCATTCTTCGAGTTGTTCGTGCCCCTAAGTTTCGCCAACTCAGGATCATCGGCACTATCCTGGAGATACGCCTCGATCAGGATGTGCGGCGGGCTCATGTTCTCGCCGTCTTGCCGTTTCTTGAAATACTCCGCAACGATCTCAACGTTGAAAAGGTATGGATCAATGGCGTACTGAATGAGGCGCCCGTCGAACTGGCCCGTGAGAACGAGACCGATGGCCTCCAGGACGGTACTCTTCCCAGTCTCGTTATCACCAACGATCACGTTGAGCGATTCGTTCAGTGGTAAGGTGAATTCCGTCAGGCGCTTGAAACCGTCGATATAGACGCGATTGATGTGCATAGCAAACTAGCGACCTCACACATGCATGCCACCTAGTACGCAAGAAGAAGGACTCTTCGCAAACGACCTCGTTCGCCGTGGCGTGCTGACTGGCCTTCACAGACCGCCCGACGAGAGAGTCCTGCTCAGCACTGAGTCACACGTTTCGGGCGTTCGTTGCTAGCATCAACGAAGGTCCAGCCCCCCTTGAGCTCTCGTATAACGCCAGGCCATCCGTAACCCGGGGGTTGCCCAGCGCCCAGAATAATGCTAGATCTCCTACGTGATAAACTGGATTGAACTAAACCGCTGCGCGGTAGGATCGAGGCACTCGGTCCTGTGGTATTTTCTGCCGCGTAGCGTTGGGTCCATCTCAGTTCTTGCGGTTCCTCTACTTCTTCGCCGCTTCACCCTTAACCAGCCGGTAGTGTCGTTCCAAGCGGGCCACGTACTCACGATCTTCCAGAATGGCCGCCACAAGCTTCAGCAGTGCCTGCGCGTGCCGGCTTTGGCAATTCAACGGGTCGAGGAACGGCCCGCGCATGGGGTCCTCCGGGTCGAAGCCGAAGCTGACCGTGGCAACGATGTCGTTCCGCTTTTGCGAGGCGACGTTGAGCATGACTCGTCGACAATCACAGGTCGGATCCTCGCAGTAGGATTCCAGCAGGCCGTACTCGTCATCGGGCAGGTCGTCGCGGCCGGATACGGTTGCCGCACGGCACTCGGCCCGAGCCATATCGGGGAAGTACTTGTGGAACGGTACAACGTACCCTTCGTTGGTCTCGGGGTCTTTCATCATCCTTGAAGCGTGCCGTGAGGCGAGCCGCCCGTCAAGCGGCAGGTTGGGGAATGTGAACTCCCTCACATCGGGACGTCGTGCGACGCGCCCTCCGAGACGGCGATACGCCGCTTATCGTAAATCTGGGTCGTCGTAACGTGCCGGTGCCCGAGCAGGTCCTGAACCTTCCGCATGTCGACGCCGGCGCCGAGCAACAATGTCGCCGTCGTAGCCCGTAGCGAATGCGGCGTGTAGATGCGCCTGGGTGTCGAAGTGCCGACGGGCGAGGCTGCTCGCTTCGACGCCCCAGGGAGACGGCGCAGATACCCGACAATCACGTGGTACATGCCCATCGGATGGAAGTGCCGATCGGCCAGCTTGTCGGTGTTTGAGGCCGAACGGGGCCGAAAGAGTGGCCCGGTGGTCAGGTTCGCCCGGTCGATGTACTCGGAGATCGCTTCGGCGGCGGCGAAGTGAACGCCGATCGTTCGTGTCCTTCCGGTAAGCGTGCATGAAGTGGTTTGAGCGGGCCGGTATTGTCAG
>CAZNPL010000091.1:0-3932 GCA_964574815.1 uncultured Phycisphaeraceae bacterium
GCACCCCCGGGCACCGCTCAACAAGGCATTATGGTACGCTTGTTTTGGGCCTAGAAAGGTGATTAAGCGGTCCGGAGTAGGGCAGAGTATCGCTTGAAGCGAATCACGTGAAGGGCTAGCCGTCATGGGTATCAAGGACGTCACAGAAGACCTGAACGAACTGAAACGGCGACCCCGCGTAGCGGTACCTTTGATCCTGACGATGGCGATTCTCGGTGCCGTCGGAGTATACGTAAAGACAAGGATTGAAGAACATGCGCGCCGGGACTCTCAACCCCCCAAAGCCAAAGCAGAAGCCGGGATACCGAACAATCTGCCTGATATGGGGCCGGGCGAGGATGGCCTCGTTGTACTCCTCCCTGGGGCCGCGGGCGACGAATGGGCCCACGAATTCGCTACCGGGGGCGACGCACGGAACAAGAGGCCCGCTGCCCGTGACTTTGGCCGCATGCTAGGGGAACGCTCCGGCGACCTAGGGCAGGTGCTCTCGTACTACGTGTGGAATTGGCATACTACGGGACCACAAGGGAAATTCGAGAGCTTATTTGGAGAAGATCGGCCGAACCAACACCGTGGCAAGCTTCTTGCGAAGGAGCTTAGTCGATGGAGAAGTGAAAATCCGGGTAAGAAGATCTACCTAGTCGCCGGTTCTGGAGGTGGATGGGTAGCTGCTCTGGCATGCGAAGCGGAGGACGAGAATGCCTCACCTGTTTTGGCAACCGACTTCTTCGAGAGGATCATCTTCCTGTGCACTGTGCTCGACAAGGACCGTGACCTTCGTCGTATCGCCAAGAAGGCCCGGCACGGGGTCTTCAATTACTGGAGCGCACTCGACAGAACACTAAAGGTCCCGCTGTTCAAGGTATCGAATGCTGCTGGATTGCACGGGTTTACCGCGGACGTGCCCGGCCTGAGACAACTTGAGTACACGGATAAGTATTCAAACGCGGGGTACGTGAATAATGGCGATCACCTCCAATGCTACCAAAGAGCCTTCGCCGAGAGTTTCCTTGTTCCACTCTTCAACGTAGACCCAGGCAGAGTCCCATCCGATTGGAACTAGGTCACCGGGCAAGCAACGGACAGGGGGTCAAAGGCGTCCCACAGCGGCGGCTCATCAGGCAAGACCACAAAGAAGAAAAGGTGTCAGGATGATTTTCTTGACGTCGTGAGCAGGGGTGATAACTTGTCGGCATGGGGCGAGCGCCGCGAATTACCGAGCCGGACGTGGTGTATCACCTGCTGAACCGGCGGGTGATGCGGCTGGCCATGTTCGAGAAGGACGGCGACTATCAAGCCTTCGAACGCGTGCTGTGCGACGGGCTGGCCCGTCCGGACGCTCCCAACCTGCTGGCCTACTGCCTCATGCCGAATCACTGGCATCTGGTGGTGGCCGCGAGGGAACGTACGAATCTGTCGACGTGGATGCAGTGGGTGACGGTGACCCACACCCATCGTTGGCACGCGCATGACCACACCATCGGCGAAGGGCCACTCTATCAGGGTCGATTCAAGAGTTTTCCGGTTGAGGAAGACTCGCACTTCTTGACCGTCTGCCGCTACGTGGAGGCCAATGCCGTACGGGCCGGGCTGGCGGATCGGGCGGAGCACTGGCGGTGGTGCAGCCTGTGGTCGCGGCACAACCCCGGCGGGCTGCTCAAGTCTCGGCTGGCGCCGTGGCCCGTAGAGCGACCGCGAGGCTGGCTGAGAGCGGTCAATCAGCCGCTGGCGGAAGACTCCGTCAAAGAGGTACGCCAAGCCGTGGCCCGGGGCACGCCCCTGGGAACCGAACGCTGGAGAACCCGCATCGCCGCCCGTCTGAGGTTGGACCTCACCCTGCGCCCCCGCGGCCGACCGCGCAAGCATCCCTAAAAATCATCCCGACACCTTTTCTGACCGAATCTGATTGTGTTGACGCTCGCTAGGATGCGAAGCTTAATACAGCCATCCGGGCCAACAACACCAGGGGGTCAGGGCGCTATTCCTGTACGCACTCCTACACACGGCAACCCTGATCAAGGCTCAAAACCGCCAGCAGTGCCATTCCATCCTGACACCTTTTCTTCTCCCTGACACCTTTTCTTCTCCTCTTTTCTTCTTCGACTTTGGCGGTTACCGATTGTTGCCCGTGAGCCAATGCCAGACCAAGACACTGGCGACGAGGACGGCAAAGGCAATGAAGATGCAAGCCTTGGTCCGTCGGCGAACGCGTTGGCAGCGATGGCACATGAACCGCATGGCCGATTCGTCGCTCGTCAGGCGAGCGGCAGTGTAGCGCATGGCGCTCAACGGTCCCGTGACCTCGGGAGACACCATGGTGCCCTCGTGGGGCTCAAACCAGCGGTGGCATCGAAGGCAGATGCGATGGCGCTCCGAGTCTGGGAAGCCCTCAACAGGCACGACTACTCTCCGATGGTACGGTTCATGCTCTGGGCGACGCCGGGTTGCGGCGAGATCGTCATCGGGGCGAGTTTACTTGGCCCCGCTTGGCAGGGAAACAGGATCAGTGTGCCTTGCTGCGCGAAACGCGGCGAGAGAGAGTGACGGAAGAAGAAACGAACGATGTTTGTCTTGATGATGCTTGGCGTGGGGGCATGGCCAGACGCTTGCGAATCGACCGGGGCGGAATCGCCTATCACGCGCTCAGCCGGCGGGTTGGTGGACTGCCCTTGTTCGAGAAGTCCGTCCCCCACCTTCGCACTCCCGCCTTGGTCGTGCTCAGCCTGCGGAAAGGACGGGGCACCCGCGCCCGGAGACCGAGGCGGAGATGGGGTCCCGTGTTTAGTTCTCAGTGTTCAGTTGTCAGAGGCAGCCATCAAGCTTGAGCCGTCAGCCAGCAGGCTTGAGTAGTCAGTTCTCCGTTTTCAGTTGTCAGTGGCGGCCTTCAGCCACGGATCAGCGGGATCGCGCCGCGGCGCGCCCTGCGGCGAGCCCACGTCGGGAGGGCGGCCTCGCTGCGCGGTTGTTCCTGTCCCGCAGGGGACGTAGAATCGCGATATGAGCAGTGTCTTCGCAAAGCAGCGGCTCACGCCGGCGCGAGCCCGAACGGTTTCCGACCGTCGCCGGGCGGACGCCAACGCGCTGCAAGCTCTGAAGCAGAACCGGCATGCCAACGGCGCGATGTATCTGGGCGGAATTGCAGTTGAACTGCTGTTGAAAGCCCTGCTGCTCGAAGCACACCCGTGGTTGCAGAAGAGCGCAACAGCGGGGCTCGACGGCCGGCAGCGCCGCCTGCGGGACGTGTGCTATCGCTGGCACGACCTCGAAGCCGTGCTGGAACGCCTGCCGGAACTTGCGGAGCGGCTGCAGGGCGTGAACCCACGTTTGCTCCAGTCGCTGAAGAAGCTTTGCGCGGAGTGGACGATCCATGTCCGATACTCCACCTATCAAGCGACGCACGCGGAATCGGCCGCGTTCCTGGATCGGCTGAAGGAGCTTGTAACATGGCTAAAGTAGCAACGTTTGCCAGCCGTCTCAAGGACGAGCTGATCAACGGTCTCAAGACCGCGGGTATCGACGCCACCGTTGACGTCGAGCGGGTTCAAGGGACCAAGCTGCATCGCGTGTTTGTTGTCGCCGACGCTTTCGCGAAACTGCGGCCCGCTGAACGTCAGGATCTGGTGTGGCGGATCGCCGATCAGGCGTTGTCGCCGGACGAGCGGCTGCAAATCAGCATGATTTACACGGTCACCAAGGCCGAGCAGCCCGACTGACGGAAAACCTCTCCGACATCTACCTCCCGGTGGCACACGCATGGACTCTGTGCGATAATTCAGGTAGCAGCCTCGTGGTCGTTGCCCAGGGAGCATCGACCACGAGAACGAAGGTCTTCGACCAAGAGCGATACGACGAGATCAGACGTGAAGCACAACGAGCCCCCTAGCCCCTGATCAAGCGTGATTGGTTCGCTTGATTTCAAAAAAGTACTCGAA
>CAZNPL010000092.1:0-3863 GCA_964574815.1 uncultured Phycisphaeraceae bacterium
TCGCCCTCGCCCCCGCGGCCGCTCCGCCCGAGGGCGAGACCTTCTCGGATTCCGTCCTCACCGGCGGCAACGTCTGGGACGCATTAGATCGACTCATCTTGTCGTGGTGCGTGTACCAAACCTGGCCGGCGCCGCCCGCTCCCCAGCTCGCGGCCGATCCGCCGTACCTATCCTTCGATTCGCCAGAGTCAAGGGCCGATCTTGAGTACGACCGGATGGGCCGGCTGGAGCACGCCAGAACCGAGATCCCCAAAAGCACCTACGACCCGGCACTGGAGATCGAAGTGGACATGGAGTACGACTGGCTGGGGCGTATGACCTCCTACCGGCGCAGTTCCAACGAGCAGACGCTGAACGAGAACGGTCCGGACGTGGGCGAGCGATATACCTACACCCACGACAGCAGAACCGGCACGACCACGCGGTATTCGAACATGGACGGCCTGACGCTGACGACCGTCACCGATCACGATGGACGGGTCGCCTCCGTGAACGCCAAGTTCGGCGATCCGCCGGTGACCCAATACGACGCCCTCTATGCGTACTACGCGAACCGAAGTCTCGTGAATACAATCACTTACGGCAACGGCACCAGCATTCACTATGACTACGACGACGCCGACCGGGTGGACGTGATCAAGCACCAATCCGGCGCAGGCATCGACCTGACCTTGGACTACGAATACGACGTCCGGGGCCGGATCGACTGGATCCTCGAGACCGAGAACGGCGCCACGACCCAGGTCGATTACACCTACGACAACCGGGGCCGCCTGACCCGCGAGAAGCGGTGCTCGCCCGATTGCGCCAACCCCAGCGAGACGGTCTTCGACATCGAGTACCAATACGACCAGGGCGGCAACCGGCTCTACAAGTTCAACCACCAGGCCAATCGCGTCACCGAGTACCACTACGACCCCGGCAACAACCGCCTGACCGACTATGAGGTGCGAGAGATCGACACCGACCCGAACAATCCGCCGCTGGTCTACAAGCGGGTCGTCTACGATTACTACGACGCGGAGGACAAGGCCGGCAACGTCCGTCGGGTGGCCCGGAAGGTGGCCGACGTGCCGGGTCCGGACCCGGTCAACTGGTCGGTCGAGGCCACCGATTTCGAGTATCATCGAAACGGTGAGGTGCGGATGATCATCCAGCGGACCTGGCACGAAAGCAGCGGCACCGTCAGCAACGACGAGCTCGTCTCGATCCACGAGGTGCGCGGCAACGGCCGCCGGCGCCACATGCTCCGCCCGTGGAATTTCCAGTCCGACGGCCAGGGCGGCTGGACCCTCTCGCCCGACAACGCCTCGGCGTTATGGACCGTCTACGACGGCGACGAGCCGACGGCCGACTACCGAATCATCGACGGTGACGGTCCGGGGTTCACCGGCGACCTGGAAAAGAGCTACACCCTCGGCCTGGCCCAGCGCACCGGCGAAGGCGAGGTCAAGTACTTCCACACCGACCACCTCGGCACCACCCAGGCCATGACCGACGCCAACCAGACCCCCGAACCCCGCATCGTCTACACCGCCTTCGGGGAAGTGATGAGCAGCACAGGGACAGTCGATACCCGCTATCAGTTTGCGGGCAGTAGCGGCTACGAGTCCATCGCGGAGCTCCCAATTCTACATGTCGGCCGTCGATGGTACGATCCCGCTAGTGGGCGTTTTCTGCAACGGGACCCCATCGGGCTCAGAGGCGGAATGAATGTGTACGTGTACCTTGCGGGCAAACCGGCTAGAACGGTCGATCCGACGGGCCTGAAGCACTGGGAGACAGACCATGATTGGCCGCGACACCCGGGCCAAATCCCCGATCTACCTTCCGATCGAGCGGTTCAAAAGGGCGCCCAATGGACGGCCGGTGTATGCGCTCTTGTCATTGGCGCCTACGGGTATGTTGTCACCGCGATTGTGATTGGGGCAACGCTAATTGTAGAGGATGTACTGGAGACCACCGGGATTCTCCCACCCTGCTCGAGCGACCCGCCGGGACTAGTAATCGAGGTGCCTGACGAGTTTCCGGATCCAAAGCCGCCGCCGAGCCCCGATCCGCCCAGCGGCGACGGCGGCGGTTGGGATAGTTGGCCGATATGCCCCTACTGAGTCGCCGTGCCGATCATGCAGCACGCGGTGCGCGCGAGGACTTGGACGCACGATATTTTAAGCTGCGCCGTCAGGTTCTTGCGCCGGGTGCGGCAAAGCGACCAGAACTTCGGCACGGACATGACGGGAAAGCTTAGAATCTCTGCGTATCGTTTCGTCCTTAACAAACCGCCCCCCGGCATTCCGAACGGGATGTGGTTGAGCTTTGGGAGGCTCCGAGTTTGCTGTGCAATCTCCGGGCTCGGGCTGCTGGTACTACTTCTTCTTCATACAACATTCGGGTTGGGCGCCGCACTCGGAGTGCGTCTTCCGTGGCATTTAATCTTCTTCTGCGAGCACTTGTCCATGCCGGTCGCCGTCGTTTTCTTTGTTTGTTTAGTGGCCGTGCCTCGCGCGGCATGCAAGCGGTTTGTCAAGAAGCTGCGTCACTACGATAACAAACTGTGCACCGAGTGCGGCTACGTGTTGGAGGGGCTCCCTGACGAGCACACCTGCCCGGAATGCGGCACGCCGTACAAAATCGATGTCGTCCGGTCACTCTGGCAATCGTTCGCAGAAAGGCAGACCTGATGCCGGGACCCTTACGGCGAACACGCGTCTGCGAATGGGTGAATATGAAGAAGTAGGGCGCAATTAGCCGTTTGTGGCTGGTGGTCCCGCACTCCGAACGGGATGCCGGAGCAGGCGCTGCACGATTACAACAAGGCAGACGACAAGGCCGGCAACGTCCGCCGGGTGGCCCGGAAGTCGGCCGACGTGCCGGGACCGGACCCGGTCAACTGGTCGGTCGAGGCCACCGATTTCGAGTATCATCGAAACGGTGAGGTGCGGATGATCATCCAGCGGACCTGGCACGAAAGCAGCGGCACCGTCAGCAACGACGAGCTCGTCTCGATCCACGAGGTGCGCGGCAACGGCCGCCGGCGCCACATGCTCCGCCCGTGGAATTTCCAGTCCGACGGCCAGGGCGGCTGGACCCTCTCGCCCGACAACGCCTCGGCGTTATGGACCGTCTACGACGGCGACGAGCCGACGGCCGACTACCGAATCATCGACGGTGACGGTCCGGGGTTCACCGGCGACCTGGAAAAGAGCTACACCCTCGGCCTGGCCCAGCGCACCGGCGAAGGCGAGGTCAAGTACTTCCACACCGACCACCTCGGCACCACCCAGGCCATGACCGACGCCAGCCAGACCCCCGAACCCCGCATCGTCTACACCGCCTTCGGCGAGGTGATCAGCACAAGCTCGCCGCCCGATACGCGGTATCAATACGCCGGCGACAAGGGATACGAGTCATTCACGGTGGTGCCATTCCTCCACGTCGGCGCGCGCTGGTACGATCCCGCTAGCGGGCGGTTTCTGCAGCGCGACCCGATGGGCACCCGTGCTTGGCCGAACGTGTACGAATACGCGGCGAGCAAGCCGACGCGAGCTGCCGACCCGACCGGCCGGTGGACTGTTCAACTAGGAATCGGGGGATCGGTGATCTTGGGCCCGTTCACCAATTCTTACGTCGGAAGTGCGGCTCAGGGAGATCTGTCAGTTGCGATGGGGTTCACCTGGGAGGGCGTGTCCGTCGGTTGGCTTGTGACCGGTGGAGCTGGAGGCGGTTTCGGAGCTTACATCGGCGGAGGCATCGTCGGCGGCATCTCTACCGCGCCTCATGTTAGCGACTTGAAAGGCCGCTCCGTTGAGCTAGGCCCAAATTAAGCGAGCGCAGCTGGGTTTTCGCGCCCTGGCGGCCCGGTT
>CAZNPL010000093.1:0-3585 GCA_964574815.1 uncultured Phycisphaeraceae bacterium
CATTTCGAGTACTTTTTTGAAATCAAGCGAACCAATCACGCTTGATCAGGGACTATTCGTGTGTGCAGGACGACGTTCCGAACGAATTCGATTACACGGGCATTGGCAACATCGATGAGAACCCCCTTTTCGTCCGGGCGCCGGCTCCTGGGGCGGGCGGACCCGAGGCGGTTATGGAAGCATACGGGCTGGTCCGCCTGCAGTCACATTCACCGTGCATCGACATGGTCGATGCGGCGCTGGTGGCGGCGGAGGGAACGGACATTGACGGGTTTACGCGCGTTTTCAATTGTGACGTCGACTTGGGCGCGCACGAGGCGCCCGGCTCGCTGTGCGGCATGCCCTTCCCGTCCGACAGCGGCATACTCACTGAGCTGACGTCCACGCGGGGTCACTTGCAGTTCAGCCAGGCGTTCGGGCCCGGTGACTTTCCGCCGCGCAGCTCGGATGTTGCTTCGAGTTCGTCGCCCCTGGTCTCAAAGGAGTCAAGTTACTTCCGCGGGCCGAATCTGCGTCCGGAGCGCCCGGTCCATCATGACGTGATCGACATGATTACGGGTAAACCTCTCCTCCAGGAGGTCGATTTCGAACTGCCCTTCGGGGGCGCGGTCTTTCGCCACGTCCGTACGTACGGCGAAAGCGTTACTGACCACGGGCTGCACGAATGGCACGACCAGGGCGCGATGTGGGACTGGAACGGCGTGCACTGGATGATGAGCGAGAATCCGATTTTCCTGATCGACGGGCACTTCCCGTTCGTCAATTACGAGGAGACTCCGCGGTGCTATTTCATTCCGGACGCTCATCATGCGATCCCGTTCCTATTCGACGAAGCGCTGGGAGAGTACGTCGCGCCCGCCTGGTTCGATGCCATTCTCGGCCATAACGGGGCTTACGACGCCGCCACCACGACGTGGATCGAGCGGCCTACGGAGTTTTACGTGCGGATGTACCATGGTACGGTCAAGTACACGATACGGGCCTACTACGATACGCTTGAGGCGGGGCCGCGCGAGCTCGCCTATTCACATCACACCCCGGTTTGCGATCCCGACCACTCATCCTATAGCGATTTCCAGGGTGCCTGTGCTGATCCAATGCAGCGTGCCGAGGACGTCACCTCGGCGAGCGACCAGTACCAGGGCGGTGTGCCGCATTACGGTCTGGTGCAGAAGATTGAAGACCGCTACGGCAACAGTATCGAGTATGAGTATTGTACGCAGCGCTCCTACGACGAGAGGATTCTGCGCGACTGGTGCGGCTACGCGGATTGGTACTGCGTCACATGCGAGAATTGCCTCGAGCGCGGCCAGATCAATGCGATCCGGCTGCGGGCCGCCCCAAGCGAGGGAGAAACGCTGGGGAAGGTTATCTGGACCCTTGCGTACACTTATCGCAACTTCCGCGAGTTTGACGAGAGCGTGAACCCGGTGGACTACCTGGAATACACGATGCTGCACTCGATTCATGTGTATGAGGGTGAAGCGCCAATACCAGACGCATGTCGAACGATCGACGACGCCTACTTTACAGATGCGGAGTCGCTCGACGCCATCGATGCCATCGGTCCGACGAACCAACGATCCAGCGGCATACACCCGGCGCTGCCCGACTACTGGGTGATGAAGACTCAGTACATGTACACCAGCGAGTACCGGCACGCACCCTATAACTTCGCGAACGTCATCAGCCTGGCCGATGCTGCGGACGGAGGCACAATCGACGGGTGGGGCTGGCTCGCCAAGGCGGTTGTCACGCGGAAGACCCGCGAGCCTACGACGCTGGATGAGTCGTTTGACAAGCAGTTCCGGCTGTACCGATATCAACGGACGGCGAACGGCTATTGGGCCCAGACCTATCCCGGCGTGATCGCATCGAACCTGTACGTCATCAAGGCGGTCTACGAGCCGGAGACGATTGAAAGCATTCGGCAGGCGAAACGCTTCCAAGGACAGACGTTCAGTATCAACGAGCTCGTTGAGATTGGGGACGACACGGATGTCCAGTATTTCGATTCGAGCCGAACCGAATGCATTACGTGCTTCAACGGTGACGACCCCAGCGCGCCGTGTCGTCAGGACTGCGCGGATGCATTCGGAAGTGCAGACTTCTGCGATTTGGCCGATCTGGAGTTCGAGGAACGAACCAGCGCCACCGACAGCCAAGGTGACGCACTGGCTAGCGAGATCGAACTGGCGTTGCCGGACCCAAACAGCGCGTTCCGAATACTGAGGACCGGGAAGTTTCAGTTCATTGATCGCCGAGCCGACCGTGATGACCGCGGCCACATGTACATCTACAACGGATTCATCCAACGGTACACAGAAGAACCATCGCCACAGGCGCGTATCGACCAGAAGGATCCGGGCATCTATCACGCGCCGTTCCGCTACTGGGACTCGGTCGATGGGGGGTACCAACAATTGAACCCGACTGAGTCCTTCTGGGTAACAATCGTCGATGAGCGTCCATTCGTCGAGCCAACGGCGGGCACGGACTGGCTGGCGGATAAACCCAACCGAAAACGGCGGGCGGTCGAGATGAACGCTGCCGGCCTTCCACTCTTTGACCGGTACTGGGAGTGGAGGGACGACGGTAGCGGCGGAACGACCAATGATTTTCAGCTAACCAGCCAGGAGGGGTTTGCCGAGACGGCCGAGTACGATCCCTGGGGCTACGGAAAAGTCCTCAAGCGCAAATCGAAGGGGTGGAACGTCGCCAACGACCCCGAGATACAGGCCAACCCGGACACGGAAGGGCTCGTCTACGTGTTCCGCTACGAGGGACAGACATCGTGCGAACAGCAGCAGGGTTGTGATTTGGGCGAACTCGCGGCGATCGGCATCCAGCAGGGCAACGGCTTGGACCGGCCCGTTCGCTACATTCGCTCCTTCGAACGGGGGGTCCTCAATCGCCAGGACTTGATCACGCGGGAATGCGCCTATCCCGCTCCTGTCAGCGTCGAGGATCTGGGAACGTCGGGCGACTGCGTCGACAACTCGTACTGCTTCAAAGACAGAACGGGCGGGATGGACTGCATGACCTATCCTCTGGTTCCGGAGGATCCGATCGTAGCGCATACCGTCGTGTCGCCGCAGACGCTGTGGTCGGGTGCGGGGCCGGAGGTGTTCTACGCCGTCGGAAAGCGGCAGTTCGATGACCAGGGCAACCTGGTGTACGAGGGGGCCGGTTCGTGCGCCGACACCGAGGCCACGAACTGTCGCGAATTCTTCTTCAACAGCTATGAGTACGACGACAAGGGCCAGATAATCAAACAGGTCATCGACGCCCCGGAGCCGGCGGAGGGGTTTGCGCGGGTGGCCTCGGACGAGGCGCTTCAGCCGGCGCTGGGTCTGACGACGTTGCACAAGTACGACCCGTCGTTCGGGCGGATCTGGACGAAACACCCCGACGGAAGCGAAGAGCACACGGTCTATATCGACGATCCGGTGGCCGGGTCGCTGGAGCAGTGGCTCTATCGCGACGTGAGAACCGACGAGGGGTTCGATCCTCAGTCGCCGGTGCAGATTACAGTGTCCTTCCGGTAAGCGTGCATGAAGTGGTTTGAGCGGGCCGGTATTGTCA
>CAZNPL010000094.1:0-3580 GCA_964574815.1 uncultured Phycisphaeraceae bacterium
GGTCCTGCTTCAACGCTTCCTTGCAGACCCGGGCCAGACCATCAATCCCCTTGCGATTATGCCCAGCTGGGCATAAGCGCAATTATGCGGAGTCAGCAGTTATGCGGAGCTGTTGCTGGAGCTGGCTCTGGAATGCCCGTATTGGAGTCTCTGACTTCCCTGAAGACTCGGCATAACGGATGACACCTTCCGAGGCTGCCATGGTGGTGGCCAAGGGAGGTGTCTATGCAAACGCAGAGGCATGAGTTGGAGGAGGTTCTGGTCGGGTTGCGACCGGGCGGCTGCGTGCAGCCCTTCATCCAGGGCTTCGTGGCCGAGCTTATGGCGGCCGGGTATTCACTTCTGTCGACACGCGACTACGTCAGGTCGGCAACCCATCTCGGTCGGTGGATGGATTCGCAGGGCATCGGCGTCGACAAACTCGTTGATGCTACGGTCGACGAGTTCTCGCGTCACCAATGCGAGTGCCATGGAACATGCCGTCGTGGCCGTAGACCGTCCCGTCGTTACGCCGCACGAGTTTGGCGTTTTGTTGATCATCTACGCTGCCTGGGAGTAGTTCCGGCTGCTGTCCCGTCGGTGACACCAGCCGTTCCACCACTACTGGTGGGATTCCACGAGTGGATGGTCCGTCACCGTGGGGTGAAGGAACGGACGATCGATCGGTACACACGCATCGTGGCAAGGATGCTCCCGGCTCTCGGGAACAACCCAGCCTCCTATGATGCCAGTCTGGTCCGCCGCGTGTTTCTCGAAGAAGTCCGCGATCTGACACGCGTCTACGCCAAGACATTCGTTTCAGCACTGCGAGCCTTTCTGAGGTTTCTCGCTGTCGAAGGGCGTTGTCGGCCCCACTTGGATCGCGCGGTGCCGACGATTCCAGAGTGGAAGCTCTCGGCGTTACCCCGGTATATCGGTGCGGAGGACATCGAACGCATCATTGCATCATGTGATCTGGGCAAGACGCACGGACTGCGGGATCGTGCCGTTCTGCTGCTGCTGGCCCGACTCGGGCTTCGTGCCGGGGACATCGTGGCCATGAAGCTCGGCGATCTCGACTGGGAAACCGGCGTCGTGCGCGTTCGTGGCAAGGGCCGAAAGGAAGTCTGTCTGCCCTTGCCGCAAGACGCCGGAGACGCGCTCATCGAGTACATCGTTCGTGCGCGTCCGGCCACCGGGATCGACCGTGTTTTCCTGTGCGCTCAGGTGCCCGTTCGCCCCTTCGCGTCCTCCGCCACGGTCTCTGACATTGTGCGGTTTGCCCTCAAGCGAGCCGGAGTCAGCAACCCACCTTCGAGGGGCGCCCACCTACTCCGCCACTCGGCCGCAACAGCAATGTTGCGCGCCGGCCTCGGCTTGGATGCCATCGCCACCGTGCTGCGTCACAAGTCCACTGACACCACGGCATACTACGCAAAGGTCGATATTGAGCTGCTGCGAGGTGTTGCCCAACCTTGGCCGGAGGTGCCACCATGCTAACAGAGAACATCAACTGCTACATCGAGCAACACCGGACTCAGGGCTTCAAGTTTCGAATTCAGGCGTGCCTGTTGCGTTGCTTCGCCAGGTTCGCCGAGGCGCGAGGCGACCGCGTCGTACGCAGCCACACGGTTCTGGACTGGGCCTCGGAAGCGCCCTCCGCGCAGCAACGTCGTGAGCGTTTGAACGTTGTACGCCGCTTCGCCAACAACATGCAGGCCGAAGATGCCCGCTACGAGGTTCCTCCTGCACGTGCCTTTGGGCCGCCCTCCAGGAAGCGGCGAATGCCCCACATCTACACGTCCGATGAGATCCGCCGCGTTCTCCACGCCGCCGCGCAGCTCACGCCGGCTGGCTCGATTCGTGCGGCAACCTACGTCGCGTTGCTATCGCTGCTTGTCTCGACAGGGCTTCGGATTTCCGAGGCCCTGGCGCTCCAGCTCGATGACATTACCTCCGACGGGCTGGTCGTACGCAACACGAAGTTCCGCAAGAGTCGCCTGGTACCGCTGCATCCCACGGCGGCACGTGGCCTCGAACAGTATCTGATTCTCCGGCAACGCGTTGTGGGCATCGACAGTTCGGTGTTCGTTTCGCTGTGGGGAACCAAGCTCAGCTATCCCACGGCCCGCTCGGTGTTTGTGACGCTCGCCAGGTCGATTGGCTTGCGAGGTGGACCTGGGAATCCGGGCCCGTGCCTCCACGATCTGCGCCATACCTTCGCCGTCCGTGCCCTGGAAGCGTGTGGTAGTGGTGACGCTGAGATCGCCCGCCACGTCCTGGCGCTGAGCACGTACCTGGGACACGCTCACCCGTCGGACACCTACTGGTATTTCCAAGCAACGCCCAAACTCATGAAGAGCATCGCAAACGCAGGCGAGAATCAATTCGAAGGAGATCAACCGTGACTCCACTCGCTCCACACCTGGAGACGTTCTTCCGTGAATACCTGCCCCGCGAGAGGGCCTGCAGTAATCATACCTGCGAGGCATACGCCCACGCATTTCAGCTCTTGGTCTGCTTCGCGGCTGACCGATACAGGACCTCGCCCTCCAAGCTAACGCTGGAGCAAGTGGACGCGCCTGTTATACTCGACTTCCTGGCGCACCTTGAGACTTCCCGGCGCAACTCGCCAACGACAAGAAACGCTCGCCTAGCCGCGATCAAGTCGTTCGCACTCTTCATCGAGTACCGCGTACCCTCCGCCATCGACCAGGCTCGCCGCATTCTCGCGATCCCGGCGAAGAAGACCGACGAGGCCCTTGTCGACTACCTCGACCATCAGGAGCTGAAAGCTGTGCTCAACGCTCCAGACCCGAGTACGCGCGCAGGAACCCGGGACCGAGCCATGCTGCATTTGTGCTTCGCGGCCGGACTTCGGGTCTCGGAACTGATCGGTTTGCGGGTTGAAGATGTGCAGACGCATCCGAACTCCTCTGTCCACGTACGGGGCAAAGGCCGCCGACAGAGGATCCTGCCCCTGTGGAAGGAGACGACGTCGGCTCTTGATGCGTGGCTTGCCGTTCGCGACAAGACCCCGTCCGAGCAACTGTTTCTTAGCGCCCGAGGCGGACCATTAACGAGATCAGGCTTCGAGTATATCCTCTCCAAGCATGTCCAAATGGCAGTCATTACCAGTCCATCGATCTCGGCGAAACGCGTGTCCCCTCATGTGCTCCGCCACACTTGTGCGATGCACACGCTGCAAGCCACCCGCGATGTGCGTAAGGTTGCGCTGTGGCTGGGGCACAGCACCGTCAAATCCACCGAAGTGTACCTCCGCGCCGACCCGACAAAGAAGCTCGGCATCCTCGATGCAGCGCTCGCACCGGCGTTGCGCGCGGGTAGCTTCCAGCCGCCGGACCAACTCCTGGCAATGCTACGCACACCGTGAAGCTGCCGGTGGTTATGCGGAGTAGCTCGGGCCCCACCGAATGAGGAGCTCTTGCGGCTTCGCGCCGCAAGAGCTCCTCATTTGTTCATCGCGAGGACCTGTTGTCCGAAGCAAAGACACAACAGCTCCGCATAACTGCTGACTCCGCATAATTGCGGAAGTCCGCAGGCTCCACGGCCACCAGGATGCGCATCTGGGGCGTGACCT
>CAZNPL010000095.1:0-3484 GCA_964574815.1 uncultured Phycisphaeraceae bacterium
TGTTGATTACAACATTATTTCTTCAAGTTTTCCGCGAAAATTTGCATTTTTTTCTGACCGCTGATATGTGAATAGGTATTTTTTTAATGTAATGATTGCACAATGCTTTTTTGACCATGGACCGAAAAAAAGAAAAGTTGGGAAGCCACTCTACGCCAATAGAAACATCTTCCCAACTTTCAAGGATATAACATCCAATATCAATTCGATAACACATATCAGGACATTTGGGAATACAAAGCTGCATTTTTCAGTATAGATTTTCAAAGGTTTGTCGGATCATCATGTCTTATATGTGGCAGACAGGACTGCTGCAAGCCTATCACAGCCTATTATCGCTATAGTATTGATCTTTTCCCCTTTAAAAAAGACTGGGTGCCGATTGCCCGATTTTTATGCGGCAAAACCGGCAAAACATTCTCCCTGCTGCCCTGCCAGTTGATTCCATATTGCCAATATACGGTCGATGCGATGGTGGGGACCCTGCTTGTGGTATATCGATTTCAGCAAATGGGTCGGACTGGATATTATGGGGCCAGCCTTGAACTCGATCCTGACTGTTCAGTGACCCCGTATCTGATTCAGACCTGGGCGGTGTTGTTGTTGAGCGGGTTTCTCAGGGGGCATCATATTCTCTACAAAAAATTTCCTTTAACAGAGGCTGAAAAGCCTGATCTCAAAAGCACGGTTACAGCAATTTTCCTCTATCTTCAAGGTATCAGCGGCAGTGAACGCCCCGGGCCGCAAAGTGCAATACCTTCCATACGATATCATTACAAACACACCGGCACATTTTTGTTTGGCAAAACATCCAGTGAGCGCAGCCGTTCGCCGTAAAAGCATATCAGCCCCGGGCTGAAAATGTCCATTGCTCTGTTGACCGGAGGGTTTCTGAAAAAGCTGAAGGCAGTTTTTGGGTATATTTTGACACAGCATTGATAACAGCTTTATTTTCAATGGGTTAAGTTGTCGATAATGCCAACGTTTTTTTGGCAGAAATTACAACCAAGGAGGTACTATGGACAATGAAACCCGTGAACAAATTGCTTTGATCCGCTATAAGCTGATCAGTCCCGTTTTGGCAGAGCCCGGAAGAGTACAGAATGAGTATTTTCGCACCCAGGCTGCCAAACGCCATGAATTTCCACGCTATGGCAGCCGGAAGGTCAAAGTTTCCACCTTCAAATCCTGGCTCAAAGCATACAGGAAGAATGGCTTCGATGCATTGAAACCCAAAATCAGGGGAGACAAGGGAAGACCCAGAAAAGCGGATGCCCAGGTGCTGGATGCCATCAGGGTGCAATGCAAGGCCTATCCCCATCTGACTGCAAAACGACTGCATGAAAAACTGGCACAGCTGCACCTGATCGGTAATCCTCCCATCCATTACAATACGCTGCTGAGAATTGTCAAAGAGGAACAGCTGTTGAACTTTGGTAGTCGGCGCCGGGACCAGCGTACCAGTTTTGAGACCGATCATGTGAACTGCTTATGGATGTGTGATTTTATGCATGGTCCTCAGGTTACGGTGAACCGAAAAACCTACAAGGCCATATTGTGTGCCATAATAGATGATCACACCAGGATGATCGTCGGGCATGGTTTTGCCAGAACGGAAACAGTTTTGTCGTTAAACCTGGTTTTAAAAGAAGCGTTTCTGGCATTTGGGTTCCCTGAACGCTTGTATGTTGATAACGGTGCATCTTTCAGTTCTGATTTTCTGGCCAAAACCTGTGCGCTGTCAGGTATATCCCTGATCCATTCCAGACCCTACGACTCACCTTCCCGTGGAAAAATTGAAAGATTCTTCCGGACGGTCCGGGATCGCTTTTTATCCACCATCTCCGAAAAACCGACATTGGATGAACTCAATATGTTATTTGCCGCCTGGATGAATGATGATTATCACCACAAATTGCATACCGGCATAAACGAACGTCCCATCGACCGATACCATCGATCCTGCAACCATACCCATATCGTGCGGCCCACAAAAGCGGAGCTGGATGAAATTTTTCTGGTCCGGCATGAACGAATGGTCAACAATGATGCCACCATCAGCTTCAAGGGGAATATTTATGAAGCCCCCACCGCTTATATCCGGCAGCGGGTGGATATCCGCCATCCGGCTGATGCGGATCAGGAACTTTATCTCTATGATAAGGATATCCGGGTTTGCCGACTTAAATTTGTTGATAAGCGGCAGAATGCAAAGACCTTCAAACCGTATCAGACCCACACCCCCATCTCTTATGCCAATGGAAAGGTGCAGCAATGAAGGACCTGCTGGCCTGGTTCGGCTTTAAACACTACCCGTTTGACAAGGAGATCAAAACCGCTGATGTGGTGGATACACCGGTGCTCAGTGAAACCCATGCCCGGCTGGACTACATGAAACGCAGGGGCGGTATCATGCTGTTGACCGGGGACCCCGGTGTGGGTAAAACCACTGCTATCAGACGGTTTGCCGATGGTTTGAACGATAATCTTTTCAAAGTCATTTACACCCCCTTGAGCACCCTGAACCGCAGTGATATTCTCCGGCATATCAATGCCCTGCTGGGGTTACAGAACCGGTTCACCAAAAGCGGCAATTACCAACAGATCCAAAAAGAACTGCTGGACTGCAGAGAGCAGCGGGGTCGTACCATCGTTCTGATCATTGATGAAGCCCATCTGCTCAAACCCGGACCGCTTGAAGAAATCAGGCTGTTGACCAACTTCAAGATGGATTCTTTTGATCCATTTTTACTGATATTATCAGGGCAGTCCGATCTAAAACGCATGATGGATTATGCCGTCATGGAGCCTCTGAACCAAAGGATCCGGATGCGTTATCACATGACAGGGTTAACCCCGGAAGACACCATCAATTATATTGACTCCCGCCTCAAGTGGGCCGGGTGTTCTGTTCAGATATTCAAAGACGATGCGTTGGCAGCCATACAAGAGTATTCATATGGGTTCCCGCGGTTGATAGGCAATATTTGTGAAGAATCTCTGACCTATGCCATGTTCTGCGATAAAAAAACGGTGGATGCCGACATGGTACTTAAAATCAAAACCACCGGAGATTTGTCTGTGAATTAATAGTTTCGGTGAAACGGAGCCAGGTTATGCTGGGGAGCACCCCTGGCAAGGGATAGCCGAAAGCAGGTAGCATTGAATAATGCGCCGGGGGAAGTGGGGAAACCTGCTTCCCCTTTCTGTATTATTCAAGCTTTCCTGCCCATGCCTTAAAAAACCCAATAAAATAAAGCGCGCGAAGCGCATCCTTTTATATTCATTGTATTTACCATTTGTGAATCTGGGTCGACAAAAAAATATAAGCCACTGTAAAAATCTCCATGCACGCGCTGGTCAATACAATTTTGTAAAAAATGAAGAATCGCTTATATGTTTTTGAGAATAAATTTGTTTTGGAGATATGTTCCAGTCAAAATAATGGGATCAGTCTCTAACAGCAGAAAATTCAAATCAACAC
>CAZNPL010000096.1:0-3449 GCA_964574815.1 uncultured Phycisphaeraceae bacterium
GGCTGACAATACCGGCCCGCTCAAACCACTTCATGCACGCTTACCGGAAGGACACAACCAATTGACGTTGTTGGGTCCGGGGCTGGCGGAGTGATCCGGGAACCCCCCCTTGAAAAGTATCGGGTTGATGGGCCTGCTTCCCGGCCCCCGTCCCCATGCGGTGCCCCACTTGGAGGTCGCAGAATTCCGCCCCTCCTGGGGTTCTCCCGTTCCGGATTTGCCGCCCCAGCCATAGGCGTTGTCGGCTCCCTCAACGTTGGCAAAGCCGGCGTGCACTGGGATGGCTTGTTCGTTCGGATCGGCGCTGGAGTAGGTGATGCTCGCGGTTGCGATGCCCTTGAGGTTGGCGAGACAATGCGCAGTTTTCGCCTGCTCGCGTGCCTTTTTGAGTGCGGGAACCAGGAGCGCGATGAGGAGCGCAATGATCGTGATGACGACTAGCAGTTCGACGAGGGTAAATGCGTATCGGGTCGAACGCAACCTCAACGCCGGCGCTCGGCTGATGCGGTTACCGCTCACCATCGTTGTGCTCACCGGCGCAGACGGTATTACGGCCCCGGTCCCGGTATGACGACATGGGTGCCGGGGTGCAGATCGCAGGAGATGCCGCTCGCGACGGGCGCAGCAGGCAGGCAGTCCAACTGCCATCCCGGCCCGCGTATCGTGGCACACGCCCACTGATGGTACAGTCTGCGACCCTCGAGCCACCGTGCGTCGATAGCGTTAGTGGTAAGTAACGGGTACTTGCGCAGTTCGGGCGGCGGCCACTGGCGCCCTTCCATTTTGGCTACACCAGCGTGTCCGTCGACAAAGGCGGTGGTAAAGTGAAAGGGGCGTCCGTGCCAGCCCTTGATGTGCTCATCGTTGCACCGCCACGGATCCTCGCGGGGGCTGAGGCAACCGGTATAGACAAAGCGACGTTCGCTAAGATGAAAGACCCAGGCAAAACGCCCTGCGTTCTCCATATAGTACACCGTGTTAGCCGGGTTGGGCACGCGCGAGATCGGCCTCAATAGCGGACCGATGCTTACCGCTTCACAGTCGCTTTGGTCATGCAATTCATCAATCCATTGCGGGCCGAAGGTGGCAAACCACAAGGCGTTGGCTGAATAGCTGGTTCCGTAGTGATCGTAAGAACTCAGCCTGGACTGCTGCCAGGCGGGCGAATGGTACCCCGTATAGCCTCGGTCCGAGGGGCAGCGGAAGATGGGCAGCTCCAGCGCGGCGTCGTTGAACCAGTTGACGTTGTTGGGTCCGGGGCTGGCGGAGTAATCCGGGAAGCCACCCTTGAACAGGATTGGGTTGATGGGCCTGCTTCCCGGCCCGCGACCGTACATCGTGCCCCATTGCGACGTTGCAGGATCAGTACCCTGCTGGGGCTCTCCCCTACCTGACTTGCCACCCCAGCCATAGGCGTTGTCGGCTCCCTCGACGTTACCAAAGCCGGCGTGAACAGGGATGGCCTGTTCGTTCGGATCGGCGTTGGAATACGTGATGCCGGCGGTTGCGATTCCTTTCAGGTTGGCAAGGCACTGCAGAGTCTTCGCCTGCTGGCGGGCCTTTTTGAGCGAGGGCACCAGGAGCGCGACGAGGAGTGCGATGATCGTGATGACCACGAGCAGTTCGATCAGCGTGAAAGCGCCGCGGCAGGGACAACGTTTTTCTCGTCCGTGTAATTGCAGCTCCCGCGTACTCGACACCTGCGCACCTCGAATCAGGCGACAGCGAGCGCAGGCTGCGCCGAAATGAAAGCCGGAAACCCCACCATCCCTGCTTAGCCGATCGTCCCTCTCTACTTCTGCTGTCCCCTGGGCTTTAGCTCTGCCAGGGGCCGAGGTATCATACGTAGAGCGCCTTCGCGTGCTAGGGGCACACCGCCCCTTCGAGGCAACCGGGATCACATTGACCTTGCTGACAGTACTCAGCTTCGGGCTCCCACCATACGCATCCGTGCAATCCCAGCGGCTTGTCAGCGCAACACATCGCCTTCGTAACTTGGGCAGCGCACATGTTCTCGTCACCGCATTTGTCTCCATTGCTGCAATCAATTCGGTCGCAACACATCCCAACCGGGGCAGGTCCCAACAGCCCGGCTGCAACGAACGACCCGGCTGAATCGATCAGCGTCAGCGATTGCGATTGCGCCGGGACGGCCCGGCGCCTGCTGTCGACGCTTTCGGCGCGGTAGAGGTTTCGGTAGCGCAGACGCGCCTGATCGTCCGTGGGAACACCTGGAGATATGATCAGAAGCGCCTCCTCACCAGGGTGGAGCTCGCAGGCTCCGCGGATCACTTCGATTCGCACGTCCGCCAACGATGAGCCGTCGGCGCTCGCGAGCCGTAACCCCTCAATGTCAATCGGTTTGCTCCCGATGTGCCGCAACTCGACCCAACTCAACTCGGAGCCAACGGCCCCCGCCGCGCCGTAGCTGATTTGCACGTCCTCACGCGGCGGCCGCGCCTCGGGCTTGTCCGGCGCGGCGATGGCGTGCAAGATCCACCAACAGCAGCCCACGAACGCTGCCACGACCATTACCGATACTTTTGCTCTCATGTCCGTACTCCCACCCTGCAGAAATATCGCCTACGCTTTAGGGGTGGCCGGGGAAACGAAATCCCCGAGGAAATGTCCAGGAAACCCCGTAAGCTATCATGAGTATACACCCGCAAAGCGGAAGGTGCAAGATCCTAACAAAAAACTGCGCGTTCCGGGTATTTTTGCCACTTTTTTCCGGATATTCTTGCCACCTGACGTTGCTTGCCAAACCTCGGTGCAGTCGGAAAATTTCGAGATACCATATCTATTTCCGTCGCCACGCCAGCAGGAAGTTTCTAGGGTGGCGGCATGCCCCGGATCGCTCGTGTCGTCGCCCCTGGTTTGCCGCATAACCTGACGCAGCGCGGCAACCGCAGGCAGCGGACGTTCTTTGCACAGGACGATTACGAGGCCTGCATCGACCTCGTGGCCGAGTCGTGCGATGCCTGCGGCGTGGCCGTGTGGTCGTACTGCCTGATGCCCAACCACGTGCATCTGATCGTGGTGCCGGAATCGGCCGACGGCCTGCGCCGGGCGGTCGGCGAGGCCCATCGGCGGTACACGCGTCGGGTGAACTTCCGCAAGCGCTGGCGGGGCCACCTGTGGCAGGGCCGATTTTGGGGACACCATACTTGTTTTTGATGCCCTTCAGCCGTCCCTCCGGGACTCGTGCGTTCATAGGAGACCAAGTTCCCAGCGTTGAAACGCTGGGCTATTCTCATCTGCCCCTCCGGGGCAGGGCATGCGGGGACGGTTTCTTTGGTCAATTCCGGAAACAGCATATCTATTTCCAATGCCACGCGGCCGAATTCCGGGGACACCATACGTATTTCCGTTGCCACGCGGGCGGGAAGTTTGTAGGGTGACGGCATGCCCCGGATCGCTCGTGTCGTCGCCCCTGGTTTGCCGCATCA
>CAZNPL010000097.1:0-3284 GCA_964574815.1 uncultured Phycisphaeraceae bacterium
ACACGGCAAATCGAAGAGAATTAACGCCCGAACCATCCGATACGCCCGCGTCAAGACGGTTCACCATGCCGAAAAAAAGTGAAATGCCCCCTACGCTGCTCAACTTGGGCTAACCTGCGCAACGCCACCTGAGGATAAACCCGCGACTACGGCCGCTACGATCGCCAGAATTGACCGTTCGTATATGATGATATTCCTTTTCTTGGAATTGATTGTTTTGCTTGACCACGAGGCATACAGCCTCGTGGTTCGTTCACGCCGCCCGACCGCTCAGGCGGCGCCCGTGTTACATCTGTTACTTTCTGTCAGGGCAAGGCATCAGAAGCGCTTCCTGCGGCGGAGAACGGGCAGGGCGCTGACCAGCAGGAGGCCGGCACCCGGCTCGGGGATAGTGAAGTGCATCCCCATGCGGGGGTTGTATCCGCGCACCAGCCACACGTCCGCCGGGGCGCTCCCCCCTCCGCTCATATCCGTGGTGATTCTGATGAGGTCCCCGGTCTGGCCGCTCAGCGTTGTCTCAAAGCCGGAGTCGCCGGTGAGTTCGGCGAGTGTGAGCGACTGGCTCACGTTTTCGACGACAATGCTGGTCGATCCGGTGAAACCCGGGGACGGCTCGTGGATCGACAAAACTCCCATCCATTCCAGTTCGTCGACCGGCATGGGGAACTCGATCACGGACGAGAGCCAGCCGGCGCCTTCTCCGCCCGGCTGGTCGCCTCCGGGCAGCCAACTGCTAACGTAAGACGTATCGAAGTAAACGCGCAGATAGAGGGTGGCCTGATCGGGCGACGTCCAAACGTCCGACAGCCCGGACGTGGCAAAACTCGCTCCGTTGGTCCCCGGACGCGTAAGGTCCAACACATGGAATTCCGTGCCACCTGGTTGGGGGTAAACCGAATCGGTGACCACCGGGCCCCGTCAAACACGTGCGCCCAGCCTTCGCCGCTCACCTCGTGCGTCACCTGCCAGATCGTCCCCGCCCGCACCGCGCCGCCGCCGCTCGCCACGACGGCCAGTACAATAATCCCAGCGTTCTTGAAGCTCATCACCGCGATTCGCTCATTCACAACCCACGCCCCTATCCTGCCCATTATAGCAACTTCCTACCTCAAATTCGCGCATGATTCTCATCGTTCACCGACCCATGCGGTGGCCCTCGCGCCCGCGGACTGTCCCGACCCAAAACGAAAGGCGCCTGAAGCGCCTTACTCAGTTCATTGAACGACGTCTCCCAGCTCAATCCGTTCCTCGTGACCGGAGGATCCGGGGCGTAATCATCGTCCACGTAGAATACCTCGTGCTGCCCGTACGCCGCACCGCTCGCCAGACAAAGTCCCGCGATCAGCGCGCACACTCTCCGCAAACCGTTTCCAGCCATTTTGATCGCTCCTTGATGTTCTGTGCTACGTCAGCGGTTCCGCGCCGGAACCATCATTAAATGAGTCTGTCGTGTGCCCTGTTGTCCCTATCCGCAGCCTGAAAGGCGTCGCGCTTAACGGCTTCTCCGTAACGAAGGCTTCCCGTCGGAGGGCTGCGTGCTTGTTGCGTTGCTCTCATATCTCTGACGTTTCGTACGGCGATCGCCGCGTTACTCTTTGTCGAGCTGATATGCCAATCACGCCGACAACAATCAGCACGAGGGATCCTGGTTCCGGAATCGTGAACTCGTTCTGGACGAACGCGTCGTACGCCGCGTACGTTGCCACCCCTGCTTCCACGCGCCCCGCGCCCGACGCCTCAAAGCTCATCCGAATCAGGTCGCCCGCGTCCCCCGAGAGAGTCCGTTCTTCAAGGAATTCCCCCTCGGTCACCTCCAGCACAGTCAATCCCTGTGTCACGTTTTCCACCAGGTAACGCATCGACCCATCGAACCTGGGCGACTCTTCGACCGAGAAAAACAAGCGCCAGGCCAACTCCTCTACCGGCATGACGAACTCGACGACGGAAGCCGTCCAGCCGTGCCCCTCGCCTCCTGGGCGGTCCGCCTGAACGCTGCTGGAGGCGCCATAGCCAGTATTGAAGTCGAATCGCACCTCCAACAGCTCCTCGCCCGGAACTACAACCGACACTCCGCTCGTGCTGTAGCCCGCTCCCAGGGAACTAGAACGCGTCCGGTCCACAGCCACAAATGATATACGCTGGTCGGTCAGCCGGACGGCCGAATCGTATTCAACCGGCCCGCCATCGAAGACGTTCGCCCAACCTTCACCCTCGGCCTCGTGCGTCAATTGCCAGATCGATCCCGCCTGCGCCGGGCCGGCCACCGCCAAAGCCAGGGCTGCCGTCCAAGCGCTTGTTCGACTGCGCCCCATCGCTTCACCAACCTCCCCCGGCCCCGGAGGGCCGTTTCACCATGCCGGTCACGCCAACCCCGCAGACCCGACCGCCGCCCGGACCACGGTATCTGCCCGCCCCTTTGCGGCCCCACGCGCCCCGCAGCCGAGCATCAGCACATGACGCCGCCCGCGAAGCCGCGAGCGTAAGTCCGCTATCCAAAAGGACTAACAAGCAGTGAAGGGAATGCTGCATGGAATCCGCTCCTGTCTACGAGTGACCGCTGTTCATTCTACGCTACCCCCCTCGAAATCAAGCATATTCTCGGACGAACTTCCTCAATTGTGCGCCAATTAAACAAAGACCTTTATTCAAGGCCGCCCAGGCATCCGCCCGCCATAGTCCACGGACACTCCAGCAAAGGGCGTCGCCCCCCGCCACCATCCTACAAGCACTCTCTCAATATCCACCGTTCCTCTGTAAACTCCCGCCCCCAAACGACAGAAGCCAATGTCGCACGGGTTACCACCCGCACAGGTAAATCTGCGTCCTCCCCGATTTCTTACACGAAAAACGAGAAAAACTTGCCGAAGTGTCCCCAACTGTCCTCCCCAACGCCATTGTACCAGATCTATTGTGCACACAGACACATAATCCCAAAACAACCTGGGGCACCAACACGCCCCGCGCTCCTCGCATCGCCAGACCGGCGCACGGACGCATCGCCCCCGACGCCGCCGTCGACACGCCCACGACGCACCACGGGACCCCCTCCAGCCCCGAAAGCGCAAAACACCCGCCTCCAGCCCAACGGCCGACGCACCAGCCTCCAGCCCGCGAAGCGGGCGACGCTCAAATAGCCCCGGGTGAAGCGCAGCGCAACCCGGGGATACCGTCGCCCCCACAACCCCAAGCCCGCGAAGCGGGCGACGCAATAACACACGAACCGAACCGACCCCCGGCCCGGCGACGAACACCGGGAACACCCTGAGCAGCTCATGCGTACGGTG
>CAZNPL010000098.1:0-3246 GCA_964574815.1 uncultured Phycisphaeraceae bacterium
CGCGCCGGCCCATATCAAGCGGCGCGATGACCGCCTGGTTCGAGTCGCTCCGCTGCTCGCATTGACCGGGCCGTGGCGCAGGTTCCTCCGGCAGCCCCTCGATCCGCAGGTCGTCGAGCAGTTAAGGAGACATGAGCGAACCGGCCGACCGCTGGGCGCGGACTCGTTCATCGCCAAGCTCGAGAAACGTCTTGGCCGCAGGCTCCGCCCGGGCAGGCCCGGTCGAAAGCCCAAGCTACGCAGGGCCGGGCAACGTCAACGCGCCACTCGGAACGATCGGAAATGAGTATGGTGTCCCCGAGAATTTTGGTAAGTTGCGTCGTAGGGAAGGCGCACCGGGAAAGCGGACACGGCCGACGCCCAAACGAATCACAGACACGTTTGAGCAGTAGATCAGTTGACCAGTAGACCGCAGGCGAGCCGCATGCAGAATCGTCTCCATGTTCTCACCTGTTCGCCTGATCTAACCCGCCTGCTCCGAGCTGCGTGCGGTCTTCTTTGCACGCAGCTTAGGTTGGGCGAAGCCGAAAGCCTGCAGCGGCGCGCAACGCGGGATTTAAGTATGGTGTCCCCGGAATTTGGAAGTATGGTGTCCCCGGAATTTGGCCCGGAATTTGGCGCATTACTGCGCCGAAGCTGCCGGAGTCCCATGGACCCCGGATCGCGAGCCCGCTCGGCACGTCAAGGATAGCACTTTACCCAACCGTCTTGTTGAGGGCAGCCGGCTGTAGGGCACTGCCCCTGCTGGCAGTATGTGGCATCGGACTCTTTCCAGAGACATCCGAGCAGCCCAAGCGCATGATAACAACACTCTGCCTTCGTGACCTGCGTCGAACCGCTCCATTAACCCGGCGCCGGCGTAACGACCGCAGCCCCGGGTGGACGATGGCAAGCGATACCGCTCCTCTGCGTGGGGGCCGGAAGGCAATCCAACTGCCAGCCCGGGCCACGTATAATGCCACAGTACCAGAACCAGCGGAGGTATTCTTCGTCATAGATTTCGACGTCTCCGGGAGTCCGATGATGCCTTGGATAGGTATTGAGAGCAGGCGGCGGCCACTGCCGCCCCGCCATAGCCGTGACAGCAGCGTGTCCGTCGACGAATGAACCAGTAAAATGGAAGGGTCGTCCGTGCCAGCCCTTGATCTGCTCGGAAGTGTGTTCCCAGGGGTCGCCGTGGGGCATGATGCAGGCGATATAGCCGAAGTCGGTCGAAGGGTGTGTCTTGAAAAGCCAAGCAAAACGGCCTGCATTCTCCATATAGTAAACGGTATTGGCCGGATTAGGAACGCGGGAGATCGGTCGCAACATCGGACCGAGGCTCTCAGCCTCGCAATCGAATCGGCCCGTTTCCGGATCTTGCCAGTTGAAGGCTGCCCAGAGGGCGTTGGCTGAGTAGCTTGTTCCGTAGTGGTCGAATGAGCTCAGTCCAGACCTTTGCCATGGCCTCAGGTGGTACCCGGCATATCCCCTGTCCGACGGACACCGGAAGATGGGAAGATCCAGCGCGGCGTCGCTGAGCCAGTTCATGTTGTTGGGGCCTGGGTCGGCGGAGTAGTCCGGGAATCCTCCCTTGAAGAGGACGGGGTTGATGGGCCGGCTTCCCGGACCGCGACCCCACCCGGTGCCCCACTTGGAAGTGGCAGCACTCCTGCCCTCCTGGGGTTCTCCTTTTCCCGCCTTGCCACCCCAGCCATAGGCGTTGTCGGCGCCTTCGACGTTCGCGAAGCTCGCGTGAATCGGGATGGCCTGCTCGTGCGGATCGGCGATGGAATAGGTGATGCTCGCGGTTGCGATCCCTTTGAGGTTGGCGAGACAATGCACAGCCTTCGCCTGCTCGCGTGCCTTTTTGAGTGCGGGAACCAGGAGCGCGAAGAGGAGCGCGATGATCGTGATGACGACTAGCAGTTCGACGAGGGTAAATGCGTATCGGCCCGGCCCCGACCTCCACGCCAACGACTGGCTGACGCGACTGCCGCTGAGCATTTCGGAGCTCCTCGGGTTAGAAGAGACGCCTAGGCACCACTCGAAAGCGAGCCGCCGGGCGCGGTCTGACGCTCGACGGCCCGTTAACTAGCAGTCCGGATTAGCGCCACCGTTGAACCTGCGAAGGTCAGCTTGTTTGAAGTTTCCGGCGACGCGCGTGTCCTTCAAAGCTCAATTGCAACTTTCCCAACCGCCTCCGGCGGGGCAGCCAGCAGTTGGACACTGCCCCTGCTGGCAGTAAAGATCATCAGATTCCTTCCAGAGACACCCGAGCAAGCCGAGCGGGTAATAGCAACACTCCGCCTTTGTGACCTGCGCAGAGCACATGTTCTCATTGCCACAGTTCCCCCCCCGCAGAACCACAATCTGTCCGATCGCAGCACAAGCCAACGGGAGCAGGCTCCAACGGGCCTTCCGCGACCACCGACCCGACCGAATCGATCAAGGTCAACGATTGCGCAGGGACGGCAAAGAGCCTATCGTCGAGGCTTTCCGCCCGGTAAAGATTCCGGTAGCGCAAACGCGCCTGTTCGTCCGTGGGAACAGCCGGAGAGGTGATCAACAACGCGTCTTCTCCGGGAAGAAGCTCGCAACCTCCCCGGACAACCTCGATTCGCACGTCCGCCAGGAGGGATCCGTCGGCGGTGGCGAGCCGTAACCCTTCGATGTCTACCGGCTCGCTGCCGATGTGCCGCAACTCGACCCAGCTTAACTCGGAGCCAACGGCCCCCGCCGCGCCGTAGCTGATTTGCACGTCCTCATGCGGCGGCTGCGCCTCGGGCTTGTCCGGCGCGGCGATGGCGTGCAAGATCCACCAACAGCAGCCCACGAACGCTGCCACGACCATTACCGATACTTTTGCTCTCATGTCCGTACTCCCACCCTGCAGAAATATCGCCTACGCTTTAGGGGTGGCCGGGGAAACGAAATCCCCGAGGAAATGTCCAGGAAACCCCGTAAGCTATCATGAGTATACACCCGCAAAGCGGAAGGTGCAAGATCCTAACAAAAAACTGCGCGTTCCGGGTATTTTTGCCACTTTTTTCCGGATATTCTTGCCACCTGACGTTGCTTGCCAAACCTCGGTGCAGTCGGAAAATTTCGAGATACCATATCTATTTCCGTCGCCACGCCAGCAGGAAGTTTCTAGGGTGGCGGCATGCCCCGGATCGCTCGTGTCGTCGCCCCTGGTTTGCCGCATAACCTGACGCAGCGCGGCAACCGCAGGCAGCGGACGTTCTTTGCGCAGGACGATTACGA
>CAZNPL010000099.1:0-206 GCA_964574815.1 uncultured Phycisphaeraceae bacterium
CGATCATCCCGCGCAGCACAGAAATCGGCCCTGAGTACCAGTGCACAATGGCGCGTGTAATGCTATAGTGATTGAGAAGGTGCAGGATGTCGCGTTCTGCGCCTTTGGTATGCAGATTCACAATCTTGTCCTGATCGCGCGCCGCCGCCAGAAAATGCTCGAACACGCGCCGCTGCGCCGGGAATGCCGCCGGGTCCTTGACGGAC
>CAZNPL010000099.1:216-3174 GCA_964574815.1 uncultured Phycisphaeraceae bacterium
CCAGGCCGATCTCGCCCAGCATGGGCGTCTCGGCGATCAGCGGATCAAGCGCGTCGAGGTTATCGGCCCAGTGCGGCGCTTCCCAGGGATGCACGCCAAATGTGGGCAGCACCCAGTCGCTCTGTGCCGGGATCTGTTTGGCCTGCGCGTAGCTGGGCGGGTCCATCGCCACGCTGATCGTCACGATGCGCTGCGCGGCGAGCGCGTCCAACGCAGCAGGCAGCGCCGCCGGCTCGTAGCGGTCCAGGTGTGCGTGAGCGTCAACCAACATGATACCACCTCCAGGGTGTCTGCGGCGTGGAAAGTTTACACATGCTAACAATTTAACACAGGAACCTCTGCTATAATGGTAATCAGAAAACATATAACGTGCAGACAATCACACCACTGGTTCAGAGGACAGGGGATGCTCCTCGCAAGTGTTTTGGAGTGAGGGCTTACTCACCATTCGCGTAATCGCTCTGGGCAAAAAGCGAATTTCGTGGCAAGCTTGAGCTATGGCAAACGAACTGACGATCACAACGGAACGGATTGACGATGGGGTCCTGCTGCTGGAAATGATGAAGCAGATGGGACTGCCGGAGATACTGGATCGCCACCTGCCCCGGCATTGGCTGGAAGAGGGCATGAGCTGGGGCTGGGTGACGTGCATCTGGCTGGCGCACATCGTGTCGCAGGGCGACCACCGCAAAGTGACGGTGCGCGAGTGGGTGACGCAAGCGCAGTACACGCTCGAACAGGTGACGGGTCTGACGATCCGTGACACGGATTTCACCGACGACCGGCTGAGCATCGTGCTGCGGCACCTGAGTGAGCCGGCCTACTGGCAAGCGATTGAGGCCGACCTGGGCGCGCAGACGGTGCGAGTGTACGAGTTGGAGCGCGAGGTGGTGCGGGTGGACGCCACGACCGTATCGGGCTATCACGGGGAAACCGAGGCGGGATTGATGCAATTTGGCTACAGCAAAGACGACCCGCTGCTGCGCCAGGTCAAGCTGATGCTGGCGACGCTGGACCCGCTGGGCATGGTGGTGGCGAGTGATGTGGTGTCGGGCGAACAGGCCGATGACCCGCTCTATGTGCCGATTATCGAACGTGCCGATGCGATCCTGGGTCGCAAGGGCCTGTTGTTTGTGGGAGATGCGAAGATGAGCGCGCTGGCGACACGCGCGCAGGTCCAGGCGCTGGCGCAGTACTACCTGACGCCGTTGGCGATGACGGGCGAAACCGCGCAGCAGATGCCCGCCTGGATCGAGGCCGGACTGGGTGGTCGGGAGTTGACCCCAGTCTACGGGCCGGACGGGACGACACTGCTCGCCGAAGGCTATGAGTTCACACGCCCGCGCGAGGATATGCTGGCGGGTGAAACGATTGCGTGGGATGAGCGCGTGCTGGCGACGCGCTCGCCCGCTTACGCGGCGCAGTTGGCGCGCGGCTTGGAGCAGCGCCTGACCACGGCTGAGGCGAAGCTGCTGGCGCTGACCCCACCACGCGGTCGTGGCAAACGCCAGATTGTCGAGGAAGCGGCGCTGCACCAGGCTTCCGGCGACATTCTCAAGGCGCATGGGGTCGAGGGTCTGCTGCGCTACGAGTATGAGCGGCAGGTCGAGCAGGAAACTCGGTTTGTCGGGCGCGGGCGTGGCGGCGCGGACCGTCCGCAGCGCACCGTCGAGCGCGTGCGCTACCAGATCACGACGGTTACACGCGACGCGGGAGCCATCGCCGACCAGCAGCGCACCTTCGGCTGGCGTGCCTATGCGACCAATGCCCCGCTCACGCACTTGCCCTTCACCAATGCCGTGTTGACCTATCGCCATCAGTACCTCATCGAAAACGACTTCGGCCTGCTCAAAGGCGCGCCGTTGTCCATTGCACCCATGTACGTTAAACGCGATGACCAGATTGCCGGTCTGACCCACCTGTTGATCCTGGCCGTGCGCCTGCTGACCCTGATCGAGTTTGTCGTGCGCCGCCAACTGCACGCCAACCAGGAAGAATTGACCGGCCTCTTCCCTCAGAATCCGCGTCAGGGTACTGCCAAACCAACCGTCAAACGCCTGCTGAGGGCGTTCAACCACATCGTTTTGACGACGATCGACTTCCCGGACCGGGTGCTGCGCCATCTCACGCCTTTGACGCCCTTGCAGACGCGCATTCTTGAACTCCTGGACTTGTCGCCAGAGGTCTATCTCGCCCTGGCTTCCGAAATTCCGAAAACTGCGTTTCCATTACGCGAATGATGAGTAGTAAGACTCTGTCACAATTTCTATCTGGTTAATCCAGTGAGGATTAGGTTCAGTCGTACACGCACAAAAAACCAAGCCCAGATCGGAATACGGCAGATAATATGATTCCGATTCGTTTAGATGTGCTACAAAATCAGGTGGTCCGAAATCTTCCACGATCCGCGCAATGCAAATGTCACCCAGAAGGAATACGCGATTTACTATTCCTGTCTCATCAAAGTTGACCCTTATGGGCCAATTATCAGTCGGAATAAGGGGGGGAAGGGATCAACCAAGTGAATATGGCCTCCTTGCTATCAACAGCATCATAGTCAATATAGTATTCAATCCCTTCTCGTGCAAGCATGTTTTCAACTTTCGCCCGGTTAGCCACACCTGGTTCTATGCCTTGCCAACAGGCGCGTGTACAATTCTTGTCAGAAAACACTGGGAATATACTCTCAGTGAAATCTTGATTTGAAGAACCACTTTCCTGTTCGCCCTTTGCAAGAAGCGCAATTAGCGAAAACGCGATGACTCCAATGATCACGAAAGCCCATAACATCACATATTGATATCGTTCGATACGCATAGACGCACTGCCCTTCGATTAGGGGTGTTCGTCGGGACACAGATTATGGATTGTAGGCCACCACAATGCGGGGTCAATTTCTTGAGCCGACATTCAGAGGGTGCAGATCGAAAAAGTGAATAATTTGGGGTAAGCTGGGAA
>CAZNPL010000100.1:0-3172 GCA_964574815.1 uncultured Phycisphaeraceae bacterium
CGCACCCCCGGGCACCGCTCAACAAGGCATTATGGTACGCTTGTTTTGGGGCTAGAAAAGCCACCATGTCACAATCTGCCGAGCAAGGTCACTCGCCAGATTCGACACCACGGCGCTCGGGTCATCACTGATGCACCCTGGAACGACGGCCATCACCAAGGCCAAAATGACCAGCCGAAGGCACGGCGTGCTGCTTCGTAGTTCTTTCCTGTCATTCACGATGGACCTCCCTCATCGTTGGGTTGTTCGCTTTCCTTGTGTATTGCCGTAGCTCCGAGCTCAGCGAGCGGCAGGCCGACGGCACGTTCCAGATCGCTGAGAGAGGCTGCCGCATCGGCCCAAACCTGAATGTGGCCCCGACGCGTCTCGAGCAAAGACCGCTGCGACTGCAAAAGCGTTAAGACTCCAGCGGTCCCCGTCTGATAGGCTGCGTCTGTGAACTCGAGATTCCGGTTAGCCTGTGGCAACAGCTTGTCGTTGTAGAAGGCAACGTTCTCCCAGAAGGTCTTTGAACGGTCCACGGCCGTGCGGATATCCTGAGCGATTCCCAGGTACAGGTCCTCGTACGATTTCACGGCTTGAACCTGGGCGTAGGTCGCCTTCGCGATCTGTGCTTGGTTCTGATCGAAGATCGGGAGAGTCAGCGAGAGGTTCGGCCCGATCATGAACTCGATATCTTGGCTCTTCTCCGATTGCCTTTCGCCGCGGGTTTGAATATCGGGAACCGTAAGTTGTCCAGACCGTAGCGAGGCGCGAGCGAAATCGGCGGCAACGTCGCGGCCCGGCTGGCTGCGACCTTCGAGACGTTCACCGGCGATGCCAATGGAGACCTCAGGAAACACGCGCAAATACTCAAGTTTGATCTCCGCGTCGCCGGCCCCGATAGCCTCTTCCAGCACTTTGAGATCAAGGCGTTTCTCGCGCGCAACGGCGATCAACGAGTCGGCGTCCAGTGCCCGCTCTTTGGAGTCAGGCAGTGGATCCGTCAGAACCACCTCATCCACCTTCAAGTCCAAGGACAGCAATCCCGCAAGTGATCGCTTGGCGTTGACCGAAGCAAGCCGTGCATCGCGCATATCGAGTTCTGCGCGTAGCAACTGCCCACGCTGCAGGTTCTCGTCCAGTGAGCTTGCAACGCCGGCCTCACGCTGTGCCTTAATGGCCGCATACGATTTGCCCAGCAAGGCCAGATTCTCATCGGCAATTGCCAGCAGATCGCTGGCTGCGACCGCGGCGTAATACGCACGCTTCGTCTCAGCCGCCAAGTCGCCCGCGAGGCGCGCAACGCGAACGACTTGACCTTCAATCTGATGCTCTGCGATCCGCCTCTTCACCGGCATCTGCCAGAGGTCAACAATGTTCTGCGCCAGATTGCCCTGGATGTTGCTCCGGCCGCCGCCCTCGGGGAACATGACCCCGATGCCCAACGTCGGATTCGATAAGAGTCCGGACTGCACCCAGTCTGCGCGGGCAATGCCGATGTCGAAGAAGGCCCCCTGCAGCTTTCGGTTATTCAAGAGCGCAATGCGCACCGCCTCCTCCAATGTGAGGCCGTCGGCCAGGCAGGCGCCCAGCTCTTCGGGATCGAGTCCGCCTTCTTCGGGGTTGAATGATTCAGCGACACCCGTGCTTTGCTTTATGAGCGTTTGTGCACGGCCGTAATCTAACTTGGGATCGACGGTGGCGCATCCGACACCGGCTACGAACAGGGCGAGTGAAGGACAGACCGCCTTTGCCGAGCGTATCATCACTAATATTTTTCTCATGGCTTCATCCAATCTCGTCGACATTGTGTCAAATGGGGGCCGCGGGAAGGGCATGCTCCGCGCCGGACATCTCAGCATGGACATCGACAGTCGCCTCGGCTTCCACCGGATTTCCGAAACGTAAGAAAAGAGTGGGAACCACCAGCATGTTAAGGAAGGTCGACGATAGCAGGCCGCACAGAATGACAATTGCCATCGGCGTGAGGATTTCTCTTCCCGGCTGCTCACCGCCTATCGCCAGCGGAACCAGGGCGAGACCCGCGGCAAGCGCGGTCATCAGAATGGGAGCCAGCCGCTCCATCGCCCCGGTTCGAACCGCCTCTCGGAAATTCGTTATGCCCTCGAAACGCTGCAAGTGTCTAATGTGTGACACCATCATGATGCCGTTTCGGGCGGCGATCCCGAACACACTGATGAACCCGATGACCGAGGCCACTGACAGGATGCCGCCGGAGACGTAGACGCCAGCCACGCCGCCAATCAGCGCCAGCGGCAGATTGAGCATGATCAGAAGCGTATCGCGGACAGACCGAAAGACGACGTGAAGCATAAACCCGATACCCAGGACGACGACGACGCCAAGCAGGCTCAGCCGGCGCCTGGTCTCCTCTGCGCTTTCAAACTGTCCGCCGTATTCGACGTAATATCCCTGTGGCCAGTCGACCCCCTCGGCCACGGCCGCCTGAATGTCCGCAACCACGCTGCCCAGCGCCCGGTCGGCGACGTTGCACATCACCACGATTTTGCGCTGGGCATTCTCCCGGCTGATCATGTTCGGGCCGCGTTCTTCGCTGATATGGGCGAGCGCCTTGAGTGGGATCTTCGCACCTGCCGGTGTATCCACCAATACTTCGTCTACCATGGAAGAAGTGAAGGACTGCCATACGTCCGTCACTGAGGGGTCGCCAGCACGAATGACCAAATCGAAGGCATTGCGCCCTTCAAGCACCTCGGTGACGGCATCACCGGCAAAGGCCGTCTTCAACGCGGTGGCCACATCACGCACCTGCAAACCATGGCGGGCAATGGCCCGACGATCGAACTCGACGCGGTGGATGGGGATGTCGTTTTGCTGTTCAACGGTCAGATCGACAAGGCCGGGAATGTCCCTCATGACCGACTCGGCCTGCTTGGCGAGCGTGCGCAGCGTCAGCAAGTCCGGTCCAAAGATTTTGACCGCGATGTTGGCGCGTGTGCCGGAGAGCATGTGGTCGATCCGGTGGCCGATGGGTTGGCCAAACGTGGCCTGTACACCGGGGATCACACTCACGTCCGCTCGAAGGGCCTCAAGCAGTTCCGTTCGGGACCGCCGCGGAAGGCCCAGCCGAACAGGGCCTTCCATATCGAGGGTTAGACCCAAAACAAGCGTACCATAATGCCTTGTTGAGCGGTGCCCGGGGGTGCGG
>CAZNPL010000101.1:0-3066 GCA_964574815.1 uncultured Phycisphaeraceae bacterium
CCTGAAGGTATCGAAAAGGCGGTTCAAGCCTCGATGCTGCTCAACTTGGGCTAGCCCGCGGCCCTAAACGAGGTGTGATTCCGAGATTAATTCGACGTAAGCGGCGGGGGGGCGGAGAAGCAGGTGCGAAGGCGCGACAAGGATGAGCAGACGGGCGAAGGGACGTCGAGGATCGCCGGCGCCGGGCCGCCGCGCCGGACGCGGAAAGCGGCGGCTCCGACGCCGATGCTCGCTTGTCAGCGTCTTATTGCAGGGCGGGGGGCGAACGAGCGCCGGCGTCGTTACCCATCGTAGGTCGTCTGCATGGCGGATGGAGGAGCATATCGACAGCTGCCAGCTCAGGCGAGGATGCGCTTGCCCAGGGCCGGACGGCCGCTCGCCGGCGTGAGACGCCTGCGTGCATCTCGGGGTAGGCACCGGATCGGTCGCCGCAGCGACGTCGCGGTCTGAGTTGGAGCGGCCGAAACCGATTTGCCTGCGGCAGCCTTTTGGACGCTGGGGGCGCTTACCAGTCGGAACACGCCGTGGCGCCAGCCCGGCCGGTTTTCCACGGCTTGCGTTCCGCGGGCGAGAAGAAATCGGCAAAATGGGGTCTGGTAATGGCCGCTAATAACGTTATAATGTTATTATGTAATAACGTGATAACGTTGCAGGTTTGTACGTGCGAAAGCGAGGTTTGCTGATGAACGGGCTGCGGATGCGGAGGGGCGAGGGAGAGCGCGGAGAAGGCCAGGCGAAAGGCAGGCGAGGGGGTAGCGGTGGTGCTGCGCGGGCGATGGTGACGGCGTCCGCAGCACGCGGAGGGGCGACCGGAAGGGGAGCGGCGACCAAGCCGGGCAAAGCGCGGGAGGCGAAGACGGGAACCACGAATCGAACAGGCGGTAGGGGAGGGCGGTTGGCTTCGGCGGCTGGGGAGCGCGGTAGTTCAGGTAAGGAAGGCGTAAGGAGAGCCCGTGCGAAAGGAGGCGGCGGGGCAAAGGGGTCCGGGGGGAGGGGGAGGAAAGGGGGGCGAAAGGGAGCGGGGGCGAAGGGTGCGAGTGGGAGAACGGGGAAGGGGGGTAGCGAGGGCGGGGCGCGGCGTAGGGGGGCGAAACGTGAAGTGAAGGGCGGAGCGAGGAAAAAGGCGAAACGGGGCAGCAAGGCCAAGGTGACAAAGAAATCGAAAGTGAAAAGGACTGGTAGGTCGAGGCGGCGGGGCGGGCCCAAGCGGGGTCCGAGCGCGGTGGCGGCGTGGTTTCCGGCGGTTCGGTCGGGTGGTGGGGGAGGGGGGTTAGGGGTTGCAGTGGCCGTAATTGAGGGCGTGGCGGGGGAGTGGGATGTGTGCGTCGAGGTGGACGATCGGACGGTGGCGGCTCGCGGGGCAGGGCGGCAGGGGAGGGCGGTGGGGTGGGTGGAGACCGCCAGGGCGGCGAAGGGCATGGCGACGCGCGCTCGACTCAAGAGCCTGAGCCGGACGCTGGCGGCGTTGGCGCATGCGAGCCGGGCGGCGATCGTGGTGAAGCTTCTGGAGGGGCCGGCGAACTACCGGGCGCTGCAGAAAGTGACGGGCATGAAGGCGGGGCCACTCTATCACCACGTGAATCAGCTTCGGATCGCCGGGTTGATCCTGCCGAAAGAGCGGGATGTTTACGGGCTGACGCGCGGCGGTCGGAACGTGATACTGGGGGCGTTGGCGTTGACGCGGCTGGCGGGCGACCGCCGGGCGAGGCCGGTCGATACTGTTTGAGTGGTGGTTATGAGCGAAGGCGGGCAGGCGGAATCGATCAGAATTCTTGCGCTTGAGCCGTATTACGGCGGTTCGCACAAGGCATTTATCGACTGCCTGAAACGGCACAGCGGGCACGAGATCACGCTGCTGACGCTTCCTGCGCGCAAGTGGAAGTGGAGGATGAGGGGATCCGCGATCTGGTTCGCGCAGCAGCTTGAGGGGCGAAAAGAGGCCGATTTCGACCTGATCCTTGCGAACGATATGATGAGCGTGGCGGATCTTCGTGGTTTGATGCCGCCGTCTCTGCGTAATATGCCGATCGTAACCTACTTTCATGAGAACCAGTTGACGTACCCACTCGCGCCGGACGACGCCCGTGACTATCAATATGGTTTCACGAATATCAGCACCTGCCTTGCGTCGGATGAGGTGTGGTTCAACTCTGAGAGCCACCGGGCCGTGTTCCTTCAGGCGGCGGGGGCGTTACTGGGGAGCATGCCGGATCATGTGCCGGTGGGCATAATCGAGCAGATTGCAGCGAGAAGTCAGGTCTTCTGGCCACCCGTGGAGACGCTGCCGGTGGACGGCGCGGCGGCCGGGGCGGGCAGCGGTAGGGCGGTAGCGGTAGGGGAGGGGCCTCCTCGGATTGTCTGGAATCACCGGTGGGAGTACGACAAGAACCCAGGTCCTTTCGTCGAGGCTTTGTGTGTGCTCGACTCGCAGGGAGTTGATTTCCGAATAGTCATCCTGGGAGAGTCCTTTCGTACGGTGCCGCAGGAGTTTGAACGGCTCAAAAGCCGGCTGGGGCATCGGATCGATCATTGTGGGTATGCTTCTTCGCGTGCGGACTACTGGGCGTGGCTTACGGGTTCGCACGTGGTCGTAAGCACGGCCATTCAGGAAAACTTCGGATTGTCGATTGTTGAGGCGATTCTGGCGGGATGTTTTCCGATCCTGCCGAACCGACTGAGTTATCGGGAGCTGATCCCGCCTGAGCTTCACGATGTGCACCTGTACGATTCGGATGAGGAACTGCCGGCGCGGCTGAAGGTATGTCTCGAAAGCGAGGCGGCCCGGCGTGTCGAGGCTGCTTTGGTCGAGCACCTGTGGCCGCGATGCGGGGTTCCCGATTGTATCTTCATGTACGACAACGAGTTACGTCGCGTGACGGGAACCGCCCGGCCCGGGACGGCGGTGCCCGACTTCCGAGATCAGTAAAAGGTCCTATAATATATGTTATGTTGCATTGGCTCCGGTGGGGGGCTGTCAGAGCGTCCTTGAACGCCGGTGTAGCATGCAGTAATATGACAGCGCTAAAGAGGCTCAAGCTAACTCAGGTCGCGCGCCGATGGGAATTC
>CAZNPL010000102.1:0-2988 GCA_964574815.1 uncultured Phycisphaeraceae bacterium
TCACCATGCCGAAAAAAAGTGAAATGCCCCCTACGCTGCTCAACTTGGGCTAGCCAACACCCGGGAGACGTGCGTCAAAGGTGGAAAAAACACGCAAAAACAGCCGGAAGACTCAGGCGCGATGACCTGGCGGTTTGAGGCGCTTCCGGGATTCGTTGAGAGATGCTACCATGACGGTCCTTGAAGTCTTGCTTTGAGACGCAGGCGTGATGCTTCCGAGCGACAGCCCTGTAACGCAACTCCTCTCCTGTGCGGCCGACGGTGACGACGACGCCCGACGGCAGCTTTGGACGATCATCTATGACGAGCTTCACTCGCTGGCCCAACGGCAGATGGCCCGGGAGTCGGGCTCGCGGTCGCCGACGCTGGCGCCGACGGCGCTGGTTCACGAGGCGTTCGTCCGGCTTTTCGGCGGGGACGGGGCTGCGTTCGCCAACCGGCGGCATTTCTTCGGGGCCGCGGCGCAGGCTATGCGTCGAATCCGCATCGATGACGCACGTAGTAGAAAACGGCTCAAGCGCGACGGCGGGCGGCGTTGCGACATCGAGTCGGAGTCGCCGGCGGCCTGGGATCAGGACCCGACGCTGGTGCTGGGCGTCGATGAGGCGATCGAGAAGCTGGCGCAACTGGATCGGCGTAAGGCGGAGATCGTGACGATGCGGTTCTTTGCGGAGATGACGGTGAAGGAGATTGCGGCGGCGTTGGAGATCTCGCCGCGGACCGTGGACTACGAATGGCGGGTCGCGCGGGCGTGGCTGCAGCGGGAGCTATCGAAAGGGGATACGCGAGCTTGACGGCAGGGTTTGGCAAATGGCCGCTTGTTGACACGCGCGGCTCGGGACAGGACGCGATGCGGCGTGTACCCACGCAAGGTCCGTCCCCCACCCCTTCGCTTCGCGAAGGAATGGGGCACCCGCGCTCTTCCGCCGCGCCGGGATCGTCATTCCGATGCCGAGTCGGGTTCAGGTCCGGTCGCTTGCGCTCCCGGCTCTGATTGGGTTCCGCTTCCTCACGGGCGCGGCTCGGAAAGTTGCGGTTCCGCTTCCTCACGGGCGCGGCTCGGAAAGTTGCGGTTCCGCTTCCTCACGGGTGCGGCTCGGAAAGTTGCGGTTCCGCTTCCTTACGGGCGCGGCTCGGAAAGTTGCGGGCGCGGGTCGGGTCGGGACTTCCGCTGCGTAGATTCGCCTCGAGGCACGGGCGTGATGGACGAGAACTGGGAACGAGCGCAGGAGTTGTTTCATGCTGCGTTGGCCTGTGAGGCCGGCAAGCGGGAGGCGTTTCTGGCTGCGGCCTGCGGCGATGACGAGGGGCTTCGGGCGGACGTTGAATCGCTTCTCGAATCGGATGAACGGGCGGACGCTCTGTTCCCCGTGGAGGAGGATCGTGAGTCCGCCGTCGAACCCGAGCGAAGCGACCCGCTGATTGGCGAGCGCATCGGGGAATTCACCATCAAGGAGGTAATTGCTTCGGGTGGCATGAGCACGGTCTACCTGGCGCAGCAGGATCATCCGGACAGGCCCGTGGCGCTCAAGATCATGAGTCCGATGTTCACGTCCCGCAACGCCTTAAGGCGGTTCGAACTCGAATCCGAGATGCTGGCCCGGCTGCGGCATCCGAACATCGCACACGTCTACGGCGCGGGGGTTCGCCAGGCGTCGCCGACGGACCCGAGGGCGGTGCCGTATTTTGCGATGGAATACATTTCCGGCGCGCGGACGCTTACCGAGTATGCCCGCGCGCATGGGCTCTCGACACGCGAGCGCCTGGAACTGTTCGCCGAAGTGTGTGATGCAGTGCATTTCGGCCACCAACAGGGGATCATCCACCGGGATCTGAAACCGGCCAACATCCTCGTGGACGTGGGGGGCCGGCCCAAGGTAATCGACTTCGGCGTGGCCCGGGCGACGGACTCGGACGTGGCGGTGACGACGATGCGGACCGACGTGGGGCAGATCGTCGGGACGCTGCAATACATGAGCCCGGAGCAGTGCGAGGCCGATCCTCGCGGGGTGGACACGCGAAGCGACGTGTATTCGCTCGGCGTCATACTGTACGAGCTACTGACGGGCGAACGGCCTTACGATGCGAACGGGACGAGCATTTATGTGGCCGTCCGAACCATCAGGGAGCATGAACCGATCAAGCCGTCTGCGGTCAATCGTTCCCTTGGCGGCGACGTCGAGGCCATCCTACTCAAGGCGTTGGAGAAGGACCGGGATAAGCGGTACGGCTCCGCGGGTGACCTCGCCGGAGACATTTGTCGCTATCTGCGTGGCGACCCGGTTGAGGCCTGCTCGCCGACGGTTTGGGCGCGGGCGGTACGCTGGACGATTCGTCATCCGGTGATGGTCACGGCGTGCGTGTGCCTGATCGTGGGCGTGTCGATCATCGGGACAGCGATGGCTTCGGTTGCGTTCCTGTATGGGCAACCGCACAGGCTTGTGACATCGGAGGATCGACGAACTCTGACGCTCTACTCACGCGCCGGCGGAGTTTTCCATGAGTGGTCAACTAAACGGGGAACGATCAGCGGTGTTCTTCTCCGGGGCGCGCCACGAACCGTTGGAGTAGAGTCGCTCGCCTTGGTTGGTTTCGGTGGTGTGCTGAACTACCCATTCCCGAATTCGATTTGCGCGTTCAATGCATTCAGGATCGATGAGGAACACCCCCTATGGGAACGGCACATCGAGACAGAGGACTTGCCTCAGACGCTTGTCGATCGCGGTCTGAGAGCGGGCGAGTTCGGCGCAACATTGCCGCTGTTGGGCGACATCTTTCGTCAAGCACGCGGGCAGGAGGTCACAGTGAGCCATACACACTGCCCCTTTTCAGAAACGGCCATCCGCGTCTACGACCTGCACGGAAACGTACTTTATCAAGTGTGGTACGACGGCACGCTCGAGTCGGTCTATTGGATGGAAGACGCCGGCCTGCTAGTATGACAGCGCTAAAGAGGCTCAAGCTAACTCAGGTCGCGCGCCGATGGGG
>CAZNPL010000103.1:0-2958 GCA_964574815.1 uncultured Phycisphaeraceae bacterium
CGCAAGGGGATTGATGGTCTGGCCCGGGTCTGCAAGGAAGCGTTGAAGCAGGACCCGTTCGGCGGGGCGGTGTTCGTTTTCCGCAATCGGCGGGCGACCGCCGTGAAGGCCTTGGTGTACGACGGTCAGGGATTTTGGTTAAGTTACAAGCGCTTATCACGGGGACGGTTCCGCTGGTGGCCGGCTGGCAAGACAGGGGCGGCCAGGACACTGGAAGCGCATCAACTGCACGTGCTCCTCTCGGCGGGCGACCCCGACGCGGCACAGGCAGCGCCCCCCTGGCGACGGGTGAGCCTGACGTCTTGAGCATGCAAGAAAAAAACCGCTTCGGACTTGCGTTCTATTTTTGACCATGCTACGCTGCGGCCATGGACGTGCTGCGATACCGAGGCCGCGTGGTCAGCGACACCGACGTCGCCTTCATCCGGCGACTGATTGCGGCGCATCCCAAGGCCAGTCGGCGGGCGCTGTCCCATAGACTCTGCGAAGCCTGGAACTGGGTCCAGCCCAACGGCGTCCTGCGGGACATGGTCTGTCGCGGACTGCTGCTGGCGTTGCATCGCGCGGGCCACATCGAGCTGCCGCCGGCACGGTGGGCCAACCCTCTGGGGCCGCAGCGTCGGGCGCCTTGCCGCACCATGCTTCGTTGGGGTCCGGTCGAGGGGCGGCTCTCGGAGATGCTTCCCTTGGAGATCACCCAGGTTCGGCGTACCGGCGATGAGGCCTTGTTCGATAGTCTGGTGGAGACGCACCACTACCTGGGCTACACCCAGCCGGTTGGCGAGCACTTGAAGTATTTGATCTCAGCAAGAGATGTACCCGTGGCGTGCCTGGCGTGGTCCTCGGCGCCGCGTCATATCGGCTGCCGAGATCGCTTCATCGGCTGGTCACCCGAGACCCGCCGAAGGAACATTCGCTTCATTGCCTACAACCTTCGTTATTTGATTCTGCCGTGGGTGCAGGTTCCTCATCTGGCGTCGCATCTTCTGGGGCGCATGGCCCGTCTGTTGGCGCAGGACTGGGAACGGATCTACGGGCATCCGGTCTACTTCCTGGAGACCTTCGTTGATCCCCAGCGCTTCCGGGGCACTTGTTACCGAGCCGCCAACTGGATCCGCCTGGGCTGCACCACGGGCCGGGGCAAAAACGATCAGACCAACCGGCCCAACCGCTCCATCAAGGAAGTATGGGGCTATCCGCTCTCGAAGCGTTTTCGGCGACTGTTGTGTACCACGGTATGAAGAAGCCACCCATCGAGGCCATCACCATGAAAGAACTGAAAGACATTCTGGCGCGCGCCCAGACGGGTCCGCTGACCGAACAGGACTGCGCCAAAATCAAAGCGGTGTTCGAATCTTACCTGCACCTGACCAACCTGGTCGAGGACAAGCAGATGACGATCAAGCGTCTGCGGCAAATGCTCTTCGGCGCCAGCACCGAGAAGACCGCAGCTGTGATCAAGAAGACACAAGAGGAGGGAGGCGATTCCGAATCGCCGCCGGCGGCTGACGACGATGCCCGCGCTCCGCCCGAGCCGCTGGAGAACGAGGCGTCCGAACTGCGTTCTCCATCCAAGGGGCACGGCCGCAACGGCGCCGCGGCGTACACCGGCGCCGAGACGATCCGGGTGCCTCACGAATCCCTCCAGCCCGGAGATTCATGCCCGCAGTGCCATCAGGGCAAAGTCTATCAGGTCAAAGAGCCCGGGATGCTGGTTCGGATTGTGGGTCAGGCACCCGTGCAGGCCAAGGTGTACGAGCTTCAGAAGCTACGCTGCAACCTCTGCGGCAAGGTGTTCACCGCCCGGGAACCCGAAGGAGCGGGCTCCCAGAAGTACGACGCAACGGCAGCGAGCATGATCGCCCTGCTGAAGTATGGGAGCGGGTTACCCTTCAATCGATTGGAGGGGCTGCAGGGGAGCCTGGGTATTCCTCTGCCAGCCTCGACCCAGTGGGACATCGTCAGCGAAGCCGCCCATGTGCTCGAGCCGGTCTACCAGGAGCTGATCCGACAGGCGGCCCAGGGCGAGGTGCTGCACAACGACGACACGACGATGCGGATCCTGGGCGTCACCGGGGAGGCGGAAGCCGAAGCCTACGCTTACGAGAAGTCGAAACGCAAGGGTGTCTTCACGTCGGGCATCGTGTCTTTGGCTGGGGGGCAGCGGATCGCGCTGTTCTTCACCGGCCGGCGGCACGCCGGCGAGAACCTGGCCGAGGTGCTCGGTCATCGGGCTGCGGAGCTACGTGCGCCGATTCAAATGTGCGATGCTCTATCACGCAATGAGGCCAAGGGATTCCAGACGATCCTGGCCAACTGCAATGCCCATGGCCGGCGTCAGTTTGTCGAAGCGGCGGAGAACTTCCCCGACCAGTGCGCCTTCGTGTTGGAGACGTTCAAGGAGGTGTACAAGAACGAGGCTGTGGCCACGAAGAGGAACCTCTCGCCGCAGGAGCGTCTGCGGTTTCATCAAAAGCGAAGTGGCCGGTGGATGGGTAGGCTGAAGGGATGGCTGAGGCGGCAGTTTCGCGAGCGGCTGGTGGAGCCGAATTCCGGGCTCGGCCAGGCGATTCAGTATATGCTTAACCATTGGAAGAAGCTGACACAGTTCCTGAAAGTCGCCGGGGCGCCGCTGGACAACAACATTTGCGAGCGGGCCTTGAAGCTGGCGATCCTTCATCGAAAGAACGCCCTGTTCTACAAGACCCAGAACGGAGCCCACGTCGGCGACATCTTCATGAGCTTGATCCATACCTGCCGGCTCTGCGGCGTCGATCCCTTCGACTACCTCACGCAACTCCGCGGCCACGCCGCTGCTCTACCCCTGAACCCCGAGAACTGGATACCCTGGAACTACCGCGTCACACTCCAACGCCACCATCCGCACGCCAGCCTTGCTCCCTGACCGGCCGCCACCGGAGAAAAAACCCGCACGCAGCCTTGCCGGAAGGACACGGC
>CAZNPL010000104.1:0-2898 GCA_964574815.1 uncultured Phycisphaeraceae bacterium
TACTACACAAGGACACGTTCGCATAATCTGTATTATGCGAATGTTATATGTGGATAAAAGGAATCGAACCTTTATCAATACATCTTCAATGTAGCGCTTTCCCATTAAGCTATATCTGCAGGCAACTACAACTACTCATCTGACAACTTCATACCTGCATTTACTAAACATACTGCACTCCAGTCGTGCACGCAATCAAACAACTCCTGTTTTGTAGTGCAGTCATCAATAGACCTAATCATATGTGCTTTTAACTTTAATAAATCCTCGCTACTCATCTTTCTGTTTCCTCTCTTTGCGCTTCATTATATCCCTGTATATAGCCATAATCTACAGCATCTTCCAAGTAACTAAGTAACCACTTAATACGTATTCTTTTAGCATCTGATTCGCTAAAATCATCCATAGAAGTAAACAAAAAGTTATATATTCCTGCTTGTTTAACAACTTCTTGTTTTTCTTTATCATTCTTTGCTTTTTCTAAACGAGTAAAAAACCTTACAACCACCTCTTTATTTATCATCAGAAAACTCCTCTTTATTTGTAGTTACGTTAAATTTACTTATAGTTTTTAAAGTAAATATGTTTTTTCTCATTAGAAACCAGCCTCTTTTAGTTGTTTCATTGTGTTACTCTCCATATCGCATCGCATATATCGCATGTGTCGTCTTCACAATTATCTCCGTGCCTGAGAACATCTGCTTCTGTACATCGTGCCACCTTCGCGATTTGTTTTAGTTGTTTCATTGCTGCTCCTCTTCTTTCTTGTCGCTAAGTCGCTCACCATGACGAACCTTATAGATGTTATCACTATCCGACTCAATAACACCCGCGCGCTCCATAATAACAAGCACATCATCGATTTGTGCTGGGATAGCGCCTACAGAACGTAATAGCTGCAGGTTGATTTGGTCGCGGTTGATCGTTGGTACGGCTTCTAGCATGTTGTCTATTGCATCTATGATGCGTTGTTTTTTGGTTTTGTATTTCATGTTGTTATTGTTGTCATACAACTATATAAATATTTCTTTTTTTTTATTTTTTTTATTTTCTCAGTTTGTAACGATGGTGGGTGTGTTGTTTGTCATACAAATAGTATGTATGTATAGTAGTAATCTGAGAAAAGAAAAAAGAAAAAAAAGAAAAAAGCCGTTCTTTTATAAAGAAACCCTAATCAGACAAAAAAAAAGAAGAATTACGAAAAGAAAAAAGAAAAGAAACAAAAAAATCATTATTACCCAAAGCACAAAAACAAACATCACCACGAACAAAACTAGGCAACCCATCACAACTACGCGCACACAACAACTCATCATCAGACAAAGAACCACCAGCAGGAAACAACAAACCCAACACATAAAAGCAGATGATCAACCAAGAAACAAACCACAAAAAACGACTAGGTGCGCGCAAGCCCGCGCCGAGTAACCAACTAACTACTTTCTTCATCGTCTTTTTTTTCTCGTGGGTACTTCTGCGCCCAGATGATCTTAGACATGTAGTAAGCGTCGTATAATTGCTGACGATTAACCCACATCATTACTAAGCCGTAGATCGTGTATGGGTTGAACAGGAGTAGGAGTGTGAGCGCCCAAGTACTTACTTCTAGGCTGAAAGCCCATCCTCCGTAGCCTACTGATATTCCTAGTAGTAGGAGCATTCTTTTCTCTACTATCTCGTGCCAAACAGTCCTAAACATCTATCGTTCCCACACTCGCTGCAGCCCAGGGTGGTGACGAAGATAAGTGTTGCTTAACAAACCCTCATCGACGAGGCTGTGTAGTCGATGCCTCGCTCCTCGCAGGCTTATTCCTGCCTTGTCAGCGTACTCTTTAGTCGTGAAGCTGTTCTTGTTCGGTGCTTGGGCGTACCAATCTTGTCTGTTATGTATTCCTTTTTGTCGTAGTATTTCTTCTCGCACGCTAATCCATGCGCGGGTATATTCTTGTTTCATAGCTTATAGTCCTCCGAAGACATCATCTTCATTTTCTTGTTCTTCTGTTGGTTCGTGTATTACTGGGTGATTTGTTTGCACGGCTTCTTCAACGCCTTGCGTGGTTGGTAGCCAGTTATGTTTAGCCGCTTCTCGCGCTCTCGGCTGCACTACTCGCGTGTAGATGCTTGTAGTGCTTATGTCTTTGTGTCCTAGTAAGTCTCTTGTTGTCACGAGGTCTACTCCTTGTTCGAGTAGTTTTGTTGCGAAGCTGTGTCTGAGGCTGTGTGGTTTCGCGTTCGCGGCTACTTGTTTCATATGATGTCTTACAGTGTTTTCGTGTATGTGCCCACTTTTGCTTCCGTGTTTGCTTGGGAAGCACCATCCTTTAGTGTTATCCACTGTTCGTCGTGAGTTCGCTTCTAAGCGCTTTAATAGTTCTGGGCTTGGGTAGACTACTCGCGGAGTGCTTTTCGTGGTGGGTAGCCTTATCTGTCCTTGCTCGTGGCTTATGTGTTCTACCTTCACCCTCACCGCTTCTCCTATTCGCATTCCTGTTTCTGCTATTAATTCTGTGATTAGTTTGTAGTCTTCGTCGATTTCTTGTATGATTCTTTGTATTTCTTTTTTGCTTAGTTGCTCGGGAAGCTTTCGAGGTTTTGGCTTGACTTTTCTTACTGTGATGTTTGTTTCTTGGTGCTGCGCGTATTTTTTTATTGCTGCGCGGTTTACTATGTGGTTGTGTTTGCTTAGCCAGTTGTCTGCTCCTTTTCTTGTGAGGAATGGGCCTTGTTCTTCGTGATATCTTTTTATTGCTCTGCTGTATTGTTCTATAGTGTTTTCTTTGAGTTGTTGTAAGCGTAGTTCTTTTTTGAATTCGGCTAGATCATCACTCATCAGAAAACTCCTCTTCTTTTCTTCGTAGTATCTTAATTAGTTCTTTACTCATGCGCTTAAAAGCAGCA
>CAZNPL010000105.1:0-2885 GCA_964574815.1 uncultured Phycisphaeraceae bacterium
CAGGATTACCTGCTCCGCATCATTGGCCAAGGGATTTAATATGCGATTGCCCTGGGTGGCAACCCGTGGACCAACCTCGCCGGCGCCAAATACATCCTCAGCTTCGGCTGGGACCAGCCCGAACGGTGCAAAAACCAGCCCACCGGTCAGTTCACGGAGGCACGCATGAACGGCGCCAAGGTCGTCTGTTTCAACCCTTGGCAGGGCGTCGTCGGCGGGAAGGCTGATGAGTGGATCCCCATCGTCCCCGGCTCCGACCCGGCCGTCATGCTCGCCATGATCAACCATATTCTCTCCAACGATCTCTATGACCCCGCGGCCGTCGCTCGGACCAACTTCGCCGACCACGAGGCTGACATCCGGGCCGCCTTTGCGGATTACACACCCGAGTGGGCCGAGACGCTGTCCGGCGTTCCCGCGGCGACGATCCGCCGCCTGGCAGAGGAGTTTACCGACCCGGCCAACCAACCCGCGGTCATTCCGATTCACAAGCGCGACGGTGCAGGCGGGCCGAATTACGCTAACAGCTTCCAGGCCGCCCACGCGTCCTTGATTCTCAATGCCCTCGTCGGTGCCATCGACCGGGATGGAGGGGATGCCTGCCTGGCTTTTGGCTGGGCGCCCGCGGCGCACCTTACATTCGAAGAGGATCCCCCAAAGAACCAGAAGACGCTCATCGCGGAGAAGGGTTCGATCGACGGCAAGCACAACTTCCCTCTGGTAAGAGATCTCATCACCGACCGCGGCATCTTCGCGAATGTCGCCCAGCGCATCCTGGATCAGGATCCTTACCGGTTGAAGATGGCGATCTTCCGAAGGTACGGGCTGCTGTCGTTCCCTAATCCTGCGAAAATGGCGGAGGCCTTGGCTACGCTCGATTACCTTGTCTTCGTGGACACCATGCCCAAGGAGATCATGTGGTACGCGGACATGGTCCTGCCGGAAGCGGTCTTTATAGAGAACAACTATATTTCTGAACGCAAATACTGCACTCCCGGCAAGAAGATGGTGATCGCCGCCAACAGTGTGATCGAGCCCTTGGGTGACACCAAGGGCTGGACGGGTATCGCCATGACCCTCGGCAAGAAGCTCGACGAGCTGCGCGGCACCAATTACTTCAAGCTCGCCGGCGGCGACTGGGTCACCAGCGCCGAAGAGAAGAACTCGATGGCCAGCGACATCATCGAGGGATGGACGCTCGATGACGTGCTCGCCGTCGAGAACGGTGTGTGGGTCGAAGACGCCCCCTACACTGCCAAGTCCGAGTTCAGTACGCCGTCGGGGAAGATCGAGATTTACAGCTCGAAGATGGAGGCGGCCGGGTATAACCCGCTTCCCGCCTGGCTCCCGCGCGCTTCGACTCCGGATGTAGACTACCCGCTCTGCCTGTTGATTATGCGGTGGGCGGGCATGAAACACAGCGCGCCGCTTACCTCGGATAATTCGTATTCTCTCGATGCCTTTCCGAAGCCGCTGGCCAGAATCCATCCCGACATTGCCGCTGGTCTGGGGATTGCCGACGGCGACACGGTGTGGATCGAGTCGCTCAATGGACGGATGAAGGTGCAAGCCGCGTTGACTGAGCGTATTCGCCCCGATTGCGTGCTGACGAATCACAACTACGGCCACACGATTGATGGGCTCACCTACACCTTCCCGGACCAGGGTGACGGAGCCCTTATTGTGGATCGACCTGAACAGAGCTGTATCGACAATGGCGACTGGTCGGCTTGCGCCTGGATGTCGGATGTGTGCGTAAAAGTCTACAAAGCCTAGGAGCTGGCTCTTATGAATACAGAGATAAAAAGAAGAACTTTCCTCAAGGCAGTAGGGCTTGGCGCGGGCGCCGCCGTGGCCACGCCGGTAGCGCTGTCCAAGACCGCAGCCAACGCCCAGGAAGCAACCGCCACAGTGTACGGCGTCCTGGTCGATACGCGACGCTGCGTTAACTGCAAGTCCTGCCAGATCGCGTGCAAGAGCTGGTGGGACAACGAGACAGACCCGACGACGTTCAAGACCAACTTCACACCGCAGACGTGGTGCTATGTCGGGGAACACGAGTCCGGCAGTTATGACGCAGGCGATGCAAGCGTCGTCTTCACCAAACGGCAGTGTATGCACTGTGAAGACCCGACTTGTGTCAGCGTCTGCCCGATGAACGGAACGGACACGCCAGCCATGCAAAAACTGGCTGATGGTCCGGTCGTGCTCAATCACGACAACTGCATCCGCTGCCAGATGTGCGTCAACAACTGCCCGTTCGGCGTGCCCAAATTTAGCACGGAGGAGAATCAGGTTCGCAAGTGCGTCTTCTGCTACGGACGAACTCGAGAAGGCCGAGCTCCCGCTTGCGTTGATACCTGCCCGACCGGGGCCCTGCAGTTTGACACGCTTGAGAACATCCGGGCGCTGGCCGATCAGGCTGAAGCGGACGGATATCCCGTCGTGCGTGTTGATCCCGCCGGGAGCGGAACGTCGTGGATCTACGTATTCGAGGTGGGTGCTGCGGTCGATCTTACTGCGTGATCGGGGTCACAACGCGTTCGCCAACCGCGTGCGACCAGGCACACCCGCCTTCCGAAGGCAGGCTTTGCAGCCTCGCGTTACGTGAGTTTCTGCAAATAGCAGGAATTCTCTTCGTGTCAGGGCGCCGGCCCACCCTGGGGTCGGCGCCTGTTTTTTGTTCATCACTGGTTTTCGATGTCAAGGTCGCGCGCCGACGGCGGCCAATGCCTGCTAATAGCGCAGACTATCCGTGTGGTTGCCGCCGTGGATGGCGAGTACGTTCCGCCTGACCCGCCCGGTGAATAACATCAGCTGCAGGGCGAACCGGGCTGAGACCGTATACACAGCGGGGGCGATCGGTGCGTACTCGGGTGCGGCGT
>CAZNPL010000106.1:0-2796 GCA_964574815.1 uncultured Phycisphaeraceae bacterium
TGGCGGTGTTCACGCATGCACCCGCTCCCGAGTTGGCCAGCGGATCGCAGGAGTCGTCCGTACAAGCGACTCCGTCATCGCACGTGGGCGGCGTACCCGCCTGGCAATCCAACGTCGCATCACACGTCTCGACCCCGTTGCAGAACTGACCGTCGTCGCAGTTCGCGTCGTTGGCCGCGTTGACACACGCGCCGGCCCCACCGTTCGCCGTTGAATCGCAGGAGTCGTCCGTACAAGTGACTCCGTCATCGCACGTGGGCGGCGTACCCGCCTGACAATCCAGCGCCGCATCGCAGAACTCGGCTCCGTTGCAGAACTGGCCGTCGTCGCAGTTCGCGTCGTTGGCCGTGTTGACACAACCACCCGCACCGGAGTTGGCCAGCGGATCGCAGGAGTCATCCGTACAACTCACCCCGTCGTCGCACGTCGGTGGCGTACCCGCCTGACAATCCAGCGCTGCGTCGCAGAACTCGGCCCCGTTGCACAACTGGCCGTCATCACACAGAGTGTCGTCCGCAGTGTTTGTGCACGTGTCCGTCGTGTCGTCGCACGTGTCCACCGTGCAGCCCACCCCGTCGTCGCACGGGTCTGTGCCCGGCTGGCATGCGTTGGCCACACACGTCTCAGTGCCATTGCAGAACAACCCGTCGTCGCAATCGGCGTCGCCCACACAACCGACGCACACATCATTGGTCTCGTCGCAGACCGGCGATCCCGGATTGGTACAGGGATTCGTTCCGGCTTGGCAATCCAGCGTTGGATCGCACGTCTCGGCACCGTTGCAGAATTGGCCGTCGTCACAGTTCGCGTCGTTGGCGGTGTTCACGCATGCACCCGCTCCCGAGTTGGCCAGCGGATCGCAGGAGTCATCCGTACAACTCACCCCGTCGTCGCACGAGGGAGCCGTGCCCGCCTGGCAACCCAGCACAGCGTCGCACGTCTCAGCCCCGTTGCAGAATTGCCCGTCGTCACAATTGGCGTTGTTGGGCGCGTTGACGCACGCCCCGGCTCCACCGTTCGCCGTCGCATCACAGGAATCGTCGGTACAAATCACACCGTCGTCGCACGTGGGAGCCGTGCCCGCCTGGCAACCCAGCAATGCATCGCACGTCTCGGCCCCGTTGCAGAACTGCCCGTCGTCACACAGAGTATCGTCCGCGGTGTTCGTGCACGTGTCCGTCGTGTCGTCGCACGTGTCGATCGTACAGGCCACACCGTCGTTGCACGGGTTCGTGCCCGGCTGACAAACGTTCGAAAGGCAGATTTCGTTCCCGTTGCAGAATAGGCCATCGTTACAGTCCGAGTCGCGCAGACATCCTACGCATTCGTTGTTGGTCTCATCACAAACCGGCGCTCCTGGATCGGTGCACGGATTCGTTCCGGCCTGGCAATCCAACAACGCGTCGCACGTTTCGGCCCCGTTGCAGAAGGCGCCGTCGTCGCAGTTGGCGTCGTTGGCCGTGTTGACACAGCCGCCCGAACCGGAGTTGGCCAGCGGATCGCAGGAGTCATCGGTACAACTCACCCCGTCGTCGCACGTGGGAGGTGTGCCCGACTGGCAATCCAGTACCGCGTCGCAAGTCTCGGCCCCATTGCAGAACTGACCATCGTCGCAGTTCGCATCATCGGATGCGTTAACGCATGCCCCGGCGCCACCGTTCGCGGCCGCATCACACGAGTCATCGGTACAACTCACGCCGTCGTCGCACGTGGGAGCCGTGCCCGCCTGGCAACCCAGCACCGCATCGCACGTCTCCGCCCCGTTGCAGAACTGCCCGTCGTCACACAGAGTATCGTCCGCAGTGTTTGTGCACGTGTCCGTCGTGTCGTCGCACGTGTCCACCGTGCAGCCCACCGCGTCGTCGCACGGACTCGTGCCCGGCTGACAAACGTTGGAAACGCAGGTCTCGACACCATTGCAAAATAGACCGTCATTGCAGTCGGCGTCGCTGATACATCCGACGCACACGTCGTTGGTCTCGTCACAAACCTGTGTGTCCGGATTGGGGCATGGATTCGTCCCGGCTTGGCAACCCAATACCGCGTCACACGTCTCGGCCCCATTGCAGAACTGCCCGTCGTCGCAGTTCGCGTCGTTGGCCGGGTTATCACACGAATCGGTCGTCTCATTGCACGAGTCGTCCGTGCACGCAACTCCGTCGTCGCAGTTCGGCGGCGTTCCCGCCTGACAACCCAGCAGCTCATCACACGTCTCGGCACCATTGCAGAAGGCGCCGTCGTCGCAGCTCGCGTCGTTGGCCAGATTATCACACGAATCGGTGGTTTCATTGCACGAGTCGTCCGTGCACGCAACCCCGTCGTCACAGTTCGGCGGCGTCCCCGCTTGACAACCCAGCAGCGCATCACATGTCTCCGCCCCGTTGCAGAAGGCGCCGTCGTCGCAGTTGGCGTCGTTGGCCAGGTTGTCGCAGGAATCCGTGGACTCATTGCATGAGTCATCGGTGCAAAGTACTCCATCGTCGCAATCCGGTGCCGTGCCGGCTTGGCAGCCTAACAGCGCATCACAAGTCTCCGACCCGTTGCAATAAAGCCCGTCGTCGCAGTTGGCATCGTTGCCGATGTTGTCGCACGAATCCGTGGTTTCGTTGCACGAGTCGTCGGTGCACGGCACCCCGTCATCGCAATCAGGTGCCGTACCCGGCTGGCAGTCCAACGCCGCATCGCAGGTCTCGGCGCCGTCGCAGTACAGACCGTTGTCGCAATTCGCATCGTTCGTCAGGTTGTCGCAGGAATCGGTCGTCTCGTTGCAGGAGTCGTCGGTGCAGCCTATCCCGT
>CAZNPL010000107.1:0-2713 GCA_964574815.1 uncultured Phycisphaeraceae bacterium
AACTAAATATGATTTATTATTTGATTCTATTGAGTAATAAGTTACGTTTTCTTTCGTACCTACTTGTTTAATAAAACCAATAACTCCTTTGTAGAATCCTCTTTTAATAACTACTTTTTCGTTATATTTATACTTACTCTTAGCTAATTCGTTTTTGTCTGTGTTAATCATGTTTTCTTTATTCATTGTATTAAATCAATCAAATCAATTTAAAAAGAATATTGTACTTGAGAACAACTAAAACCTTTAAGCAAAATCATCAACCCCTGTCTGTGTTTCACGATTTTCAGAATCTTGCGAAATACTCTGATTAATATCAAAGTTTTTATCAACGTTCTCCCAACGCTCATTTGCTGTGATTTTTCCAGTCTCAATATTTCTAGCTTGAACCCAATATCTACCTCTTATATTAACTCTTTTAACACTAAATTTTTCTTCTCCAATATATTTTAACTCCCAATCAATTACATTAATAGACACATTTTTTCTATCTCTTATTTTAAGCATTTTATCATATTTTATTTGATTAATATCATTAACTAAATTTGTCCTGTCTGCGTATAAATAAAAAGCGTGTATCTTAAGATTATTAATCATTGTTTGCAAGTCACGCCTAGCATTAGAAGCAGTACCTCTTGCTCTCTCAATAGTACAAGAATCTCCAACACAAACCTTAACTCTAGCAACAAGAACAGCTGGAATTGGGGATAAAGTACGCATATTAATATTCATTTAATATTTTATTCTCCTTAAACTCATTTATTAATACTGGTTCGCTGTCTTGTAATTCTTTATGATTAAATAGTTTATCCCATTTTCTTTTTGTATCTTCTAAATCAACTTTTTTATGTGTTTCAATAATCGTATTTGGTATAATATGTTTTCTTATACTCTCTTTTAAAGTTGTGAATTTATCTCTATAAATCTTATTACCTTGTAATATATCTTTAAATGCTTTTTTATCAGGATATTTTATACCTTTAGCTTTAATTGTTTCGTTAATCATATACAGCTTAGGTTTTATAATTATACCAGATTTAACTTTTTCTTCTAACTTCATAAAACCCAACTCATTAGAATCCTCTATATGTTTATTAGTAATTATACTGTCTGTATCTGTATAAACTGGTTCATATTTATTAATATATTTGTACATTAAAAGACGTGCGTAAGACGTTATATAACTAGATAAAATAGGAAATGTAAAAATAGAATTACAGACCTTATTTTTCTTCATAATAATTTTATCATCAATCATATCAAATTCAACACTACCATTTGATATTTTTAATAAATCATCATTAGACAAATAAGCAGAATCAACAACCTTATAATCTTGTAAATGACGCTGGGCAAATTTACCATAACAAGAATTCATAATAAGTTTAACCAGAAGCTGCATATTAGAACCTTCTTTTTTATATTCTTGTCTTAAAGAATACAATGTCTTAATGAACTCTCTGAAAGGATAAAATGTATCTTTATACAACACTTGTTTCTTAATATCTGTAATCTCATAACCCACCTCAATAGCCTTTCGTAACTCACAATTATTCCACACACCCGAAAAAGAACCAATAGGAAACTTAAGTTTATTATCGTGACGGTAAGGTAATAAAGGATACTTCATATAAGGACAATAAACAGTACATTCTGTAACCCCTTCATAATGAATAATGTTTTTAACATTAGTAGATTCAGGTTTAAAAACTGTGTTTGGATTTGGTAAAGGTAATTGCATAACAGAAGGATATAAAGAATTAATATCATAATAATTATAATCTTCTATATACCCTCTTTTAAATGCTTCAGTACGACCACCATAATACGCCTTATATATAAAATCCTTAATATCATAATCTCCAATTATAAACTCCTCTTTAGTAAGGTTAAAAGGTTGAAAATTCCTACGCCAAACATCAAGAGACGTACTTGCCGCTGTAATTTTAAGGTTACCACCTAACTTATTAATACCTTCTTGTAAGAAATCCATAAATAAAGCAGAAATCTTACAATCTTGTTTATTATAAATCTCTAACTCTCTATCTTCATAATAATCACTTGGTTTTGGAGTATCTATAATTTTACCGTCTTTATCTTTAACCCAAAAGGAAGGTTGTTTTAATTTAGGTTCATTAACAATATCTCCCAAATCAGAAACAGAAAAAGGTATATAATTCATTGTATCAATAAACTTAATTTTTCCATTTCGAGAACTAAACTTATATTCAGCTAACATAATTTTAGAACCGCGCATAATGATTTTAAAATCATTCCAGTACTTAGTATTCCAAAACAAAACCGTAAAATCAAAAGATAAATTAGTAGCAACAACAGTATATTCTCTATATTTCCAACGCAAAATAAAATCCCTCATCTTTTGAGCGTCTTTAAAGTATTTCCAATTAACTTTATTCTTCTCATCAATCCACCAAAAACCACCACTGTAAAATGTATTCTCATTACCATATGTTTCTACATCAAAACCCATAAATCTTTGTTTAATAATACGCCCTTTAAGAGCTTTCATAGTAGAGTTAAAATAGTTTCGTTGCTTCATACACAAATATACCACACAGACTTTAAAAACAACACTATATACAAAAACAACCACCAAATAACACCAATAAAAAATAAGCAATGACAAAAACCTATAAACATACTCTAGAACCACAAAACTTAAATACAATGAAATGTCGTCCCGTTTTCGTAG
>CAZNPL010000108.1:0-2529 GCA_964574815.1 uncultured Phycisphaeraceae bacterium
ACAACAGCCGACGACGGAGCATCAATCCAGATACTTCATAGCGCTGTCATACTAGTGTACCGCGGCTTGAACAGCGAGGTCTACTGGGAAGAACGCGGCGTCTCCGGCATGCCCAACGCTCATCCGTACGTTGTATTCGCGATCAAGCCGAAGTACGGATTGGTCACTAGGCAGTACCTGGAGGACGACGGCGGAAGCGGGCCGCTTAGCTTGTGCTGGCAGTTGACGCTTGATCCGCCGGAAGCATCCAAGGAAGTTTCCATAAGAGGCTTGGTTGCGCCTGTGCGCGCCCATGGTGCAGGGCGGCATGTTGAGCTCGCGCTTCGTTCACGCGGCGGTTCGGCGGGTTTCAGTTGGACCCTGGACAGCGAAGGGAATATCGTAGCTACGACGGTTACGGACGCGTGGCGCCGTAGCGGCGAGTCCTTGCCGGATCCAAGCACGTTGTCGCTGGGTCCATTGCCGCCGATCGTCAGGCGAAACGGGCAACCGGCAACGGGATCAGAGTCACATCGATAGTAGACAGCGGTTTGACGGGCACCAGCACAGCATGCCAACGACTGAACGAAACAGGGCGCGCTAGGAAAACGGGGATCACCCATTAGCCCCCCTTGGTCAAGCCAAAAGACTCCCCTGGGCGAGTCTTCCTTTCTCGGATCGAGCGCCGTTTGCCTTCGGCCGAAGGTCGGAGGCATCATCTCGGATACGCGCCCCGGTCTTCGTTCACGTGGTTGCCGTGCCCGGCGGACACGCACCAGGGGAGTAAGGGGCTTACTTATTGTCGGCGGCGCTGCGGGCTGGTAGCGTAGCAGCAAGGCCAGACGCTTGCGGATCGACGGCGGCAGGATCGGCCGTCCCCCACTCTTTCCTGCAGAAAAGAGGAGGCACCCGGGCCTGCATCTGGGGCGTGACGGAACGGGCCGAGGCGAAATCGAGCCGTGCGTGGGCGGCTGTCCGTCACCCTCTTCGAGGGTTCACGGGCGCCGGTGGGCGTTCGATTCCCCGGGTTGCGCTTCGCTTCACCCGGGGCTGGTGGTTGCGTCACCGCCTTCGGCGGTTGGGTTGCGATTCAGGTGCGTGGCAGGATCGTCGAGCACGTGGCCAACCGGCGGGTCGGGCGCCTGCCTCTGACACGGCGCGTGATGGTCATCGGACTCGGGGTCCGCCCGCCCCATCAACGTCGACCGCACCTCATCGCTTCGCGGGCGTTCTCGTCCCCGGCGCGGGGGCGCCGGACAGGAGGCCCTGGGTGCTGAGATCCTCATCGATGTCCGGCCAGTGAATCCCGAACCCACCGCCGCACGTACGCCAGTTGGCGCGTTGCGCGGGGGTCGCGTCGAGCAACCTGGGATACCATACCAGCGGGACGGTAATCGTGCGCCCGTCCGCCAGCTCGACGCTCATGGTATGTTCGTCGAACCGGACGTCGGCGACGCGCTCGCCGGGCTTAGGCTCCGAAGTTGGCATTCCAGGCCTCCAGAAACTCGTCCGCGTGCTCGTCCACCAGCCGCTGAACGTCCCGCAACTCCTTCGCACGAAAGCCGATATTGTACGCCAGTGCCACCGGGGTCAGCCAGAGCTTAGCCGTATTGTCGTCGCGGTCCACGTCTACGACGGCGATTATTGGGAGCATCTCTTGCTCGACGCCGATCAGATCGTGCACAAGCGGTCCGTCACCCTCTTCGAGGGTTCACGGGCCCTCGCGGGGATTCGATTCCCCGGGTTGCGCTTCGCTTCACCCGGGGCTGGTGGTTGCGTCACCGCCTTCGGCGGTTGGGTTGCGATTCACGTGCGCGGCAGGATCGACTATCACGTGGTCAGCCGGCGGGTCGGGCGCCTGCGTCTGTTCGAGAGGTGACGGAACAGCCGGCGTCCGGTGGCGGCGCTGCGCTCTGCCACCGGCTACTTCAGGCCAGCCCTTCAGGCTGGAGGCATCTGGCGGGTGAAACCCGCCCTACATGCCGTTTCAGGCTGGAGGGCGCGGGCGGGCGGTCCTTGCGGTTGATACGTACGTGGCTTTGCTTGGGGCATCTGGCGGGTCGAACACGCCCTAGATCCCTTCCATGTGTGCCGGCACCTGGGGCAATTCCTAGATGACCCCTTCAGGGTCGGGATGGTGAATGATGCCGGGGCCGGTGGCGGCGCTGCGCTCTGCCACCGGCTACTTCAGGCCAGCCTTTCAGGCTGGAGGGCGCGGGCGGTCGGTTCTTGCGGTTCATACGTACGTGGCTTTGCGTGGGGCAATTGGCGGGTCGAACACGCCCTAGATCCCTTCCATGTGTGCCGGCACCGCGGGCAATTCTTAGATGACCCCTTCAGGGTCGGGGTGGTGAATGATGCCGGGGTCCGGTGGCGGCGCTGCGCTCTGCCACCGGCTACTTCAGGCCAGCCTTTCAGGCTGGAGGGCGCGGCCGGTCGGTCCTTGCGGTTCATACGTACGTGGCTTTGCGTGGGGCATCTGGCGGGTCGAACACGCCCTAGACCCTGATCAAGCGTGATTGGTTCGCTTGATTTCAAAAAAGTACTCGA
>CAZNPL010000109.1:0-2458 GCA_964574815.1 uncultured Phycisphaeraceae bacterium
AAGACTTTGAGTTCAGAAGCAGCCTAACAGCAATCACAACAGGAACTCGCAGAAGCAACACAAGCAGACCATCAACAGGATTTACAGGACTAGAAATCAGAGGCTTATAACATGGAAGAACAAATGTACGGCTACGACGGAAGAGAAGGAAAAGAAGCAATCCTACACACAACTCTCAACAGCGATAGCCTACTAGCAGAACTAGACAGAAAACTATCAGGAGTCGTAATCACAGAAGACCCGAAAACCAACGAGCTAAGAGTACAACAAGTAACCAAGCCCCTACTCAACAAACAAGGACGAGCAAGCATCCTCATGAGCCTATCCTTCTACGGGAACAAAGAAACGAAGCTAAGCAACATCGACAAAGACGAGCAAGAAGCGATGATCAACGGAATAACAAGCAACATCATACTAACCATAGCCCAAAACGGCGACAAATGGGGCGTCGAATTCAGCAGGTACGACGACATCGTAGACATGGTAGGCTACTTAGGATACCTAGCACTAAGCAGAGGACTAGGAGGCCTAGAAATAGAACACGTCTACACAGACTCAGCAAGGCAAACCATCAACCAGCTACAACAACAACGAACGCAATACAGCGAAGAAAAAAAAAGTATCTGGGGAAGAAACAACCAACAAACAACACACCAAGAAACTAATATGAGGAACAACAACTACTAATGGCACAACAAGACATACTATCAACAGCGACAGGAACACTAAGCGGCGGCGGGAGCGTAGGAGGAACTATACTCACAGTAATTGGGTGGCTGTTCTGGGGGTTACTACTAGGAATCATCGTTTACTACGCGTGGAAGTACTTAAGACACAAATACGTCGCTAACATCTTCGAGCGAACAGGAAGCGGGTGGGAATTAGTAACTGACCGCATGCGAGAAGAGCGCGACAAAGACAATAAGAGCATCAAGACGTACAAGCTGCTAAAAAACAAAGACGACTGGCAAGGAGAGATACCAAGCAAGTACTTCATCAGCAAGAAAGGACTAATAGGAACAAGAAAAGAAGTTAACTTCGCAAGACAACAAGACGGCTCCCTAGCACCCATCATCATAGAAGAAGACTTTATGGAAGGAATCAGCTTCAAAGCAGTAGACGCTGCGAACATGAAGTGGGCTGTTATCAAGACTAAGGAGATGCAGAATAGATTCAGCAAGAAAAGCTTCTTTGATAAATACGGAAGCACCTTGATAGGAGCCGCGAGCCTAATAATCATCATGGTAGTGCTCGTAGTAATCGTGAGAGAAATCACTTCTTTCTCAGAAGTCGTTAGCAGCGGACTAAACCAAGTCAGTAGGAACTTACAACTAGTTATTGAAAGCAGCGGAGAACAAGCCATCACGGCAACTAACAGCACAAGCGCCGTAGGAGGGGTTCAATGAGCTCAGAACTCGCGGTCATACAAGGAACTGTAGCTGTAATCGCGTTCTTCTACTGGGTGGGGTTTCGGCTCATGGACACCGACCACGAAGCGTACAGCCTGTTCGCCTTCCTCTTGGGAGCAGTGACTACCTGGGGGTTGTCAGGAGCGATCAGAGAAATCCTCGCGCAGAGCAGTAGCGGTATAAGCAGCAGCCTAGCAACCACCTACGACGCGATACACCTAGCAGTAATCCTGTTCGGAATAATCACGCTACTCTACTTCATACTACGAATAATGATTATGCCGTTAATCAATGCGAACAAAAAAAAGAGGTTTAAGATAAGCTGATGTTCGGGGAAGGAAAGCGAGGAGGAGTTGTTAAACGAGTAGATCCCCTCTTCGCAGACCTCCTAGAAGACATTAAGAAAGAACACGAGGAGGTGTTCGGGGTGCGCTTAACCGACCGCCAAGCGAGCAAGCACGTAACGACTACTCACCTAAACAAATTCATTAAGAAAGGGAAGGAGGACGATAAAGGAATGGGGATATTCAGATGATGAATCGTAAAGCGTTTAACGGCGACGTAACCCTGCTTATGGTGTTCTTGTTCACGCTCGGCCTCGTAGTAACGGTTGGCGCTGACGTGTTCGAGCGCTTAGACGAATCATTCACGGGAGGAGAGATTCTTAGTGATGATAGCGCGCAGCAGTTTAGCGAATCAGCTACTAGGTTCTCTACAGTGTGGGATGGTGCTTTCATGCTCGTTTTTGGCTTGTTCGCTATCGCGCTCATCCTTTCCACGGTTAGTTTAGGTAGTCGTCCAGAATTCTTTTTTATCACTGTGTTCGTGGGCATCTTCTTTGTTGGCATGGCGGCTATCCTTAGTAACTTGTTCGGGGAGTTCTTCGCTGCTTTCAGTGCTGATGGCTTCACGTTCATTCCTCTCGTGCTTAACAATCTTGTTGAGGCGGTGCTTCTGTTACTCGCGCTTCTCGTGTTCGGGTTGTTTGTGAAGGTGAGATCGTGACTTCGCGCGGGGTGTTCTTGTTCGTGTTTTTCTTGCTTGTAGCA
>CAZNPL010000110.1:0-2311 GCA_964574815.1 uncultured Phycisphaeraceae bacterium
CCTGAAGGTATCGAAAAGGCGGTTCAAGCCTCGATGCTGCTCAACTTGGGCTAGTTGCGCTGCCGTCGGCCCGTGAATCGGCGAGGAGCCGCGCGAAATACGCCACAGCCAAGAACTGCGCGGCCCACCAGCGAACGAGGGCGTTCTCTGTTTACCGTGCAAACATCGTCGCGGACGAGAGCCGGTTGAAGTCGGCGTTATATACAGTTTTCGGTCGAACATGGAGGCGTCAACGCACCGCCCGTACTGTGCGCTCCCGGAACTCGGCCGTGACATACACGCGGAGTTTCTCGTTTCCGTGGTTTCACGATGCAAAACACACTTGGTTCAGGACCTGGACAAGGCCACGAACTGCGAGTCAGGCCCGACAAATCTGAAAGGAGAACGGCAATGGGAATGAGCTTCAAAACAATGTTGCTATGCGTGGCAGGGCTATTTATTGGCGACTCGGTGACGCAAGCCGTGGACGTGTCGAACTGGAGTGCGGCTCGACCGTTGCCGGTATCGGGATACCAGTACGATGCCGTGGAGCACAACGGCTATATTTACGTCATCGGTGGCTACACCGGAGAAGCCCTTGATACGGCCTATTACGCGAAAACTAACAAGCATGGGCGAATCGGCACCTGGATGGATACGACGCCGCTCCCAGAACCTGACCAGGGACCGGGAGTTACCGTGTGGAACGGCTCAGTGTACGTTGCCCATCACAACGGAAACATATACCGTGCCGCTATCGGACCCGACGGCGCGCTCGGTGTGTGGGCCCAACAGCCCAAGGCGGCAGATTGGCATGGCGGCCGTCTGCTACTCGAGGCGTATCGAGGCTACCTCTATCTGCTCGGCGGCAATTATTACTCAACATTTTTCTCCAGTGTGTACTACGCCCGAATCAACGACGATGGATCGCTCGGCGCATGGAACGCGACAACGCCAATGCCAGAGGGCCGCCAGCACCAATCGGTGCACTTCCATAATCAACGCGTGTACATCGTCGGTGGAATCACAAGCGTGGGCGACTCCGGAATCCTCAGCACGGCCTTTTCCGCTTCCGTCAATTGCGACGGAACACTCGGACTTTGGCGGCAAGAGGCGAGCCTACCCCATCCGCTCTGGTATCATAATAGCGTTCTTGCTGACGAGAGCATCTTCGTGTTCGGAGGATTAACGCGGTATTCCTCCGGTGACGTGTTTGAGATATATCAAGGTATTATAGAGCCAGATGGAACGATCTTCGAGTGGGCCGATATTGGCGACGTTCCCGCCAACCATCCTGCCGGGATGGGTGTCGTCCACGTCCCTCTCTTTGATCAAACCTACCTGATTGGCGGTTGCACTGACACGTGCACGGACGTCACGTGGACGACCGCGCCGCCTTGCGCCACCGATCTAGAATGCGAGGATGGACTGCTGTGCACGACAGATCGCTGCATCAACGGAGCGTGCGATTCGTGCGCGTACCTTTCTGGGGACATTGATAAGAACTGCGTGGTAAACCTGTTCGACATCTTCTGCGCGCTGGACGCGATGGCAGGCGACGATCATTGTTCGACATGCTCACAGCCATGACCAACCGCACCGCACCGACGGCTTCTGCAGATTGGGCGGGTCGCTGCCTTCACGTGGAACGTACCTGAACGGCAGCGCTCGCCCCCGGCATGTTTCGTACTTTTCCAGCCGCTACACGCACCGACAGCGCCCACACTGCCCATCTCGGAGGATTCCCTTAAGACGCGGATTCAGCCTGAAACGCCTCGCATGTCCCCGCCAGTATTCCAACCTGCAACCTTCGGCTCCGGACCCGGGCGCGCAATCCAGTTCTGCCGAGAACACGCAAAAGCACAGCCCAGTCCGCCCACAAACGCTGCCAACGAGCCCCACCGGCACAACAACGATCGCAAACCGGCCCGGACAAACGCCAAACGCCCCCGAGCCGCAACGCCGGTAGCTGAAGGCTCCCCCAATCAGTCCCGCCAATGTCAATGACCGGGCGGCTTTCCAAGCGGCCCCGCCGGCAAATGAACGCCCGCGATCACCGACCCATGCTCGACCCCTTCCGGCTGAAGGCTGAAGGCTGACGGCTGACACCTCCACCAGCCGCCAAAGACCGATAATAAAAGCGAGCAGCCGCGCGCAATCACCTGTTCCAACTTTTCCAGGCAAACCAGGAACAGCCCCCGTGTTCTATAGGGTGGAAAGCGGAAGCGCGCCCAAACTGCGCGCCCACGGAGACAGCTACGGATGAACGAACAATGCCCGTGTCCTTCCGGTAAGCGTGCATGAAGTGGTTTGAGCGGGCCGGTATTGTCAG
>CAZNPL010000111.1:0-2226 GCA_964574815.1 uncultured Phycisphaeraceae bacterium
TGCTCGTAGAGGCGAGGACATCCCTGGGCTTGACAGTACCCCTCGCGCAGGCGACTCTTCTTCTCGCTCATCGGGTTCGCGCTTGTCTGAGATACCTAGCGCTCGGCAGGTAGCTGCTATTGAGCGCGCGGGCTTTAACGCGCAGGACTTCATCCCTTCTGATCGTAGCACGGTTCGTTTTGGCGACCAAGTGTTGCCTGTGAGTGATGGGTTCGCTTCTCGTACTAGCGAGTTGTCTGAGAGTGGTTCGTTGCAGCGCGCGTTTAATGAGCGTTCGCGTGTTGCTAGTTTGCGCTCAGGGCGTGCTTCTGGGGCTTCTGTTGGTGGTGTGAGTACGGAGCAGGGTAGTGCTTTAGTTACTCCTAGTGGTTCTCGTGTTCGTAGCTTGGGTTTTGCTAGTTCTGAGTCGGGTACGCGCGTGTTTAGTGGTTCGGGTTTGGATGTCACGCCTACTACTGTTCGTACTCGTCGTGTAGGCACGGTTTCTCCTGTTACTGGTTTTCGCTCTACGGCTGCAGGTAGGGTTGTTTTGGGCTTTGGTAGTGGAGTGACTGATCCTTTCTCTGCTGCTCCTGCTGTTACTTCTCGTGGTGGGGTGGTTAGTAAGACTGTTGATCCTGCTTTTCAGACAGGTAATGTTTTGGGTGCTGTTGCTGGTGTGCCTCTTAGTGTTGCTTCTGGTTTTCGCTTGGCTAATGTGGCTTCTAGGGCTGGTTCGTTTGCTAAGGCTGTGATTCCTACTCGTTTACAACGCCCTGTTAGCGCGTTGTTTAAGGTTGGCGTGGGTGCTGGGGGCGCAGCCCTAGGAGTAAGCGAGGCGCGGCGTATAAGCGCTATAAGCGACCCTACGCAGCAGCTAGGCAGTGCTTTAGGCGCGTTCGCGGTTGGTGGAGGGTTAAGTGTTGGTTTGCGCAGAGGATTAAATCCTGAGAGGGTTCTGGGCGTGGCGAGTACTTCTTCTCGGGGCGTTACTCAAACAGGCGGTACTGCGCGCGGAACTACACCGCAAGGAGGTACTCCTCGCTCGATTACAGGGTTTTCTCAGCGCAGAGCCGTTTTAGATGTTGAAGTGAACACGGGAGCGTTTAGTAGTCGTATTGATGCCGTGCCTGCTGATATTAGTAGTTCGTTTATTGCTAGTCCTCGTTTGCGCGGTACGGGTGTGCGCGCTACAGAAGACGGGGTTACTCCTCGCTTCACGCAGACTAGTAACTTGTTTGATACGCGTATAGATACGGTGGGTTTTGCTCGTTTGCCTTCTGGCCGCGGCTTCTCCTTTGATGATACCGTTACTGGCTTTACTGATCCTTCTTCTGGCTTCACGGCGGTTTCTGGTGCTGGGGTTGGTGATAACGTGCTCGTAGCTGCTCCTCGTCCTGCTGAGTTGTTTTCTCGTGACGAGGCGGGGTTTGTTGTTTCTCGTACACCTATTGATTTCGTTACTGGCCGTACGGGCTTGCTGGGTAGGCCTTCCGCTGCTCGTAGGGGTGCTAGTGTTGGTTTGACGGAGTTTTCTCCTGTTGTGAGGACTCAGTTCACTCCTTTGTTGCGCGTGTCTGCGCGTCCTGGCGTTGATGTAGTTAGTAATACTCGTTTCGTTTCTGCTTCTGCTCCTCCTGCTAGTTCTGCTCCTCGCGCTTCTCGTCCTCGTAGGTTGTTCTTTGACCCTACGGGTGGTGTCGCTACTTCTATTTCTCGTTTTAGGCGTCCTTCTCTTCGTCCTCCGCGCCCTTCTTCTCGTGGGAGAGTTGCTCCTGGGCAGGTTTCTGGGCTTGCTCCTCTTCCTCGCGTGGCTGCTTCTCGTAGCGCTGGGTTCGTGTTTGGTTCTGCTGTCGGGTTGAGTTCGTCAGTTAGTGAGGTTATTGGTTTCTCATCGGCTTCTCGTTCTTCCTCGGCTTCTCGCTCTTCGATACTTCCTAAGCAGTTGCAGCCTTCGCGTAGAGGTTCGGCTTCTCGCATTAGTGTTATTCCTCGCCTATCAACCGATATTGATACTGGTATATCGGGTTCGGGTGGTGGTGGTGGAGCTTCTGCGCTCACTGGTTTAGGCTTACGTGGTGGAGGGGGTAGCCCCCCACCTCCTCCTCCGCCTCCGCCTGGTCTTGGCTTGCCTAAATTACAAGGCGGCGGTCTTGGTAGCAGGAAGAAAAAAAATAAGAAGCAAGGGAGCAAAGACTTTGAGTTCAGAAGCAGCCTAACAGCAATCACAACAGGAACTCGCAGAAG
>CAZNPL010000112.1:0-2082 GCA_964574815.1 uncultured Phycisphaeraceae bacterium
CCGGACAAGCCGTAGGATAAGATGCCAACGAGTTATTCCGAGTGAATCGGAGTACTTTTCCAACACCTCTCCTCCGAACCGGGCGTGATAGTTTCCTTATCACCCGGCTCTCCAGTAGTTGCACTACGCGACCGCAGCTCCGTCGTAGCGCCCGTAATGGATTTCATCATGGCACCCTCGACAGACTATCAGCGTCTTCCGGCGGCGTGCCGTCATGATTTCCATCCACCTGGGATGTGGACGACCCTTCCTGCGCAGATCGGCGAGCTTCCGAATGTGGTGGACCTCGATGTCATCAGGTCCGCCGCACAGCTCGCACTTCTGAGCAAGCAGCCGTTCCAGCAGTTCGCTACGTCCGCTCCAAATCTTCCGCTCGGATTCGCAGATCGCCGCCCATGGATTCCGCTTCAACGGGATGGCCCCCCAGTGAGCACGTAGTGGCTCTTTGCCGGGGCCACGCGGCGCCTCTACCTGCAGCACTTTGTACGTGCCCTCAGGTGTTTCGAGGCGCGTCCCGAACCGCCGGTAGATCTTCCGGCCGGTCGTGCGGAACTTGTTGGCCAGCGTCTTGACCAGCGACACCTCCGTCACCCACTTCAAACGCTGAAGCGTGTGAAGGTTGTACGCCAGCCGGTAATACTGCACGAGGCCTCCGTACTCAGCCTGATACCGAACAAGCATGCTATAGGCACTGTCGTTCAGTCGTTCCGGCAAGTGCGCCGGCTTCCCGCGTCGCATATACCGAGCACAATGCTCGTTTATTACATGTCGCGGAACGCGCAGCCCAATACCACCGTTGATTCCACGCTGCCCGCGAGGGTCGCGTTTGTCATCGGCGTGCATGGTATGCACCTCGTACCCCAGGAACTTCGCACGCCCGTCACGCGCATGCGTGATGAGCGTCTTGTCCCGGTTGAGTTCAAGTTTGAGCTCGTTGCGAAGATACGCAGCAAGCCTCCGCTTGATCTCCTCTGTTTCGGCCTTCGGGCCGATGAATCCGAGCAGGAAATCGTCCGCGTACCGCACGTACCACAGACGTCGGTAGCTTGGGTCCTCCGGCCGCCGCGATGGCAGCCGCCGAGCCTCACGCATAAGTGCCTTGGCTCGGTCATGGTCCCCGCGTTTCCGCGCCCGCGATGCCGCCACGGTCAACGCGACGTAGGGCGGATTCGACTTCCTGCTGTGGCCCCGTGTGTAGCCCGGGATGAGCTGGGTCTCGACGAACTTGTCCAACTTGTCCAGTACCAGGTTCGAGAGTAATGGGCTGGCCACGCCACCTTGCGGCACTCCGCTGTAGGTCGCGTTGAACTGCCAATCCTCCAGATACCCGGCGTCCAGGAGATTACGAATCAAGCGAAGGAACCGGTTATCGTGGATTCTCTCGCCGAGGATGCTCATCAGCACCGAGTGGTCGATGCAATCAAAACATTTCGACAAATCACCCTCAATAAACCACTTAGTTCCCTTGCCGGTCGTCTGTATCTCCCGAAGCGCCGTGTGACAGCCGCGTCCCGGACGAAAACCGTGCGAATGTTGGCTAAACTGCGGTTCGTAGTATGCCTCCAAGACCGAGCGAATCACTTCCTGAAGAAGTTTGTCGCTCCATGTTGGCATGCCTAACGGCCGCAACTTGCCGTTTTTCTTCGGGATATACGTCCGCCGCACCGGCGTCCAGCGATAGGCTTCGCGCCGTAGTGCCGCAATGATGGCATCAATCTTCGCCAGCGACATCCCGTCAACGGTTTCTTCCGTAACGCCTGCTGTCAGCGCGCCGTCGTTCGCATATAGCTTCGCGTAGGCACGCAGGTACAGGTCACGTCGGTAGAGCTGTCGATACAGCCCTTCCACGGGCAAACCACGTTGCCCCCTCTCACGTAGGATGTTCAGTACCGTTTTGGCTCTCCGCATCTCGCGTACCTCATGGATCTGACATCACAACTACCTGTCCCCCTTCGCCCTGTGAACGGCTTTCCCGTTCTCCCTGGCGGGGCGTTACTCCCGCGACTACTACGAGGACTCCGTCACCATGGGGCTCGCGCCCCGTAGGTGATCCCGTGTTTCGTCACCGAGGAACGTGCTAGA
>CAZNPL010000113.1:0-2038 GCA_964574815.1 uncultured Phycisphaeraceae bacterium
CCCAAGTTGAGCAGCGTAGGGGGCATTTCACTTTTTTTCGGCATGGTGAACGGCCTTGACGCGGGCGTATCGGATGGTTCGGGCGTTAATTCTCTTCGATTTGCCGTGTAGTCAAAACCTGCACTCTTGAACGGACGGGACCATCTCGCGATCCTCGGGTGTGACAGGAGGTCGCGGGTGTTTCTCAAGCGAATCGGAATTCGCAAGAACGGCAAGCGTCACACGTACTGGGCGCTGGTCAAGTCCATCCGGACGGTGCGGGGTCCTCGCCACCAAATTGTGGCTTATCTCGGTGAACTGCGACCATCGCAGCGCGCCGAGTGGGCGGAGGTGGCACGGATCGTGGACCATCGACCGCAATCGCACCTGCCCCTTTTTGACATGCCATCCTCGAACGAGCCGGTGCCGGACAAGATCGAGGTTCTTGTTCGTCGAGCACGCGTAGAACGTACGCGCGACTTCGGCGATGTGTACCTGGGACTCTGCCTGTGGCGGGCGTTGAAGCTTGATCGGTTGTTGGAGCATCTGATTCCCAAGGGAGGCGAAGGTGTACCGTGGCCAGTGGTGGCTGCCATCCTGACGTTGGCGCGGTTTTGCGAGCCGTCGAGTGAAATGCACATCGCGGACACCTGGTATCAGCGTACCGCCCTGGACGATCTGCTCGGCGTACGGTCCGACGCAGTCAACAAGGACCGGCTCTATCGCGCTCATGACCACATCCTGAGTCACAAGGAGGCCATCGAGAAGCATCTCAAGGCGCGCTTCACCACCCTTTTCGATGCGGAGTACGAGCTGCTGCTCTACGACGTCACCTCGACGTACTTCGAGGGTGAGGCCAAGGGTAATCCGCAGGCCCAACGAGGCCATTCGCGTGACAAGCGACCCGACTGCAAACAGGTCTGCATCGGCTTGGTGGTCACACGGGAGGGTTTGCCGGTGGCTTACGAAGTTTTCGAAGGCAATCGGAACGATTCCAAGACGCTGCAGGAGATCATCGAAGCCCTGGAGAGCAAACACGGCAAGGCCCGGCGAGTCTGGGTCTTGGACCGCGGCATGGTCAGTGAGGACAACCTGGATTTCCTTCGCGCCCGTGGCGGGCAGTACATCGTGGGCACGCCGAAGTCGATGTTGCGTTCGTTCGAGGAAGCGCTTCTGGAGAAGGACTGGACTGAAGTTGAAGAAGGCATCGAGGTGAAATTGCGTCATGGCCCGGGTGCGGACGAGGTCTTCATCGTGTGCCGCAGTGAGGCCCGCCGGCAGAAGGAGAAGGCGATCCATCAGCGTTTTGAAAAACGCATTGAGAAGGCGCTCGTCAAACTCAGCAACCGGCTCGACCGAGCGAAGAAGAAACCCGACCGCAACCAGGTGGAACGTCAGATCGGGCGTCTGCTGGGAAAGAACTCCCGGGCCGCTGGCCTGTTCGACATCAAGGTGAGCGAGGTCACGCGCAACGGGGTCACGGGCTTTCTCAAGGTCCGTTGGACCAAGCGAGAAGCTTGGCGTCATTGGGCCCAGTTGAGTGAGGGCTGCTATATCCTGCGGACCAATCTGACGAACTGGAAGCCGGAAGAGCTGTGGATGACCTACATTCAACTCACCCAGGCGGAGTCAGCATTCAGGACGTCGAAGAGCGAGTTGAATCTGCGTCCCATCTGGCATCATCGGGAGCAGCGTGTTCAAGCCCACATTCTGTTCTCCTTCCTGGCCTACGCGTTATGGAAGACGCTGGAACAGTGGATGGCCCGGTGTGGACTCGGCAACGGCCCGCGGACGGTGCTCGAAGAGCTGGCTCGCATCAAAACGAACGATGTCGTTCTTCCGACGTCCACCGACCGGGAGATACGCATCCGCTGCGTGAGCACACCAGACGAAGCTCAGCGCGTTCTCCTGGGCCGCCTCGGCCTGGAGTTACCCACCCGTCTCGGGGAACCAGCATGGGAGAACTGAACCGCCGATGTAGTCAATAACTCTGGGCTCAAAACCGCCCTGAAGGTATCGAAAAGGCGGTTCAAGCCTCGATGCTGCTCAACTTGGGCTA
>CAZNPL010000114.1:0-1968 GCA_964574815.1 uncultured Phycisphaeraceae bacterium
ACGGAATCCGAGAAGGTCTCGCCCTCGGGCGGAGCGGCCGCGGGGGCGAGGGCGAAGATCTTCGAGCCGAGGTGGCGGCCGGCCGGATCAAAGCTGTGCTTGACGCCGACCCGCTGCGACTCGCCGTTGTCGTTGCCCTCCCGCTCGTTTTTGAGCTGCCCGTATGAGTCGTATTCGTACTCGGTCGTGACGCCGTTGGCGTCGGTCACCGATTCCAGGAGTCCTAGCCACAGGCTGTTGTCGTGGTAGGTGAGGTGGATGTGGCCGGTTAACCCGCCGTCCTCGGCCGGCGGCAGGATGATGTGCGTCAGGGCCGTCTCGTCCACCGGGCTCAGATAATCGAACGTCGTGCGAACGTCGGCCGCGTCGTCGTACCAGATCACGTTGTTCACGGCGTCGTAAGCCCACTCCTGCTGGTGGCCGTAGGGATTGGTCGCGGTCAGGAGGTTCCCGCGATCGTCGTAAGTCCATAGCCAGTGGTTGTTCAGCTCGTCCCACCAGTATTCGGTGCGGTTCAGGTCGCTGTCGTGGTCGTAGTACTCGACGACGCCCTCCGGCGAAGTCACCTTTTGGGTGGCGTACGCCGTGGTCGGCCCCACGTCGATGGCCTCGTATTCGTAGACGTAGCTGTGATTCTCGGCCGGGTCGGGCATGTGGCCTCGTGTCGGCGTGTGGCTCGTTTTGGGGCCGCTTTCGAACTCGAAGGTGTGATAGAGTTGACAGTACGCTGACGTTGGACAGAGCGAGGACGAGTCGGAGACCTGCTTGATGCAGCCTGAGTCGTGGTAGGCGTAGTAGTATCGCGTGAGCTGACGATCGGTGACCGACTTCACTCGGAGCCCATCGGAATGGTAGCTCAGCAACGTCCGGTATCGGACGGGTACGCCGCCGTCGTTCACCCAGGGGAACAGGATTTCCGTATGCGGGGAGTCTGAACCGTAGCTTGTTATGGTGTCCCACGAGCCGTCCCAGCCATTCAAGCCGCCGTCCGGGTCTTCCGGATCTTCAGGTGGGTTGGTTGATTCCGAGTCCTCCAAATCAATCGCGGGCAGGTCGGCCTGGCTGCTCGCGTTGCTGTACCAGAACGACCATTTGCGGGGACCGAATCCCGACTCGTCAAGGAAGTCCTGAATCGTGGCAGATACATGCACGCCATTGAGCGAAGAGGCGTGGAAGTCGATCCAGCGGTCGCCGGTAGCGTCGATGATGAGCATATCGTGGCTGCTGAGGCCGTGCTCGACCGTGAGTGCGTTTCCCGCCGGGTCGCTGATCTGGAGCAGTCTGCCGCCGTTCTGCAGGGATTCGAAAAGCCATACATACTGGTCTTTGGTGGTGATCTCCCAGAGGTCGCCTGCGGCGTCGAGCTCGAAGTGAAACCCTCCCTGGGGTTCCCAGGTTGAGCCGACCAGCGTGAATTGGACGGGGCGCCCGTCGTCCAGGGTGAGCGTCATGTGGGTGGGGTCGTCCTGGGTGAGCCTTCGGCTGTACGAAGGGCGCCATTGGCCATCGGCGCTGTTGTGGTACATGTTGAATTCGACGGCGGGTCCCTTGCCGCTCCAGCCTGTGATGGGGATGACGGTGAGGAGGTTTCCGTTGACGAGGTTGACGGTCGAGTGGGGCGTCACATCGACGCCGTTTTCCCAGGCGCGCGGCGCACCGGGGACAAGTGGTGCTTCAACGAGGAGCGGCGCCTCGGCGGTGCCGGCGTCGATGGCCGTCCGCGAGATCATTTCCTGGCCCAAGGCGACGGCCCCTCCGCCGGCGAGACAAATCCCAAGCGCCACAACCGCGGCGCGATTCAGTGTGGATGAACACAAAGGGGGCTGCGAGGTGAGGCGTGCGATCATGACAGGTGCTCCTTTTGCTCGTTCGCCGTCGTGAGCGGAGAGGGACGGCGCACTCTTGGACCGGTGCGGGAGCGAGGCCCGCGACGGACGCAACCATGGCGCATCGAGATGGTGGATCAAG
>CAZNPL010000115.1:0-1893 GCA_964574815.1 uncultured Phycisphaeraceae bacterium
CCCTGATCAAGCGTGATTGGTTCGCTTGATTTCAAAAAAGTACTCGAAATGCCGCCATTTTGCGGATATCAAGGGGTTTTGGAAGAACACGAGTCCCTTGCGCAAGGAGGCATTTCGAGTGAGCACGAATAAAGCACAAAGCAAGGCGGAACGCAAGCGGAAACTGACCAATCGGAAACGCAGAATTCAGTGGCGGCTGCGGGGTCGCCAGTGGGAGGATCAGCCCCGGCCGATGTTTGCGGCCGGCAACGTTCACTACGAGCTCGCGGACCGGGCACGTGGGCTGGCTCCTGGCGGGATCGGCGCCATGCACATGCTGGCCCGGCGCACCGGTCTGGCCGACGCCATCGATCGCCGGCTGCACCTGCTGAAGGTCCATCTGCCGTACCACGAGTCGGATCATGTTCTCAACATCGCCTACAACCTCCTGTCCGGCGGGACCTGCCTGGAGGACATCGAGCTGTGGCGCAACGACGAAGTGTACTTGGACGCCCTCGGGGCCCAGCGCATCCCCGATCCCACCACGGCCGGCGACTTCTGCCGGCGGTTCGAAGAGATCGACGTGGACATCCTGATGAACACCATCAACAGCGTACGCGTGAAGGTGTGGCGACAGCAACCGGCGTCGTTTTTTGAGGAAGCGGTCATCGATGGCGACGGCACGGTGGCCGAGACGACCGGTGAGTGCAAGCAGGGCATGGACATCAACCACAAGAGACAGTGGGGTTACCAGCCGCTGCTGATCTCTCTGGCCAACACGGCCGAGCCGCTGTACCTGGTGAACCGTTCCGGCAATCGCCCGTCTCACGAGGGGGCGGCGGCGCGTTTTGACCAGGCCATCGCCCTGTGCAATCGGGCCGGGTTCAAGCGTGTGCTGCTGCGCGGTGATACGGACTTTACCCAGACCAGGTATCTGGACGGCTGGCACGGCGCGGGTGTGCGGTTCATCTTCGGCATCGACGCGATGCCGAACTTGGTGGAGATCGCGGAAAGCCTGGAAAACAAGGCCTGGAAGCCGCTTCGGCGCGATCCGAAGTACACGGTCAAGACCCAGCCTCGCGAGCGGCCGGTGAACGTGAAGGAAGCAATCGTCCGCCAGCGTGGCTTCGAGAACATCCGGCTGCAGTCGGAAGAGGTGGCCGAGTTTGACTATGCGCCCGGCCGGTGTCGGCGCAGCTACCGGATCGTCGTGGTGCGCAAGAACCTGTCGATCGAACGGGGCGAGTTGGCGCTGTTCGATGACGTCCGTTACCTCTTCTACATCACGAACATCCGCACGATGACACCATCGGGGATCGTCCGGTCGGCCAACGACCGCTGCAATCAGGAGAACCTGATCAAGCAGCTCAAAAGTGGCGCCCGTGCGTTGCAGATGCCGGTGGACAATCTGGTGAGCAACTGGGCCTACATGGTGATGGCCTCACTGGCGTGGACCTTAAAGGCCTGGTTCGCGTTGCTCCTGCCGGTGCGTGGCCGGTGGAAGCAGAAGCATCGTGGCGAGAAGGCGACGGTGCTGCGCATGGGGTTCAAGCGTTTTGTGCATGCGTTTGTTCGCGTGCCATGTCAGGTGGTTCGAACCGGTGGCCGGCTCGTCTACCGGTTGCTGGCGTGGAACCCCTGGCAGCATGTGTTTCTGCGCGGCGTGGACGCCTTGCACGCCATATCACCATGGCGGCACCCCCTGCGGTGTTGAGTGCCATTCCTTGACGCCGGGATAAGGACGTCCCGGTTTGCGTGGGCAACGAGCCAGAAGAAAGTGAGGGCCGCGGATGCCGAAAAGACAACTGAGTAACTGTGACCCCAACCGCCGATAGGGCGGTCGGAAGTGACTGCGCTCGTCGCCCGCACCCCCGGGCACCGCTCAACAAGGCATTATGGTACGCTTGTTTTGGG
>CAZNPL010000116.1:0-1829 GCA_964574815.1 uncultured Phycisphaeraceae bacterium
GCCCGAGGCCGAGCCGGCCAACCCGTACTTCTTCACCGGCCGCCGCCTGGACGTCGTCTACGACGACACCGGCCAGCCGACCCCGCTTTACTACTACCGCGCCCGCCACTACGACCCGGTCCACGGCCGGTTTCTGCAAAGGGATCCGGCGGGCTACGGAGATGGGATGAACCTGTATGAGTACACTGGGTCTAACCCGCTCACGCGGACGGATGCACTCGGCCAGGAGTGGACTATCCAACGAAACAGCCGCCGGCGAGCAACAGCCACGTGCGATCCTTGGGACACTGTTACGGATCTCGCCGAGAAGACCAATATGGACCCCGATTACTACATCTTGTGGCTGAGGCCGGAAGACGGCGGAAAGCTTCCCAAGACGGCCAACACCCCCATCTGTCGAAAAGGGCAGTTTAGCATTCCCAACGTAGCGGTTGTTGCCGTTGGCGAGATGGGGCCGGTCCCTTCCTTCCTCACAGGTTGGACACCTGTTCAAGCCGCCGAGATCCTCAGGGGCAAGGGCTTCGATGTCACTTATCTAGACTATCGTATTCAACCCTTCTCTTCGAACAGGATCACTGCATTTGGGCGGGACCTATATGGACTTGTCGCCTTCGGGCACGGTGTCGCGCCCTCGTGGATGAAGAAGAAGTCCTCGGGATTGATCGGGCCAGACTGCAGTGGCGTCACGGGAGCTTTCGCTGTCGGCGAGGGCGCGGGCATTGTCGTCTCGGGGCAGTTCGACGACGGGCAGTTCGGCGTTCTCGTGCTAAAGACCTGCTTTGCCACGCGGGGCGGCTGGAGCAAGAAAGTGTCACAGAACGGAGCGGTCTGGCTTGGATCGGGAATGGAAGCGGCGGGGTTTGATCATGGGATAATCTCCGTGGTTCGACGAGCCAAATGAAGTATTTAATACTTTCTTTCATTTTCCTATCACTGGCATTTGCGATATCAATGGTCCTTTTACGGGAGGCCGAGATAATTGCAGCGGTTGCGGCCGGCGCGAGTGCTGTGTTCGCACTCGTCTATGTATTCTCATCAAAGAGCAGCCTGCCGGCCCTTCTGCTTGCGATCCTCGTGATTCTCGTCGATGTTTTCTTTTTTATCATGTACGTCGTCGGTCGCTATATTTCTTGACAAATGGAAACGGCGTGGGAAAAGTAGTCTTCTCCAATCTAATACAAGCGTCCTGCGCAAGTGGAGGGAGGCAAATGGGTACTAGACGTCGTTTGCGACGTCCTCGGGCGCCGGATCGAGATCCATTTCACACCGGCCAAAGGTGCCCCGGCTAAACCAACGCGCTATTATTATGATGGACAGAACGTCGTGCTGGAGTACGATATGGGTGGCGGCTCCGAGACTTTCGACCGCTACTACGTCAACGGCACGCAGTACGTCGACGAGCGCATCATGTTCCACGACGCCAGCGGCGACTACTACTACCGCGACCGCGAACTCTCCACGCCAGACGCCCTGCTGGATACCAGCGGCCGCGTGGTGGAAAGCTACGACTACGACGCCTACGGCCTGGCCACTCGGAACGTCAAGGCCGTCGGCTCGCGGTACCTCGAGGTCAACCCGCCCAACAGCGGCGTCGACTACGCCCTGAAGCTCGTCTCCCCCGATTACGCCAACTGGCCCGACAAGTATATCGACGCCGCCGGCGACGTGGTGGACCCCGTGGACAAGGTGGTCCAGAGCGCAGCCCTGTGGCGTGGTGACGGGGCGCCGCTGTACGTCACCGGCGAGGACGTGTACCCGGACACCACCTTCCGCGTGCTGGCCGTGGACGCCTCCGACAACGTCCTGATCGACCTGGGCATGGCCCACAC
>CAZNPL010000117.1:0-1792 GCA_964574815.1 uncultured Phycisphaeraceae bacterium
GGCCTTTTTGTACCCAGAAAGTTACGGGTAGGCGAAAAAGCAGCCTTCGGGATATTAACCGACATTCAGAGGGGGGTCTCCTCAAAAGTGTAGAATTTCAAGATCGGCTCGCCGAGTAAGGTGGCAATCTGCAAATGAACCGCTTGCACATTGGTGACTAACCGTTGTCGCCGTTGGCCCAGCCAGATGGTGAGCACATGAATGCCTTCAAACATCTGGAAGACGCGCCGCATGGTAGGCCGCTGGGTGGGTTTGCCTTTTTGGTCGGGAATGGTGTCGTTGTGGGTCGCCAGTTGTTGGCGTAAATGATGCTCAGCCAGGGCATAAATCAGCAAACTCAGCCCCATGACCATCAGCAAGCCCATGATCCGCGCCGGTTTCTTGAGAAACAACCGATGAGCGAAGAACAGCGGATCTTTGAGAAAGCGGAAGCCGCGCTCCACGCTGGTGTTCTGGTCCTTGTAAACGGTGAGCAAGTCTGCGGTGGATAAGCGTGTGGGGTCGAGTTCGTTGGTAGCGATGATATATTTGCCCAGGGATTGCTGCTGCTGAGCAATCGCCTGCTCATCAGGCGCGTAAGTGACCTGAATGTGCCATTCCGTCACGACCTCACTGGCCGGGGTTGGTCGCCCGGGCTGCGCATAGCGTTGGGTGGTGGACAACTCCCCCGTGATCGTATGAAACGTCCAGCGTTGAGCAAAGCGGTCCAACGCGTGCTGGGCATCGGCCTGACAGTTGAACACCTGGCGCGCGAGCTTCTTGGCCTGCTTGCCCAACTGGTCGTCTTCACGCGCAATCCGCTGGTCGAGCCGCCGCTGCTCTTGGTCACGGCGGGGTTCGTAGAGCACAATCAACCAGCGCTGTTCAACACCGCCATAGTTGCTCGTAGTTTCGGTGTAGAAATAGCCCTCACGCTCAGCGGCTTGCAGGTGCTCATCCTGGGTTGCAGCCAACAAGTGTTTCACCTCAGTGATGGTCGCGGGGACGCGGGTGACCCATTTCACCTGGGACCAGTTCTGGATCGTTTCCGCGCTGTACAACGCACTATCCGCCACCAGCACCGGCATGGTCTCATCGGCCCCAAACTGGTCCAGATAGACCTGCGCCATCTCCGGCATACTGGTTTTGTCGGATACGTTGCCCGACACCGCACTCAGATAGGCGGGAATGCAAGTCTGGTTGGCACAGATCAGCCCCATGATCGCTTGTTTCAGATCGGGGCGGTGGTCTTTGGAGTGTCCATAGGTAATGGTAATCGGTTGCGGCTCGCCATCGTCTGCCCGCTCATCCTCCGCATAGTCCCCCTGAAGACTGAAGGCCGTGGTATCCAGATGCGCCACCTTCACCGCAATCCCATACGTGCGTAACGCATGCGCGCTGACTGCCGCGAAGACCTCGGTGATCCCGGCTTCATAGAGATAGTCCAGCGCTTTTCCCAGACTGTCGCTGTTCAAATCATCAGCCTCAATGCCTTCCCCGATCAGCAGATCCAGCGGTTTGCTGCGATAGAATTCCGGCGTCAGATACAAGGCTCGCCCCACAAAACCCAGTCCATTCAGCACCATCGCCTGCACCGCTTGTCCTACACTCACTTTCCGCCCCGTATCGGGTACATGGGCATCGATTTGTTCGATCAACCCAATTTGCTGGCACACGCCCGCCACTATCCCCAGATGATCCAGATCGTGGGTGCTGTACTGGTTATTCATGCGCTATTCCCCCTGCTAAGCTCAGTTTTTCCCAGCTTACCCCAAATTATTCACTTTTTCGATCTGCACCCTCTGAATGTCGG
>CAZNPL010000118.1:0-1727 GCA_964574815.1 uncultured Phycisphaeraceae bacterium
TTGTCAACGTAGTTGCCGCACGTTTCCATTTCATGCTGCGCAGGTTTCAAGCCCGGCCATGGGGCGGCCGCCGCCAGCTTTATGGGTTAGCGCGTCGGCGGCCCCATGGCCTTCGTGCCCGTTATCTGCCCGCTCCGGGTTAAGCCAGACCGAACCGACAGGTTGCCAGTTTCTGGTTTTGCCGGACCATCGGGCAGGATGGCGTTCACGCGCTGCCTGATACACCGTGTGCCGCCGGGCAAGCCGTGCCTGATCTTCGCGGCGGTGGCGCTGCTCGGGTGTGACGAAGCGGATGGCGCTGTGATGGTGTTCAGTGTTGTACCAGGCGGTGAAGTCTTTCACCCAGAGACGCGCATCCCCGATCGAAGCGAACCCTTCTGCCGGCCAGCTTGGCCCATATTTGCATGTCCGGAACAGGGCTTCTGAGCAGGGGTTGTCATTGGACACTCGCGGCCGGCTGAAGGATGCGGTAACGCCGAGGCGCTCCATGGTTACCTTCATTGTCGCGCCCTTCATGGCGCTACCATTGTCGGCATGCAGCACGACCGGCCTGGCAGCGCAGCCTTCAGCCCAGACGGCGCGCTCCAGGAGCCGGGCTGCAAATTCGGCGCTCTCGCGCTCATGCACTTCCCAGCCGACAATCTTGCGGCTGTAGATGTCCACGATCAGGTAGAGATAGAAGAACATGCCAAGCACGGGCCCGGGGAGCCAGGTTATATCCCAGGTCCACACCTCGCAGGGGCTTTTCGCCTCGAAGCTGGCTGGAGGTTTGCGGCGTGTGGCTGGCCGGGCGCGGCCGCGGCGATGGTTCTGGCCGCGTTCACGCAAGACCCGGTAAAAGCTCGATTCCGAGGCGATATACTCTCCCTTGTCAGCGAGGCGCGGCACGATCTGGCCAGGCGGGAGGCTCGCAAAAGCCTCGCTGTTGCAGGTCGCAGCGATCAGGTCACGTTCCTCTGCGCTGAGCTTGTTGGCCGGCTCTGGACGCTCTGCGACAGGGCGCAGGTCTTCCCGGATCGTTCCATCCGAAGAGCGCCAGCGCTGAAGGGTTCGCCGGTCAAGACCAAGCTCAGCGCAGGCGCCTGCCTGACGCGCACCCGCTGCCATGGCCTCGTCAATGAGGGCAATGATTTCACAGCGATCTGAGGCAGGGGTCATTCGTCCCCGCCCTGACTTGGGCCCCAGATCGCATCGGCCTTTTTTCGCAGGATCGTCAGCGCCGCTGCCTCCGCCAGGGCTTTCTCCTTGCGCATCAGCTCGCGTTCCAGCTGCTGGATCCGCTTCCTGTCATCCTTCGTTTCCCGGGCAATCTGCCGGGCAGCTGAACGATCCCAGTCATTGGCCCGTTCACACGCCGCGCGCCATGCAGACAGCTGTTCACGGTAAAGCCCGCGTCGGCGGCAATACTCCGAAAGCTCCGTCTCGTTCATCGCGGCGGTTTCAACCACCGCAGCGAATTTGTCCCGCGTCGACCAGCCTTCAGGCCCCGCATTCGCATCAGGCAGAAACTGCCCCTTGCTGCGGGCCTCTGAGCGCCACCGCGACAGCGTGCCTTCCGAGATGCCCTCTTCCTACGACAGCTGCCGAAGGGGCACATTGTGCGGGGGCAGCATCCTGGCGATGACCGCCGCTTTCCGCTCTGCCGGATACGTCATGTTCTGTCCTGTTCATCGCCCACCTCAGAGTTTCATTTACTTTAAACCCCTGCGGCAACTACCCTGACAGAG
>CAZNPL010000119.1:0-1693 GCA_964574815.1 uncultured Phycisphaeraceae bacterium
GCTATTACGCTTTCTTTAAAGGATGGCTGCTTCTAAGCCAACCTCCTGGTTGTCTCTGCGTTTCCACTTCCTTTTCCACTTAGCACACATTTAGGGACCTTAGCTGGCGGTCTGGGCTTTTCCCTCTCGTCCACGGAACTTATCTCCCGCAGACTGACTCCTGCAATGAAAGTTGATGGCATTCGGAGTTTGGTTGGGTTTGGTAGACCTGAGGACCCCTAGCCCATCCAGTGCTCTACCTCCATCACTTACTTGCAAGGCTATACCTAAATATATTTCGGGGAGAACCAGCTATTTCCAAGTTTGATTGGCCTTTCACCCCTACCCACAACTCATCGCCTGACTTTTCAACGTCAGTGCGTTCGGGCCTCCACAGGTTTTTACACCTGCTTTACCCTGGCCATGGGTAGCTCACTTGGCTTCGGGTCTACTCCACGCAACTAAACGCACTATTCGTACTCGCTTTCGCTTCGGCTCCACCTTTAACGGCTTAACCTTGCTACGTAGAGTAACTCGCTGACTCATTATGCAAAAGGCACGCAGTCAGCCGTTCAACTCCGAGGAATTGAAATCGGCCTCCTACCGCTTGTAGGCACACGGTTTCAGGTTCTATTTCACTCCCCTCACAGGGGTTCTTTTCACCTTTCCCTCACGGTACTGGTCCACTATCGGTCACCAGGTAGTATTTAGCCTTGGAAGATGGTCCTCCCGGTTTCCCACAAGGTTCCACGTGTCTCGTGGTACTTGGGAATCCTGCCCAGGGAGACCCATGCATTTCGGCTACGGGACTGTCACCCCCTGTGGTCAGCCTTTCCAGGCTGTTCGCCTATACATAGGTTTTGTAACTCCCCGACAACTCCGTGAAGTCGTCCAGCAGAACCCCGCAACCCCATGCATGCAACGCTCACGGGCTATCACGCATACATGGTTTGGGCTGTTCCCCGTTCGCTCGCCACTACTGAGGGAATCGCTCTTGCTTTTCTTTCCTAGGGGTACTTAGATGTTTCAGTTCCCCCCGTTCGCCTCCGCTACCTATGTATTCGGTAGCGGATACTGGGAGATGAATCCCAGTGGGTTTCCCCATTCGGAAATCTTCGGATCTAAGCCTGTTTAGCGGCTCCCCGAAGCTTATCGCAGCTAGCCACGTCCTTCATCGCCTCCTGGTGCCAAGGCATCCACCGTATGCCCTTAGTAACTTGATCATAGCCAAATTCTTCTTGGCTTGCGGTGAATCACTTCTTATTCAGTTGTCAAAGAGCAGGTACTTCCGAACTCACCGAACACATACCGTCCGTGTCCGTCCAATGTCTATCTTCAACTCAGTCGATGGGAATTTATGCTTATGTGGTTCAGAGCTTCTGGTGGAGGTGAACGGGCTCGAACCGATGACCTCCTGCTTGCAAAGCAGGCGCTCTCCCAGCTGAGCTACACCCCCGAATGTGTGTCATGCACGTCGTGTTGGTGGGCCTAGGTAGAATTGAACTACCGACCTCACGCTTATCAGGCGTGCGCTCTAACCATCTGAGCTATAGGCCCTCTCTTTTCTTCCTTCACGCCTTTGAGAACCGAATAGTAGGGCAAACCTAAGAGATTGACCTGGAGTCTGTCCCGGGGCCTCCGAAGAGTCAGGGACAATTGCTCCTTAGAAAGGAGGTGATCCAGCCGCAGGTTCCCCTACGGCTACCTTGTTACG
>CAZNPL010000120.1:0-1667 GCA_964574815.1 uncultured Phycisphaeraceae bacterium
AATGCTTCTTCGCTCTTAATACTAACTCTTGCTTATTTTTTTTGTAATTCATTGTCTTACTCCTATTAATCCGATTTTTCCGCCAGGATACGATTTAATATATTCTATTGTGCGCGCTTGTTCAAATCCTGTTAGTATCATTGTCTTGTTGTTACCTCTTGTCTAACACATAACCTTGTTGTTAATACCTATTAACACCTTTAGTACTTAATTGTTGTGGTTTTGGCGAGAAATAGTAGTACTTGTAATAATTGGTGCTTCTTTTCAAAATACCCGCGCCTAAAAGGCTGAGGAGCTAAGAATCGCTGTATTCAGCAGCATAATTGTAAAGAGTTCTACCACTAACGCCGAAGATAGCACCTATATGATCATTATTTAAATTAAGCTCCTTCTTAATATCATCAAGCTCACCCATACGAGAACCAATAAACTCCCGAATAATCTCTGCCTCAGTCTTGGGCTTGATGTCAGCCTGTTCATAATACTTCTGGATAGCAGCCGCTTTACGCTTATCATACTCATCCAAATCGACCACGTTACCCTTAGTAAAGCGACCTCTAAAAGCAGGCTTGGCAGGATAAGAACGAAACCGCGCGCCGTGAGAGAAAAGGTACTTAATCGCCCGCGGACCATAGAACTCGAAGTGGCCAGGGTGACGCCCCTTTTGTTTGTAGCAGTGTATTAAGAACCTTGCTCGGTGCTCCGCGACATACTTATCCAAGTCGTAGATGCTAGGAAGGACTACTTGTAGGAACTTGTGCGCTTGTCGTGACTGGCTAAGAAAGTTCATGAACCACTTGTTTTTCTTGCTCATAGTGCTTTTGCGGTCGAGATCTTCTTTACTCTCATCGAGTTGTATGCTGCTCCACTTACCGAGGTTTTTGTGCATCATAACTGCTTGTTTGGTGCTGTAGCAGATTCTTTTGTGGTCGAAGTTGTTGTCTAGTATGATCGCTACTTGTCTTCCTAGCGTGCTTTTACCGCTTCCTTCTGTGCCGTCGATTACGTATAGGATGTCGCCAGAATATTTTTTTGCGTCTTGGCGTATGAAGTAGAGGTTTACGAATAGTGTTTCGCTGATGTATAGGTGGTCGTCTGTTTCTTCGTATTCGCCTGTTTCTTCGTTTTTTTCTACTAGCTTTATCTGGGGTAGTCGTATCTCTACGTTGTTAGGTAGCGTGTATAATTGTCCTTCTAGTTTCATGTTTGTGCCTAGCTTGTTTCATGTATGCGAAGTTTTATAAAGTTATTACATCGTAATAAGATGTAACACATAGTAACACATAATACTACTAAGTAATATCATGGCTACACCCTCTAGAGAAGCGATCAAACGTCGAGTAAACAAGTTCGAGAAGCGAGTAGAGGAAGGCAAGACTCGGGTGCAGCGAGCAAGAGAAGATTTTAGAACTGCTCAGAACCGCCTAGAACAAGCAAGAGAAGAAGGCGACCAGCGCACTATACGCAACGCGCAAAGAAACTTAGAAAGCCAAAGCAGAAACTTGTTCGTGCAGCGAGGCAAGCTGCGCCAAGACCAAGACCGCCTACGAACCGCTCGCGCAGGGGATTTCGGGAGTGCGCGCAGAAGCAGGAGTCGAAGCCAGCAAGAAGCTGCTCGTAGAGGCGAGGACATCCCTGGGCTTGACAGTACCCCTCGCGCAGGCGAC
>CAZNPL010000121.1:0-1593 GCA_964574815.1 uncultured Phycisphaeraceae bacterium
GGGCGATTGAAGGTCCGGTCGCTGGCGCTCCCGGCTCTGATGCGCCACGGCAGCCGCTCGGCGGCCTGATAATTGATAGCTGACGACTGACAACTGAGAAGTGATCCGCCTGAGGCGGAATGACTCGCGCAGCTATGGGTTCGTTTGGAAAGAAAGAGGCACGAAGGCACGGAGGCACGAAGGCTCGCTTGCGGGACGGCGCGGGTTGCCGGGGGATCGGTGGGTTCGTATGGCGCCGGCGCTCGCGGCGGGCACGTCTGACAACTGAACACTGAGCACTGACAACTCGCGCCGTGCTGGGTTCGTTTGGCGCGGGCGCTTGTTGGTGCGCGAGCGATTGAAGGTCCGTTCGCTGGCGCTGGCGGCTCTGATGCGGGTTGGCCATGGTCTTCTCATTTGCGTATGCCTCTACCTCCTGCGGCGCGCAGTCCGGGTGCGCTTCTCTTTTCCACCCTATAGAAGACGGGGGCTGTTCCACATTTTTTTCGAAAAAGTGGAACAGGCGATATCAGCATCGCCTTGGGGTTTCGGGGCGGCAGGGTGGCAAAAGTTTTCAGTTGTCAGTTATCAGTTGTCAGGAAGAAGCCTTCAGCCGTTCCGCCTGAGGCGGATCAGGCTTCGGCCGGAGCGCGGCGGGGGTGGCGGTTGCGTCACGAGCGTTTCTGCGCGATTCGAGCTTGGTTGGTGTACTGATCATGACCCCACCTGTCGCTTCGCGAGAGATGGGTCACCCGGCGTTTTTCGTTATCGTGCGTGGCACGCTCCTCAGCCGTCCCTCCGGGACTCGGGTGGTTTTGGACCGGGACGTTTACCCAGCGATCAATCGCTGGGCTATTCTCACGTGCCCCTCCGGGGCATGGCTTCGGCAGAGCCGGCGTGCGCTTTCCTTTGGGAAGGTTTGCGTCGCCCGCTTCGCGGGCTTGGGTTGCCGGAGACATCGGTTACCCCGGGTTGCGCTTGCGCTTCACGCGAGAAAGCCGTCAGCCGTCAGCCTTCAACCATCAGCCGGAACGGGGTCGGGCATGGGATGGTGATCGTCGGCGTTCGTTTGCCGGTGGAGTCGGTTGGTGAACCGTTCGCTCGTTGACACTTGCGGTAGTGGTTGAGTGAGGGGCGTCACATGCGCGCTTTATCGAGATGCATGTCGACGCGTGCGTGGGCATGGCAGTCGGTCAATTCCCCACCGCTTGCTTCGGACGGGATGGGGCTTCTGCACCTTGCAGGTGAACAGGTGGGCAGGAGGGCGGGAGCAACGTGCCGGCGCCGTGGGCGCCTGCTGTATGAAGAAACGGCGATCAATTGGCCACGGCTTGCAGCGGAAGAGGTGGATCAGGGAGCAAGTACAATCGGACTGTATTGATGTGATTTTGTTTTCAAGCATAAGGGATAACGTGACACCCCTTTCCAGAATGAGCTGCGACTCTTCCTAACTCAGGTTCGTAAAGGTGTTTACTCGGCGCGGAGTCCGTTGGGCGCGGTGCGGGACGAGGGTTTTTTCAGAAGGTTCTTGCCTTAAGGTCCGCAATGGGTTATTTTGACGGAGTCGGAGCCTGTTCCGGCGAGCCCGCGTAAGAGCGGGGGTCAGACGGACGC
>CAZNPL010000122.1:0-1576 GCA_964574815.1 uncultured Phycisphaeraceae bacterium
GCTGAATTCCAGGCCGATTCGTTCCGACAGCAGCGCGGCGCTGGCCTGGCATAGGGGGGCGTAGTTAAAACTGGGGGGGGACATGACATCCAAAACGAGCTAAACTTTCGAGTTCGTGACACATCGAAAGGAAAAACTCAAGTTGGAAGTCATGTTGCCTATCAGTATAGAGGATCAGAATCCGATTTGGCAAGAACACATTGTCGCCCTTCAACAAGCGGTAACGCTGGATGAGGTGATGGGGGCGGCGTGGTGTTTGGCGTGTAGCCTGACGATCTGGGTGGTGGAATATGTGCTGACCCAACGCGCTCATCAGTCAACGACGTGGGGAAACTGTCCCCAGTGTGGGAAAAAGCTCGAAAGCAAAGGCATGAAGCCCCGCCAACTGAAGACGATAGTGGGGATCATCCACTGGAAACGACGGGTGGGGCGGTGTCCGGATCGGTGTGCGACCGGTCAAATCGCGCCGTTCGATGAGGAACTCGGACTTGAACCCAACCAACGAACGGAGCAGACCGTCAAACAGCGCGCGTGCTTGTTGGCCGTGTTTGTGCCGTTCGAAACGGCAGCGATGTTGCTGGCTGAAGTCAGTGGGATCCGGGTGAGTGCCACCGCTATCTGGCACTGGGTGCAACAGGTCGGCCACCATCTGCTGACCCAGTTAGAAGACGAACTCCAAGCCATGACCGAGGGTTGGCTGCCGGATGAAGAAGATACTGTCACCGATTGGGCGGCTTTCCCCCTGGTGATCGGCGGCGATGGCGTTATGGTGCCCTTTCGTCCCAACGGCGGGTCTCCATATGGCAAAACCGTCTATCGCGAAGTCAAAGTGGGTATTCTCGCCCGCTTAGTCCCTCAGGTGAATCGTGCCGGGGCGGTGGTGGCTCGGCTGAAGCAGCGGCGTCTGGTGGCGATGGTCGGTCCGTTGGCGCAGTTCGGCCCCCGTTTATGGTTGGAGGCGGTGCGACAAGGCTTGTTGCAGGCGGACTGTGTGGTATGGATTAGCGATGGTGCAGCAGGATTATGGGGTTTGTTTGACTCCCATCTCGCCCCTTATGCTCACGGGGTGCTGGATTTCTATCATGCCGCACAAAATCTTTGGCGGGGTGCCAAAGCCTGGCTGGGCGGACGGTCTCGGCAGGCGCGTGTCTGGTTCCAACAATTCCGACATCGCTTGCGTCACGGACAAGCGGATGGGGTTTTGGATGAACTCCAAACGGTCCTGGACTTGCCTGATTTGCCCCCTGCTACTCGCAAAACCCTGACGCGTCTCTATGGTTATCTCGACAAACACCGGGACCACATGAATTATGACCAGTTGAAAGACATGGGCTTGCCGATTGGTAGCGGTTTGGTTGAGAGTGCTTGCAAGTGGCTCATCCAGCAGCGCTTCAAAGGCGTCGGTATGCGTTGGGGCGAGGAGAGTTTTACCCATTTGCTCCTCATTCGGTTGGCTTGGGTCAACGGGCGTTTTGATACCTGTTTTCCCTCCTCCCCCAAGTTATAACTGCGCCCGCATAGGGCCGTCAACCGGTCCTGGGCCTGCACATAGCCTGTGATTGTCGGATTATCAAAC
>CAZNPL010000123.1:0-1436 GCA_964574815.1 uncultured Phycisphaeraceae bacterium
GAAAAGCGCTGTTGGCCAGAAGCTCGCCGGTGGGCATGCGCATGGCGGCGATGCCGTTCTTGAATTGTTCGATGATGTTTTCCTGGTCACAGCGGCCGTAGGCGAAGCAGAACACTTCGGCCGCATCCATGTGCGCGGTCGGGATGCTGGTGATCACGAATCGATCGCGGTACTCGGTGAACAGGTGATCCTGTCCTTCGCTGACCTCGACCCGCTGCCGCTTGACCACCACCCGATAGGTTCTGCCGGCCACCCCCGCCCGTGCGGCCTTGGTGTTGTCGGGGAGGCGATAATCGAACTGCGCCACCCATTGGCGCGTGGTCGCCAGGTTCGTGTAACCGCGCGCCCGTGCCTGTTTGGCCCGCACCCGCTTGCGTTTGCGACGGGACTTTTTGTCAGCCGCCGCTCGGGCCACCTTGTCCGCGTTGTGAGCGGAAAAGGGCTTCCAGGCCCTTTGGGGCAGGGAATCGGCCATTTCCTGCAACACGGCGTAGCCGTCGGTGGCCAGGGCGAAATCGGCGTTGTGCCGTTCGCACGCGCCGATGATTTCATACTGGTAGAACTTGCTGTCGCCGCGCACGAACACCCGCTCGAAGTGGCGGCCCACCATGGGCAGGATGTCGTGCAGAACCTCAGCGGCGCCTTCGGCGCTGGCCGCGTTGCCGGGCCGGTTGATGGTGCGGAGCGGCTCGTTGGTCTCGGCCAGCGTGGCCAGAAACGCATGATAGGACCACAGGCGGTTGTAGGAGAAGTCGGCCCCTTGCTTGCAGTCGCCGAAGACCTGTTTGATGGTGGAGTCGAGATCGACGGTCCCTTTCTTCTTGCGCGACCGCGGCATGCGGCGCCAGACCTTCTCGCGCGCCCGATCGATGACGCTTTGAAACTGCTGGAGGTCATACGTGTCGAAGCGGCGGAGGAAGTCGCCGGCGGTGGTGGGATCAGGAATGCGGCAGGCTCCAAGCAGATGCTTGATGGCGTCGCTGTGCTGCAGGTTGGCGATGTCCTCGATGCAGCGGCCGCCGACGTACTGGTTGTAGACGTGAGTGAGGATGTGATCGGATTCGCAGTAGGGAAGATAAAGCTTGAGCAGTCCCAGGGAGTGGTTGATGTCCCGATCGAGTCCGAGCCGCATGGCCAGGTCATGGGCGAGCGAGAGGCCTCCGTAGGGCGTGATCTGTCCGCGCTGCTGCACCTTGACGTGGACTTGGCGATTGTGAAAGACCGGGGCGCCGGTCTCCGGCCAGAGCATCGGCTGATTCTGATGTCGTCGGATTTTTTGGGTGCGGGGGCGTTGCCGGATGCGTTTGGATCGAGTAGAGTTCTTCACCTGAAAGGCCTCCTTGCCGTGCGATGTCCGTTTTCATTACAACCACAGTCTATCGCGGCTTGAAGGCCTTTTCCAACGCGCCGAGCCAATCATCCTCGCTTAATTTGGG
>CAZNPL010000124.1:0-1420 GCA_964574815.1 uncultured Phycisphaeraceae bacterium
CGTAGTTTGTCGAATTATTCTTTAATATCAATATGTTATGATGAAACCTGATTTGACATGTCATATTTATTGTGATACCAATCGGTTCATGAGCTTATCCAAAGACGCATCAAAAAATATTGCAGACCGCCTTGCCTGGCACACCGCAAACCGGGATCAGGCAGGTATTGCAAGTGACCTTGCTGAAGGCAAAGATATCCCGGAGGTATATGGCCTTGGCGAAGCAGGCCTTTTTGATGAGTTTTTCTATTTTCTCGATCGTTTCGGGTTCACATCCCTCTTTATGAAACTGGAACCAAAAGGCAAAAAAAGAAACAGCCCGGTACCGTTCATGCGAATCATCTATATTTATCTGATGCGCATTGTGGCCGGTCTTCCATTTTTCTGGCATATGGATTCTGTTATTCTGCGAAGCCAGTCCCTTATGCGCCTTGTGGGATTCAATGGAAGGGATATTAAAGAAGGCACGTGCATGCGGGGCAAAAAAAAGGTCCCCGATGATGAAAAACAACCCACAAAAATACGTGGACCGGTATCTTGTGATTACATAAGAGATACCCTGGCGGAAATTGTTGCCCCTACCCTGGAAAAATTGTTCAATTGCGGAATATCCATTTTGGCGGCAAACAATTTTTTCCCAAAAATGGTTCATGCGCTGCTGGATGCGTCTCTTATCGAGTCCACGGAAAAATGCAAAGGCTGCGGAAAAGTGACAAAAGAAAAACCACCTGAATTGCGGCTTCGCCGAAAAAGAATCCGAAAAGTTGCAGAAACCATTTTCGGGTTCAAAATATGGGTGGTATGGGATCCAAACAGTCGCCTTCCTTTGGCCATGCGGTTTACTACTATTGAAGTACATGACACGCAAATGGCAAAACAAGTGGTGCAACAGGCAATGGACAATCTTGGTAAGCATGGAAGAATTGCTTCTCTTGCCATTGACCGCGGATTTATGGACGGTGTATTTTTATGGTGGCTCGACAGTGAAAACATTGACTTTTTTATCCCTGCAAAAACCAATATGGACGTTTATGATGATGCGATTTCCTGTGCTGGTACAGGCAACCGCACCACCAGAAAAAAAGCACGATCGGTGGGGGCGGGTAAAAACAAAGTCAATGTCACAGATATCTGGGATGTTGAAGCCTTGCAGGGCCTGACCTCGGCAGAATTTTACGGCCCGCTTGGCAGCGGCAGCCACCAGAACAGCAAAAGTTTTACGGCCAATCCCATTAACGCGGTTATGGTCTGGCATGACCCATATAAGGCAAACAACCCTGATTCTAAAATCATGGTCATTCTTACAAATGGTTCTGTGGATGATCCCCTGAATGTGTATGACCGGTATGATGCCAGAAGTGAAATCGAAAATGCATTATTCAGGGAAGCCAAACAGGCATGGTTCATAGAAAGACCTCCT
>CAZNPL010000125.1:0-1399 GCA_964574815.1 uncultured Phycisphaeraceae bacterium
CCGTCGTCGGCTGTTGTACGAAGCTTCATTACGTGCTTGATAGTACTTGCATCGGTCGGCCAGCGCGGGCAACGAATGCGGCCAGCGGTTCCAGATGATCGAGGCCAGCGTGTTGGCCACGTCGGCCACCTGCTCCAGCGTGATCCGCGGATTTTTCCCCCCGAAGCCGGCACGTCTGGTCGGCCAGGAAGTACATCACCATGCCCGAGCATGTCCAGTGCCGCATCAGGCTCCTGTAGATACGAACCTCGAAAGCGCCGAACCCCGCCTCCTGTTTGGCTCGCTCGAACCATTTTTCAATATGCCACCGGGCGAACGCGGCCACCATCATGACCGACAGGCCGGTGGACGCTGAGGCGTTACTGACGAAATACTTGATTTCGCCCGTCTGAGGGTTCCGAGCCACGATCAACCAGTATTGCCGATCCGTGGGCCGCCCGGGGCCGGCACCCCCGTCCGAGGTGTCAACCAAGTGCACCCGCGCCGCTTTGACCTCCCAGTAGACCGGTCCACGGGTCGTCTCCTTGATCTTGAGCCGACGCCACGACTGCTGGGTGAACACCGGACTGTATCGAACGACGTTGTCCACGCGCTTGGCGGCGTGCGGCCCCTGCAACGACCGACAGGCCGGACGCGTCGGCCAGCACAGGAAATTCTTGGGCACCTCGCCGATCGCTCGAAGGCCCAAAGCGTCCAGGCTGAACCAGAACGCCGGCACTTTCCCGAACTCCTCGTCGAACGTCACCCATGAGAAACGCACGCCGTTGCCCAGCGCCTCGGCCAACTGGTCCAGGGCGATCTCCCACTTCGGCCGGTAGCCCAGCGAGTCGGGAATGTGGGCCTCCCGACGGCGAGACCAGTCGTCGGCCCAGCTCTTGGGCAGATACAGCTCGCTGGACAAGACGCAACTGAAGGGATTCTCCGGGTGGTTGTCCGTGTACAGCAGATGCTGGCCGACCACGCAGTTTTCCACCTTGCCGCGTTCGCCACACCACTGACGCTGCACGCCGGGTGTCTTGTCGCCCTGTTTGGGATGGCCGGAGCTGTCGATCACCCCGATGCCTTCTTCCGAACCATGCCGGTCCATCACCAACTGCTGCAGCATGTTCTTGACCCGATCCTCATCCCACGCCAGCAGGGACAGAAACTCCTGCAGCGTGCGGACCGGAACGTCCGCGGCCAGAGCGATCGGTTCGATGCTCTTGCGCTTCAGGTCGGACATCAACCCCAGAAGGTACTTCTCCCAATGCCGCAACGTCGTCTCCCGTCCAAAGCACGGGCGGAAGTGTTCCAACAGCGCAGCCAACGCCGGCTGCAACGATCGAATCTGATCTGCAGTCATGTTCAGATCTCCCGAAACTTGTCCGGGAGAGCGCGCTCCCCACTTCGCCTTCAGAAT
>CAZNPL010000126.1:0-1379 GCA_964574815.1 uncultured Phycisphaeraceae bacterium
CAGTATCTCCGTACAGAATGCCCCTGAGGCATTTTTCCATCTAATAAAACCTCTAGAATAAGGAAGTGCCACTTCTCCCTACAGAACGTTATTCCCATATGAAGATTCCTTATTCTTGATGGGTATACCTTTTTGAAACTTTACTCATCTCAATCAAAAACTTTTTGAAAGGAACTTCATCTTTGTAAAAACAAATCCAAATTGTCTGGAGCATTTGTTCAAACATAAATAAAAAATATCTAACTTTCATTTCTTTAGACTTGCATTTTATTTTTGCTTCATCCTGAACTCTGAATTGAGTTTCAATTCTCCATCTTTTTTTATAAAACACAATTATCTTTTCTAATAAAATCCATTCAACATTTGTTGCAAAAACCCAATCATAATTTTTCTCGCTTTTTGGGTCATAAATCTGTTTAAGAAAAATCAAAATATTTTCTCCAGCATATTTACTTTGATTTTTATTGACGGTAAAATCATTATAAATCGCAACTTGTTCTTCTATTTTCATTGGATAAAGAATAGATTTTTTATCCTGATGTTTTGGAACAAAAATTAAATAAGGATAATTTATTTTTGTTAGCTCGTACATTAAATCTTTATCATAAAATTGCCTGTCAAAAAGGATTAATTTTATTTTTCCAATATAATTTTTTATCAAGGTTAAGCAATGTAAAATTACACTGCTTTTATAATGCCCAATCATTATCGGAATAGAAATCAAAGGTATCTTTTCAGGAATCTCGTCGGAGATTATGCTGCATGTAAGAAATTTGAATTTCCCCTTAATTGCATCTTTTCCTGTCCACCCATGAATATCAAATCCTTGAACTTCACCATAAAAATCTTCTTCAGTATAATCAAAAGCAAGGACAACTTCCTTTTCATTTAACTTTAATTTCGCGGACAATCTTTTTGTATAATTCAAATAAGCATGAGATGTCATGCTTATCGGAGATTCTTTTATCCGACGATAAAGCGTATCTGCTTTATCCCCAACAGTTTCAACATAGGTATTATAAGCAGAAGCATTGATGATTGGATTTAATAATTCAAATCCTGTTATTTTGCCTTTCTCATAATCTAACCCCAAAGAATCATTGACAAAATGTTTTAATATTCCCAAACTAAATGTTAATTTATTTTCATCCATCGATAATAACTAAGTAGACCCTCTTTCCCAAATATTCTTTGGGACAATCTACTTTTGCTCCTGTTCCAAAAGCAGTAACTGTTTTTTCAACAAAGCCTTTGATATTTTTTAATTTTAATTCAGATTTAGCTATTATTTTCACTTTAGGCATATATATTTAATATATATCAGATATTTAAATCTTTTGGATTAATTTTATAGTTCTAACACCCATGCGGAGATACTG
>CAZNPL010000127.1:0-1320 GCA_964574815.1 uncultured Phycisphaeraceae bacterium
TCAGTTTGAAAAATATCTTCAATTTAAAAAGGAGGTTGCACAAGCCACTGCCAAGGTTGCCGAGCGATTCCAGACATCTGGCGGAAAGCAAGCTCGTAAACGTACGTCAAACATTGATATCGTCCTTGATGTACTTCAATCCTCCGGCCGTCCCTTGCATGTCACCGAGATCATAAATCTGGCTAAGCAGGATTATGACACCGAACTCAACCGAGACTCCATCGTCTCGGCCTTGCTAAAGAAAGTCCAGGCTGGAAAGGGCGTTGTTCGCACGGCACCCAATACCTTCGCCACGGCAAAGGAGGGACTATGATCAGTCATATCAGTTGTCTCCTGGAAGCCTTTCGGCCTTGCTTCTCGCGCCAGGCGGCATACCACTGGTTTGTGACAGTGATGATGGGCTTCATCGTGCGCATCGACCACTGCGGGGTCAGTTCTTTTGTTCGCTGGCTCGCAATCCGGCCTTCGCTGTATACGGCCCTGTTATCTTCCTTCCGAGCCCGGTCATGGAAAATCGATACGATCATACGTCGTTGGTGGCAAATCGTGCTGGAACGCTCCTGCCCGATCGAAATCGACGGTCATCTGGTTTTGGCCGGAGACGGCATCAAGGTCTCCAAAGAGGCTGAAAAGATGCCCGGGGTCAAACGGCTACACCAGGAGTCGGACAACTCGGGCAAAGCTTCATATATTTACGGGCACCACTGGGGCGTGATCGGTATTTTGACCGGCTGGTGTAAAAAAAAATCTTTTGCATCCCGCTTTGTGCCGAGCTTCATGAAGGCGTAGAAGATCTTCGCCGTTTTCAAAAAAAAGCACCGCCACTGGTCGACGGGCAGCCCAAGGTCAGCATTACCAGTCTGATGGCGGCCATGGCAACAGAATTGGTGCCGGAGCTGGGCAGAAAGTGTATTTTGGTTCTCGACGCCTACTTTGCAGTAGGACCGGTGTTTTCCATCCTCAAGACGGTGCGCGATGCTACTGGTCGACGGCTGGTGCATGTGGTGACACGGGCCAAAAGTAATGTGGTGGCTTATGCCGATGCACCGCCGAGAACCGGACTTCCCGGCCGGCCCAGGATATACGGTCAGAAGTTGAAACTGACCGAACTGTTCGATACGTACCGGGCATCTTTTGAACAGACCCGAATCGAGATTTACGGACAGACAAAAAACGTGGCGTTTCTCTGTCTGGATTTGTTCTGGAAACCGATTGGTGAGAAGGCACGTTTTGTATTGGTCGCCGATGGTGCCGAGCGGTTCATTCTAATAGGGTCGGATTTGACCCTTGGTGCCCAAGACATGATCCTGGCCTATAGCT
>CAZNPL010000128.1:0-1319 GCA_964574815.1 uncultured Phycisphaeraceae bacterium
AATAGTTCCGCGTCTTTTATTGTTATCATCTGCTGTTTTTTGTTTTGGTTTTGTGTTTCCATAGTTCCTTATGAGCGTAGATACTATATAAATGTTTGTATATTACCTATTTAAAGGTATCGTTTATTGATATATTTGTCAAGTATTCTACTGGTTTATTAAGTGGTTCTAAACATATAACCGGTTCTCCATATTTTATGAACTCACAATATAGTAAGCTGCAACGATATACATCACTAGTGTAGAACAAGCTGGTAATAGTAAATAAGATTGTGAAGCAAAGCATAATAACAGCTACTATATATAAAACGTCTTTAGTTCTTCTTGTAAAACACTCATCTACCACTTATTTAACTTCATATTATGCTTTTACCTTCTTTTCTAGCGCACTCATTACATAGTATGAGCAATCCTATTACTTTATTGTCTTTACCCTTTATTTCTTCTTGTAAGTAGTTTTGTGTGCGCTTCAAGCAACTCATACACTCAACCCCGACAACGTCTTTTTTAGTCATATTCAATTACGGGTGTGTGGGAGAATCAAACTCCCATTAACCAACAACTCATGAAAACACAATGAACCCTACTCGAGAAGTGTTTGTTGATTAAGCTATCAAGCCACCCCAAAAAATATCCCTCACGGGATAAAAATATTTTATTCTTGAGAAACAACCTCTTTATCTTCTACTTCTGCTGCTTCTGCTACTTCTTGCTCACTAACCGCCTTAAGCATACGCTGCAATTGCTCCGGAGAAGCGTCTTTCGTTGCTTTGCGTACAGCAGTCTTCATACCGCCGGTTGTGTGGCGCTCGGGGAGTCCCATAGCTTTTCGCAGGAGAGTTTTTGCTTCGCTGGTCGTTGTTTCGGGTGTTATACCGAATCCTTCTAGTTCGTCTTTGAATACACTTGCGTAGAAAATATTTCTATCTCCCACAACATTAGTTTTTTCTTCTGTCATTGTATTAAATACCTCTTTATCCCTTTATAACGTTTATTGTTCTCGGTTACTATACGCTTTTTCTAGTAGCTTTGCAACTTTTAATAAGTCGTTCTGTCGCAAGTTTCCCGTATTTGCCCATCTTGCTGGTTTCTGAGCGTCTTTTTCTTTGTTGTAACTTCTTTGTATGGTGTAGGTGTAAAACGTCTTCTCCCCGTCATTGGTGGTGTTCTCCCACTCAGTCACTTGCAGCACTCCATCTCGGTAAGTTTTTGGTTGCTGGTCTTGCTGTTGGTGTTCTTCTGTTAAGTTTTCTTCTACTCCTAATTTTACTTGTTCTTTATCCATTTTCTTAATATTCTCCACCACTTATTTTAGCGGT
>CAZNPL010000129.1:0-1316 GCA_964574815.1 uncultured Phycisphaeraceae bacterium
CAGGGCAATCGCATTTAATTTCCGACCGGCAGGGCGTAGGATGGCTGGCGGGCTTGCCGTCGATCCGGCGATGGGCTTTCGGGGACATGGTGGTCGATAAGGTAGAGATGATAGCGTGAGGCCTCGCGCGGCACGGGAATCGTTTTGCTGACAGGAGCTGCGACATGGATGTTGAAGCCCCGCGTGGTCTGCTGCGCGTTTTTGATGAATTGGAGGATCCGCGCGTGGAGCGAAACAAGCTCCACGGTCTTGCGGACATTCTGGCGATTACCCTCTTGGCCGTGATCTGCGGGGCCGACGAGTGGACCGAAATTGAGTTGTTCGGTCAATCCAAGCTCGACTGGCTCCGTACGTTCCTGCGACTTCCCCACGGGATTCCTTCCCATGACACGTTCGGTCGGGTCTTCAGCCGGTTGGATCCCCAGCAGTTGGAGCTGTGTTTTCAGAAATGGATGAACGCCTTGGCTCGACGGAGCGGCGGAGCGTTGATCGCCCTCGATGGTAAGACGCTTCGCCGCAGCTTCGATCAAGCCGGTCAGAAGGCGGCGATCCACATGGTCAGCGCCTGGAGTCAGGCGAACCACGTGGTGCTGGGACAAGTAGCCACCGACGCGAAAAGCAACGAAATCACGGCGATTCCGAAGCTTTTGAAGATGTTGGACATCAGCGATTCGGTCGTGACGATCGACGCCATGGGCTGTCAGAAAGCCATCGCCCAACAGATTGTGGAGCAGCAAGGACACTACGTCCTGCAGGTCAAGGGAAACCAGGAAACGCTTCACCGGTTGGTGAAGGGGACGTTCGATGAATTGACCCCCCGAGGAATACCCGGTGTGCCGTATTCTTTCCATGAAGAAGTAGATAGTGGTCACGGGCGGGTCGAGACCCGCCGTATCTGGACCACCGAGTGGACCGATTGGTATCCACAGCAAAGAGACTGGGCCGGGTTGCGGAGCTTTGTGTGCGTGGAAAGCGAGCGTACGATCAACGGCCAAACCTCGACCGATCGTCGGTATTACATCAGCGACCTGGACGGCCAGGACGCCCGAACCATGCTCGGGTACGTCCGCGGTCACTGGGGCATTGAAAACCAGTTACATTGGTCGCTCGACGTGACCTTCCGGGAAGACACGCTGCGGCAACGCGTCGGTCATTCCGCAGAAAACTTGTCTCGAATTCGCCGATTGGCCCTCAATCTCCTGCGTCGAGACAAAACCTGCAAGAACGGCCTCAAGGGGAAACGCCTCAAGGCGTGCCTGAAGCAGGATTACCTGCTCCGCATCATTGGCCAAGGGATTTAATATGCGATTGCCCTG
>CAZNPL010000130.1:0-1300 GCA_964574815.1 uncultured Phycisphaeraceae bacterium
TTTTATGTGTAAAACGCGAACCATCTAACTAACCGAAAAATCTATCTATTTTGATTTCTTAGAAAGATTGTAAAAACAAAGAGGTGAAAAAATGTCGATACCAATAATTGAAACCCCTAAAGAACTGAAATATTTCCTCCGCGATTATAGGGGCAACTTTAGCAAAAAACAGCAGAAACATTTTGAAAGAATGGTTACTGGTCTTATTGTTTCTGATAATAAAACTGTTCAGGAAATAAACGATTGTTTTGGAAAATGCAATCAAAGTAGTCTAAACCGTTTTGTTAATAGCTCGTGGAATATGGACACAATTAATTCTGTTCGTCTTAATCAAATAAAAAATTTTAGACGATTAACAAAAGGAATTTTCATTTGTGATCCAACTATGCTTCACAAAACAGGAAAGAAAATGGAAAAAGCAAACCATCATTATAGCGGAAAAACAAAAAAGACAGAATGGGGACACCTTCTTGTTAATAATATGTTCTATAATGACAAAATTCATTTTCCAATTAGCTCTCCGATTTATATTCGGGAACAAGATGCTGATGAACATCATTTATTCAAGACATCTAGGGAGATTATGTTAGAACAAATTCAATTTGCTCTTGAACAAAACATTCCATTATGGCTTGTAATGGCAGATGCGGGATTGCATGCAGATTTTGTTTTATCGAAGATAAAATCACTGGGATTGCATTATATAATCGGAAATAGAGTTACAAATAAAGTTAGCATTGATAGAAAGAAACGAATAGCCATTGGTGAAATTGAAGAGTCACTAAAACCGACGGACTATCGACGGTTTAAAATTAATGGTGAAAAATATTATATCTACACGCAAGATGTTTACACAAGAGGAGTTGGAAAAGAAAAATTAATTATCACATATAAGAAAGATGATGAAAAAAACAAAAAGATTTATACTTCAAACATCTTTCATCTAAGCGATGAAAGTCTCATGCGTCTTTTGTTGAAACGATGGAAGGTGGAAGAGCTTCATCGCGACGAGAAACAGCATTTGGGATTGGAGGATTATCAAGTGCGCAAGTTCGGTGGGATACAGAGAGTCGTACTCGTTGTTCTTGTTGCATATACTCTTCTGATTCTGAATGCTACTCGTCAATGGATTCTTCGACCATTTGAACGTGGACTCCAGACAATTGGCGAAGGCTGCCGATATTTTAGGTTGGCAGCTACAAAAGGGTGGAGGTGGATGAAGAGAAAATCAAAGGAGGGAAAAAGCAAACTGAAAAGTGTCCTGAATAGATTTGTATTTGTTAAAAACGCAAAAGTTTAG
>CAZNPL010000131.1:0-1245 GCA_964574815.1 uncultured Phycisphaeraceae bacterium
TAATTAATAGTATATAATCTATAGAATTTCTTCTGAAAAATAAAAGGGTTAATCATTTAAAGATTAACCCCTTGTTCTGTTGTGTACACAGAACAATTATTAAATGATAATATTAGAAATAAACCTTTCTATTCAGTTAAACTTATTTTTGAGAATCATTGGAAAGATTATCTTAGGATAAATAATGTAAGAGATATAGAAAAACAAGAAGTGGAAAAGATGCTTTCTTGTAAGGATGAAAGTAGAGGATGTTTTGTATGTTATTGTAAACATTGTAATGAATATAGAATTATTTCATTTGGATGTAATTCAAGATTATGCTCTTGTTGTGGCAAGAGACATGCAGATAATTGGTCAGAGAAATTAGCAAGAAGATTATTTTCAGATGTTGTTCACAGGCATTTTGTATTTAGCATTCCAGAAATGCTTTGGCAATATATTAAGAAAAATAGAAAACTGCAAAAAATTTTAATGGATGTTGCAAATAAAACAATTCAGAAATTGTTTTCAGAAATTGTCAAGCAAGATATTGAAGTTGGAGTTGTTGGCGTTCTTCATCCATTCGGAAAAGATTTAATGTACAAGCCTCATTCACATAATATTGTAACTGAAGGAGGATTTAATAAAAAAGGTGAATTTATCAGTGTTGGAAAATATATTAATTACAGAAATTTACACAAAAAATGGCAATATAATATTTTAAATTCTTTAAGAGATTATATTCCTAAATCAATTATTGATTTAGCTTTTAGGAAATATCCTAGAGGTTTTTGTGCATATGTTAAACCTGAGAGAATTTTTTCAAGAAAACAATTAATAAAATATCTTGGAAGATATGTTAGGCATCCTTCAATAGCCAATTCTCGTATTGATTTGTATAATGGAGAAGTAGTTAGATTCTTTTATGAAAATCATGAAAGAAGAAGAATAAAGAAAGTAATGTTCACTTATGATTTTATTTCTGCAATTATTCAACATGTCCCTGAAAAAAATGAAAAATTAGTCAGACATTATGGAATATATGCTAGAAGAAGTATTAAGGTATCAAGGAAGAAAATTAAACAATTGAGTATAGAAATTTATATTAGTGGATTATCAAAGAGAAAAAGAGTGTTTAAGTGCCCTGTTTGTAAAAATAATATGGAAATTGTGTTTTATATTGATAAACCTCCTCCTCAAGATATGAACTTAATAATAAATTGGTAATTTTTTCTAGTCAGGGCTCGCCGTTAGGCGATTAACTTG
>CAZNPL010000132.1:0-1224 GCA_964574815.1 uncultured Phycisphaeraceae bacterium
GCGCACGCCTGATAAGCGTGAGGTCGGAGGTTCAAGTCCTCCTCGACCCACCATCCCGTTCGGGATCGGGGCGTTAGCTCAGCTGGGAGAGCACCTGCTTTGCAAGCAGGGGGTCATCGGTTCGATCCCGATACGCTCCACCACACGCGGCCAGACCGCAAAGCCAACGGCTTTGCCGTCCGACCGGACGAATTGACATCGTGAAGAGAGATACAATCGATCATGCTCGGCATCCTCGAGTGGGAGGGTGTCCCGGCCAGCGCGCCGGAACGGAGCATGATTGTCCAAGTCAAGTACACTAACCAATGTTTCCCACGCTAGCTCGTGGGAAGCGGGAATGTACGACTTCTGAACAGAAGGGGATGGCCCGGTCGAACCAGCCCGGGTCGCGGGTGAAAGCCTGTCTTCTTCTGGATCAGATCAAGCGCGAGAAGGGCGTTTGGTGGATGCCTTGGCAGCAAGAGGCGATGAAGGACGTGATACTCTGCGATAAGCCGCGGGGAGCCGAGAATAGGCTTCGATCCGTGGATCTCCGAATGGGGCAACCCACCTGACAGACTGATATGATCTGCCTTCGGCAGTTCATATCGGGCTGAACCAGGTACTTTGAGGCCGAATCCATAGGCTTCAAAGGGCAAACCCGGGGAACTGAAACATCTAAGTACCCGGAGGAAAGGATATCAACAGATACTCCCCCAGTAGTGGCGAGCGAACGGGGACCAGCCGAGCCGTAAGCGTGACCGGAACGATCTGGAAAGATCGGCCAGAGCGGGTGACAGCCCCGTACGGGTAGCGTGAAGGACGTATCAAGTAGGGCGGGACACGTGAAATCCTGTCCGAAGATCGGGGGACCACCCTCGAAGGCTAAGTACTCCTTGCTGACCGATAGCGAACCAGTACCGTGAGGGAAAGGTGAAAAGCACCCCGACGAGGGGAGTGAAACAGAACCTGAAACCGAACGCCTACAAGCAGTCGGAGGGGCCTCGAGCCCTGACGGCGTACCTTTTGTATAATGGGTCATCGACTTGGTCTCACATGCAAGCTTAAGCCGCTAGGTGTAGGCGCAGCGAAAGCGAGTCTGAACAGGGCGTCGAGTATGTGGGATCAGACCCGAAACCCGGTGATCTAGGCATGACCAGGCTGAAGTTAGGGTAGCACCTAATGAAGGGCCGAACCCACACCTGTTGAAAAAGGTCGGGATGAGTTGTGCCTAGGGGTGAAAGG
>CAZNPL010000133.1:0-1164 GCA_964574815.1 uncultured Phycisphaeraceae bacterium
TCCTCTCGCGCTCACGCGTCTCTTAAACGTCGCGCCCAGACCCAATGCGAGCAGGGCAAGTGTGCTTGGCTCCGGTATAATGAATGCCGCCGACCCTCTGACCCTATAGAACGCTATCGTCGGAATCCCAGCGGGAGCGCTTCCCTGCGCCTCGGATGCAAAGGTCATTCGCATAGTGTCGCCTGCGACGCCCCGGAGCGTCACCCAGCTTTCTCCGCTCTCGCTTCCGTCAAATACAGTTTCTGATTTCGTCACGTTCTCCAGCAAGATCTGCGTGGAACCGCTGAAACCAAGGGTTTGGTTGATATCGATATCGACCCCCCACTCGACTTGATTCGTGGGCATGACAACTTCGACGACAGACCGGATCCACCCGTTTCCCTCTCCCCCCGGCCGGTCCGAACCGAGGCGGCTCGTCGCCGAGTAGTCCGTGCTAAACCGCAGATCAATGAATAGATCCTCCTCGTGCGGAAACACCTGCGACGTGCCGCTCGTTCCGTACCTCGCCCCCATGACACCGGGGCGCGTGAGGTCATAAGCAAGAAAGTGCATTTCCCTGTCGTCGGGCCCGGTTGTCGCGTCGGATTCAAAGTCCGGAGGCCCCCCGTCGAAAACCTGAGCCGTCCCCTCCCCCTCGGCCTCATGCGTCCACTGCCACACTGTCCCTGCCGACGCTGGCGCTGCGAAAATGATGCCCAGCAAGATCATGCACAGGCTCGTTTGGATGCGCTTCATCTTCTCGCTACCCTCCTCTCGCGCTCACGCGTCTCTTAAACGTCGCGCCCAGACCCAATGCGAGCAGGCCAAGTGTGCTTGGCTCAGGAATGATGAAAACGCCTGAAGCGATTACGCCATAGAGGCTTATTGCTGGAACGCCCGCCGGCGCGCTCCCCCGCCCCTCTGCCTCAAACGTTACGCGCATGACGTCGCCGCGGACGTCGCTCAGTAGCAACGACGAGTCAGTGCTCTCGTCGATCTCGAAGAGCGTCATTCCGTCCGTGAGGTTCTCCAGCATAATTCGGGTGGATCCGCTGAAACCGGACGTCTCTTCGACCAGCAGGGCAGCGCTCCACTCGACTTGATTCGTGGGCATGACAACTTCGACGACAGACCGGATCCACCCGTTTCCCTCTCCCCCCGGCCGGTCCGAACCGAGGCGGCTCG
>CAZNPL010000134.1:0-1153 GCA_964574815.1 uncultured Phycisphaeraceae bacterium
ATCTCCTCAATATATTACGGAGTAAACCTTTTTGAGGAGGGACAAGTATGGATTCACGACGAGGTAAGCCATTAACGCCGGAGGCAAAAAGACTCGCTGTATCTGTCAAACATTACTTTGATCAAACTAAGATCGAACCTAATGAACCAAGCGTAAACAGAGCAGCCGATGCTCTTGGTATCGGTGTCGCTACTGTGAAACGAATAATGGCTGATTATAACCGTGATCCCAGTTTGCTTGACTCTCCTGCTAAAAAACGTGGCCACCCGGTTTATGCAGTTGATATTTCATACCAGGAGGCTGTGCGCACGTACATCAGGATTGCCAATATTGAAGGGCGGCATGTTACCCTTGCTGATATCCAGGGATTTCTTAAAGAAAAGTACGGTGATGATTCATTTCACAAGGCGACATTAGCCAGAACTTTGAATAGATGGGGTTTTGAATTTGGCAAAGGCATCCGCACCCAAAATCTTAAAGAAAAAGATCATGTTGTGGCGACAAGGAGACGATATCTTCGTGAGAAAAAAAATAATCGGGTCGATCAAAGCAAGGCAGCTACTCAGCGTCCGGAAGTTTACCTTGATGAGTCCTATGTGAATAAAAACCACAGCAATGATTTCACCTGGTATTTCGGCGAAGATGGTCCATGGTTACAAAAACCAACGGGCAAAGGAGAGCGGCTGATAATTCTCAATGCAATCACTTCAAGTGGCTGGGTCCCAGGAGCAAAGCTTGTATTCAAAAGCACGAAAAAGACAGGAGATTATCACGGGCAAATGAATTGGGAGCTGTTTAAGAAGTGGTTTACAGAGATGCTTTTCCCTAATATCCCGGATGGTTCTTTAATTATAATGGACAATGCGCCATACCATAATATTTTATCGCAAAATTCCCCGCCCACCCCTCAGAGTTCCAAGGCAAATATTAGAGAGTGGCTGGAGGGGAATAAGGTCTATTGTCGTGACGACTGTTTAAAGCCTGAGTTGGTTGAAGTGTTGAAAAAACTGGCACCTGAGCCAATATATGCAGTTGATGAATTGGCTGCCGAGCATGGCCACAAAGTGCTCAGAACTCCTCCATACCATCCGGAGTTACAGCCGATTGAAATATGTTGGGGTGTTGTGAAGAATCATATGGCAAAACACTGCGA
>CAZNPL010000135.1:0-1090 GCA_964574815.1 uncultured Phycisphaeraceae bacterium
GGGTCCGTGACAGTTTAGGCGGCCTTCAGGTACGCCGGTCTGGAATTCCAATATCGGGACCATCGGTCGTCCTGGGAGAGCCACATACCACGCAGGGCCAGGATGGACTCCACGCCGGGGATGCTCCAGAACTGCTCGGTCCCCTTCACACGCTTGTTGAACAGCTTGACGGCTGATTCCGTCACGCCCGAGCCGATGGGCCAGCCTTTCCGTCGATACCTCGGGTAATCCATGTGGGCGCGATGTGTCGTGAAGTACCCCACGTTGTTGGCCAAAACTCGGCGCGGATGCTCCGCGCCATCATCCGCTTGGGGCGGCCCCAAACGATCGGCATGACGTTGCAGCGTGTCGATCACCTCGTCTACTCGACCGGACCACAGGTGATCCTTTAGTTCCCCGACCAATGCCTCCGCTTCGGGTGTACCATCACCCAGGGCAGCGCGCGCCGCTTCGTAGAGATGCTCGACAGCATGGTAGTAGTCCACAATCCGTTGATCGTAGAGACATTCCCGCTGGCTCAGTGGATCGATCCAGTTGCCGCCGTCACCCATCACCAGCACTGTCTCCGCCCGCTGCATCCCGCGACGTTCCGACTCCACACGGAGCATCCTTCCGAAAGCCTCGGTTCGCTCCATAGTGGCTACGTACGTCGTGACCAGCGGCTTCGGTGGCCCATTCGGCGTCCCGTCGCCCGGCAGATAAGACGTCACCGCCCCCACCTTGTCCTCCCGCCACCGACTGCCGTTTCCCCTTTGTTTTGCACGGGTTTGCACGCGACCGCCGTCCATCCCGATCACCAGCAGCGACGGCGCATTCGTCGCCGTCGCCGGACGGCTTCCCTGCTCGAAGGCACGCACCTCCGCATCGCGCGCCCACACCAGCGTCCGTCCGATTGCCTCCGCCCAACGCTGAATCTGTTTACCGTCCAGGTGCGTACCCCAGTCCTCGTTCAGCGCCAGGGCCGCCTGATCAAAGGAATGCAACGATCCTTCTCTTGCCACACGTCGCGCCGCGCGCGGCGTGAGTGGGACCTCGCGAGGCAATCCCCAATCACGAACCTGAGGGGGAAAAAGAGCCGCCACACGAGCGG
>CAZNPL010000136.1:0-1059 GCA_964574815.1 uncultured Phycisphaeraceae bacterium
TGTCACATCCCGGAAGGTAGTATGGCAGCTTCCTGAACAGCTCCGGCTTGAGTTTGTGCCAGTCTTTCATCGCCTGCAAGGGCGTCTTGCTGCCCAGGGCTGATTGCGGGAGCTGCTGGTTGTAGAGCCAGACGTAGCGGTGCAGCGTCGTCTCCAGTTCCTCGCCGGATCGGAAGTGGTGGCTTTGTAGCACCTCCTCGATCCGGCCATTGAAGCGTTCGACCATACCGTTGGTTTGCGGTGATTTCGGTGGGGTCAGGCGGTGCTCGATGCCCAGCTCGGTGCAAAGCTTGTCGAACTCGTGCTCACCCGTCGCGGCACGCTTGCGCAGGCCGAACAGACGGTCGGTGAACTCCTTGCCGTTATCAGTCAGGATGGTGCGGATGCGGATCGGGCAGGCGCGCTCCAGGTCGCGCAGGAAGCGCCGGGCATTGGCCGCGGTCTTGGCCTTGAAGATGCGGATGAACACCCAGCGGGTGGCGCGATCAATCGCCACGAACAGGTAGCGCCGCGAGGTTTCGTCAGCCATTTGAGGCAGATACTTCACGTCGATGTGGATGTAGCCGGGCTCGTAGGCCTTGAAGCCGCTGCGCTTCGGCCGCGCCGCCTTGGCCTGCAGGTCGCGCAGGTTGCCCACACCATGCCGACGCAGGCAACGATCCAGACCCGAGCGCGAGACATGCGGGTTCAGGAACTCGCGTACCACCGCCAGCAGGTCGTCAAGCGAGACCAGCAGCGTTTTTCGCAACGCCACCGCCACGGCCTCCTGGGCAGGCGTCAGGGTGGTCTGCAGCCGATGCGGCGTGTGGCTGCGATCCTCGACGGTGTCGCGCTTGCGCCATTTGTATATCGTCTGCGGCGTCACCCCGAAGCGGTCGGCCACAACCGTCCCGAGCTCGTCGCTCTCCTGGATCGCCGCGCGCACCTTGGGCGTCGTCGTGGCCTGCTTGTGAAGATGGATCAGCATGATCGTCCCCCGTCCCGAAGATCCCTCAGAACCGATCTTGCCATGAAGAGGGCGGATCGCCGAGGGGAAATGTGATCATCCGGGATGGAACA
>CAZNPL010000137.1:0-1014 GCA_964574815.1 uncultured Phycisphaeraceae bacterium
CTGACCGGCCGCCACCGGAGAAAAAACCCGCACGCAGCCTTGCCGGAAGGACACAGATTACACGGTTCGAAGGCGGCAAGCTGATCTGGACGAAACAGGTTGATCTGATCTCGACCGAACCGCCGCCGCATACGCACAGCGATTACGTGAGCATCGCGGCGGTCACGCCCGCTTACGACGGCAACGGGCGGGTGACCGGGGTGATTGTGGGCAAGAGCGAGACGGCGTCGCTGGATGAGTCGGCCCAGACGAAGCTCAGCTACGACGGATTCGGCAAGATCAGCCGGACGGAAGGCCCAAGCGGCACGGTCACACGGACGGTGTACGACTCCCGCGGGCGCCTGACGCATACTTACCGCGGGACGGCCGACGTGCACCCGGCATGGGGCACGAGCAGTTCGACCAATCCGGCTGACTGGAACGATGATCTGGTCCTGATCGAGAAGCGGTACTACGGCAGCGGTGTGACCGATGCCGACGAATTGGTCGAGATTCGCTCGTACCGCGAGAAGCCGCTTAACCAGTACTATAGTACCGCCGAGGATTGCGCCACATGTCTGTGCGATGAAAACCAGGACATCATCACGTGCCAGAACGAGGACGACATCGGCTGGGCCGAGCGGCATGCGTACGACTGGCGGATGCGCGACGTATGGGTGCAGCAAGACGACTCGGGCGACACGGCGGTCAGCCACAGCCTGACCTGGTACGACAACCTGGATCGGGTTCGCTTCGTGGCCGAGTTCGGGGCCACGGCGCCGTCGGGCGGCGTGGCCGACCCACGGGCACTGGATCACGTCAGCCATGTGCCGACGGCGGCCGACATCCTGACGGCCTGCGGGGCGGATCGGCCCATTTCGCTCTCCGAGACCATCTACAACGCGCGGGGGCTGGTCGCGGAAACCCGGAACTACGACGTGACGGCCGATCCGGTCGGATCGGTGTACACTTTCACCAAGCGCTTCTACGACCACAACGGGCAGGTGATCGAGATCGTCCCGAGCGACGGAGCGA